>CAYYPL010000003.1:0-176558 GCA_964473555.1 uncultured Chitinophagales bacterium
AACCTACGACCGGCGGTTTACAAAACCGCTGCTCTACCAACTGAGCTACACCAGCGCTTACGGAAAGACTCCAAAAATAAGCACAAGTTATATGCTTGTCAATAAATATTTTTAGTTTGATTACTTAATCGTATCGTGTTTGGAGCCTTCATCTTGGGCCTGTTTCTTAAAACTGTGATACATCCACCATCTGATGAACACAAACAATACGATGGATGCCAATATTGCCCAACTGTAATACGACAAATAGCTACCTATCAATTCCCAATTTTCTTTGATGAACCAACCACTACCCAGCAATACCGAGTTCCAAAGTAGTGAACTCAAAAAACTGCTTAGTATGGTTTTCCTGATGTTGGTATGACTAATTCCTGAAATCAGTGATATGATTGATCGTGTACCTGCCAAAAATCTATTTGCGATGATTACGCCCTGTCCCCAGCGATTCATCCAATTCTGAGCCCGGGTCATGTATTTGTAATCCAGGTAACGAAACAACCAGAATCGATGGCGCTTCCGGTTGATTTCTAATCCCCATCGGTGGCCCACATAATACATGGACATAAACCCAAAAACAGATGCTATTGTTGTCAGTAATAAAACTGTAGTAAAATCGATCAGTCCATCGGCAGCGAGATACCCTCCAAAAACAATCAGTACGTCACCTGGAATAGGAGGAATGATATTTTCCAGGTAGGCAATCAGAAAAAATACCGTATATATACTGAGCACTGGAAGTGTCTTGATCAGTTCAATCAGGTCTGATGTTAACGCGTCCATATGAACTATCTATTTGATGACTAATACGGTTGCCATTGCTGCTAAACCCTCAGAACGACCAACAAATCCCATTTTTTCGGAGGTAGTCGCTTTCAACGACACCCTGTCTGCAGAAATTCGAAGTATATCCGCAATGCGTCGCGACATTTCGGGGATGTATGGTTTTAGCTTGGGAGCCTCGGCAACTACCGTTGCATCGATGTTAGAAACCCGATAGCCTTTATCCGTGACCAACTTGTAACTTGCTCTGAGTAATTCAGCACTATCTGCACCCTTCCATGCTAAATCGGTGTCTGGAAAATGTGTTCCGATGTCACCAAGGGCCAACGCTCCAAGAATTGCGTCAGTTATGGCATGCAACAGGACATCTGCATCCGAATGTCCAAGAAGTCCAAACGGATGAGGAATGGCGATTCCACCCAGTATCAGATCCCGATTTTCAGCAAACTGATGTACATCATACCCATAACCGATTCGAATGTCGCTGATCATCTTTTTTCCTGTTTTATCAGTTTGATACGAGCTTTTTCCAGGTCTTCAGCCCAGGTAATCTTAAAGTTGTCCCGCTCACCTGGAATCACATACACCGGGTATCCGGCCTGTTCGCAAAGAGCAGCGTCATCTGTGCCAAAGGTATCAGATTCAACGGCTTTGCCATAGGCTTTTTGGATCCAGTCTAACCGAAAACATTGAGGAGTCTGAACAGCAAACAAACTGGATCTGTCTGGTGTTTCAGTTACTCTATGCGAGTTGTCCACCATTTTTATAGTATCTGTCACCGCAACACCCGGGATTACCGCTCCGTGCTCTCGGACCAGTTCAATGAGTGCGTAAAAAAGTTGATCCGAAAAGAAGGGGCGTACCGCGTCGTGAATAGCCACGTATCTGCACCCGGGATCTACTGTGATCAGGGCATTCTGGATCGAGTACATGCGTTCTGCACCACCTTCCAGAAATCGGATCGGAACACTGAACTGTTCTGGTTTGACCGATATTTTAGCGGCTTCAAGCCAGTCTTTAGAAACGGGGACCAGGATTTCCCGAACCTGTTCAGGTTTATCAAAGCGCTCTAATGTATGTTCAAGGATCGTTTTCCCACCAATGTGAATAAACGGCTTAGGTATTTCACTTCCCAAACGGGAACCGGATCCGGCTGCAGGGATAATTACACTCAGATCCAACATAGTGCCTAAAGAATCAGCATGGCATCACCAAATGTGTAAAAACGATACTTCTTGTCGATTGCTTCCTGGTAGGCTTTCATCAGGAATTCGTAATCACAAAAGGCACCGGCCAGCATCAGTAAAGTAGACTCGGGCTGGTGGAAATTGGTGATCAAACCTTCCGTTACCTTGAAGTCGTACGGTGGATAAATAAATTTGTCGGTCCATCCAAAACTTGGTTTCGAGTGTCCACTGGCAGTGATACTGGTTTCTATCGCCCTGACTGCAGAGGTACCAATGGCCACGACTTTATGCTTCTTGCTGTCCAGGGTCTTGTTGATAATCTCAGAGGTTTCTTCACTGATGTAATAATTTTCTGAGTCCATCCGATGCTTGGTAAGATCTTCCACCTCAACAGGCCTAAAAGTTCCCCACCCTATATGAAGCGTGATTGGAACCATATGCACCCCTTTGTCGACGAGCTTCTGAACCAGTTCTTCGGTAAAATGCATCCCGGCTGTTGGAGCAGCTACTGCACCGCGTTCTTTGGCAAATATGGTCTGATAACGATGCTTGTCTTCTTCTTCTGGCTTGCGTTTGATGTAAGGGGGAAGTGGCATTTCCCCGATCTTGTCGAGCGTTTCGTACAGTTCTTCATTGGGTCCATCGTACAAAAAACGGATAGTTCTTCCACGTGAGGTCGTATTATCAACAACCTCTGCTACCAGATCCTCGTCAAAATACAACTTGTTCCCAATTCTGATCTTACGGGCAGGCTCAACCAATACATCCCAAAGCTTGTTTTCTGGCTGTAACTCTCTGAGTAGGAAAACCTCGATACTGGCTTCGGTCTTCTCTTTTTTGCCCTTCAAACGTGCCGGGAATACTTTTGTGTTGTTGTAAACAACGCAGTCGCCAGGGTTCAGATACTTGTGGATATCGGAGAAGGTCTCGTGTGTGATGGTTTTGGCGGCTCGGTGAATCACCATCAATTTGGATGCATCTCTTGGTTCTACCGGATAAGAAGGTACTTTGATTTTATCAAATTCGTATCGGAAATCAGTAAGTTTCATCGGAAGCTTTTTGATAGATGGTGCGAAATCGAAATCAGAAAAATGGTGTAAATGTCACTTTCTAATCACGAAAAATATGGCTAATATAAGGTTTTTGGGAGCAGATGACAAGTCTACACCGGGAGGTGTGCCAGAGTGGTTGAACGGGGCGGTCTCGAAAACCGTTATACACGCACGTGTATCGGGGGTTCGAATCCCTCCACCTCCGCAAAAAAAGTAGCTTTTTACTAAAATTTTTTCGTTTTTAGGGTCGTTATGTATGTACTTTCGTTTCAACTTAATTCCGACATTATGAAGAATATTATTGGTATTTTTTTACTGCTCGTCGGGCTCACTGCCCTGGCGCCAAGTGCTAAAGCACAACTACGCCGGGAACTACCCAGTCCTTATCTGTTGATGGGACCCACGATTATGTTGAACAAACCTGATGTATATAATCAAGGACAATTTGGCCTTTCCAGTCTTCAGATGAACCACTCCTACGAAATGAGCTTTGGTAGTTTTGGCGGCCAGATGTACAACCAAAACATGTACACGAATACGATTAGCATGCAGTTCAACGAGAAAATGTTTGGGCGTTTGGATGTTGCATTTGCCCACTCTCCTTTTGGATCAGCACTCCCAGGCATGAATCAATCAGGTCGTGTTTTCATTCGCAATGCGGAATTCAACTACGCAATCAACGAGAAAACGAATATCAGCTTCCATTTTAGCCAAAATCCAAACCCAATGGGATACTATGGTGGACCCTTCGGTGGGGGTTACTCGCCATACTATGGCCGAGGCAGGTACTCCCCTTTCCCCTTTTGATCTGATTAATGTCCGCATCAAGCAAAAAGAATCAGGATTCAAATGGGCCCTGGATTAACCCGACAATCGGATTCCTAACTCTAGTCCTGGTTGTACTGCTTGGGGCGTTGCTGACTCGTTTATTCACTCCAAGAATCATTACTGAACGCGACGCTACCGCTTCCCACCTCATCAGCGATGTGATTCAGATTCAGGTATTGAATGGGTGTGGCGTTTCAGGAGTAGCCTCCAGATTTACGAATAAACTGAGGCAAAGCGGATTCGATGTAGTAGAGTCTGGTAATTTTGAGACGTTTGATGTTCAAAATACCTTCGTTATCGACCGAAGCGGGAATCTTGAAAATGCAAGGCGTGTGGCTATTGCGCTTGGAATCAGCGAGGATCAAATCATCAGGGAGGTAGCTACAGGATTCTATCTTGATGCCACCGTTGTGATTGGCTTCGACTACAATCAATTAAACCTTCAATAAAGTCCTTTTCATGAGTGAGTTCGTAAACGTTTCCCCATTGCAAAAACCATCAGCTGAAGAACTGATTGCCGTCATTTCCGAGGCCTTATTGTCGGTAAAAGCAGAACATATTGTAAAGCTCGATGTCCGTAAAATCACGACTCTAACCGATTATTTTATTGTTTGTCACGCCTTATCCGATACTCAGGTAAAAGCCCTGGCCGACCGGGTTACCGAAGACACCAAGAAAAAGTTTGGGGAGTATGTCTGGAGAAAAGAAGGCCATAACACCAATCGATGGATTGTGCTGGATTACGTCAATGTGGTTGTTCACATCTTCCTAAGGGACATGCGCGAGTTCTACGGTATCGAGCGCATGTGGAGTGATGCAGAGATTACTGAAATAAAAGACTGATGGATGAATCACATTATGAAGGTTTTAGTCACAGAACCCATCGATGAACATGCTATCGACTACCTGAGATCTTCCAAATTTGAAGTCCATGTTGGCAAAAGGGGACGTTTGGATACCCAAAAGGAGCTTACAGATGCTTTACAAGGTTTTGATGGTGCCATTACCATGCTTTCCAATCCCGTTTCACGAAAGGTCATGGAGGAAAATCCACAGCTCCGTATCGTTGCAAATTATGCTGTCGGATTCAATAATATTGACCTAATTGCAGCCAAAGCGCTCGGTATCAGAGTATGCAATACCCCCGATGTGTTATCTGAAGCAACGGCTGATATCGCTCTGGGACTTTTACTTTCCGTATCCAGACACCTTCGAGCTGCAGAAAACCAACTCAGGGCTGGGGAGTTTGATGGCTGGCATCCTTTTGGGTTTGTAGGCACCGAATTGTTTGGCAAAACAGCTGGAATAATTGGCATGGGGAGAATAGGGAAAGCGATCGCGCGCCGTTTGAAGGGTTTTGGGATTCATACTCTTTATCACAACAGGAATAGAATTGATTCACAATCTGAATCTGAGCTTGATGCCACATTTATCAATCATCTTGATGAATTGCTGGGCAAGATTGATTTCCTCTTTTTAAGCTGCCCGTTAACTCCACAAACACATCATATCATCAATGAACAACGGCTGGAGGCACTGGATCCTAAAGTCATTATCGTTAATACCGGACGGGGTCCATTGATCGATGAAGCCGCGTTGGCTCGGATTCTTCATGAACATAAAATTGCAGGTGCGGGACTCGACGTCTTTGAAAAAGAACCTGAAATTCACCCCGATCTTCTTACCGCTCCCAACACGATGTTATTGCCCCATATCGGATCAGCAACCCATGAAACCAGATTGACCATGGCAATGATGGCAGCTAATTCGGTTATTCATATACTTTCAGGTAAAGACCCTTCCGGATTGAAAAATCTGATCGCCTGATTCCCTTGTCTCCAACTGAGCAGGTTCCAGATCAATAAACATTATCGTATACGATACAGAACCCGGATATTATCTGAATTTAACATCAACTGTCGATTCGTATCCTCGTATATTTGGCAAAATTTTCCGAACCCTTTCAATTTATGTTTTCCCGGGTAAAAACACCCCATATCTACAAAGAATTGGTGGGTATTAAACCCTACAACTGATGCTTCACCGACTTAAATCACATCCAAACCGTGTACGAATCAAAGAAGAATTCAGGCTTCTGATGCACATTGGACTTCCTGTTATCATCGGAAACCTACTACAGATCTCGATGAGCGTCGTTGACACCGTAATGTCCGGGAATCTAAGTCCCCGGGATCTGGCAGCTGTTGCAGTAGGCGGAAGTTTGTTTATGCCTGTGTTCATTCTGGGCGCCGGAATACTTATGGCCGTAAGCCCGATTGTAGCACAGCACTTTGGCTCCCGTAACTTCTCTCTGATCGGAAAAACAACCAGGCAGTCGATGTGGCTGGCTGTATGTATCGCAATTCCTGCAATACTTGTTCTCAGAAACATGGGACCTGTACTTGGATATCTTGAGGTGGAATCTGAAATCATTCCGCTTACCCTGGGCTATATGGATGGAATCAGCTGGGGAATTTTGCCGCTATATTTATACCTGTCTCTCAGGTACTTCAATGAAGGGATTTCAGTGACAAAACCGGCTATGTATATCTCTTTACTCGGACTGTTCTTCAATATTTTTTGGAACTATACACTGATGTATGGGAAACTGGGTTTCCCAAAAATGGGTGCAATTGGTACGGGTTATGCGTCTGCCATTGTGATGCATGTCATGTTTTTGAGCTTATTTATCTACACCTATCACAATAAATCATTTCGAAGATTCGAAATATTCCAAAATGTGAAATTGCCCGAAAAAAAATACATCTACGAACTCATTCGAATTGGTGTGCCTATTGGCATTAGCATGTGTATGGAAGTTACCATGTTTGCGGTGGTGGCATTGATCATGGGATCCTTGGGAACGTATGCGGTTGCGGGTCACCAGATAGCTATCAATATCGCATCCGTAACCTTCATGATCGCTTTTGGACTATCAGCAGCCATTACGGTACGAGTTGGACAAACCATGGGAAGGTCAGGCCCCGAGGAAGCAAGATTCAGTGGTAAAGTAGGAGTGGTTATCGCAGCGTTGTTCATGACCCTGACAGCCCTGTTGATGTCGCTTTTCCCTGGATTCCTGACCGGATTATATACCGACGATACCGAGCTTCAGAACCTCGCAGTGCAACTGATCTACCTGGCAGCCATTTTCCAGATATCCGATGGGCTCCAGGTGAGTGGCCTGGGTGCACTCCGCGGACTCAAAGACACCAAGATTCCAATGTATGTGAATCTGATTGCCTACTGGATAATAGGACTACCTTTGGGTTATCTGCTCGGCGTTACGCTTGGGTGGGGCCCCACGGGACTTTGGATAGGACTCATTGCCGGATTAACCGTAGCAGGTATCCTTCACAACCTTAGATTTGATATCCTCTCTCGAAAAATGATTCGTGGAACCCTCCGATAAATGTTCTATGTTACTTTTGTATACATTAGCAAAGGAGTACCATGCCTGCCTACATCAACCACATCGTTACTGAAGTACCTTCAATCAGATATGAACAGACGTTTGTTAGGGACTTTCTAAAGAGCCATCTGGGAGAAGACCGGCGCGTCGGTCTTGCGATTCATCACATCTACAAAAATTCAGGAATTGACGCCAGGTACAGTGTAATCCCTGATTTCGGTGATTCGGGTTCAGCCGATGGACTTTTTTTTGATGCTGATACCCAGACACTAAAAACACCAGGTACGGCAGAGCGGAATGAAATTTATCAACGTGAGGCTAGCAAATTGTTCACAAACCTGGCCCAGCGGGTGATATCGGAAACGCCTGGCGTACGGGCCGACTCAATCACACACGTCATCACTGTTTCCTGCACTGGTTTCTATGCACCAGGGCCAGATCTGGATATCGTACATGCGTGTTCACTGAATCCATCCGTTCAACGATATCACATCGGTTTCATGGGATGCTATGCTGCTTTTCCCGCTTTAAGAATGGCAAAAACGATGATTGAATCTGACCCAAAAGCCACTGTACTTGTTGTGTCAGTCGAGTTGTGCACCTTGCATCTTAAATTCAATACCGATGCAGATAGCTTGATATCCACATCGGTATTTGCCGATGGAGGTGCGGCCGTAATCGTAAGTGGCAGCGCTGAAAAAACGATGAAAAGTGGATTCAGAATCGAAGAACTCAATACGCAACTGGTTCCGAAGGGTGCAGGTGACATGGCCTGGACCATAGGAAATAACGGATTCGACATGGTACTATCCAGCTATATACCTGATATTTTGTCTTCGGGCATTCGTGAATTGTTGAATCCATTGCTTGAGAAAACAGGTTTAAGCATTCAGAGTATCGAAAATTGGGCCATTCATCCGGGGGGCAGGGCAATTTTGGACAAAATTTCGGCTGAACTGGAACTTGATGAATCATCCATTTCTCCCTCACGCGAAGTATTGGGTAATTTCGGTAATATGAGTAGTGCCACAATCCTGTTTGTCCTGGATGCATGGAGAAAACGCGCTACACATAACGAACAATCCGTTGTAGCCATGGCTTTTGGTCCAGGATTGACCGTTGAACTGGGTACCTTAGCTCTGTTTTCCTGTTAACCCGTAGGCATGAAGAGAGATAGAACGCTTACCGAACTGATGGATGATCCTGATTGTGATCCGGTAAAATTACTGAGAACCTACAGACAGTTTGGTTTTGTGAACAAAATGTTTTCCAACTGGTGTCGGATCTACAAACGTACCATTCAACCACATCTAAAAGACGGGACGAGAAAATATACGTTACTGGATGTTGGCTGCGGACTCATGGATAACAGCAGATATATCCAGAAACTGGCGGAAAAAGACGGATATTCAATTGAAATAACCGGGATAGATCCTAATCCAGTGGTAAATGAATACTTCAACAGCAGGAAGATGGATCCGGATACCCGGTTTATTCCGTGTTACCTGCATGAAGTTCCCCCTGATAAAAAGTTTGATTTTGTGATCTCCAATCACTTGTTGCATCATCTGGAAGACCACCAAATCAGAGTATTACATCAGGAAATTGCAGATAGGACTAACACGGTTGCCATGATGAATGATATTGAACGATCTATGTGGGCCTACATCGGATTTTCAGTTATCTCTTTGCCCTATAAAGGCTGGACTTTCATCCATACAGATGGCAGACGATCCATCAGACGTAGCCTGGAAACTGGCGAATTAAGCGCTTTAGTACCCGAAGATTGGCGAGTTCATCGTTTTTTTCCATTCAGATTGGTATCTGTGTATGAAACGAGTTGATGTGATACTCATTGGTGCAGGTTCCACTGGTCTGGTTATGGCCAAACAGCTGGAACTTGCCGGATTCCAGGTTTTGATCATAGAAAAGCGAACAGAGCGTGGAACTCACAGTCGCGCAATTGGTATTCATCCCCCTGGGCTTCGAATTCTCAAACATATCGGAATCTTAGAAGAGTTTTTGTCCCGAGGAACTTCGGTGACCAGAGGATTGGCACATGTCGGTTCAGTTCAGGTGGGTTCAATTTCTCTGGCCTCAGGACTCGAATCCCATGATCGGGTGCTCACAATTCCACAGTTTCAAACTGAGGAAATTCTGGAACATTCACTTGAACACGCAACCCTTCTTCGTGGGTGGACTCTCACAGCGCTACATCAATATTCTTCAGGTGTTCAGATAGAAATCACATCCGGCGACCTCATTGATAGGTATGAGTGCGCCGTTCTGATTGGTGCCGATGGCATGCACAGTACCGTAAGGAGACTGACAGAAATCAAATGGATCGGCAGGACTTATCCATTCAGATATGCAATGGCCGACGTTGCTGATAACACAGATTTCGGAAATGATGCTGCCATTTTTTTGAATACTGAGGGTTTAACCGAATCATTCCCTTTACCCGGCGGTATTCGCAGATGGGTAGTTAACCACCAGTTCAATAGCATCAATGTGGACAGATTTTTTGAGATCATCCAAAAAAGAACGCGTTTATTTCCCGATATCAAGACACAAAGCATGTTCAGTGAGTTTGAAATTCATCAATATCGTGCTGAAAAAATGTATCATGGCCATGTTTTTTTGGTAGGCGATGCCCTGGGCGTGATGAGTCCAATTGGAGGACAAGCCATGAGTTTGCACTGGGTACAATCAGCAGAAATTGTCGAATTACTCACCGTCCATAGAGATCGCTTGAAATCCAATGTGGGTCGCATACCCGCTGATCAGCTGGACGAGTTACAAAAAAAACACCTCCGAAGATTACGACTGTTTTCGCGCAGAAGTCATTTCAATACCAGGATGGGACTTCCGGGCACTCCGAATTGGTTATTAAAGGGAATTTCCGGAATTCTTTTAAGTCCTGGTATCCAGAATTATTGGTCGAAACGTTTTTCAATGCGTGACTTGAGATAATACATCTTGTGAGAAAAGTCTTTTTGAATCACTTGTTTCATCTGTAATTAATGACGCATTCAGTATATTCAGCTGAATAGTTCAAACAGTTAACCATTTATGTACCAGCATTCTGATAACAATATGAAACTGAAATCACATGACTACGGATTTAGAGCCGGTCTGGTGGGAGTAATCCTGACGGGCTTGTTGTTGTCCATTCATAGTTCACAAAAATCTGACCATAACCAGGCGGAAAATTACTTTACAATGACTGAAAATCCATTACTTAGACCAAGTACTTTACCTTTTGAAGCTCCAGACTTTGCGGCAATCAAAAATGAGCACTTTATGCCTGCCTACGAGGCTGGTATGAAAGAAGCTTTAATTGAAATTGAAGCCATTGCGAATCTTTCCGAATCTCCGACCTTTGAAAATACCATAGTTGCTATGGAGAAAAGTGGAGCACTACTTGGGCGTGTATCCAGGATTTTCTCAAATCTTTCATCCGCCAACACCGATTCTGAAATTCAGGCGATTCAACGTGAGCTATCTCCAAAACTAGCCGCTCACAGTGACAATATCATGCTTAATGACAAATTATTTGCCCGCGTGAAGTCCTTGCTTGATACTATTGATGAACTTGGTTTAACTGAAGAAGAGCGTCAGGTACTACTTCGTTATTATCGCAATTTCGTCAGGGCCGGGGCCCAGTTGAGTACTACAGACAAAGACCGTATCCGCCAGATCAATGAGCGCCTTTCTTCCCTGAGCACTCAATTCAATCAAAATGTACTTGAATTATCACGTGAAAGAGCAGTAGTAGTTGATGATGTATCCATGCTTGATGGACTCAGTCAAGGTCAGTTAGCCGCAGCGGCGCATATAGCTACCCAGCGTGGACTCGAAGGTAACTATGTACTGAATATCACGAATACGACTCGCCAGCCCATATTAACCTCGTTAAACAACCGGGAAATGAGACAAAGGGTCTGGGAGGCGTCTGCTTACAGAGGACTCGGTTTGAATGGGGGAATTGATAACTCCAGTATTATTATGGAATTGGCTCGACTACGTGCAGAAAGATCCAGACTCCTAGGATTTGAGACGTTTGCGCATTTCGCTGTACAGACCCAAATGGCGGAAACCCCCGACAATGTGATCAACATGCTCACCAACTTACTTCCTGCGGTAAAGCGAAACACCCAAAACGAAGCCAATGCGATTAAAGAGATTATGGGTGCTCAGGGTTTACAAGATGACCTTCAGCCTTGGGATTGGGAGTATTTTGCCGAGAAAGTGCGAAAAGAACGTTACGATATCGATGAAAATGAAGTCAAACCCTATTTCGAACTCGAAAGTGTTCTGAATCATGGAGTCTTTTATACCATGAACAGGTTGTACGGAGTTACGTTCCGGGAACGAAACGATTTGCCCGTATATCATGAAACCGTTCGTGTTTGGGATGTGGTGGACTCCAATGGAGAGGTGATGGCTATTTTTTATGGAGATTTTTATGCACGTGACTCCAAGCGTGGTGGTGCATGGATGAGTTCCTACGTACCTCAGTCTCATCTTTTGGGGACAAAGCCTGTCGTTGTAAACGTGTTGAACATACCGTCTCCTGCGCCTGGTGAACCAACACTGGTGAGTTTTGACAACGTGGTCACACTTTTCCATGAAATGGGACATGGCGTTCACGGCATGTTCTCAAATGTAACGTATCCTTCAGTGTCAGGGACTTCAGTGCCACGTGACTTCGTTGAGTTTCCCTCTACCTATGAAGAGGATTGGGCCATACATCCGGAAGTTCTAGAAAACTACGCCCGACACTATCAAACAGGAGAACCACTACCGAAGTCACTTCTTGATAAAGTAATCGCTGCAAACACATTCAATCAGGGATTCGATACCTTCGAGTATATCGCTGCATCATTACTGGATATGGAATGGCACATGCTCAAAGAGAATGAAATTCCAGACGATTTGGCTTCTTTCGAGCAGCAAGCGCTCGGTAAATATGGTTTAGACTGGAGTTATGTCCCCCCACGATACAAAACCGCGTACTTTAGCCACATCTGGTCTGTTGGATACTCTGCAAGCTATTATGCTTATTTATGGAGTGAAGTATTGGCTGCCGATGCGTTTGCGTACATACAGTCAAAAGGCGGATTGACCCTTGAAAACGGTCTCGATTACCGGCAGAAGATATTATCCACAGGAGGAAGTGGGGATCCGATGCAGACTTACATAAACTTCCGAGGTCAGGAACCGTCTGTTGATGCGCTTCTCAAGCGAAGAGGCTTAAATACAACCACTGAAACCGAAAAGGCATTGTAATCCAGGATTAACATTGTGTCAAAGCCTCCCGATTAACCCGGGAGGCTTTTTTTGTTGGACAAGTACGGAGTGAAAAATCGAATGTATGGACATCGTTATGTTAAGGTTCATTTGATGAATGATCCCATTTCAATAAACGTGACTTAATTAAATAAAAATCAGCACTTACTAGTGAACTAATTGGAATCTTGTGAAGTTATTAAGTAGTTCTTGTACGTGATATCCAATTACACAAGGTGTGAGTAATAACAACTTTAAACAAATAACACAATGAACGACCAAGATGTATCCAGGAAAGATTTTTTAAGAACAGCGGGTTCTGTTGCCTTGTTTGCTGCATTGGGGATTTCATTCTCGTCGTGCAGTTCTCCTACTGCTGCTGAAACCGACCCAGCGCCAACACCACCTCCGCCATCAGGATCAAATGGCATCACCATTTCCGGAAATACCATAACGGTGAATTTAAACACATCAACCACTGAAGGATTGAAAAATTCTGGTGGCTGGTTGCTGGTCAATGCCGCTCAGGTGATTGTAGTTAATGTTGATGGCAGTACAATCCGGGCATTTTCTAGTGTCTGTACCCATCAGGGATGTTCAACTAATTGGGCTTTTTCCAGTGGACTATTTGAGTGCACCTGTCACGGGTCCCGGTTCAACACTTCGGGTCAGGTAGTTCGCGGACCTGCCGCTTCAAATTTGCCTGAATACAGTGTCAACAGAAATGGGGATACCGTTACCATCACGAAATCATGACATGTCTCAAAACCAGATTGGTTCTCGTTGCCTTTGCCGTTTTGTGGGTCACCGTGAATGCCCAGTCCCAGCAATATCTCACTCAAAATGGCACCGTTACATTCATATCAAGGGCTCCAATGCTCGAATTTGAAGGAAAAAGTTCCAACCTGGTCGGGCTGATTCATGCAACAACGGACTCAGTTGACTTTTACATCGATTTGAACACGTTGGATACTGGAATAGAGCTTAGAAACCGACATATGAGAGATTCCTATCTGGAGACAAAAAAATATCCTTTTGCCGAATTTACCGGAACATACTCACCTTCTATAGATTTGAGTTCACATACAACGCAGCGTGTGGTCACAAAAGGGATGTTTACTTTACATGGAATATCTAACATGCTGGAGATACCAGGAACCATCACCCCGGTTAGCCAAAATCAGTTGTTACTTAAAGCGGAATGGACTGTAAAATTGAGCGACTTTAACATTCAAATTCCAAGGGTAGTTTTTTATGAATTGAGTGAGGTTCAGACTATTAAACTTGAAGCAACATTGACAAGGACTCCATGATGACATATTCTCGTATTGGTTTATTGGTTACTATTCTGTTTTTCATAACCAACACTGCCTCAGCTCAGCTACAAAGACAACTGGTTGAGCAAGTTCGTCAGGTAGAACAAACATTTATGGCCCCAAGAAATATCAATGCCTTGACTGTCCATAATCTTGCACAGGGCGAACTCCACTACTCCATTATGCACACGTTTGGCTATGTAAACAGCGGTTATCAGTCTTTGTGGGGTATCGATGTCGGTGCCAATATCAGGCTAAGTTTTGAATATGGACTTACAGACAAGCTATCTGTAGGATTCGGACGATCTAGTTTTGATAAAATCGTTGATTTTACAGCAAGATACCATGTATTGAGCCAATTAAGTGATGATTCGATGCCTGTATCTGTCTCGTTCAGCGGAGGATTCGGCATGAATACCTCTGAGTATGCATACTTGGAGAATTTGGGCCAGAATGGATATTCAATCTCAGACAGGCTAAATATATATTCCTCTCTACTCATTGCCAGAAAGGTTACAGATAGATTTAGTCTTCAACTGTCTCCTGGATTTGTTCACTTCAATCGAGTTGGCAATCAGGTCAGAATTGAGGATCCGAATCAATCGACCTACTTTACTCTGGGTGTGTCATCCAGATATAAAGTTTCGCCCAGAGGAGCCGTTACATTTCAGTTTATTCCTGCGCTATCCGGCCAAAGAGACAATCACAACATCGCTATTGGTTACGATATAGAAACAGGTGGACACGTTTTTCAACTGTTTCTTAGTACCTCCCAAGCCTTGAACGACTCCTACCTGATAGCATCTGAAAATGGGTCCATTTCAGAACGCGAATTCAGATTCGGATTTAACATAAATCGTCTTTTTTCCATAAGATAAAACATATCAAACCGACGATTTATTCTTCAACAACAACTTGATTTCCCGAATATTCTGCTTCTCTGATAGAATCAGTAGCTTGTCAGACGGAAAAATGGTGGTATCACCGCGGGGTACAATAAACTTCCCTTCACGGTTTATCAGTGTGATCAGTACATTCTGAGGTAGCCCAAGTTCCAGAATCTGTCTACCTTCGGCGAAGTCGCCCGTTTCAATTAAAATTTCTTTTAGAGCTGTTTTGGTATCAACTGAGGGCTCCAGTTCAATCGGATAGCGTGTTTTCGTTTTTGCCGGAGAATCTACATGCAACCATTTCGCAACAATTGGGATGGTAGTTCCCTGGATGATAACGGAAGTTACCACCACAAAAAATATCACGGTAAAGATGAGGTAGGCCTGATCTAGACCGGCAACCAGTGGAAAAGTTGCCATAATAATTGGTACAGCTCCACGGAGTCCAACCCAGGAAACCATTAGCTTTGATCTGGTTTTAAATCCAGAGAACATCATGCTTGTGAATACGCTCAAGGGACGTCCAATTAGAATCAATATCAATGCGATAACCAGACCCTGAGGGGCGACCTTGGCAATTTCAATGGGAAAGACCAAAAGCCCGAGCGTGATAAACATGACAATCTGCATCAACCATCCAAGTCCATCGAAAAAATTCATCAGGCTCTTTTGATGAACAAACGTTGAGTTTCCCATAACCAAACCAGCCAGATACACTGCCAGGAATCCACTGCCTCCCACAAAATCGGTCAAAGCATAGACCAGCGGCACATAAGACAAGGCCAGTACAGAATATAGTCCGTCATATCCAAGTTCAAGATGATTTGTGAGCCAGGTTATGACTTTGCCGAGTAAATAACCAAACACCAAACCGAAGCCCATTTGTTGAAAGAACTGAATGACAAAACTCCATCCACTGGTGTCTGGAATGGTCATATACTGAATAATTCCAATGGTAAGAATAATCGCCATCGGATCATTAGTACCTGACTCAAACTCGATCAACTCCTGTAGTCTGTACTTGAATCCGATAGATTTTGATCTGAGCACAGAAAATACCGCTGCGGCATCGGTTGAAGAGACAATTGCTCCAAGAAGTATTCCTTCGACGATTTTGATGTCAAGTACAAAAGCTGCCAGTACACCAACGCTTGCTGCACTAACCAATACCCCGATTGTTGAAAGTATCATTCCAGTTCCAGCGATTGGTTTTACTTTTTTCCAGTCGGTGTCCAGTCCCCCTGAAAAGAGTATATACAGTAGTGCAATGATGCCCAAAGATTGTGCTGCCTGAAAGTCATCGAAATATATGATTTCAAGACCATCCGATCCGAAAAGCATCCCTATTCCAAGAAAGATCAGCAACGCTGGGACACCGTATTTGGTCGATAACTTACTGGTCACTATGCTGATCAGTAGTAGAATAGCTATAACAAATAAGGCAACGGTTAGTGACATTGAAATTTACTAGTTGGTTGTTGTTATGAAGATAGTCAAACGCTATCGAAATCTTGAGAGCCTAACCAAAATAATATATTTGGGTTGAGTTAGTTAACGACAAGTGAAACAGTGGGTAATCACACTGAAATAGGGTTTAATGACCTAAACTCCTGCCCTTTTGTCACTTTTTTTTAGTAACTTCCGTCTCTATTTATAGTCCAAACGCAATCGGAACCATTTGAACGGATAATCATGAGCAAAAACAAGTTAGGTACCCGGCAGGTATTTGAAACGGGAAGCGGAAAAGCATATTATTACAGCCTCGAAGCCCTGGCAGATCAAGGCTTCACAAACGTCAAAAGACTTCCATTTTCTATAAAAGTATTGCTTGAAGCTGTACTTCGCGAGTGCGATGACTACGTAGTCAGCGAAGATGACGTAAAACGCCTTGCTTCTTATGATCCACATCATCCGGCCGATGTAGAGATTCCGTTTAAACCAGCTCGCGTGGTACTTCAAGATTTCACCGGGGTTCCAGCAGTTGTAGATTTAGCTGCATTGCGTCATGCCATGGCGAAAATGGGTGGTGACCCAAAGAAAATCAATCCTACGGTTCCCGTTGACCTCGTCATTGACCACTCGGTTCAGGTGGATATGTTCGGCCAGGAATTCGCCTTCATGCACAATGCAAAAATCGAGTTTGAGCGCAATCATGAGCGATATGAATTTTTGCGCTGGGGACAAAAAGCATTTAAAAACTTCAGTGTTGTTCCTCCTGCACGTGGAATTGTTCACCAGGTTAATCTTGAGTATCTGGCAAAAGGGGTATGGAGTCGAAAAGAAGACGACCTGGACGTTATCTATCCGGATTCATTGGTAGGAACTGACTCACACACAACCATGATCAATGGTTTGGGTATTCTGGGCTGGGGCGTTGGAGGAATTGAGGCAGAAGCAGTGATGCTAAGCCAGCCAATCTACATGCTCATTCCGGAAGTCGTTGGATTCAAAGTTACCGGTAAACTCAAAGAAGGTGTGACTGCAACTGACCTTACACTCACTGTTACCGAAATGCTTCGTAAAAAAGGCGTTGTGGGTAAATTCGTTGAGTTTTATGGAGAAGGCTTAAGCAATATGTCGCTTCCCGATCGAGCTACCATTGCAAATATGGCGCCCGAATATGGGGCTACATGTGGATTCTTTCCCGTTGATGAGGAGTCGCTGCGTTATTTATTACGAACCGGCAGATCGAAAGAACTGGTCGACACCGTTGAGAAGTACTACAAACTTCAAGGCATGTTCCGCACGGCAGACACTCCAGATCCGATGTTCACCGATACGCTGCATGTAGACCTTTCAACGGTTGAGCCTTCACTCGCCGGACCAAAACGTCCGCAGGATCGAGTTGCATTGACTTCTATGAAAGAGTCATTCAACTTATCGCTGGTGGTTAAAGAAGCGACCAAGGGTTTCAATCTGACCCAGGAGAAACTGGCCAGTAAAGGTATTTACAGAAACGGCCAGACCGTTGAAATGTCGCACGGAGATGTGGTTATTGCTGCCATCACCAGCTGTACCAACACTTCCAATCCGTCTGTAATGCTTGGGGCCGGTATAGTAGCAAAAAAAGCTGTTGAAAAGGGTCTTACTGTTAAACCGTATGTCAAGACCTCTTTGGCACCTGGTTCGCGGGTTGTAACCGAATATCTGGATGAAGCAGGTCTTACACCCTATCTGAACAAAATCGGTTTTAATCTGGTTGGATATGGATGCACAACCTGTATCGGAAACTCCGGTCCACTTCCTGATCCTGTAGAAAAAGCAATCGCTGAAGGTGACCTGATCGTGGCAGGTGTTCTTTCAGGAAACCGTAACTTCGAGGGACGAATCCATCAGAGTGTTAAAGCCAACTACCTGGCATCGCCACCTTTGGTTGTAGCCTACGCTTTGGCAGGTACCGTTGACATTGATCTGACAAAAGATCCCATTGGTAAGGGCAAAAACGGTGAAGAGGTGTATCTGAAAGACATCTGGCCAACTACAGATGAGATTCTTGCTCATCTGGACAACGCCGTTCGTCCTGATTTATTCCATAAAATGTACGATGGAATTGCAGACTCCAATGAAGAATGGAATGCGATTCCAATTACAGGGGGTGATTTGTATGAATGGAACGATAACTCAACCTATATTCAGTTGCCTCCATTTTTTGAAAACATGTCATTGAATTCGGAGCCCATTACTTCGATTAATAATGCCCGTGTATTAGTCAAAGTGGGCGATTCCATTACCACAGACCACATCTCTCCGGCTGGAAATATCAAAAAAGATTCACCTGCGGGACGATACCTGATCGAAAATGGTGTTGACGCCTACGATTTTAACTCCTATGGATCACGTCGTGGCAACGATCGCGTCATGACACGCGGAACATTTGCTAATGTCCGACTCAAAAATCAGTTGGCTCCGGGAACTGAAGGTGGATTTACAACATACTTCCCGAATGGCGAAGTGACATCCATTTTCGATGCCAGCATGAAGTATCAGTCTGCGGGAACTCCGTTGGTTATACTTGCCGGCAAAGAATACGGAACCGGTTCATCGCGCGACTGGGCAGCGAAAGGAACTAATTTACTTGGAGTTAAAGCGGTTATCGCCGAGTCCTTTGAGCGTATTCACCGAAGCAACCTTGTGGGAATGGGAGTTCTTCCATTACAATACAAAGCTGGTGATTCTGCTTCATCACTTGGACTAGACGGAACCGAGAATTTCTCCATCGAAATTGATGACACGACCAAACCAAAAGACATGATCAAGGTTTCGGCTACCAAAGCTGACGGGACAGTTGTGAAATTTGAGGTTCAAAGCCGCATTGACACAATTGTTGAAATTGATTATTATCGAAACGGTGGTATTCTTCAAACGGTTCTTAGAAACTTCCTGAAAGAATAACCATCCGTAAGTTAAACCACAACGAAGTCTAGGCTTCACTTCTTGCACTAAAAAAGCCCCGATGGATAATCCACCGGGGCTTTTTGTTTATGCTGATATTTCCAGTTAAACCAGCGTTAACTACCCTTTAGCCACTTCAAAACGTCGAGCAACTTCTTCCCAGTTCACAACATTCATGAAAGCTTCTGTGTAAGCAGCACGTCTGTTCTGGTAGCGCAGATAGTAAGCATGCTCCCAGACATCGACCATTAGCAGTGGGACATTAGACCAAGTGGACATATCCTGTTGCTTTTCTACCTGATGGATAATCAAACGTTGTCCAACTGGTTCCCATGCCAATACCCCCCAACCGCTACCTTCAACTGCGTTTGATGCAGCCAAGAAATGAGCCTTGAATTTATCAAAACTGCCGAAATCGTGGTCAATTTGTGCTTTAAGTGCTCCATTTTGAGGTTCTCCGCCTCCATTAGGTGTCATGACACCCCAAAACAGCGTATGTAAATAATGTCCCCCGCCGTGAAAACTGACTTCACGAGACCAGTGTTTGACAAGTGAATAGTCACCAGATTCACGGGCTTCTGCCAATTTACCTAGTGCATTATTCAATCCATTCACGTAACCTTGATGGTGGATACCATGGTGCAGACGCATTGTTTGTTCATCCAGATGTGGTTCCAAAGCGTTGTGAGGATATGGCAAATCTGCAAGTGTATATGCCCCGTGATGATCAACCATCGGAAGGTTAGCCAATGAAGCCAGCTTAGCCGAATTCGCTGAACTACCGAAAATCGGTTCAGGAGTGAGCATTCCTGCAGCTCCTAAGATTGCAGCTCCACCTAGTGTTTTTTTCAAATATTCTCTTCTGTCCATATTTGATTGGGTTATGGGTTATTTGGTAATGGGTAGTGGGAATCCATAAACCACTAACCTGTTAGTTTTACTTATTGTCATGTCATTAAACTAATGAACACCTCGTATAATTCCGAAAAGACCAACAAGTATTTACGAATTACTAGCCTAGAAATTGCTAAATGAGGCGAAGTGTGAGGTTAGGATTTGAGTTTTGTAAGGGTAAGAAACTTTTCTTCATTATTAGTTTGACAAAATGCTTCAACGTTTCTATATTTAAGACAAAAGAGTCTTATATCTTTATTTATCATTAAGCTCTTTATCTCGTAACAAGTGCACATAAAAATCATTGGAGTAACATCATGAAATCATTCACATTAAAAGCAGTGCTATTATTTCTCTTGCTGCTAATAACTTCGAGTTCCGCCCTAGCGTGTGACTGGTGCAACAATAAGTTTTTTGTAGAGTTAAACACAACTCGGAAAAACTCGCTTGTTTCATCTGAATTATTATCAGCTATCAAAAATCAACACGATTTCAACAAAATGCGTGAGACAGCTGCTCAGGTCATGGGTCAGCAGGAAATCGCAACCATACTTCCCCTTGAAACTTCCGACACGGCGAAAAAGGAAACCAAAACAGAGACTGTTTCAACAAAATCAGGAATAAACGAACCAATTAGTGTCTTCCCTGAACCTTTTTCTGGAACCACTTTTTCAAGTGTTATAAGTAACCGCTCATCATTATCTGCAGGTAGCACAGGATTTGTTCCTCAGGATACAAAACCAACTAAAGAAATACGTCTTGAACTAAAGGAAGGCGAGGTTTACTTGGGAAACGGTGTCATGTACAATGGTTTCACCATAAATGGAACCATTCCTGGTCCAAACATTGTGTTAGATGAAGGTGACATTGTAGAATTCAAAATTGTCAACAAAGGCAACATCCCACACGGTGCATCCATCCACGCCGCATACACACAGACATCGAAGTACGTCGGTAAAGTCGCCCCCGGTGACTCGGCGAGTGTAGTGTTCAAAGCCGTACAGCCTGGTGTATTCTTATACCACTGTGCTCCAGGTGGACACGCAATACCTATGCACGTGATCTTTGGTCAGTACGGGATGATGACTGTGCGTCCAAAGATGAAGTATAAACTTGAGGAAGAATTAGGTCGCAAGCCTGATGTTGAAATATTCTTGAACCAACACGAATACTATGCGTCTGGTAAAGATGCCGTGACCGGACAAGGTCAGCCAATGTACACCGCATTCAATGGCAAGTTATTCCGATATGTTGAAGAACCGATTAAAGCCAAACCTGGTGACTATGTAAGAATCAACTATCTGAACATTGGTCCGAACCTGGTATCAACTTTCCACATCGTTGGTATTCTTTGGGACTATGTTTACTGGCAGGGTAATCCAAAGAACCTGATGGTCGGTGGACAAAGCGTCACTTCAGGTCCTACAGACTCGTGGGTCATAGAATTCAGGGTTCCAGATGATGAAGGCGCTTACACTATGCTATCGCACGCAGTTGGGTCGACAGACCGTGGAGCTATAGGTCTGATTGTTGCTGAACGAGGTTCAGAGAGTGATAAGGTAGTCGACTCACAAGGGATCTTTAATACTGAAGAAGAACTAGCTGAAATCAAAACTAAGGCGTTACGAACTATATCTCCTTTCGCACCTGGATCTGAAGATGTTGATGTTCCGGTAAAATATGACGCATCAGCTGACACAGTAATAGTTAAAATTATCGGTAACTCATTCTACCCGAAAATTTTAGACATAAAACCCGGTACTACCGTAAAATGGGTAAACGAAGATGTCTTCACGTACTTGTCTGGCGAGTTTTCTGGTCTACACAACGTTGTAGCGCTGAGTGGTCCAAGCACATTTGCTTCTCCCCTACTTACACATGGAGAAAGCTGGACATATACATTCAACGACTTGGGTGAGTACAACTACATGTGTGCACCTCACCCATACATGAGAGGGATTGTCCGCATAACAGAGTCTAAAGGCGGGGCGCGTATAGTAAGCTCTGGTGGTGGTGCTCCAGCTGGACTTACAATAATAGCATTGGTACTTGCTGCCATGGCTGTAGTGTTCGCTGCCATAAGCCTTGTTGGTCCCAAGAAAAAAGAAGAGTCATAAAACAATGGAAACTTCTGTGCACCTGGAGCGGGAATTGTAGGAGTGCAAATTCCTGACTTACTCCAGTGAAGAAAAGGAAAGCCGGTCGAAAGCCGGCTTTCTTCTATTTTAGATTACGGTAAACAGAAAACCGAAAACCGCCCTGCAGGTAATTTCAAACTACCATTTAGGTATATTAACCTATTAATTTAACCCACAAGTCGATTAGGCGGTTAACCTGTATGGCTGTTTTCCGTTTTCTGATTTCAGATTACTGATATAACTTGCCAATAGATATATTTCCCCGTATATTTCCTGACTACACGTAAAATCACTAAAAAGTAACTATCCGTGGATACTAACAGCTTTAAAACATTCTCGGCGAAGCCTTCAACGATCGACAAACAATGGGTTGTCGTAGATGCTGAAGGCCAGGTTCTAGGTCGTTTGGCCTCAAAAGTAGCCAGCATACTTCGAGGCAAAACCAAGCCAACCTTTACGCCACACATGGATACCGGTGACAACGTGATCGTCATTAATGCCGATAAGATTCGTCTTACAGGTAAAAAAATGACCGATAAGCAGTATTTCCGCCACACGGGTTATCCCGGTGGAGTTAAACTCACAACTCCTGAAGAACTTCTCGAGAAACATCCAACCCGTGTGGTCACTATGGCTATCAAGGGTATGCTTCCAAAGAACTCTCTGGGTCGTGAGCTGCTGCGCAACCTGCGTGTATATGCAGGACCGGTACACCCACACACAGCACAACAACCAGAAAAAGTAACTCTCTGAAAACCTGATGGCACAGATCAACGCAATCGGTAGAAGAAAGACGTCAACGGCTCGCGTTTACCTGAAACCAGGTAAAGGTGAAATCCGCATCAACAATCGTCCATTGGTTGAATTCTTCCCACTTCTTTCACACCAAAACATCATCACCCAACCATTTCGTGTAAGCGAGACCGAAGGTAAATTTGATGTAAACGTGAACGTTCGTGGTGGTGGATTCAGCGGACAAGCTGGTGCGATTTCTTTGGGCATTGCACGTGCACTCGATGAACATAACAACGAGCTGCATGGCAAACTCAAAGCTGCCAATCTCTTCACACGTGACGACCGTATGGTTGAGCGTAAGAAGTACGGACGTCCGAAAGCCCGTAAAAGATTCCAATTCTCCAAGCGTTAATACCGCTTGGTACGGATGCAGGTTCGATTCTGTGCCACCCCACAGTACGCTGTTTGGGGTGGCCATTTTCTGTAAAGCATCTGTTCAAAACAATCAAACATCTCACATACATCGTGACATTCGAGCCAGAGTGTCCTGCCACGTGCAGGATTGGTTCAGTGGTCGACCGGTGTAGCGGATACAAACTCAAAAACACACTCATACAATGGCTCAAGCAGCATCTGTAGAAGAATTATTGAAAGCCGGTGCCCATTTTGGTCACCTGACCCGCCGTTGGAACCCGAAAATGAAGGAATTCATTTTCATGCAACGCAACGGGATCCACATCATCGATCTTAAGAAAACCCACGTCCTGCTCCAGGAAACTCTCGATGCTATCGGAAAAGTAGCTCGATCGGGTAAAAAAATCCTTTTCGTTGGTACCAAAAAGCAAGCTCAGGAAATCGTTCGTAACGAAGCCATGCGTTGTGGTATGCCATACGTAACTCACCGTTGGTTGGGTGGAATGCTTACCAACTTCAGCACCGTTCGTAAGAGTATCGCTCGTATGGAAGAAATCAATAAAATGCGTATCGACGGTACCTACGACAACATTACCAAGAAAGAGCGTTTGATGCTCGATCGTGAGTATGAAAAACTCGAAAAAGTAATGGGTGGTATTTCAAACCTGGGACGTACTCCAGGTGCAATCTTCGTGGTTGACATCGTTAAAGAAAGTATTGCCATTAACGAAGCCATGAAATTGAACATCCCAATTTTCGCTATTGTTGATACCAACTGTGATCCAGATATCCCAGATTATATTATCCCAGCTAATGATGACGCTGCTAAGGCTATTCAGCTCATCACAGCAAACGTTGCTGACGCCGTAATTGAAGGTGCAGCTGAGCGTGAAGTCTTTGAAGAAGAACAAGCTGTAATGGAAGCTATGGAGAAAAAATCGGCTGAACATTCAGGCGATGAAGAAGAGGGATCTGACGGACCTAAACGCAGACGTCGCAGAGGCGCAGGCGGTGGTGCCCCAGCCGGTGGACGTGGCCCGAGAAAAGGGTAATCCAATCAATTTACGACGGCCGCTGGTTACCACCGGCTGCCGTCTTTTGTTTTAAGCAATCTACTACACTATAAACATATTCTATAATGAGTATTTCAGCAGCAGACGTAAAAAAACTCCGTGACATGACCGGTGCAGGTATGATGGACTGTAAGAAAGCGCTCGCCGATGCCAACGGCGACTTCGAGGCAGCGGTAGAGTACTTGCGCAAAAAAGGTCAAAAAGTTTCCGAGCAGCGCTCAGACCGTGATGCGAATCAGGGTGTTATCGTTGCACACATCTCAGACGACAAGAAAAAAGCTGTCGCTCTTGAACTAAACTGTGAAACTGACTTCGTTGCACGTAACGAAGACTTCGTTGCAACTGCAGAGAAATTTGCAAAACTAGCTTTCGACCAGGAAGTTTCCGACGTGGATACTTTCCGCACTCTGAAACTCGAAGGACTTGAAATCGCTGAGCACTTGAAGTCAATGGTTGGTAAAATCGGTGAAAAAATCGACGTTCGTCGTATCGATTTACTCCACTCAACAGGTTCTATCATTTCTTACATCCACCCAGGTGCTCAGTTAGCCGTTCTGGTTGACTTCGCAGGTCCGGTTGATGAAGAAATCGGTAAAGATGTTGCGATGCAGGTAGCAGCAATGAACCCTATCGCAGTTAATAAAGAAGATGTTGACGCTTCAGTTCTTGACAAAGAACTCGAAATCGCTAAAGAACAGCTCATCAACGAAGGTAAACCAGCTGAAATCGCCGAAAAAGCGGCTCACGGTAAAATCCGTCGTTTCTATGAAGAGCGTGTTTTAAACGAGCAGAAATTCGTGAAAGACTCGAGCATCACGGTTCGTGACTACCTGAAAAGCAAAGGTGCCCCTGCCCTGGTTGCTTTCAGACGAATTCAACTCGGTGGCAATTAATAAGTTGTTTAATTTTAAAAGGCTACTTCGGTAGCCTTTTTTTTGCTTATTATTTTTTCCCAGCAATTTTATACCTTCACTAAACCAAATCATCAGGCATTATTTCATGAAAAAATTCAATCGTATCTTGCTCAAACTAAGTGGCGAAGCTCTTCTGGGAGAACAAGGACACGGAATCGATGGCAATGTTCTAGAACAATACGCTGCAGAAATCAAGGATGTAAGCGACAAGGGAATCGAAGTTGCGGTTGTAATTGGTGGGGGTAATATTTTTCGTGGAGTAAAAGGGGCCACTCAGGGCATGGACCGTGTACAGGCAGATTACATGGGTATGATGGCAACCATGATCAATTCTATGGCTTTACAGGATGCATTGGAGCGAAAGAACGTTCAGACACGCCTTCTTTCTGCGATACGTATGGAACAGATTGCAGAACCTTACATCCGTAGGCGCGCCATTCGTCACCTGGAAAAAGGTCGTGTAGTGATATTCGGTGCAGGAACAGGAAATCCGTATTTCACCACCGATACAGCTGCATCTCTACGTGCGATCGAAATCGAAGCCGATGTCATTCTGAAGGGAACCCGAGTGGATGGAATTTATGATTCTGATCCTGAAAAGAATCCCGATGCGAAAAAATTTGATACCATATCAGGAGATGAGGTGCTGCGACACCGTTTGTCTGTGATGGACCTGACAGCTTTCACACTTTGTCGGGATAATGCTACACCAATCATCGTTTTTGACATGAATCAGCGTGGCAACCTTACGAAACTGGCGGAAGGTCAAACGGTTGGTTCACTCGTTACCTGGGATTAATCTGCTCACGTAATCGTATTCCTGAGCGAGAGAAGCTGGTTACACGATTCGTCTTTCGACTGTCGAGTGGTTTGCGTAAATTCTGGTTTGATGTACACGCACAAGTAACCGAACAGAATGTATGATAGACGCGTTAAACGAATATATTGATGAGGCTGATCTCGAAATGAGTGAGGCTGTGGAATTTCTAAAAAGAGAATTGTCTCACCTTCGAGCCGGCAAAGCTAATCCAACACTTTTGGATGGGATTAAAGTTGAATACTATGGGTCTATGACCCCATTGAGTCAAATGGCTTCTGTAACGGCTCCCGACCCAAGAATGTTGGTAGTCACCCCGTGGGATAAAACCACCATTCCGTTGATCGAAAAAGCTGTAATGTCTTCCGGACTTGGCCTAAATCCATCTAACGACGGGCAATTGGTTCGTATTCCATTGCCTATTTTGTCGGAAGAGCGACGTAATGAACTGGTGAAAGTGGCCAAAGACATCACAGAAAAAGCAAGAGTGAGTATTCGTAATTCACGCAGAAACGCCAACGATCACATTAAAAAAAGAGTCAAAGACGACTCCCTTCCAGAAGATTCCCGCTTTGAGGCTGAAGGTATCATCCAAAAAATGACCGATAAGTACATAGCTGCCGTTGAAGAAGCTCTCAAACATAAGGAAAAAGATATCCTGACGGTTTAAAATCCTTTTTTATCCATTTGCCGTGTCGGATTTTTCCTGCGCGGCTTCGTTTTTTAATAGAATATGTATCTGGCAGAGCTTGAATTACATGGTTTTAAGAGTTTCGCTCAAAAGACCACTGTGAAATTTGGGAATGGGATTACCGCCATTGTTGGTCCGAATGGGTGCGGAAAATCGAACATAGTTGATGCCCTTCGATGGGCGCTGGGTGAGCAGCGCCCATCGTTGCTTCGTTCAAATGCCATGACCAATGTCATTTTCAACGGTACTGCTACAAAAAAACCTCTTGGATTAGCCGAAGTTTCTGTCACTATCCACAACAATCGTGGAATCTTGCCGACTGAGTTTGATGACTTAACCATCACGCGTCGATTATTTCGATCCGGTGAGAGTGAATATCTTTTAAACCGTGTCCCTTGCCGATTGAAAGACATTACAGAAATGTTCATGGATACCGGAATGGGTTCAAACGCCTACTCCGTTATTGAGCTCAAAATGGTCGAAGAAATCCTGGCTGACAAAAACAACGATCGACGAAAGTTGTTTGAAGAAGCCGCTGGCGTGACCAAGTACAAGGAGAAGCGTAAACAAACCATGAAGAAACTCGATGAAACCCGGACAGACATGCTCCGGATTGAGGATATTCTGGTTGAAATTCGTAAAAAAGTAAAATCTCTTCAAATTCAAGCCGGACGTGCACAACGAGCTAAGCAATATGAAGAGGATTTGGTTCGCCTGGACAAGGCCATTTCCAGATTCGAATATGATAGCATACAGAGTGAGTTGGTTCCCTTAATGGAACGCATTCTCACCTCTGAGAAAGAAAAAGAAGAACTTAATCGACTGTTTGAGCAATTCGAACAACAACAGCTACTGGGCAAGGACACACTTTCTGTCCGTGAAACGGAACAAACTCATGCCTTGCGGCAAGTTACAAGACTTAATGAACAGCTACGTGATTGTGAAACGACCATCAAAATTTCTTCTGAAAGAATCTCAGCCGAAGAAAATGTAATCAGTCAATATGAATCGGATGTAAGTCTGAGTGAAATTGAGATTCGTGAGCTAAAAAAAGCAGTCAGCAAGTCCGAGTCAGATCTCAAAATAGCCGAAGAGTTCCTGAGTGAAACGAAATCCAAACTGGACCGGGCTCAGGAATCGCTTGATGTGGCGCGCGAAGAGGTTTCCGGGTTCAGATCCGAATCGGAACGTCTTTCCGAAGCGTATCGTGATGCCAACACGGCAATGAGTACCTGTCAGAACAAAAAAGTTCGGACCGAATCACGGATTGAGGGTAATGAGGATGAGTTACTTCGACTTAACCGGCACATTGAAACCTTACAAAACGAAGAAGATGCTTTCAACGAAGAGCAAAACAAGATTCGTTTTGAAAGTGAACAGGCCCTGGATGCTTATGAGATAGCAAAATCCCGTCATGCTGAGGCTGAAAAAGAACGTGATCGGCTTAGAATGCATGTCGAAGAACTTAAAGACAAGTTCAGATCGTACGAAAGTAAAAGAGAAGCATTACAAAACGAAGTATCGCTGCTTCAGTCTCTGTCGAAATCTGATGACGCCCTTCCCTTTCCCGTAAAACACTTGAAACAGTTTGCACAACAATTTGATCGTTTTGAGCTAGTTGCCGATTTATTTTCGACTACTGAAGAGCTGTCTATTGCTTTGGAGGCTGTCTTGGGAGATGCTGTTAATTTCATCGTTGTTGATACAGTGTCCGATGCCAGAAAGGCTTTTGAGATTCTCAAGTCAGACAAAAAGGGTAAAACAACGGTTGTTCCCCTTGAACTACTTGGACGAACGGGCTCTGAACCGATAGATGGTTCTCTATACTTTGAAGTGAACTGTGCTCCTAAATATGAGCCTTTGAAGAAGTTATTGTTGGGCAACACCAGAGTGTTTGAGTCGATTGACCAGGCTCTGGAACAGACTCTTCCGCACGTCGGGTTTATTGGAGTGACTCCCGTTGGAGAATTGATCCATCATGGTGGTATCCTAAGAAGTGGAAGTGCACAGAAAAATGAGGGCTTAAGGGTCGGGTTACTGGATAGAATAAAAAAACTTGAGCAACAACTGGAGCAAACCGAACTTCAGATTGATGACTCCAAGGGACAATTAGATACAGCACAGCAAAAAAGAAATCAGCTACCGGTTGAATCACTACTTCAAAAGGTTAAAGACGCAGATCAACACCTTCGAACCATAGAAAATCGTCAAAATAGTTTTAATGCCCGGAAACAAGTCTATGAACGCAACCTTAATGACGTACAGGACCGTAAAAAACGTCTTTTGGAGGCAAAAGCCACGCTTCAGGAAGAACTAGAAGCCATTGAACCGGAATTAGTCCGACTCCAGACCCAGCTTGAACAGGTTTTAGACAAACAACACAGATTGCGGTCTGATCAGCAGAAAAGTGAAGATGCATTGAACCGAATACAATCTCGATTCAGTGAGGCTCAGTTAGGATACCAACAGGCTCAAAACCGGGTAGATAATACCAATAAAGATATCGAACGGTCTAAAGTTGGTATTGCCGGTATCATGAAGCGTCTGGAGCACAGGGCCGAAAATGCTAAACGCAGTAAAGATCTGATTCTGTCTCTAAAGAAGGAAATTGACAACAAACAGACTGAACTTGAAGGATTAAGGCGCGATAAAGTTGATCTGGATACCGCATTGAATGAAGCGGAAGAGCGTGTCCTGATTCAGCGTGGTAGACTCAATCAGCTCGATGAAGAGATCAAATCGAACCGACGTAAACGTGAAATCTGTCTTGAAGTGTTGCATCAGCTGGAAATGACCCGTAATCGCTATGAACTTCAGGTGAAGTCGTTGTCAGATCACGTTTGGGAGACGTACGGGCTGCTTATGGACCAGGTGACTGATCCTATGCCAGATGAAATTGATCCGTCAGCGGTTAAAGAGCAGATTCATGTGCTCAAAGAACGGTTAAAAAACATCGGGGAAGTCAACAAACTGGCCATATCCGAATATGAGGAGGAAAAGGTTCGTTTGGACACCTTCGAATCACAGATGAATGACTTGAATCAAGCCGAAGACCAGCTACGTCAGACCATCTCTGAGATCAACCAGACTGCGAACGAGCGTTTTTCTCAGACATTTGATGCCATACGTGCTAACTTCCAGAATGTGTTCCATACGTTGTTTCAGGAGACTGACCATTGTGATTTACTCCTTGAAGATAACGCCGATGATCCGCTAGACCGAAGAATCAATATTATTGCAAATCCACGTGGTAAGCGTCCAAGTAACATAGAACAGCTGTCAGGTGGTGAAAAAACCTTGACAGCAATCGCTCTTTTGTTTGCAATTTATCTGGTGAAACCATCCCCATTTTGTATTCTGGATGAGGTTGATGCCCCACTCGATGATGCCAATGTGGAAAGATTCACTTCGATGATCAAGAAATTCAGCAACACTACTCAGTTTATCATCATCACACATAACAAAAAAACCATGGAGCGATCGGAAATGCTTTATGGAGTAACGATGCCTGAAGTTGGTGTCAGCAAATTGGTTGCCGTTCGCATGGAAGATGAAGTCTGATGAATGAAATTGGAGCCTGTACTGTTGTCAGGCAATAACACCTATTATGATTATGGCGAAGAATTTTGAAATCCCATCGATGTATCTTTCACCGATTATACGTACGGTGAAGGAATCGCGACAGATACTGGATCCCAGAAAAAAAGACCTCACCCCAAGTGTACTGGACTTCGGCCCGGTGCGGTTTCTTATACCTCGTCATTTCGGGTTCTGCTACGGGGTACAAAATGCTATAGATATTGCATATAGAACGGTAGAAGAACATCAGGATCGCCCGGTGTATCTACTCAGTGAAATGATCCATAATCCAACGGTAAATGAGGATCTGCAGCGAAAAGGGGTGAAATTCTTATTCCACACTGACGGTGCCGAGATTATCCCGATTCATACTCTGAATTCTGATGACATCGTCATTGTTCCAGCTTTTGGAACTACCATAGCCATTCAAAAGCAACTGGAGGCCATTGGAATTGACCCGTATCAGTACGACACCACATGCCCTTTCGTGGAAAAAGTTTGGAAACGTGGGGATCAGTTGGGACAAAAGGGGTATTCACTTGTTATTCACGGAAAGTATGAGCACGAAGAAACCAGGGCAACTTTCTCGCATGCTGCAGAAAAGAGTCCTGTAGTGGTTGTCTATAATCCTGAAGAAGCTACCGTACTGGGAGAAATCATGCGCGGTGTGCGATCGATGGATGATTTCAATACGTTTTTTGGCCACAAATGTACTCCCGGATTTAATCCAATAAAAGATCTTGAAAAGTTTGGCGTCATCAATCAGACTACGATGTTGGCCTCAGAAACCCGGGAGGTTATGGAGATCCTTCGAAAGGCTACTTTAGAAAAATATGGTCAGGCAAACATACAGCAGCATTTTGCAGACACCAGTGATACTCTTTGTTATGCAACAAATGAGAATCAATCTGCCACTTTCGGGTTGCTGGAAACGGAAGCAGATGTTGCATTAGTTGTTGGAGGGTATAATTCATCGAACACGATGCATATTGTTGAGTTGCTGGAACGCAAATTCCCCACATACCATGTACGTGATGTAACCGAGCTCGTTTCCATGCACGAGATACGACATTTCAATCAGTGGGAAAAGGCATTAAAGACCACACTGAACTGGTTCCCGTCTACGGATTCCGATCAACCTGTCACGGTTGCACTTACATCAGGGGCGAGTTGCCCCGACACCCTGGTAGATGAAATTTTGATGCATATAGTCAGCTATTTCCGTGATACAAAAAGTATTGAAGAAGCCCTTGAGCCATACAAAGATTCACACTAATGTGATGAATACATCAGTCTTTAACGACTATAAAAAATGACACCGTTCGAGGTTGGACCGATTTAAGGGTAATATTCGGTGCCCGAACCATATATTCGATATTGGGTGTGACAAGTCCGGTTTGGTTATCTACCAGGTCGTCGTAATCTACAAAGGCCCCGAATGGACTGGTATCCTGTGTGCTCTGATACTGGTCAATAGGCACATCATAGCGTACAGTCACAGTAGATGGATTAAAAACGACTTCACTGCCTCTTGGGAGTCCACGGATTCGCAAGGGAAGCCTGAGTTGACCTTCGGTATATTCGGAGACCCTGGCCGTTACTGAGACGGATTCGTCACTGAGATCAATGATTTTGAGAGGTTCTTCAAGAGGAATTATGGTACTGACTGATTCGCGAATTTGCTGACCGGTATAGATTACTGTGGGCCAGAATTGAATCGTTTCAACCAGTGATATTGCGCCAGAAACGGTAATACTATCGGGTCGAATTGAAGGACTTCCCACCAGATTAAACTGGGATTCAAATTCGAGGTCCATGTTGAGTACGACTGGAACTTTTTTGCTGATTCGCTGTTCTACATCCACTTTCAGGACTGTGGGTTGAACACGGATCAAATTGATATTCTGATAGGTTGCGATAACTCTGGCAACCTGATCGGTCATATCCACATTTTCAGCATCCAGATTTACAGACACCACGGGCGGACTATTGTACAGATTCAGCAGATTCCAACCCACCCCGCTGACGGCTACATCAACCGATTCGGGTAAAGGTGATACCAATGCGAGATCTTCTGCAATCACTCCGGTATTCAGGGCTAGTTTCAGGCTGAGGCTGAACTCATTATCGAGGTTCACCATAACCCAGAGTCCGATAGCGATGATAAATGCGGCAATAAAAACCAGCGCCTTCTCCAGGTTTGAAAAAGAAGATTGTACATCTGCTTTTTTTGCAGCAATCATTTTAGGCCAAATAGTATCTCCAAATTTCGATACCAGATTCGCGATGTAAGTTCCTGGACTAATTTTCATGGTGTGGGTGTCGTCTGGTCGCTCAGGTTTTGACAATAATCTCGCGAACTATGTCTTCTTTCACTTCGGCATTTAGTTTCTTCATAATAGCAATACGTTGCATATGGACCTCGTGTCGCCACATTGGAGAAGCAACATGTACATAGAGGGTACTTCCTTTGAAATAGAGTTCTTTGCATTGAACAGAAATGGATGAACCTACTACCTCGGCCCATAGCGATAAAACCATACCTCGCTTGAGTTGCCTGCGATGGGGGAACTTTTCAAGATACGTAGTTAACGCGTCGGCAAACTGAATAGGTTGTTTCATGGAGTCTGTGAGAATGCAGTCTGAGTTATTGAACCGGCCTCAACGTGATAATAATGAATTTCATGTTCAATTGGCTCAACGAAATTAACAAAAAGACTCTTATTGGCCGCAGTGATGAACGTTTGTCCATTTTGTTGACACAGCATATCCATAAGCACAGCAGTTTTTTGTGGATCCAAATCTCCAAAAACGTCATCGAGAAGAAATACAGGGAGATCATCGAGTTCGTGTTCATAATAGCTACGCTGGGCAAGTTTTAGAGCCAGGGCAAACAAACGATGTTGGCCTTGAGATCCAAATTTCCTTAAATCCATGTCGTTTAGATAGAACAGGATGTCATCTCGATGTGGACCAAAAAGAGTAACTTGACGTTCACGCTCTTTATCGAATTCATTGTGGACAATCGATTCAAATTGTTCCTGAACCGTCTCCAGTGTTGAGGTATCGTCTACGGTTGATTTATACTCGATTCCAGGTTTGTGACCAATTCCAGCAATCGTTTCATATCCAGTGTTCAGATAGGTAGCAAATGATTGTAATACCTGGGCACGTTTGAAAATAATGGAGCTTCCGAGCTGGATGAGTTGATTATTCCATGGATCTATCAAACTCTGGACAGATGAATGGCTTAAATTCAAATTCGCAAGGAGTGCATTTCGTTGTTTAACGACCCGGCGATAATCCATCAAATCTTTTAGATAGGACTTGGAAATCTGACTGATGAACGCATCCAGAAAGCTACGACGTTCGGCCGGTCCATCTGAGGTCAGTTTTTTATCATCTGGACTTAACACTACGACAGGTACCATTCCAATCAGGTCGGATAATTTGTCGAGGGGGCTGTGGTTCACGAGTATTTTCTTGCCATCAGCTCTGGAAAAGGTACAGGTCACGTTAAATCCAGATCTGATCGTGCCTTCGAAGGAACCATTAATTTTGAATTCTTTTTCTCCGGACTGAACTACATATTGGTCACTGGAGGATGCGAAACTCCGGCTCATGCAAAGATAATGAATCGCATCGATAAGATTGGTTTTACCGGCTCCGTTTGGTCCGGTGATAATATTCAGACGCTTACCCCACTCTATCGTCGTTGATGAATGATTCCTGAAATGTTCAAGACTCAGTGAGGTAATGATCATATCATCGGCCGTTCAGACGAATTTCAGATGATGAAGATGTAACAGAGCATGGTTACTCTTCGGAGAGTTCGTCATCAAACACCTCGTCATCGCCGTCTTTTCTTGGATTGGCCTCGTTCACAACAATGGCTCGTTCCAGAAAAACGGTATTATTGAGTGCTTCTATGGCTGCATTGGCTGCGTCATTAGAATCCATTTCCACAAAACCGAAGCCTTTGGAGCGACGAGTGCGTTTATCACGTACAATAAAAGCACGTGAAACAGGTCCGAAATGCTCAAAGAGGTCGATTAAGTCTTGTTTCTTTGCTTTCCAGGCTAGGTTACCTATGTAGATATTCATGAGAACGTGAGAATCTGTTTAACTGAATGATAACGGCGGGATTAGACCATCCCGCCGTACTAAAGGGATCGGAACCGGTAAAAATTACAAATCGAATTGTTCACGTCCAAAAAACATGGCCATGTCACCGAGTTGTTCTTCAATGCGAAGGAGTTGGTTGTATTTAGCAATACGATCGGTCCTGCTCATTGACCCTGTTTTGATCTGACCGGCATTAGTGGCCACTGACAGGTCTGCTATTGTGGTGTCTTCTGTTTCACCGGAACGGTGAGAAATCACAGCGGTATATCCAGCTTTATGGGCCATTTCGATAGCGTCGAGAGTTTCAGTGAGCGTACCGATCTGATTTACCTTAATGAGAATTGAGTTCGCAACGCCTTCATTGATACCACGGGCTAGTCGTTCTGTATTCGTCACAAAAAGGTCATCACCAACCAGCTGGATACGATCTCCAATGGCATCAGTGAGTTTCAGCCAGCCATCCCAGTCATTTTCATACATTCCGTCTTCAATGGAAACAATAGGATATCTAGAAACCCAGTCTGCCCAGAATTCGACCATCGCGTCGGCATCCCTTTTGGATCCATCGCTCCATCTGAATTCATATAATCCTGTTTTTGCGTTGTAGAATTCTGAACTTGCTGGGTCCAAAGCCAGAACTACATCATCGCCTGGTTTGTAACCCGCTTTTTCAACAGCTTTCAGAATGACTTCAATCGCCTCCTCATTGGATTTCAAGTTGGGTGCGAATCCCCCTTCGTCGCCCACTGCGGTATTGTAGCCTTTATCTTTGAGTACTTTTTTGAGATGGTGAAATACTTCACTCCCGATTCTCAGCGCGTCTGAGAACGACTCGGCCCCTACGGGCATAATCATGAATTCCTGAAGGTCTACATTATTATCGGCATGTGACCCACCGTTAATGATATTCATCATTGGTAATGGAAGAACCTTTGCATTGACCCCTCCCAGATAACGCCATAGTGGCATATTCAGGCTTTGTGCGGCCGCATCTGCCACAGCCATGGAAACCCCGAGAATGGCGTTGGCTCCAAGTCGGGATTTGTTTGGGGTTCCGTCCAGAGAAATCATGTAATGGTCTATTTCTACCTGATTGAACACATCATATCCTACCAGTTCTCCTGCGATCTCATCATTCACATGTTCAACCGCCTTGGAGACGCCCTTACCCATGTAGGAGCTGTCTTCATCGCGAAGTTCAACCGCTTCAAATTCTCCGGTTGATGCACCCGATGGAACCGCAGCCCGACCCACTAGTCCGGAATCCGTGACGACATCCACTTCGACCGTTGGATTTCCACGTGAGTCAAATATTTGTCTTGCAATAATATCTTCGATAATAGCCATAATAAATCCCTATTTAATTGTATGGTAGTGTTGGGGTAAGGTACGTGAAAATGACATCATTCAGAAATCTGCGGCTTATTTTTTGGCTGACAGATAGCGTCAAAATCACATCAACCCATCAAGCTAAACTTTGAAAAATGATGTTAAGCAAGTATACTGTGTTATTAAAAACAGTGTCTATGTTTAGTTAAGTGTGCGTATCAATGAAACTTCGGGCTCTACTTGTTGACGACGAGAGACATAACCGTGAATTACTGAGGCGGTTGATAGAGAAGGTGTGCACGCATATTGAGGTGATGGCCGATGTAGGTTCTGTTCAGGAAGCCGTTCAAGTGATCCGAGACCAACACACGGATCTTGTATTTCTGGATGTGGAGATGCCGGGGATGAATGGGTTCAACTTGTTCGAATACTTTGACCAGGTGATGTTCCAGGTAGTTTTTGTCACGGCCCACGAAGATTATGCGTTGGGTGCCATCAAAAAAAATGCTCTGGACTACCTGTTGAAACCGGTTGAAATCGCAGATCTGGTTCGTGTTGAAAAGAAGATTCTTGCACAAAGGCACGAATACCATAACGGATTCATTGGAAACGATGGATACAAAAATAACTTCGATGAGCTCAAAGCATTCATCAAATTGTCTAAAAATGAAGACGACAAGAAGCTGTTTGTACCCACATTGGGAGGATTCAGGCTTATCCCCATTCGTAAGATCCAGTTTGTTGAGGCCAAAGGATCATATTCACACATAAAATTAACCGATTCAACGGATATTCTGGTAACTAAAACAATCGGGGAAATCGAATCTGAATTATTTGGTCACGATTTCTACCGTTGTCACAAAAGTTATTTGATAAACTTGCATGTGGTTGATGGTTACCAACAAGCGGAAGGCGGTACCTGCACGACCATAAATGGACAACTTATTCCTGTGGCTCGCAGAAAATATCAGGGATTTGTAGAGTCTTTATTGGAAGTGGTAGGTACCCTGAAGCACACATTTTAATTCATTTCAAATGAGGTACGTGGATAGTCCTGTTCGGACAGTGCTGTTGGTCGCGTTGTGTCTGATCGTTAAAGGTACGTTACATCCTGTATTTGCTCAGGAATCCTACTTTCATCTCAGCGTTGAAGATGGATTATCGTCAGTTGTTGTACATGATTTACTTATCGATTCCCACGGGTTTTTGTGGATCGCTACCGAAGCTGGAGTCAATAGATATGATGGCAAAAACCTTCGAAAGTATACCACTAACGAGGGATTAGGGGGTAATGAAGTCCTCAAAATGGCGAAGGATTCTCAGAATCGCATCTGGTTTTTGTCCTTCAACGGGAATGTTTCATTTTATAAAGACAATCAGTTCTATAACGCAAGTAACACGCCCTGGCTCAGCACTCTTAGGCAACATTCGGCGATGACAGCCTTTTATGAGGAGCCGGGCGGGGATATATGGATCGCCAGTGAGGCAGGTCATGTGTATCAGATTGCAGATACCATGGTAACGCAGCATCTTAAATTTAAGTCCCCCACTGGGAATATCAGGCAAATCTGGAAAAAAGGAGAGGATTTCTACTTCGGGCTTTACCGGGGTATTTACACCTGGAGACCTGGACAGGATAACTGGACAAACATCTCACCAACTCAATTCTTAAGTCTGAAATCGTTTGAAAAAACCAATGGAACCCGCCTTATCCCCACATCTGAAGGTTTGGCAACTGCCGAATCTCTTCCAGAAATTGACTATACCAATCAGGAACTGGGCATTACAACACCTCCACTCGTTGCCAGTATCAGTCCATCCGGGTCCTATCTCATTGTAGGTACACTCATGGATGGCATTCGGTTTTATTCTATTTCGGAGCAGAATGATCCGGTACTGGAATTACATTGGTTGAAAAATGCGACCATCAGCGCTCAAATTTTCGACAATGAAGGATCGATTTGGATTGCAACCCTAGATCAAGGGGTGTACAGAATCGATAGGGGGTTTAGTGAATTCCGCTACATCGATGAATCGAATGGTTTGAACAATCCGGTTATCAGGTCCAGCATCATCACATCTGATGGTACAATTTGGTTCGGTGGCAAGGATGGGTCTCTGTACAGATTTTCACAAGAGGGTGAGTTGCTATTCAGGGGTAAAATTGGTCGAAGAAGTGGTCTGAATGGATCGATTGAAGAATTATTTGAACCTATACAGGGAACGCTTCTTATTGGGTCTGGTAGTGGTATTTATAAAATTGACTTAACCGAGACGGACCAGTTCAAAAAAAGGCAAGATCGCGAGTTCTTTTGGGATCTTGAATCTAAAAATCTGGTTAATGCTGCATATTCAGTCAAAACGATTGATAGTGATGGAAAAACTATTTTTTGGGGAACCAGCAATGAACTGCTTCAATGGATCGAACCAGACTCTGCCCGAGTGATTATGACTCATCGCATTACTGATCTTGAATTTGACAGAACGGGCACATTATGGGTAGGTACAGTAAATGGAATTTATACCTACTCTGATGATATCGTCACCCCATTTGATCATGAACTATTAGAGCACACTCGTATTGTCGATATCCAAAAAGTATATGGTTCCTGGCTGGCAATCAGCACCTACGGTTCCGGATTGATCTTCATATGCACGGATACTGGAACAGTCATGCAAATCGACTCGAAAAGTGGCCTTATCAGTGACCTGGTGAAGTCTACTTTTTTTGACCCTTCCGGGAACCTGTGGATTGGAACCGTTGATGGGATCAACCGATTTCATATTGATACAACAAAGACCTTAACGAATCAATTACCACCTACTGAAATCATTTCCTACACACTAAATGATGGGTTAAACATAGATCAAATAGGTAAAATTGATCTTATTGGTAATCGTGTATGGGTTTCCGGAAATCGAGGCATTACAACATTTCGTTCCGATTTTCTTGGATTTGAACCTCAAAAAATACCACTGGTGCTTGAAGACATTCAGATAAACGGGAAATCAGGTATTTCAAGAGATAGCGTGTATGAACTTGGGTATCGACAAAACCAGGTTGATATTTCGTTCACAGGAATATTTCTGCGGGATGGAGAAAGAGTACGATACAAATACCGAATCGTGGAATTTGACCAGAAATGGATCCCAAACGAAACAGGTGAATTAAGCTTCAGATATCTGGATGCGGGCATATATACGATTCAAATTATTGCGTATTCGAATGATGGACGGCTTGAATCTGATCCATTGGAAATCAGACTTTCCGTAATCCCACCTTTTTGGAAGCAATCCTGGTTTTTGATCATGGTTTTATCTGGAATCAGTATCATAGCCTATTTTTACTTAAGATGGCGCATCAGAAAGGCTCTAGACGAACAGAAAGCCAGGCAGGAAGTTTCGTTAAGAGTGGTCGAGTTGGAACATCAGGCAATCATGGCCATGATGAAGCCTCATACTATTTTCAATCAAATATCAGCACTTCGACTTCATTTGTTCAATGGCGATTCAAAGAAAGCCAACGAGCACTTTGTCACGTTTACTAAACTATTACGAATGCAATTGGATGCTTCATTCAGAAAAGTGAACAGCCTCCAGGAAGAAATGGACAGGATTAGACTTCAGTTGGAGCTGGACGCTCAGAAACTGGATCATGGCATTCAGTTTGAATTTATCAGTGAGGGCGATATAGATCCGAAAACGTGTATCATTCCATCTCTTCTTCTACAACCATTCATTGAGAACACGGTCATTCACGGCCTGGTTAACAAGCGTGATCACGGGTTGATCGTCATTTGGGCACTGGAGCGAGAGGGTCAACTGGTCATAACGATAGACGACAACGGAACAGGTCTCCCTTTTAAACACAGATATGAGGTCAATGACAAGACACCGGCACATTTAATTCATGAGAACATTCCTTCAAAAAGATGGGACTCATTTTCTGAAAACAGCCCCTCTATTGGATTACAGTTATTTATAGACAGAATCAGATTAATTGCTGGTGGTACCAGGCTTCCCTGGAGTGTATCCTTTCAAAATAAAATTGCTCACACTGGACTGATCACGGGAGTACGTGTCGAACTTCTCCTTCCAATCTTAACGGCAAATGAAACAGTTAGCCTTTGATGGTCGATATGTTACCGTTCATTGGCTCAGCGTTACCATTCATTTAATAGTGTCTGATCGAGTTAGATTGGTAATTATACTGTGTCCAACTCAAACTAACATTGACACACTTCAAGAGAGCGTTAATTGACGAAACCATCGGTTGGTTGTGGATTGCACGAATGGTCCATGACAGTACCGATGGTTTTTTTATCACCACATCTTGCCAAATACCAAGGTGATGAAGGGTGAGCCAAAAAACTTTTGTTTCTGTGTACCCTGCGCCGCGACTAACGTTTCAGGAGCAGTATCGGTACTTTCAAAGTATCCCAACACACGATAAGGATCCATTACCTGAATGCCCGGTCTGAAGTATTGAAATGTAAACCCGATTTTGATGCTTGTGAGTGAATTAAAATTGCTCCCGAAGTCCACCCCGAGGCCCAGTTGTCCGGCTGCACCAAGTTTCCATTCGCCTTGTCCCCAACCTTGGAAGATGTCGTTCGATATCTGACCTGTATTCGCTTCCAGCAAACCGAACTGAAGTACCGATAAGTCGCCAGACTCAAATGCGTTCACATCCTGCTCAAGGATATAGTAAACCTCCCTGAGTTGATAGTAGGGATACACGTAAGCGGCGGTTGGGCCACCCATAGCCGACACATAGAAACGGAAGTTGTCGGATACGGCCTCAGAAAACAGTCTTTGCTTGAATCCAAGCATTAAGGGGAAGGAAATAATTCGGTTTCTTTTATTTGGAATGATTTGTTGGCCAAAAAACTGATAATTCTGTTCTGTAATGTCCCTAAGAGCCGTTATTTGGAAATCAACCAGCAATTCGTTCAGCGGTGATATGACCCTTCGATATTCTGTTCCGGCACCAAATCCGAAATTATTTAGTGTAATCCCAAAACTGATCGCATTTTTAAGATTCTCATCCAGCGGTGATTTCACCCTTACTTCATTTTCAATCTTCGGTTCGGATCCAAACTGAGCATTAAGTGGAAGAGCACCCAGGATCATCAACGAAAATAAGCACATGTACTTCAGATATTTCATAGGAGTAACGAATTTGAGAATGGACTTTACTGGCTTAATGAACTGTAACTTCTTGTTCAGCATTCCAAATATAGACAGACTTAAGCCTAATACTATGCGTTTTAGGAAACAATTGGTAAATACGTATATTCCTGTGCGTAATTAACGTTATGATAACGGATAACTCACAAAAATTATATGAGCGTAGTAAGAAAATTTGTGATCTACGGCCCTGTTGATACCATCAAGAGACTCAATCAGACCGTAATCGACGGAACCTCTCCTACTCATCACTTTGCATCAGACCGAATTTCTGGTAATGGTCACTATGTGGATGTGTGTATTTATGAAGAACATCAAAAACTGATGAACGCCAGTACATCTGTGACCCTGATTATGGAATTCACTGGAAAATCAGCAGTGGTAGAGGCGATCTCAACGGGCGGCAGAATGGGATTCAGAGGCAGTATACCGAGTGGTGATCAATCGATCTTTGAATCAGTAACCGATTTTGTTATTGATTTTTCCAAACGATTTGGTCTTACCATGCAGGAAATTACTGCAAAAACCGTTGAGGTAGTACCGTAAACCTTGAGCCATGAGTACATCCACGGATTGGACTGTCTTAAGGATGATGGAATGGGCTACAGAGTACTTCCACCAGAAAGAGGTTCCATCGCCCCGTTTAAGTATCGAGTGGCTTTTGTCTCATCTACTTGGTATCAAGCGACTTGAACTTTATCTGCAGTATGATCGTCCATTAAGTAGTGTTGAGCTCGAAGAGCTACGCAGTCTGGTTAAGCGAAGATCCAGGCACGAGCCGCTTCAGTATATCACGGGATCTACTTCATTTTTTAATGCTGAAATACAAGTCAATTCTTCGGTACTGATTCCAAGACCAGAAACTGAAGAACTGGTCGAGTTGATTATAAATAATCATCCTAACGATGCATTGCGAGTTTTGGATATCGGAACTGGTACGGGTTGTATCCCAATTGCCTGTAAAATGGAGCGCCCGAACTGGAGTGTTACCGCTGTGGATATTTCAAACGAAGCTCTGCAGGTTGCCCGGTCAAATGCTTCCAGGAATAACGTGGATATTACCTTTCAGCACGGAGACCTTAGAGACCCAAACCTACTCAAAGGAGAGCACTTCCACATCATCGTATCCAATCCACCCTATATTCATCCCGATGAAGCAACACGCATGGATTCACAGGTAAAAGACTTTGAGCCGGCTTTGGCACTTTTCTGCGATAACAGATCTGTGATTTATGAGTCGATTCTTCGTTTGTCCAGACAATTACTGGTGCCCGGTGGACACCTATATGCAGAGCTCCACCACGAACACCTCATTGAGCAGGAAGAAGTTCTGAATTCGGGTGTTTGGGACTACAAGATTCTGAACGATCTGGGCAAGTCAAGACGGTTCCTGCAGGCAAGATTAACAGAATAATCGGTATACTTGGCTATATCAAGTGATAACATACCAGAACATATAGGCTACATTATCTTATATGTGGACAACTTGTTGAAAACTTTTCGCTGTTCGTTTTTCAGTTTGTTTGATTTGTAAAAATCAATGTTAACACAAGATTAAGCACTGTCAAGTGTCAATTTACAAATATGTTACTAAAGTATTATCTAATTGGCTACCAATAAATTACGATGTGGATAAAAATGTGGATAAACTACCTTGCATCCCATTTTTAGTAGTTGACTCGACAAGAAAAAATACTCATCTTCAAGTCGTGATACAGAAAAATAAACTTGACTCAATTGTGGATAACGCGAAAATAAGTTCAATGAGCTCAGAGTGATTGTGTAATGATTTTGTGTCTTTTTTTCATTTTAATTCGTACATGGTGTTGAAAGTAGGAGGTAAATTACTTTGGCAAAGGATTCTGCTAAAGCGGTCTGGGACACGTGCCTTGAGATCATTAGGGACAACATAAATTATCAGAAGTTCAAATCCTGGTTTGAACCCATTAAACCTGTAAAGCTGGAGAACAATACACTCACGATTCAAGTGCCATCTCAATTCTGGTATGAGTGGCTTGAAGAGCATTACTACAATATGCTCAGATCTACTATTTCGAAGGTGCTTGGATCCGATGGTAAGCTGGAGTACTCTATAGTTATGGAAAAGTCCGAAAATCCCATAGACGAGCGTTCGGTGAGAATGCCACAACGACCGGTTCCGCCCAGTAAACCACAGCAGTTGTCTGGTTATCCGACCCATAGTCCCGGGTCGATACAGAACCCGTTTATCATCCCGGGTTTAAAGAAGACCAAGGTCGAATCGAATCTGAACCAGAATTATGTATTCGAACGGTACATTGAAGGAGATTGTAATCGTCTTGCCCGTTCTGCTGCTATGGCTATCGCAGAAAATCTTGGCAACAATTCGTTCAACCCATTTTTTGTTTACGGTGGAGTTGGTCTGGGTAAGACCCACTTGATTCAAAGCATCGGAAATAAGATCAAACAGGATTACGGTGACGAGAAATCTGTACTGTATATCTCTTCCGAGAGTTTCACCAATGAGTTCGTGCACGCAATCAGAAATAACCGTTCCAGTGAGTTCTCCATGTTCTACAGGAATATAGATGTGTTAATTGTTGACGATATACAGTTTTTCAGTGGTAAAGAGAAAACCCAGGAAGAGTTTTTTCACATCTTCAACGCGTTACACCAGGATGGAAAACAAATCATTCTAAGTTCTGATCGGGCACCAAAAGATGTTCCAGATATTGAAGAGCGGCTGATCTCACGGTTTAACTGGGGACTCACAGCAGACATTCAAATGCCTGATTTTGAGACCAGATATGCCATATTGGAGTACAAGGCTCACGACAACGGAATCGAATTCGAACCCGAGATATTTGAATTTATCGCTCATAACTTCAAATCCAGTATCAGAGATATGGAGGGAGCCATAATCAAACTACTGGCAACTTCCTCCTTACAAAAAATTGACCGTATCGATCTGGTTTTAGCCAAGCACATTCTCAAGGATATGGTCAAGGAGTCTAAAAAGCATATCTCTATTGAACTGATTCAAAACCAGGTTTCTGAATATTTCGGAATTGATACAAATAAAGTGCGTGAAAAGACCAGGAAGCAGGAAATCGTGGAAGCCCGGCAAATTGCCATGTATTTGTCCAAACAAATGACAAAAAGTAGTTTAAAGACTATCGGGCTGCATTTTGGAGGTCGTGATCATTCCACGGTAATCCACGCCATCACATCGGTCGAAGACCGACTGAAAAACCCAAAACACTCACGGATCATCAAAGACATTCAGCACAAGATTGAGCTGGCAAGTATCTGACACCTTATGGTAAAACGTGTTGTACTTGCATTGGGAAGTAGTATGGGAAACAAGCTTAAACGCTTGTCTGAAGCAAGGGATTTTCTTACCGGATTAAGCAGTTCCGATATCCGTTGCTCTTCAATTTGGGAAACAGAACCGGTTGGTATCGCTCAGAATCAGTTTTACAATACGGTAGTACAGATCCATTATGATGGAGCTCAGGCTGATCTATTGAAACTTATCAAGCAACATGAATTACATGCTGGAAGAGATCAACACTCACCACGATGGGCAGATCGGCCCATTGATATTGACATTATCGATTTTGGAGGCACCTTTTATCTCGATGCGGATCTAGAGATTCCCCATCCAGCGTATAAAAATCGACTTTTCGTCCTATATCCACTTCAAGACCTTGAACCTAGCTGGATGGATTCCGTAACCGGGGATCATATTGAGGATATGATCAAAATAGCCCCAAGGATGAGACTTTCTAAAATCAAGGCAAAGTGGTAGATTTACCCCCGTGAACACCTATGAATTTATAGCAATTGAAGGCGTAATCGGTGCCGGAAAGACATCTCTGGCTCGTCTACTCTCGGAGCGCCACAACGCAAGGCTGATACTCGAAGAATTCGAAGACAATCCATTCTTGCCTATGTTCTATCAAGACCGGGCCAGATATGCCTTTCAGACTCAATTGTCGTTTTTGGCGAGTCGTTTCAATCAACAAAAATCAATGACTGGCAGGGATTTATTTTCAGACTTTTTAGTGTCTGATTATCTTTTTGATAAGGACAGGATTTTCGCCCGGTTAAATCTCGATGCTGATGAAATGGCGCTCTACGATCGTATTTACAACATCATGAGCGGAATTGCTGCCAAACCAGATTTGGTGATTTTTATCCAGTGTTCCGTAGAGCGTTTGCTTCAAAACATCTATAAACGAGGTCGCGACTATGAGATGGAAATTTCCGCTGATTACCTGGAAGAACTCAACGAATCGTACAATCACTTCTTTTATCACTATGACCGGTCTCCGTTGTTGATCATCAATGCAAATGAAATTGATTTTGTGAATAACGAAAATCACCTGGAGTACATAGAAAATCATATTTTCAAAGAACCGCTGAAGAGTCTTCGCACTCATATTCATCCCAGATAGGCTCTTTTCAATCGCATTTATTTTTCAGAGATCTTATCTGTCCTTCGACACTTAAATATGAACAACCTCCTGCTCTGCTCTGTACTATTTGTCTGGCATTGTGTATACTTATTCCTATGAGATTGATACTATATTTTATATTCATTTATGTAACATACAGAGTCGTAAGACGGTTGATTTTCGGCCCAAAACCCAGACGACGAGTCTATGTAAACTGGGGACGAACCCAACAGGGTGCATATGGTCCTTACGGGAATAGCCGACCATCAGATACCCGGAATTCGGATGAACCAAGCGTCGGCAGATTCAATACTCAAACTTCAAACCAGGCAGATCACCGAAAGCTAACCAATGTCGAGGATGCCGATTTCGAAGAATTAAAATCCTAAAAACGGAGTCATTATGTTTCAGAAAAATGTCGGAACAACAGATAAACTGGTACGATGGATTCTTGCAGCAGTACTGATACTATTAGCTGTCACAGGTGTACTTTCAGGTACTTGGATGTATGTAGCCTATATCGCTGCCGCAGTATTGATCCTAACCAGCTTAATGAGCTTCTGTGGCCTGTATGCTATTTTTGGCATGAATACCTGTAAAGTCTCTGAAAAAGGCTGATTCAATGTTTCATTGAATGCATTGTTTCTGGGCCTACATCAGGGCTCAGAAACGGTATACCCAATCCCAGGCCTCTTAGGATTAACAAGACCGCTATGGACGCAGTTATGTAGGGGAAAGCGGTATTTAGTCTCTGTTTCAGTTTTACAGATTGAAATCCGGGTAGCAAAGATACCACCAGCATAACGGGAAATGTACCTAATCCAAACAGGAACATGAATACGCTGCTATGTCCCGGACTCCCCATCCCTACAGCACCAGCAAGTGCCAGGTAAACAAATCCACAAGGTAGAAGTCCGTTTAAGAACCCCAGGAAGGTCATCGAACTCAAACTGTCGGATTTCATCAGTTTTTGCATGATGGACTTTAATCGAGTCGGCATTTTGATGAATGATCCGTGTAGAATTTTGGATCTGTAACGGGCTGGTATCAAAACGAACGATAACATCACCGTTCCGGCTACAATAGACACATACTTTTGGAATCCTACAAGGGAGAAGCCAAAACCTATGAAACCGAGTATGAATCCCATTAAAGCATATGCAAATGACCGACTTGTATGGTACACCGTTCGCGTCAGGATCAGCTGAGATTTGTCGGTATGATTTGAAGGCAACGCCATGACTAGGGGTCCGCACATACCCATGCAATGTGCACTTCCGGCTAACCCAAGTAAAAATCCTGCCCAGATAAGTGATTCATTCATCGTTCCATTACCTCAAATAAACCGGATAGTCTCCATAGTACTCTTTATCTGTCGAAATCAGGGTGATTTTCAGCGTCCACATTCCCTTCGAGAGTTCTGAACCAGGAATACGTTGTACTCCGGAAGAATCGGGAGCTACAGGAATCACTTGATCCATTGCAGCATCTGAAGGTCGGTATACCGAAATCCATCCTGACAAACTGGAAGGAGGTAACTCACTGGGGTAGTTTATTTGTACGTTTGAGCCAACTACCTGTACAGAAATGGGCTCCGTGAGCATTGCCATATTCTGTTTACGTGTTATCTGATCCTGATACACCAACGTTTGGTTGTAGTAATCTGGAACGACCAGGTCGAAATCCACGGTAAACGTAAAAGCAACAAATCCTAATGTAGCGCAAACAAATAGGATATAAACCACGATGATGGCTCTGGGCCAGGATTTTTCAGTTTTTTCGGATTGGGTGTTCATTGTTGGGATATGGGTCCTAAGAATCCAGTTTGTATGGTTTGAATACGTTCTCCGTCTTTAAACACCCCAAATTCAATGGGTGTTTGGGATCCACGTAGTGATGATTTTTCCATTAGTACCATCCAGCGTTGTTCGAGCTGTTGCTGACCAGGAATCGTCTGTGCTTCACCCAAGAGTTGTAACGTGCCACCTTGCGTGAGTAAACGGAGTTCTACCTGTGTATCTGAAAACGTCTTGTTGAAAAAACGGACCTGATACAGGTTTGATACTCTGTTATCGGGTAATTCATTGAATAAGGATCCTGGTTGCCTTAGGATCACTGTGTTTACCTCGGCCCGGGTAAACAGTAGTGTGACAAATAGGGTAAACATCACTACAAAAACCCCGAAATAGGCAAGGATTCTGGGAGTAAAGAAGCGAGATTTTACACCATCTGTAACGGCGTTGAAAGAGGTATGGGTAATCAGTTTTTCTGGTTTACCTATTTTTCGCATCACGTCATCGCATGCATCCATACAGGCGGTGCAATTGATGCATTCCAGCTGGATCCCATTACGGATATCAATTCCAGTGGGACATACTTTTACACATTGTTCACAGTCGATACAGTCTCCATAATTCGGAGTAGATACATCGGTAGCCATTTTCCTGAAGTTGGAAATCACACCATCGATTTTTTGGCGGTCAGCCACTTTTGCGCGGTTTTCCCCTCTTTTAAAGTCATACGTAACAGCAAGCGAGTCATTATCGACCAAAACCGATTGAAAACGTCCGTAAGGGCACGCAACAAGACACACCTGTTCTCTGAAGCGTGCAAATACACCGTAAAAAACGAAGCTAAAAAGAGTAATGGAAACAAATCCAGTCAGATGTTCTGATGGAGGAACAGTAACGATAGCGTAAAGTGCATCTTTGCCAATAATGTAGGCCAGAAATGTATTGGCGATCAGGAACGATAATCCAAAGAAAATACTATGTTTAGCCCCTTTTTTAAGGATTTTCTCCCTATTCCAGGGCATCGTATCCAGTTTCTTTTGATCATTCATATCCCCTTCAATGGCGTACTCAATTTTCCTGAAAAGCATTTCCATGAATATCGTCTGAGGACAGACCCATCCACAAAAAAGGCGTCCCCAGATTGCTGTAAACAGGACGATAAAAATGATCAGGGTGATCATGGCCAAAAAGAACAGATAGAAATCCTGTGGCCAGAAAACAATCCCAAACAGTATAAATTTTCGTTCGAGTACGTTCATTAGGATCAGAGGATTCCCACCGATCGTGATAAATGGACCTGCGATCAAAAAACCAAGCAAGAACCAGCTCAGGATACTCCGGTACGAATAGAATTTACCGGATGGTTTCTTCGGATAGATCCATTTTCGTTTCCCATCCGATGAAATGGATCCAATCGTATCACGAAAGGTCTCTTCGCTGGTTATCGGATTGATCTGATTCTTGTTCATTGGTCCGTCAGGCTAAAGTACACATTCTACTGCACGGTTGGGTTCGGGTTGTTTCGGGTTCGGTGGACTGCTTCCTCGTAAGGTGATGATATAGCTGGCTAACTGTTGCAACTCGGTGTCTGTGAGTGGAGCACCACTTCCGTAAGGTGGCATTCCAGCTGTTGGGAAACCTGATTTGATACTGGTCATGACTGATTCCAGGTTGCATCCGTAGATCCAGAACTCATCAGTAAGATTGGGACCAACCAGGCCTTCGCCTTGTCCGCCATGACACGTGGTACACAGATTTTTTGGCGATAAAAACAACGCTTTTCCAGCGGCGATACTCGCATCATCTCCCAAAATTTCGAGTTCAGCGAAACTCACGGATGGGGTATTGTCCTGAAGGGGTTGAAACTGCTGTTCAGCAAATGCGATTTCGGCCTCATATTCTTCTGCTTGCGATAGTCCGATACCAAGTACATCATAATAAAACAGGTACACAACCCCTAGGGCGATTGTAAAGTAGAATCCATACAACCACCAAGGAGGCATCGGATTATTCAACTCCTGTATCCCATCGTATTCGTGATCCAGAAGTTTATCTTGTTCATCACTTAAAATGATAGTAGGTTGTTCTTCGTATAGTTTTTTTGAATCTGACATACGGGACTCCTCAGGCTTTAACTTCATAGTTCATAGTGGGTTCACTATCATCGAGTGGTAATCTTGAATACGCTTCGATATCGGTCTTTTTCATCCGGACCACCCAAACGATGAGCAGTACGAAGAACGTAAAAAAGATAGCCAGTGAAATCAGGGGATAAACGGTTATCCCCTGAATAGATTCGAGTACATTTTTATACATATCCCGTTCTCCTTTATTCGGTTATTGAAGTTTGTGAAGAGCCAGACTCGACAAACCTGTTGAAGGTATTGTTTTGGGTATCCCCTTTTATGTCAGTTCCCAAACGCTGCAGATATGCGATCACAGCAACCATATGGGCATCCCACTCTACATCGAATCCACTTGAACGGAGACCAGCTGCAATACCGGTAGCTTGTTCTCGCAATGCATCGACAGCTTTTTTATCGAAACCAACCGGATAAGGAACTTCTAGTGATTGAAGTGTCCTGATTTTTGCCGGAACCTGATCGATATCTATTTTTCTGCTCAGGAACCATGGGTACGAAGGCATGATACTTCCAGGGCTGGTGGATCTGGAATCCAGGAAGTGCATATAATGCCATGAATCGGGATACTTCCCTCCGACTCGGTGAAGGTCTGGGCCTGTTCTTTTTGATCCCCATAGAAATGGTCGATCATATACGAACTCCCCTGCTTTTGAATACTCGCCATATCGTTCGGTTTCGGAACGAAACGGACGAATCATTTGTGAATGGCAACCCACACATCCTTCGGCGATGTAAATGTCACGTCCAACCAGCTCAAGAGGCGTGTAAGGTTTGACACTGGCTATCGTTGGTACGTTGGATTTAACTAATGCAGTCGGAATGTATTCAACAAATCCACCGATCAAGATTGCGACAACAGTCAGAACTGTAAACTGAGTCGGTTTTGATTCCAACCATCTGTGGAAAGAGCTTTCTTTATGGCTACTGGCCATCATCTGCTCTACGTTCGCTTCCGCCTTTTCATCCGCAACAAGTGAACCTGCTCTCATGGTCTTGTACAGGTTGTACATACCAGCTGAGATTCCTAGGATGTATAATGATCCCCCAATTGCACGTGCGAAATACATGGGAATCAAATGAGAAACTGTCTCCATGAAATTCGGATACATCATGGTTCCTGAGTCATTGAACTCTTTCCACATCAAACTTTGCATAATTCCGCCCCAATAGATCGGGATGACATAGATAATGAGCCCCAATGTGGCTGCCCAGAAATGGAAATTGGCCATTTTATTACTGTACAATTGAGTATTAAAAATGCGGGGCACTATAAAATACAGCATCGCGAAGGTGAGCCCTCCATTCCAGGCCAGAGCGGCTGTATGCACGTGGGCAATCACATAATCGGTGTAATGTGTAATGGCATTTACGTTCTTGAATGACATCATTGGACCCTCAAAGGTAGCCATACCATAGGCTGTAACTCCGACAACCATGAATTTCAGGACCGGATCTTTACGAACACGGTCCCAGGCTCCACGCAGGGTGAAGAGTCCGTTAATCATACCCCCCCAGGAGGGAGCCACCAGCATCACCGAGAATACAACGCCCAGGTTTTGCGCCCAACCCGGTAGCGCGGTGTATAACAGGTGGTGAGGTCCTGCCCAGATGTAGATAAAGATCAACGCCCAAAAATGGACAATACTCAACCTGTAGGAGTAGATCGGACGATTAGCAGCCTTTGGAATAAAGTAGTACATAATCCCAAGGAAAGGAGTGGTCAGGAAGAATGCTACCGCATTGTGACCATACCACCACTGAACAAGTGCATCTTGTACCCCGGCATAAACGGAATAACTCTTCAACAGATCTACCGGTAAAACCAGATTATTGACGATGTGAAGTACAGCAACCGTTACGAATGTTGCGATATAGAACCAAATGGCTACGTACATATGCTTTACCCGACGTTTGTAAATGGTCATCATCATATTGATACCAAAAACTACCCAAACGACGGCAATTGCAATGGCTATTGGCCATTCCAGCTCGGCATATTCTTTACTCTGTGTGTATCCTAAAGGAAGTGTGACCGCTGCAGATACGATGATAGCCTGCCATCCCCAGAAGTTGATTTTACTCAGCGTATCGCTCCACATTCTGGCCTTGCAAAGTCGTTGTAGCGAGTAATAAACACCCAGGAAAATGGCGTTTCCGGCAAATGCGAAGATTACCGCATTCGTATGCAGTGGACGAAGTCGGCCGTATGATAGTTCGGCAATACCGCCCAAAAATTCTGGAAATACCAGCTTAAGAGCAATGATAAGACCGACAAGCATACCGATTAATCCCCACAATCCCGTGGCGATCGCGAAATTCCGCACGATCCGATTGTCGTAGTAATAGGTTTCTGTAGCCATAGATAGATTAATTAATTGTTTGGGTAGAACTGTTCTCTTTATTATGTATAGCTGAATTCGAAATTTGACTCGTTGAGGTGCCTTTTTTAGCCTGATTTTGGTCTGCTTTAACCAATTCGTCGTCGAATAGGACCCTCACCGATGGGGTATACTTGTCGTCGTATTGTCCTGATCGTATTGCCCATATAAAAGCAACTACGAATCCGGTTGCGATAAGCAGACTAAATGCAATAAGCAGGTACATGACGGTCATGCGGTTACTCCTTTCAGTCGGGCACTTACATGAGTGGCGATGGAAGTAAATACGATTACCGAAACAGAGCTCACAGGCATAATGATGGCACAAATGATTGGAGAAAGAGTGGCAGTAACCGCAAAGGCCAATCCAACCACGTTGTACAACAGTGAGATTGCAAAACTGATGTAAATGATATTGACCGTTGATTTACTGTAATCGATGATTTTGTCCAACTCACCTACTTTCTCTGCCGACATGATCACATCACTGGCAGGAGTAAAACTGGAGGTGTCCTCTGCAACCGAAATCCCGACATAACCCGCTTTTAACGCCCCTGCATCGTTGAGTCCATCGCCAATCATGACGGGTTTATGGCCACGGTTCTGAATAGACTCAATGGTCAGCAGTTTGTCTTGTGGATTCTGACTGAAATAGAGTTCTGAGTCACTGCCAAACACGGCTCTTACCCGTTCCAGGTCTCTGGAGTTATCGCCAGAAAGTACAAACAAGGTAAAAGTTGACTTCAGACGGGTTATCATGCTCTGCACCCCTGAACGAAACGCTGATTCCAGTTGAACATAGCCGGGAATATCATCGTCGAAGGAAAAATAGAGCCTGGGATGTTCTGTTTTCATCTGGTCGGAATGATGGATACCTATCCATTTTGCCGATCCAATTCGTACCAGCACATGGTCCACGATGCCCTGGACACCTTCGCCACTTACCTCCTCATACTCGCGTAGATCGTTCTGATCTGGTGTATGAACCTGTGAGGCCAGCCATTTGTAGAATGATCTGCCGTGGGGATGCGTGTTTTCCCTGAGAACCGTTAACAACGACTGTTTCTCCGCATTAGTGAGATCACGGCCCATATACACTACATTACCCAAATCTCTTCGGGTAAGGGTGCCCGTCTTGTCAAATACCAGAGCATCACTTTGAGCCAGTCGTTCAATGACTTCGCCATTTTTGACATATACTTGATTACGGGCAAGTAGATTAGTAGCCCATCCAAGAGAGAATGGCGCTGACAAGGCAAGTGCACACGGACATGCTACAATAAGTACAGCCGTAAAGGCATTCATGGCCAAAGAAGTACTTTCAGGAAGCCAGAATAGTCCGGATAAGACAGCAAGTACAATGACTACCGGAGAAAAAAATTTACTGAACCGTTGCGAAACAGATTGTAAAGATCCGGTTTGTACTTTCTGAAATACTTCATGATTCCACAGTCGGGTCAAATAGCTGGTTGATACGGGCCTTAAAACGCTAAACCGTACACTTGTACCCGTATTCTTACCGCCTGCGAAACAGGTTTGTCCCATCCCGAAGGTTACGGGGTCTGCTTCTCCGGTCACAAAGCTATAATCTAAACTCACTGATTTATCCATCAGAATCGCATCTGCAGGAAGCAGTTCTCCCTGCCGTATCAGAAGCACATCGCCTTCCTGGACACGAGTAGCGGCTACAGCCTCCTCTTCATTCTCGGTGATTCTGGTCACAGATAACGGAAAGTAAGAAGCGTAATCGCGTTCAAAAGACAACTGATCAAAGGTCTTTCTCTGAAATAATCGGCCAACCAATAAAAGAAATACCAACATGGCGAATGAATCCATGTATCCACCACTGATGCCCGCTGAGATTTCATACAGACTTCGAAAAAACATGGCAAAGATTCCAAGTGAAATGGCAATGTCCATACTCCAGTATCTTTGCCGGACAGATAACCAGGCTGGTTTGAAGAAGTCCAGGCTACTGTAAAAGAACACAGGAAGTGCTAAAATTATGTTCAATGCTCCAAATAGGACTCGAAACTGTTCATCCACACCTTCAGAACCTGACAAATACTCGGGCAATGAGAACAACATAATGTTACCAAATGCGAATCCAGCAACCCCTATCTTTAGATACAGGGCCCTATCCACTGGATCAGACTTTTTGCCCGTGACCTTATCCAGTTGCAGATCTGGTCTGTAACCTATTTTAGAAAGCAGCATGGCCAGCTCGCTGAGCTTCAGCTGTTCGGTATTGAATCTGACCGTTACTTCACGCCTGTCGAAGTATACGTGAGATTGAAGCATGTGATCATTCAGCTTTGGAAGGTTCTCAAGCAACCACACACAGGAAGCACAATGAATCGCAGGAATCCTGAATGTGACCCACGCCATTTTACCATCAGAATAATCCAGTACCTTGGCGGTGATTTCAGGCTGATCGAGGTATGAGAAGTCTGTTTGTATGCCTTCTTTTTGGGATACACCCGGGGAGTAACGTTCAGATTGGGTGTAGTACGACTCCATCCCATTGTCGTGTAACAAATCGAATACGGTCTTACAACCCGTACAACAAAAAACACGCTGTCCGGAAGTCACGGTCTCATCGGGACAAGTCTCACCACAATGGCTACAAGCTAGTTTCTGTGCTACTTCAACGGTACTCATGAGGCGCTATTTAGTTATATCAATGCTACGCAAAATCCAGTCCAATATGAAGTTAGACAGATTCTAAATAACAGATATAATAGTCTTATATCTGTATAAGGGATTGGTTTTAGTAGTTTGATAGGCCTGGGTGAAACTGTATTTTAATTGGTATGGAAACAACCTTTTTTTATGAGTTGATTGGATATCTGGCGTCCATACTGGTGGCTGCTTCATTGATGATGAGCCAGATCATGCGATTGCGTGTGGTCAATCTGCTTGGTGCATTAACCTTTTCGGTATATGGATTTTTAATAGGGTCTGCTCCAGTTGCGTTGATGAACGCGTTTATTGTAGGCATTAACCTCTATTATTTAGCGGGAATGTTCAAGATGCACACATTCTTCAAGGTACTCAAAGTGGATTTTCAGGATGAGTATTTGCGGTATTTTATCGATGTTTACCTTGCTGACATTCAACGTTTCCAACCCGAAGCACCCACCAGATTGGCAGCTGGTAGTTTTAACATGTTCATTTTGCGAGACATGATTCCGGCTGGATTACTCTCAGGAAGAATTACTGCCCCGGGTGTACTCACTGTAGATATTGACTATGTCATAGCTCAGTTCAGGGATTTTAAAATCGCAAAGTTCATCTATGTTGACAACAAAGACCAGTTTAAAGCTGAAGGCGTTCAGGAAATATACACCTTTGCCAGTGTTCCTGATCATGTAGCCTATTTAAAGAAAATCGGGTTTAAGGAGTCTCAGGAAAGTGGACGTTTCAGGATGGTTATAGACTGAACCCCGAAGATTTACCTGAAAAGAATCAAAAAAATCAGTATATTAGACCCACATTTGCACCTGGTTTTCTCCCCGATGGTATTTCAGCACAGGGTCTTTTCCTGCAGCACGGTTCACGATGAGACAAACAGCACATCTTAAACAATGTCCGTGTGGTGCGATCAAACGAGAAAAGCATGATTTAAAACGTATTTATGAATTCGATTTCTTTTGACCAATTAGGCCTTAGTGAGCCTATTTTACGATCACTAAAAATGATGGGCTTTGAAGCCCCTACAGGTATTCAGGAACAGTGTATTCCGTACATTCTCGAGGGAAAAGATCTTCTGGGACAAGCGCAGACAGGAACCGGTAAGACGGCTGCTTTCGGCATTCCGATGCTGGAGTCGATTGATGTAACCCGGAATGAAATCCAGGCGGTTATCCAGTGCCCAACCCGTGAGTTGGCCATTCAGGTAACCGGCGAACTGATGAAAATTGGTCAGTTTATGCCACAATTACATGTGGTACCCGTGTATGGCGGACAGCCAATCGGGCGTCAGCTCACCGCACTCAAGCGTGGTGCACAAGTGGTTGTTGGAACTCCGGGTCGTACGATCGATCACATTAAACGAGGTACCATCAGACTCGACCATCTCAGCATGTTGATTTTCGATGAAGCCGACGAAATGTTGAACATGGGCTTCCGCGAAGATATGGAAGAGATTCTGACTCACGTCCAACATGATATCCAGACAGTGATGTTCTCGGCAACGGTACCTCCGTTTATCCGTGAAATCACCAAGAAATTCATGAAGGATCCGGTGAATATCACCATCGATCGAAAGCAGATTACGGCTCCAAAAATCGATCAATGGGTCGTTGAAGTGCGCGATTCTTTGCGTACTGAGGCTATTTCCCGGTTCATGGATGTCAATAACTTCAAGCTAGGTATCGTTTTTTGTAACACCAAAGTGGCCACCGACTCGGTCGCACGCGACCTTCAGGCACGTGGATATACTGCTGAAGTATTGAATGGGGATTTGAATCAAACCCAGCGAGACAAAGTAATGGGTTCGTTCAGAAACGGAAGCATTGATCTGCTGGTTGCCACAGACGTAGCCGCTCGTGGTATCGATGTGGAGGATGTGGATGTGATTTTCAATTACGAAATTCCCTCAGACCCAGAATATTATGTACACAGAATCGGACGGACTGGCCGTGCCGGTCGTAACGGGACGTCTATTACATTCAGTTCTCCCAGTAAATTTCGTCGACTTAAGTTCATCGAAAATCAGATCAAACAGAAATTGATTGTGAAATCGATGCCAAGTATATCGGATGTCAAAGAATCCAGAATCGCGCTTCAGTTGAAAGAAATCCGCGAGGTTCTTGAAGCGGGAAGTTTACGTCCCTATATCGAGCAACTTGAACCCTTTGCAGAATCCGGATTTTCACCGATTGAAATCGCTGCGGCTTTGTTGAAACTACGTGCTGATCTGACTGAGTTAGAAACCCGTGAGCAGGCAAAAGCCGACAAAAAATCAAACGATAACCAGATGGTAACTCTCAAGCTGGACATTGGTCGACAAGACAACATCAAAAAGGGTGACCTGGTGGGAGCCATTGCCGGCGAATCTGGTATCAGTTCTGATCAGATCGGACATATCAACGTGCTCAAATACGAGTCATTTGTTGATGTAATGGGTGATGTGGCCGAAAAAGTGATTGCTGCGATGAGCAGAAGCCACGTTAAAGGCAAAAAAGTTAAAATCCTCATCGAAGCGCAGAGCGAAAAAAGTAAACAGGCAGCTTCCAGAGATGAACGCTCGTCTGGTGGCAGATCGTACAACCGTTCCGATGAACGTTCCGGTAGCGGACGACGTGATTCCGGAACATCTGGCGGCCGAAACCGTTATGAATTTAACAGGGGCGGCTCCTCTTCAGGTAAGAAACGCTATCGCGACTAAGCCTATCTCAACTTTTAATGAACGAAAAAGGCCGGGATACTCATCTACGGCCTTTTTTGTTTTCTTTTCCTGTAGTTGTACGTGCGAGAACTATTGTACTAATCTACCCATCAGCCTGAGTAGTTCGGTCTCCGAAATTTTTGCATCGTATTGTGCTGTAATGAGCCTGGTTTCGGTGTTGATCAGCGTACGCTGGGTTTCACGAAGCTCGAGCGAAGTAATCGTACCCTGATAAAATCGCTCCAACGCAATCTTGACCGTCTCATTGACCAAATCCAGATTTTCCTGTTCGATACGAACCACTTCCCTGCTGGACACATAATTCTGAAATTCGGCCAAGGCAATACCAGTCAATCTATTCGCTACATCCTGTAAAGTCAGTTCCGCATTTTTTTCATATACCCTTGCAGCCTGAATCTTTCGATTGAGATTAAAACCCTCAAATATCGGCACACGTACCGTGGCGCCATATCTGAATCCCTCCGTTTCGGTCAATCTACGAACCGCGTTTTCTGTTTCGCGATTGTTAGTCAGGTATCCTGCCGACAGATCCACAGTGGGAAGTCGTCCACGCAACACTTCCTGTCGCTCGAGTGAGGCAATTCGTCGATTAGCCTCTGCGGCGCTCAGTTGTGCGTTCTGAAGCTGGATTCCTTCCATAACCTGAGTCAATTCGAGCGGATCATTCAACGATATTTCGGTATCAACGGAGAGCATAACACGCTGATCCAGATTCAGCAGGGTTAGCAATCTGATGCGTGCGTCATTCAACAGTACCTGTTCACGCAACACCCCTGCCACGTCTGAATTCAAATCCGCCTGAGCCAACAAATATTCATATTCTGATCCGGAACCAACCAATCGTTTGGTATCGGCAATTCTGAACCGTTCTTCCGAAATCTCGACTGTATTTTGAAGTACGGTCAATCTTTTTTCCAGCCGAATAAGGTCATAATAGGCCGAAATGATAGCAGCAATCGTGTTTTCGATTTCGATTCGGGCAGCAGTAGTTCCCAGTTTCTCAAATTCCTGTAGTTTTCTGTACGTAGTGAACATCTTTAGTCCATCGAAGATGGTCCAGTTCAACGCGATGTCGAGATTAGCCGCCTGATTTGTAGTCGTACCGGATGAGATTCTACTGCCATTTTCTGTGACCATGATGTCTTCTTCACCGCCACCGATTCCAGCGCTTAGATTCAGATCTGGAGTAAATCCAGCAGCACCGTAATTTCGATTTAACCGGGCGATTTCAGCTTCATTTTTTGCGATCTGAATACCGAAATTTCGTTCCAGACCACTACGAACAGCCTCTTCAATCGTCAGATACAAGGAATCTGGTTGCGATTGAATCGAATACACATGGTTTGGAGCCAGTAAAAACGAAATCCAAACAACAACGAAAAGTCGGTACAGATATTCTTTTTTCATAGTATGTACTCGGGCATTCCTCTTCTATTAGAGCTTATTCTCAGATCCATAAGAATACGTGAATTTGATGGGTATTTAAACTGATTGATTGTTAAATGATATTGTAAAACGTTTTGGATTGTGCTACGTTCCTGTTTGATGTATTATTTTTAAACGTACAGCTCGATACGAGCACTAACCATTTATATTCCCATTTTTTACGTGTCCAACGACTTCAGCCCTATAATCCAGGTCATCAACGAACATTTTGAGATTCCTCAGCTCATTAAAACTCGACGGATCGCCGCGCTCTTACCGTGGGATTACCATCTATCTGATAAGCGATATCCCGTACTGTACCTGCAAGATGGACAAAATCTTTTCGACGATTTTGCTCCATTTGGAAGTTGGGAATTGCGAACAAAATTAAAGGAAATCGCTGCACAAGGCGGACCAGAGGTCATCATCATAGCCATAGACCATGCTGAATCGGAGCGAATCAAAGAATTCACACCTACCCGCGTCACGGCACTGGGAATCGGAGACGGGATGAAATATGCCCGATTTTTAACCGAAACACTCAAAACGTACATTGATTCGAACTTCAGAACACTGTCCGATCCCCAGTTCACCGGAATCGGGGGAAGTTCGATGGGGGGATTGGTCAGTATCTACGCGGCTATGCAGCATCCACGGGTCTATCAAAAACTCATGATCTTCTCTCCTTCTTTGTGGGTAAGTCCGGACCTTTCCGCCGATTTCATTAAACAAACACCTTCATTTAGTGGCAAAATGTATCTGTACGGGGGAACCCATGAAGGTTCGGATATGGTTGGTCATTTACATCGTTTCGAGTCTCAGATACAACACGATCCACATCATCGTAATTTGTCGTACAAACTATCCCTTCTGGATGGAGGCGAGCATTCAGAAGCTGCCTGGGGACGCGAATTTCCCCATGCTCTTCGATGGCTGTATAAAACCGGAGCCCAATCATGAACAGACTGAATTTGAACTTAACTTCCTGGCTAGAGTCACTTCCCTCACACTGTGTGATTCCGGTAGTGCCTGGAATGGACCTGTCAGGGTACATCCGAATGCTCGATTCGATTACAGATTCCCATTTCGATTTGACCATACAGTCGTTTGATGGTAAGCAGGGTGAAGTACAGCGTTGGATCCATCCCGATGGTACCATTTGGCTACTGGGTTTGGGTGAAAATCCCAAACCTGCTTCCTTATACCGTACCCTGCGAAAATTCACGTTTGATCTGAATAAATACTCCGTTGAGGAAGTGGGTTTAGTGGTTGATGCACAACTACATGCGATTATGGGTCAACCACTTGCTGAGGCGGTTGAATTCATGGTCAATGGTATGGTGACAGGAACTCACACGATGAATGTTGCAGGTGAGGAGTCAAAAAAACACAGCTTACGAAACATCAAGATCATCACAGACATTGATGTTTTAACGGATTCAGAAACTGATGCCATCAGAACATCGATCAAACGAGCCCAGATTATTGGCGAAGGTCAGCGAAGATCCATGCATCTGATTAATATTCCATCCAACTGGAAGCATCCGTTGCTGATTACCGATATGATACAGGACTCGGCTGCTGAGTTTGGGATACATTGTGAAGTATTTGATGAATACAGGCTTCAGGAAGAACGATTTGATGCACTTCTGGCAGTCAATCGGGGAAGTGAACATCCGGCTCGATTTTTGGTCTTGCAGTATGATGGAGGCGATGGATCAAATGAATCAGAATTACCACTCATCGCACTCATCGGCAAAGGTGTTACCCACGACACTGGCGGATTGTCCATAAAACCATCTGAATCGATGGTTCATATGAAATGTGATATGGCAGGTGCATCTATTGTATTTGCGGTTACCCAGGTGATCGCACAGCTACAAGTACCGGTACGCCTGGTGACTGCGATTCCGCTAACAGACAACCTGGTCGATGCGCGGTCGATAAAACCAGGGGACATGATCGGTTCTTACTCCGGAAAGTCCATTGAAGTGATCGACACGGATGCCGAAGGGCGGCTTATCCTGGCAGATGCCATCAGTTGGGTGATCCGAAATACGAGTCCTGATTACCTGATCGATATCGCGACACTCACTGGAGCTGCTGTCAGGACTTTCGGTCCGCATGCTGCCGCGGTGTTCACCAGCGGAAATGCATTACTAGCTGACATCACCCAGGCTGCAGATCACTGTGGCGAACGCGTATGGCCGCTACCGCTATGGGACGTCTACAACGAAGATATCCGAAGTGATGTCGCTGATGTCAAAAATTTTAGCGGAAAACCCACAGCTGGATCCATCAGCGCGGCTAAATTCCTTGAATGCTTCACTGAAAAACATCCCAACTGGGCGCATTTGGATGTAGCCGGTACGGTATATGGGGACACCGAATTTGCAAAAAGCAAGAATGCGACTGGCTATGGAGTCAGATTATTGACTGAACTCATCGTTGAAATCGCCCGAAAGAACAATCCTTAATTCAACCACCATGACGTACCTGTGCATATCTTTTTACTTCAAAGGAGAGGCCTTTCTGCGTTCGTGCAAATCCCTTGGTAACACGGTGTATTTGCTCACACACAAGAAACTTGAGGATAAACCATGGCCCAGAGAGTCGGTTGACGAGTTTTTCTATCTCGAGAACGACAGTAATGATCCCGATCATATTCACCATATCGTAAAAGGTGTTGCGTGGCTACTTCGTGAAAAGAAAATCGATGCCATCGTGGCGTTGGACGATTTTGATGTAGAGAAAGCGGCTTCATTACGCGAAGAATTTCGAATTCCGGGGATGGGACAAACTACAGCACGCTATTTCAGAGACAAACTAGCCATGCGTATGCGTGCAGCTGAAGCAGGGATACGGGTGCCGGCATTCACTTCACTATTTCATAATGAAGACATCCATCGGTTTACGAATACCGTTCCTGGTCCATGGTTCCTAAAACCCCGAAGTGAGGCATCAGCAACTGGGATAAAAAAAGTACACAACGCGGATGAACTCTGGTATCACATCCATGCACTTGGCGATCGCAGGCATCAGTTCCTTGTAGAACAGTTTAAGCCTGGAGATGTATATCATTCTGACGCACTTTCTTTCAACGGGAAATTGGAATTCTGCTGGAATTCGAAATACCTGGCTACACCCTTTGACGTCGCTCATGGGGCGGGCATCTTTAGGAGTGCGACGCTGGATCCCGGGAGTTCGGACTTCAGTCAGCTTACCCGGCTCACCGGAGAAGTGATGAACGCTTTTGGCATGAAGCACAGCGCTTCCCATACCGAGTTCATTAAATCATACGACGATGGAGAATACTATTTCCTGGAAACCTCATCACGAGTGGGAGGCGCACATCTTGCCGTGATGGTCGAAGCTGCAACTGGAATCAATTTATGGGCGGAGTGGGCAAAAATTGAGTATGCTGCGGCAACCGGAACGAAATATACGGTCAAGCCCCTGCATAAAAAATTTTCCGGTATTCTGATCAGCCTGGCCCGGCAAGAACAGCCAGATCTATCTGTATTCAATGCACCAGAAATGTATTGGCTGATGAAAGAGAAAAGTCATGTGGGTATGGTGCTTCAGGCTAAAGATACCACCACAGTGCGCCAACTTCTCGATGATTACGCCGAAATCGTGAAACGTGAGTATCACGCATCTGCTCCGGTTCCGGATAAACCAACCGCTTGAGACACAAAATCCTTGATTTTGAGTCTCAAGCGGACAAGAGTTTTCAGATAAGAGATAAGAGACGGCGATGGATAATGTCAAAATTTCAATAACTACTCGTCTATTGCCGTTTTCGAGTTTGATTCACTTCTCGCTTTTCTGAACGCTCTTTTCCAACATCAATATTGATCGTAAAACTTTTTCACGTAATGAATTGCTGTTAATCAAATGTTTAATTAACTTTGGTTTCTATGCTCGAATCGACATCTACAGATAAGAAACAGCACATTATGGATACCGCTGAGAGTCTGTTTTCAAAAAACGGATTTGATGCAACCTCTACTCGTGAGATTGCCGAGACGGCAGGGGTCAATGTGGCTATGATATCCTACTACTTTGGTTCGAAGGAAAACCTGCTGTTTGACATAGTTCAGCGATTCAGTCAGGAAATCAGGACGCGTATCCAGCGGGCCTACGAATCGGAGCCCCGTCCCAATGAACGCATGAAAAAGATAACGCGGGCTTATCTGGATTACAGCCTGGAGCACCCTGATCCAATCATGATTGCACATCGGGAACTGGGAGTAAGTATGCGGCCAACATTGCAAACGATGATCCAGGAAACCTATACACAGGTCAGGGAGATGGTCAGTAGCACTCTTATTCAGGGGCAGGAACAGGGTATTTACAGAGTAGTCGACATTTCATTGCTGATACAGGCCATTGCTAGTATGGTAGACAGCATGACGATAGAACTGTATACCTATAAAAGAGCCGAAATTGACTTATGCGCATTCAACCTGGTTGACATAACCGATCCGAGCGGCCGCGAAAAAGTCAAAGAGTTTATCATCGATATGATCGAACGATATCTGAAAAATGATTAAACATACCTGCTATAACCGCGTAATAGAACCAATTTTGGGTTTTAACCAACTCTTTAGGCAAAACAGGATTTTTACAGATCACTCCATAAAGCTCCATTATATCTCATTCAAAACAACCATTAACTTCTTTATGCAACTATTATCTTTCATTCGGAAACCACGACTACTTATTTGGTTCGTGGTATTCGGATTGGTTTTGGCCAATACAACGGGTGCCTGGGCTCAGTCTGAGGGTTCAGATTCAGGGACATCCATAGTGCCTATGACACTGAACGAAGCTATTGAAATTGCGCTGGTCAACAGCTATGTGCTACAGCGAAGCAGACTTAGCCTGGAAGAGGCCGAGGCTCAAATCCGCCAGGCCCGCGGGTCTGTATTCCCACAAATCGGAAGTCAGGCCAGTTATACCCGCAACCTGGTCACGCCTAATCCCTTTGCAGGAAGCAGTGCTGAGGGCCTGTTCTCTTCATTCGCTGCAATAGACTGGCTGTTTTACAACGAAGTCCAACGTACGGATGGGAATCCAACGATCGATTTGGATGAGTTCCTCGATCGCCAGCGTGATGGACTTCAGCAGGCTGGAATCAGCCAAAATGCAGGCGGAAACCCGTTTGCTGTTGAAAATCAGTTCGTGATGGCGGTAAGCGCCAATCAGGCGTTATATAACGGAGCTGCTTTCGCCGCGATCCGAGGTGCTGAGCATCTGAGAACGATTATGCGTGAACAACTCGAGCGCGACACTCAGACCCTGGTGAAGGATGTCCGGAGTGGGTATCTGAATGCGTTACTGGCCAGGGAGCAAGTCAGGGTGTTGGAAACCAGCCTGAACCAGCTTCGGGCTACGCTAGACGATGTGCGTAAAATGGTGGAACAAGGCATACTCGGTCGGATAGATCGAAACAGCCTCGAAGTTGAGATTGTAAACCTTGAAACAAACCTGATCGCTGCCAAAAACGGTGCCGAACTTGCTGTGAGATCCTTAAATCTATTATTGGGTATCCCCATTCAGCAGAATATACATCTGGCCGATACCTTTCATGATTTTGAAACAACGTTACCCCAACTACAGCCTCTCGATGATGCCTATCAGCTCGCCATCCAGCTTCGACCGGATCTCAAGAGTGCCGAAGGTGCCATTCGCCTTAGACAGGAAGAACGTAATCTGAATCGTTCATCCTACTTCCCTGTACTCAATGCCTTTGCCGATTACGCTTATCTGGGATCGGTTCCGCAAAACAGGACTCAGGCCGTGCAGGATCCAGATCGCGACTTTACGTATACCCGCGAGACCCGTGGATTCTTTGATACCTCGTACTGGAATGCCAGCTTTGCGGTTGGTTTGCGTTTACAGTGGAACATTTTTGATGGATTTCAACGCCGCGCGCGCCTGCAGCAGGTTGAGGTCAACAGAAAGCGTGCAGAGTTGGATGCATTGATGTTGCGTGAGGCTATTTACCTGGAAATCGATGGATCACTGAAAAACCTTCGTACAGCCTGGCAACGAATCGAAAGCCAGCGACGCAATGGAGAACTCGCTGAACTCAACTATGAAGATGCTCAGTCCCGTTTACGTGAGGGCGCCGGAACTCGACTGGAAGAACGTCAGGCAGCTACACTCCGTGAGCAGTCCCAGCTTAATTATCTGGCTGCCATCCACGAATTTCTCCTTGCACGAAGTGCCTACGAGCATGCTCTGGGTATCAAGACGGTGCAGGTTCATATCGCAGACTGATTTTATTTAAACACGATCTAATTATCCGTATGAAAACATTTAAAAAAGTACTCTATCTAATTCCCGTTGCGGCAATGATTATGGCTGGTTGCGAAGCACCGGCTGAAGTTGATGCTTCTCAATCCGAAGTGCGACAGCGTATTGTGGCCGTTGAAACGATGATCATCGAACGTACGCCCTTCGAAGACAGAATCCGCATCAATGGGAATGTGTCTGCATTTGATGATGCTGTAATTTCTGTTGAAACTGCCGGACAGGTTCAGTTTGTAGCAGAACGTGGAACCAGGGTCAGAAAAGGTGACCTTATTCTGCGCCTTGATGACCGTCTGCTCAGAGCCAATTTCGAGGCCATAAACACAGGTTTTGAATTAGCTCAGGACGCATTTAACCGTCAGCAAGCACTTTACGCTGATTCCGTGATCAGTACCATGCAATATTTACAGTCAAAGGCCCAGCGTGATCAGGCTGCGGCTCAGCTGGCTGTCATTAAAAAGCAACTTGAAGACGCACAGCTCAGGGCTCCATTTGATGGGCGCATCGAAGAGAAACTGACTTCTGAAGGCCAATTTGTCGGACCTGGTACTCCGGTGCTCAGAATGATCAACACCAATCAGGTCAAAGTGACCGGAGGAGTACCGGAGCGTTATGCTGGTAATGTTCAACAAGGAAGCGAGGTTGAAATTTCCTTCAGATCCTATGGATTGGATCCAAAAACTGCAAAAGTTCAGTTTGTCGGTAACCTGATCAATCCAGACAGCCGTACTTTTCCGGTAGAAGTTGTGTTGAACAACACGGATGGTTCTATCAAACCACGTATGGTTGTTGAAATGCGGGTACTTCGTGGTGAGCTGACCGAAAGTATCATTGTACCACGAACCAGCATCATACGAAATGATCTGGGATTATCGGTTTTTATCGTCGAAGATCAGAATGGTGTCAAACGTGCGATACAACGTCAGGTCACAGTTGCTCTTTCATCGGGAGACTTTGTTGCAATCGAAGAGGGTGTAGAACCGGGTGATGAAATTGTTACCGCTGGTTTCACTTCTTTGAACGATGGAGACCTTGTACAGGTGACCCACGTTCGTTCAGCATCCGATTTACTGAAGTAATTACCCAACAAGATATTAATCATTTCAAGAATCAGCCATTGGCATGAATTTAACACAAGCAACCTTAAAAAATCGTACGGCTATTCTGATGTTGGGCTTAATCCTGACACTGGCCGGTATCGGTTCCTATGTGGGCATTCCCAAGGAATCGAATCCATCGATTGATGTGCCCTACTTCTTTATTACGACCTTGTATCCGGGTATCGGTCCAGTGGACATGGAATCTTTGGTCACACAGGTACTCGAACGTGAACTTCAGGGAATTAACGGTGTCAAAGAAATCCGTTCAACAACTCAGGAAAGCGTGAGTATTGTAGTGGTAGAATTTGACTTGTCGGTACCCAATAACGAAGCAAGTCAGCGAGTTCGGGAACGGGTTGATCTGGCTAAGGCAGATCTCCCAACCGATGCCGAGGAGCCTATAGTCATCGAAGCCAGCATCGACGACTTCCCCGTGATCACAATTAACCTGGCGGCCGATTACTCTCTGTATAACCTCACACGTATCGCAGAAAGGCTTCAGGACGAACTCGAAATATTATCCGGGATCCGGCAAGTTGACATTATCGGAAGCCTTGAAAGAGAAGTTCAGGTAAATGTAGACCTGAATGCCCTGACCAGTTACAATCTGGCATTGGGACAACTGGTTGGAGCCATCCAGTCACAAAACCTCACCATCCCTGGTGGAACGGTCGACGTTGACCGATTTTCATATTTATTGAGGGTGAGTGGTGAGTTTACGGATCCAAAAGAGATCGAGAATATCGTGATCTCTGCACCTGAAGGTAAATTTGGTGAAAATGAGCCGGGTTTAGTTTACCTGCGTGATGTGGCCGATGTGGTCTATGATTTTAAGAAGCGTACGAGTTATGCTCAACTCAAAGCGTTCAAAGTGGAGGATGAATCTGGTAAGCTGGTTGAAATCGGTGATGCTGACATCGACGAAAAACAGGTGATCAGTTTGAACATTTTGCGCCGACCTGGAACGAATATTCTGGACATGGCTGATGAGCTTTTCGCCGTTCTGAACAATACTACGTTTCCTCAGGGCACCCAGGTTATCATAACAGGTGACCAAAGTCAGGACATTCGTACGCTCATCGCTGATCTGGAAAACAGCATCATCAGTGGGATGCTTTTTGTAGTACTTATCCTGGTTTTTTTCCTAGGAATCCGAAATGCGATTCTGGTTGGTGCTGCAGTGCCAATTGCCATATTTATCGGATTTCTGGTATTGGGATTACTTGGATATACGATCAATTTTGTGATTCTGTTCTCACTGATTATTGCCCTGGGGATGTTGGTTGACAACTCGGTTGTTATCGTTGAGAATATTTTCCGCTATCGTGAAGCTGGATTGGGCAAAATTGAAGCTGCCATAAAAGGTGCTTCAGAACTTGGAACTGCACTATTTGCTGCAACCATGACACTGGTCGCAGCTTTTTTACCTCTTATTTTCTGGCCGGGTATCATCGGACAGTTCATGAGTTATTTGCCAATCACACTCATTGTTGTATTGCTATGTTCACTTTTTGTCGCACTGGTCATTTATCCAACATTGACCGTCATTTTTGTCCGGCTTGAAAATGAGCAACAATCAAAACAAAGCACCCTGGCCAAAGTGGTCAAGTATGGTATCATTGGATTTGGAGCTCTCGTAATTTTATTTGCCAATTGGATTACCTTTGTTGCCTTACTGGCTACCACAGTTTTCTTCGTTGCATCTTTCCGACTGATCATCAAACCATTAGCTCACCGATTTTCGCATGTTTGGGTACCTGCTTTGATCGGAAAATATCAGCGATTGCTGAATAACCTGCTGGAACGAGATTATACAGTCCGTGGGGCGTGGTTCAAAAACACAACCTCTTTATTATCCCTGACTCTGGGTGTTGTTTTGCTGCTTATTGGTTCATTGGTTAGTGGAATATCCCCCATCGCAGCCTATATACCGATGATACCAGGTGGAATTCTTGCCCTTATTGGGGTTATAGGCATATTTGTCCACTCCATTGAGGCCATGATACGCGGTGGTAAAGGGGTGTTGACAGCTGGAATAGGGATCCTACTGTTCGTGGGTCTGACCATTGGCATTGCAATTGTTTTTAATGGAGGGATGGATTCCAGAACAATTGCGGTTTTGCTTGGATTACCGGTTATTCTGATTCTCTTTGGTGGTATCGGTAGCATCTTCAACCTGAATCGTCCGTTGCTATTGACAGATAACAGAGCGTTATTGATCAATTCGGTACTTGGGCTACTTGTTTCCATTTTCCTGGCATTTTCTGCAGCACCAACCGGAGTCCAATTTTTCCCGCAAACAGATCCACGAGCATTGATCGTGAATATCGAAGGACCGATTGGTATGAATATTGAAACCAGTAATGAGGTTACTACTTATGTTCAACAGCAAATCGATGAGGCCATCAATGAAGATCCATTGATCAAAGCCAACGTCGAAAATGTTGTTATGAACGTGGGAGTATCTGGAAACACAAACTTTGGTGGTGGACAGCCACGTCCGGAGTTATCACAAATCACCATAAATATGGTCGATTATGGAGATCGGGCGGAATCAAGTTCGATTACGCTGAATAAAGTCCGCGAGCGGCTTGAAGACATCCCCGATGTGAAAATTCGCATAGACGTACAACAAGATGGTCCCCCTACCGGATCACCCGTCAACATCGAAATATCAGGTGAAAACTTTGATGAAATCGTTCGCATTTCTAACGATGTACGTGGACTTCTTGAACAAGGAGCACGAAATGGAGAGATTCCAGGGCTTGTAGACATATCAGATAACGTCAGTGGAGGTGTACCGGAATATCAGGTCCATATCGATACGGATCGTGCCGGTCAATTTGGGCTAAGCATAGCCGAAATAGCTCAAACAGTCAGGATCGCTATGAATGGCCTGGAAGCCAGCAAGTTTCGGGATGGAGAAGATGAGTATGACATCACGGTACGACTTCGTGAAGAGGACAGAAGCGGATTGAGCGCACTTGATAACCTCACGATTGCATCTCGTGGTCGCCAGATTCCGTTATCTGCTGTGGCTTCGTTCGAGGAAACTCGTGGACTCGGATCAATAACACGATTGAATCAAGCAAGAACGGCTGTTGTAGAAGGTCAGGCTGCACCTGGATTTAATGGTCCGGAGGTACTCATTTCGGCACAAGCCTATCTGGCTGAATACATGAAAACGGTCCCGGCAGGATATACGGTTAACTACACCGGTGAGAGTGAAGATCAGGAGGAGTCGTTCAGTTATCTGACCAATGCACTTCTTATCAGCTTCGCACTGATATTCTTCGTAATGCTGGTACAATTCAATAGTCTGGTAGCACCGTTAATTATTATGATTGTGGTTGGCTTAAGTCTCATTGGAGTAATTCTCGGGCTCATTTTGACCAGAACTCCCTTCGGACTCATGACCTTCATCGGAGTGATCTCTCTGGCAGGAATCGTTACGGTAAACAACGTAGTGTTGGTTGACTATCTCAAGCAGCTCATTGATGGAGGGATCCCACGACGTAAGGCTATAATTGAGGCTGGTTCTACACGTCTGCGTCCAGTACTCTTGACGGCACTAACCACCATTCTTGGTTTGGTTCCGTTGACATTCGGAATTAATGTCGACTTCGTCGGATTCTTCGCATCATTCGATCCTGGATTCCAGATCGGATCCGATAACACCGCCTTCTGGGGACCAATGGGAGTTGCGATTATCAGTGGATTGAGTTTTGCGACCTTCCTGACTCTGATTGTAGTTCCGGTCTTATTCTCGACATTTGACTCACTCACGGATAGAGTCAAATCACTGGTTCAAAACAAGCACGACTAGACCAATATTCACAAACAAAAAAGGGAGTTAATAACTCCCTTTTTTGTTTTTACAGTCTCTACTAACGGTAATTCGAATCGTCATAGTCCTGAAGATACTAACACTGAAACCAGATTAAAAGGCAACTCAGCGTCAGTCCACATCACTAGAAAATCTTCGTCAATACCTGCAGAGCGAGGAAACCCACTAGCTCGGGTTCCGGGGATTTCTCCAAAAATAATCGGCTCATGTAGCAATCCGTTTTCCCAAATACGTCCAATTACTGTAGATGTATCTCCAGTGGAAACCCACGTTAACAATGCAACGCCAGTTGAGTTAAAGGCGACATCCACTCTTCCAGCTGTGATATCTTCAGCCAATAAAATGGGATTATCGAAAGTTAACCCTCCATCATATGATACCGCAGCATAGGTTTTGGGTTCATTGTTGGCAGCATTGAACCAGGTCGCAATAACTATTTTATCATAAGCAGCAATTTGAGGTCCATTGACCGGACAACCAGATATTACCCATCCGTCATTTGAAAGCTGTACTGGTTCTGACCATTTCTGATTGGTTAAACTGTAAACAGCTTTAAAAATTTCACGGGTCTCATACTCATCTCGATTACGATATACCGCAATAATATTGTCTCCAGATCTTGCTAAAGATGTCTGACAACATTCGCAAACCGCGGAGTCAACCTGGAGTTCGTCTGATTTTGTTCCATCAGAATGAAGTATCACGGAACGTAACGTCATTGCGGTAGTTAAATCTGATTTACCATCCTTGTTATCCTTTTTGGGTTGCATATGACCATGTGTCATCGAAGCCATATTCTGACCATCTAGCCAGAGAGCAAAAACACTTGAAGAATCCATAGGTAAAAGTGAAGCAAATCCATGTTCAGTCGGAGAACGATCCAAATGCGGCGTAAAAGCTTCTTGCCATGTACTGGTTGAGTCGTAAAATGACATATTCAGGTGATAGGCATAAGTACCACCTGGAACTCTGTTGAGCCAGTGAGCAGCAAGAGGGCGACCTTGCCAGTTAGCCACTGATGGAAAGTCGGCCCAGTTTACAAAAAAGCTATCCCCCCGGGCGATTTCAAGCGGTTCTGACCACTCTGAATATTCATATTTGGCCCAAAATAACTGTGAAAGCGTGTCAGATGGAACAAGCCATGATGCGATTACAGAACCACGATCCTGGTCAGACGCGAGATTTGGATACCTGGCACCATCACCTGCTGGATTCTCAATTAAAGTGATACTCGGATTTTCCCATTCATTTTGCTTGGCGCAGCCTAATGCAACTAGGAAAAGTAGTAGTATAATAGCGGGTCTTAATTTAGTTGAAGTCATAACAGGAAGAGTTGCTTTTTCTAATACGTTTTGGTCATCGATGACGGAACAACAATCGTAAAATCAGCTTTCTTCAATAATTCAGGATCGATATTGTCCAAGTCATCGTGCTCAATCGTAGTAATCGTCAGTATTTTCATATCTGGTTTAGCTTGTCTTATGTACCAAACAATCCCCTCATAGTTGTCACTGTGATAGCTACCATTGTAATGGATGAACCGGTCACCGGACTCATGATACTCAAGTATAAAATGAGCCATAGTTGCGTCTTTCACTGCTTGTGATTTTGGCAGGTTTTCGCCACCGTGTCCTCCAGCTGCGGCCATGATATCCTTGTAGCCCGGCAGTGTAAGGTCAACCGTGATGGGTAGCGGAGCCATCCATGATTTAGTCAAATCGGATAGGTCGTCGAGAGACTCGATTCCCTGAGCGTACACCAAAGAGGCATATCGCCGTGGGATGTTTGTGGCTACCAACTGTAGGTTGTTTAATTTTGCGAATTCAACCAATGGTTTATAATCGGTCTTGTAATTGGTCCACAATCTGGTTTCGCGCTCAAAATTAGCCGTTGAAAGTAGTCCGCTGGCGTACTCATCCAACAAGACCTGCTGGTCAGCCTCAAACATTTCGAAGCCTAAGCGTAATGGTATTGATGTGTCTGAGAGATGAAGATCACGGGTCAGTTCCAATTGGAGCCAATGGGCAATTGGATTATTATGAAGTTCTCCGAAGAAGATGAGTTCGTTTTCGAGAGAATGGGTAAGCAGGTTTTGATAATCTACTTGATTTCCGTTTGCATCAAACAGCAGATAAGCCGACTTTGTTTGGGCATTCAGTACAATCGTGAACAAGAGTAAATGGGTGAATAGAGTTATAATCCTGAACATCAAGGTAGTGGGAAAAATGAGTATTATGTGGAATGGGACAAATCGGTACATTCAGATTCGAAATGTATAGTACCTAAAAGTTGTAAATAGACCTAGTGAAGAAGTTTGAAATGTGTTGTCAGTACATATCGTGAAATCCTGGATAGTTATCCATCGGATACATATACACGATTTTTGTCAGAAAATATACTTAAACGATCGGAGAAATTTGTTCATCCGGCTGATCGTGATCGGTTTTTAGCCGCTCGAATCCTTTGTATACAGGAGCTTTCAAAAAGTAAGCTTTTCTCGGATTCTCCCATTGAGTTTGAGATTGGACCTCAAGGTAAGCCATTTTTAAAAGCGTATCCTGATTTTAATTGGAGTCATTCCGGTGATAGGATTGCCCTGTTAGTTGGACCGGATGCAGGTGTTGATATTGAGTTAGTGCGACAGGTTGAAATTACGGAATTCTCAAGGGTATTCAGTAATCAACAACTCAACTGGATGAACAGCGATTTAAAACGATTTTTCATGCTTTGGACGCTTAAAGAATCTGTGATGAAAGCCTGCGGGAGAGGATTTGATTTGGATCCCCTGTGTATCGATCCCGAGTTTTTAGATGATCAAGCAAGCTGGACAGTCCGCGTTGACAATCGTACATACTTTGGAACAACCAACCTATTGAAACATAAAGATCAGGAATACTATGCGGTTTCAGCATGCAGCAGTTCTGAACTGATCCGCAAAATCTCCCCAGAAGTAAGGTAACCTCAAAAACAATTCCATTGTGTATCACCAAGTATACTTTGTATATCAATTTGTAATAATTGGGCAAAATTGATAGCTAATACTTCCTTAATAATGAAAGATTTAACCTTAATTTATTTTTAAACACAAAATTTTTTTTTAAACTATCGCCAGTTAGTTTGAACTACGTGTTAACGGTACCCAATCTTCAATTTGTCTCACTATGTACGTATATATCCTTGCACATATTGTACTTGCAGCCATTGCGGGTATCTATGGTAGTAACAGAAACCTTGGATTCTGGGGATTCTTTATTGTGTCACTGATAGTAACGCCATTTATCGTATTGTTTTTTCTGTTGTTAACAAAAGACAAAACTGTGAAGAAAACCGCTTAACTACGAATTGTTTATTAATCATTAAACTCAACAATTATGGCTACTAAAGTCCAAAAGGGAACACCTAAGAAAGGAACATCGAATATGGAAGTAAAGACAAACGAGCAGAAATCACTTCAGGTCGTTAAGAAATATATGCTTTGGTCACTCGGAGCTGGATTAATTCCCGTTCCGTTACTTGACGTTGCCACTGTAACCGGGGTGCAAATGAAGATGATTGGTGAGATTTCTAAGGTATATGGCGTTGAATTCAAGGAAAACAGAGCCAAAAATATTATTTCGGCACTACTGAGCAGCGTTTCTGCAAATACATTTGCGTATGGTACGGTAGGCAGTGCAATTAAATCTATACCCGTTGTTGGGACCTTAGTGGGATCAGTAACCATGCCTTTTTTCTCGGGTGCTTTTGCTTATGCACTGGGTAATGTATTCATCAACCATTTTGAAAATGGTGGTACATTCCTGGATTTCGATACCGAGAAAATGAAAAAGCAATTTGGCGAAATGTTCCGTAAAGGCAAGAAAGTTGCGACTGACCTCAAGGATGAAGTTGCGCAAGATTCATAATTCAACTGTATGACAACAAGAAAAAGCATGGGCGAAACACTCGTTTCCATGCTTTTTTTTTAGATATCCATTCACTTAATCATTGTATACCATGAGAATTAAAACAAATTTCTTTGGATTGTTTGCCGTATTTAGTGTTTCGTTGCTTCTAACCGGATGTGATCTTTTCAAAGACACAACCGCAGAAGAAATCGTCCTTTCAGCTGAAAAAGTCAGTACGTTACAGGCTAAAATCGACAGTACGTTACACGCTGATAAAATCCCAGGTGCTGCTGTGGTAGTCAGATTGGCAAACGGGGAAGAGTTTCGATACGGAGCCGGATATGCAAATCTGGAAACTAGACAACCAATGGATGTAAACAACCGGTTCAGAATCGGATCCATCACCAAGACATTTATCGCTACTGTAGTTTTGCAACTGGCGGATGAGGGGCGTTTGAATTTGGATACATCCGTATCAACATTACTTCCAGACGTTCAACTTAGAATGGCGAACCAGATCAAAGTAAGAGATTTACTTCGCCATACCAGTGGGATACCTAATTACACCAGCGACATTGGTTTTCTGCTTCAGATGTTCCATAATCCATCTTCCTATCCTTCCGAACATGAGATTATTGAATTTGCAGAAGAGCATCCCAGATATTTTGACCCGGCGTCACTCAATGCTTCAGGTTCTCTAAACTGGGGTTATTCAAATACAAACTACACCCTGCTTGGGATGTTGATTCAATCAGTAACAGGTAATTCCATAGAAGAGGAAATCCATGAACGTATCGTAGTACCTTTGGGAATGAAAAAAACATATTTCGCAACCAGTACCTATGTCCCTTCTGACTTAGTTCGTGGATATATGGATCTTCAGACCTCTGATTATGCCGGTAGTGGAATTCCAGGTGATGGTCAGCCCTATTACGATATCACAGATCTACATCCATTGTATGCCGGAGGAGCTGGAGCTATGATTTCATCCGCGCCGGACCTGGTTGACTATGCGGATGCACTTATGACGGGTAAGTTTTACAGTGCATCGATGTTACAGCAACGAAATGAATATGTCACTTCGCAATTTGCCAGTGCGGTTGGAAATTATGGTCTTGGAATTGCAAAAGTTGGAGACAACTGGGTAGGACACAAAGGTGGATTATCCGGATATGAACTATCGATGTACAGAAAAGAGGATGTAGCTACCGTTATTGTGCTTTCAAACAAAAGTCCCAACGGCCGTAAAGCAAATGGGGATTATTTGCCACAAGCCGGTCCTGCTCTTTTCAATACAATTGTAGGGTATTTGTTTGACGAGCCTTACACGTATGCTAAACCAGTAATTGATTAACCCATGAAATCACTTATACTTACAGTACTCATTATACTTGCTGCACAGTTACAGGCTTCTGCCCAAAACTGGTGGGAAACAAACAGCCTTGCTTTAGATAGCCTATCGAACGATTTGCTGTTTCACGCAGAAGGACAGTACAGTCTTGATATTGCAAACGGTACCATATCTGGATTTCTGCATGAAGGTGAAGGCGGATTCAAACTCCGAAGAGAACGTTTTTTGTTCAACGCATCCACCGATTTAAAATACCAGAAAGTGGAAATGGGACCTCAGGTCATCAGGGAAAAATACATGCTCTTTGAAGGTGCATTAATCTATGATATGCTTCCTTACTTGCACGTTGAAGCGGGTGCTGTGTGGGAAAGAGATGACCAGCAATATATTGATCAGCGTCTTATTATGTATGCAGGAGCTAATGTAGAGTTGTTTTCTAAAACAACCTGGGGGCATCCAGCCGGGTTTAATGTCATGTTTGCGTTAGGTGAACAGCGTAAATTATACGTCGATACCGATCCGGTCATGGTAAACTGGGTAGGTTACTTTCAACAAAATTTCAGATTGCAGTTGCAGGACAACATCATTTTTACCGAAAAATTTATCATGGTTCATGAATTCGGAGATGATGGTGGATACCGGAATATGCTCAGACTCCAAACCATATTCCGGTTTACTCCCTATGTTTCTGCTATGATAAAGCACGAAACCAAGTACGAGCAAAAAACGCTGTTCCCAGGCATTGAAAAACTGAATCATTTCCAAACCATTGGTCTTCGATTCGAAATCTGACGTACTAGACTCTATGATCATCAAAGAGGGGGATTCTCGTTATCGATAATCCCCTTTTTTTTAACAGGTGATTAGTTTATATGGATACGGGTCTCATACTGAAGTACACATGTTCCTGATGCAGATCGTTCATAAAAGGGTCTCTTTTGTCGTCCGGAAGCCGCCTCCATTCGTCGTACAAGATTTGAGCATGCCTGTTAATCGCTTCAATCCGGGTCTCATCTGCATATTGAAGAATATGGTAAACCAGGTACTCTTTTTTATCTTCATCTCTGCACAAGCTACAGTTCAATAAGGTATTGATCGGAATTACCTTCTGAAACACTACAATCCTGCCCTGATCAAACTCTTTCTGAATTTTATCCAGCTTGGAAATGATTATGGCACGGATCACTTCCTTGACCTCAGGATCATCACGTTCAAGTTGTTTTAAGTAGCTCCTGATCGCTTCTCTGATCAATGAAGATTTCTTTTTCCCGGTTTTTCTGATCCAATGTTCAATATTTTCAGATAACTCCTGAGAGACTCGAATGAGTATGGATTCTGTTTTTTGCGGCATGTATATCTTTAAATTTAAATTGTATATCAATAATATAATATTTTTCAATTAATGATATACAAATAGTTTTTTATTTCCTTACATTTGTCCCGTTAAAAATCAAAAATCCCTGGTAGTTTTTTCGAATGCAACCTATCGCTCCGAACAACAGCAATGAATCGTCTGGTCATCTCACTGATTTCTCTCACATATTGTCATATAGTGGACTTTGTGATGCAATAAAAGCGGCTTCCGCATCGAATAAAGGAATAACTTTCATTGAGGGTAAAGAAAAAGAAGTGACAATGAGCTATACAGAGCTCTACGATAAAGCGTGTAAAATTGCTGGTCATCTTCATTCATCGCATGTTCCTAGACATTCAGAAGTCATTATTCAGGCAGCCGATAACATCTCATTTGTACCCATGTTCTGGGGTTGTTTGGTTGGTGGGTACAAGCCTATTCCACTATCGTTAGGGTTCACAGACGACCACAGGCTAAAGCTCTTACATATCTGGGAATTGTTAGAATATCCATGGTTGCTTCATAATGCACCAGACACCTTTTTTTCTCAGCTAGGGCAAACAGCTGCTGAACATCAGCTTGATCGGTTTGTTGAAACCATACAAGAGCGTAGTACTTCACTACAAGGTTATGAGTCAAGTGCAGCGCTGGGTACCTACCCTGAATATTCCCAACACGATGTCGTTTTTGTTCAGTTTTCATCAGGTTCTACCGGTCAACCAAAAGGTGTTTCGATCACAAACAGAAACATACTTGATAACATTTATTACACAACTCGTCTGCAGAAATTCGACCCTAATGACCGCTTTTTCAACTGGATGCCATTGACACACGATATGGGATTGATTTACTATCACATACAAGGTGTGGTACTTCAAATGGATCAGTGCCAAATGCCAACCCAGTTATTTATCCGATATCCATCACTTTGGATGCATAAAATGTCGGAGCATCGAGCATCACATAGTGCATCACCTAATTTCGGGTACCGCTTTTTCCTGGATTATTACAACAAAGAGATGTCAACTGACTGGGATTTGAGTTGTATAAAATACCTGTTGAATGCGGCAGAGCCTATATCGCTAAAGATTTATGAAAAATTTGCGGCGGAAATGGAACCATTGGGCCTCAAACGATCAGCGCTACATGCTGGATATGGCCTTGCAGAAGCTACTTTAGTGGTTTCAATGCGAGAACCGGGGTCTGGAATGAAATCAGTAAGTCTGGACAGGAATCATCTGGGTCTGGGTACCACAGTTAAGGTTATCGATCCTTCGCATCCCGATTCACTATCGTTTGCGTTGTGTGGACCTTGTATAGAAAGTGTTGATGTACGTTTTACTGATGATTCCGGTACTATTTTACCAGATGGACATATCGGCAACCTGGAAATGCGAGGAATCAGTGTGGTTGATGGGTATTATCGTAACCCTGAAGCCACTAAAAATGCACTTTCCAAAGATGGCTGGTTTAAAACGGGTGATTTGGGGCTACGATGGGACGACGAAATCGTAATTACGGGTCGATCCAAAGAAATCATATTTGTTGGAGGATTGAACTACTATCCACATGATGTAGAGTCTGCATTGCATGATCTGGACGGACTGGGTTTGAACAAGATTGTAGCAAGCGGCATCCAGAACGCGGATTCAGGTCTTGAGGAACTTGTACTATTCGTGTATTACAAAGCTAAAATGGACGCGTTTCCGCAACTTGTAGAGACCATAAAGGATACGCTTTTGCAACGAATGGGTCTTAGGGCTCATGCGGTGATTCCAATCAAACAGATACCGAAAACAACCAGTGGTAAATTACGGCGAGTTTTTCTGGCAGAACAGTATAGACAAGGTGTTTATGATGACCTATTGATTCAATCTGGACAAGTTCCCTTTAAATCCAACTCAACGATATCTTCTTCAAGGCATTCCGCTGATGTGATCAAAGCTGGCACGCAGGCAAGTTCCAATGTTGAAAAGGAACTCGCAAATCACATCCTGTCATTGTTACAAAAAATTTCGGGACTTGAATCAATCCCTGAAGATGCCACTTTGGATGAGATTGGAATCAATTCGATGAAAGCCATCCAGTTTCATGAAAAACTGGAACTATTGGCTGATTGTAAACTGCCTGTTTCTATTGCATTTGACTATCCAAGTGTAAAAAAACTGGCCCAATTTTTGAGCACTAAAATCCAGTTGCCACAAACAGCTGCATCGGATAAACCGGTTGAGCGCATCAACAACAGGGAAATGGCAATAGTTGGACTATCATTCAGACTACCTGGTTCCGTTGCAAATTTGGATGAACTTTGGCAAACATTTAACAGCGATCCCGTACCGGTTACCCCCTATCCTGAAACCCGTCCGAATGCTTCAGACTGGGCACAAATCGATCCAAGCAGAACGCTTGGGGCATATCTGAAAGATATTTCCGGGTTTGATGCGCGGTTTTTTGGAATCACGGAACAAGAGGCTGCCAGTATGGATCCACAGCAACGCCTGTTGCTCGAATCGGTGTATCATGCTATTCAGGATGCAGGATGGACGCCCGAATCGCTCAAAGATCGAAATATCGGCGTTTTCACAGGTGTCGGTGCCAGTGAGTACCGAAATCTGGTCACAAAATCAGGTCTTTCAACTCCGTATGATATTACCGGAAATCTGACCAGTACCGCAGCTGGACGCATATCATACATATTTGGATTTCGGGGTCCGGCTATGGCCATCGACACCGCATGTTCCTCTTCACTGGTTGCACTACATCAAGCCTGCCATGCACTTGAGTCTGGCGAGACCGAAGTGGCTGTGGTTTCGGCCGTAAATGTGATTATTGATCCAAAAGGAACTCTTGGTCTACATGAAGTGCAGGCACTTTCTCCCGATGGCAGATGCAAGACTTTCGATGAATCTGCAAACGGATATGGACGCGCTGAAGGGGTCATTTCAGTTATTTTGAAACCTTTAGACAGAGCCATTCAGGACAACGATTCCATTTACGCCGTGGTTGCTGCAACATCAGTCAATCATGATGGCAGAAGTAACGGACTGACAGCGCCAAATGGTCATGCGCAACAAGAACTTATTGCTCAGAATCTGAGTAAGGCTGGAATTCGTGCCCATGATCTGTTTGTCATAGAATCGCACGGAACGGGGACCAAACTTGGCGACCCACAGGAACTTTCAGCCTGGAATGAAGTATTGTCTGTCTCACCTGGATCGGGCAGACCACTCTTGAGTGCCGCTAAGGTGCACTTCGGTCACTTAGAAAATGCGGCAGGACTGCTTGGTATCTTGAAGTCAATATTAATGATTCAAAAAGGCCGTGTACCAAAGCATTGGTTATCAAAGGGGAAAAGTATCCATACAGACTGGGACGCACTTCCGATGGAACTCCCCCTGGCGTCAACAACTACTCCCATTCCGCTTGAAGCCCGTTATGCAGCGATAAGTTCATTCGGATTGAGTGGTACAAATGCACATGTCATTCTACGAGGACACACATCCAAATCACTATCCAATACCGATTATTCTGCGCCTCTACTATTGTTGGCATCGGCTCGAAGTGAAGATGCACTGAAAAACCTCGCAAATTCATGGTTAGCCGTTTTTAATTCGAAGTCCACTGATGAAATTCTTCAAACAGTGATAGCCCAGCTCTGGAACAAAAATAATTACGAGTTCCGGTTGAGTGTTGCAGGAAACACGGTTGAAGAGTTACAAAACAAGTTATCGCAACACGCCTCATTTAAAAAAGCCCCTCTTTTCAAAAATACGGCGCCAATCGGATGGTTGTTCACTGGCCAGGGATCCCAAACACCCTCGATGTTTAAGGCACTATTTGAGCTGAATACCCGATTCAGGGAATATGTTAACCTGTGTCAGGACTATTTGAATGAACTGGAATCAGGAATTGATCTTGAATTGTTCCTATTACAAGCAGACGAGCGTATTCATCTAACCAGATTTACACAACCCGTTCTGGCTGCGTTGGAATGGAGTATTGCCCGACTTTTGATGGATGCGGGGGTCAAACCAGGTGTATTGTGTGGTCATAGTCTGGGTGAAATCGTTGCACTTTGCGTTTCAGAAGTGATTTCAGTGAAAGATATGCTCACCCTGGTCGTTCATCGGGGAAGATTCATGTCAGGCGTATCCCAAAAAGGTGGGATGATGGTTGTTTTCTCGTCCACTGAAACCATTTTACAACACATTCAGACGCATTCATTATCCGTTAACATCGCATCGGTCAATACACCTAACTCAGCCACGGTATCGGGTCCGAAAGAACAGATTGACACGCTGGAGCACCTACTTGCTGCATCCGGAATCCGAACAAAAGCACTGACTGTTGAACAGGCATTCCATTCGCATTTAATGGATGAGATTCTGGATGAGTTCGGTAAGATCGCCTCTAAGATTACCTACCATCCCGCCCGGATACCTGTAGTACTTAATGTCCATGGAAAAGTTCTTAGCCCTGGACATACGATCCAGGCGATTTATTTGTCCGAACAAATCCGAAGTACCGTTCAGTTCACAACGTGCATGGAACAATTGGGTGAATTCAGACCAAAAGTGTTGATTGAAATCGGACCGTCATCTGCATTAAATCCGTTGGCCGCAGCTGCAGGTGTATGTGACCATTTGATCAGCGTTTCCGACCCGCATACTGACAGTTACACCGCATTCCTGGCGTGTCTGGGCCACCTGTATGCATTGGGAATCGAGGTAGATCCCCAACACGTGATTGCTCCCCGCCCTAAAGACGTCAAATTGCCCACCTATCCATTTCAGCATACACCATACTGGGTTACTACTCAAAAAACCATGGCATTACATTCAAACCAACAAACAAGTTCCAGCAATAACGAAATCAACTGGATCCATTCTATCAAACAACTGGTATCCGATTCGACTGGATTTCCTGTCGATATGCTTCACGAATCCGTTAATCTGTTCGAACTTGGACTCGATTCTCTGGTACTTCTAAAAGTTAAGGCCCGTATCAAAGAAGAATTCAATGTTGAACTAGCCGCCAGTCAGTTTTTCAGCGAGGCTAATACGATTGAAAAAATAGCAGGTATTGTACAGTCACAAATGGGGACAACCCCAGGTTCTGTAGATCAATCTGGTACAGCGAACCAGACCGGGACAAGTACGGGTTCAGCCGTTTCAGCTGGACCTGTATCGTATGCCAGTGACCCAATACAGCGAGTGATTGACGAACAGCTAAGACTGATGCACAGGCAACTTGATTTACTTCAGGGATCCAGTAGCGTACAGGTACCTGTTCCTCAGAGTATGACGTCAACACGTATGATATCTTCTGAGCCGGCAGCTTCGATACCTACGACTCAGAAACCTGCAAATTATGTGGCTTATAAAAGTGTAAAGCATGCGCAGCGAATCGCACAGATACCGCCAGAAAGTCTTCAAAAGCTGATCAACGAGTATACCTCAATCACTGCTGCGTCCAAAAAGGAGGTTTCAGACCATAGAAAATGGCTGGCTACGAGTCGAAACATTGCTGGATTTCGCCCTGACCGCAAAGAAATGGTGTATCAGTTACATATTGATCATGCGGATGGTGCCTGGGTACACGATATAGATGGCAACCGTTTGCTGGATATTACCATGGGTTTTGGTGTGAGTCTGTTTGGAAACAAACCTGAATTTTTACAACACGCGATGACGCAGGAGCTACAACGAGGCATCAGTGTGGGTGCGATGTCGTATCGGGCAGGCAGGGTGGCTAAAAAGTTTTGCGAACTCACCGGACATGATCGCGTGGCGTTTTTTAACTCAGGTTCAGAAGCGGTAATGAATGCCATTCGTGTTGCCCGAACTCACCGTAAACGTAATGTAGTCGTTCAGTTTTCAGGAGCATATCACGGAAATACCGATACGATACTTGGGGTAGGAAACACTAAAAATGGAAAATCGGCTGCCATGCCGATGTCACCCGGGGTTCCGGAATCGTATATGACGGATCATGTTGTACTGGATTATGATAGTCTGGACTCCCTTCAGGAAATCGAATCCAGAGCTGACGAAATTGCCGCCGTAATCGTGGAGCCGGTTCAAAGCAGGAAACCCGACCTTCAGCCTGCCGATTTCCTGAAAAAACTGCGTGAAGTAACCAAAACACACGGCATCCTATTAATTTTTGATGAAACCATCACCGGACTCCGAGCTGGTAAACATGGGGCACAGGGGTTCTTTGGGGTCAAAGCTGATTTGGCGACCTATGGTAAAATTGTAGGTGGAGGTCTGCCAATAGGTCTGGTTGCCGGTGAAGCGGCCATTATGGGAGCGGTAGATGGTGGATTATGGAATTACGGAGATGAATCCTATCCCGAGTCTGAGAACACCTTTTCAGCTGGAACCTTTAATCATCACCCGTTAGTATTGGCTACGATGGAAGCCGTACTGGACAAAATTCATGCTGAAGGGGATGAGTTGTATCCGGCACTGGAGCGAATGACCGCAAGACTGACCAATACCCTGAATGACTATTTCAAAAAGCACCATTATCCGGTTTCCATGGTTCATTTTGGATCATTGTTCCGGTTTAATGTCAGTGGTCCTGGTGAATTGCTCTTTTACAAACTGGTTACCAAAGGCGTGTACATCTGGGAAGGCAGAAACTGCTTCCTTTCAACTGCTCATACCGATGCAGATATCGATTTCCTGATTGAAGCCGTCAAACGCGCTGTTGATGAAATGCGTGAAGATGGATTCTTTCCAGGAAAAGAACTCGATAATGATGTACAAAACGACTCGGTGATCGTTGATCAACATCCGATTCAGCAACGATTGTATGCATTGAGTAATCTGGACTCAGGTGATGAAGCCTATCAGATCCGGGGTGCCATGAAAATTACAGGAGACTTCGATGTAAAAAAGTTTGAACAAGTTTGCTATGACATTTTTCGGCAGAATGATGCGTTTTCCACCAGATTTTCGGTCGAACATGGCAAACTTGTACAACAAATTCATCCCCACAACATACCAGGCATTGTTCTCATTGACGGAATTGATAAGGAACTAAACCAACTTATTGATCAGGCAATTACTCCGATTCCGGTTTCTGAATGGCCACTGGTACGAATTACGGTGATCAAGTCTGGCGAAAATGAACATATCCTGGTCATTAACGCACATCATATAGCTCTTGATGGATACTCGTTGAGTATATTTTTTGAAGAGTTTATGACGCAATATTTCGGAAGTACCTCTACCGTTGCATCGACCTTGCGTTATTTGGATTTTGTGAAGTGGCAACGTGATTATGAGTTCTCCCCGAAATTCAAAATGGATGAGGAGTACTGGAGCAAGGTTTTGGAGTCGGCACCGGCACCTGTCATACCGGCCAGTTCATCCAGGCCAGATTCCTTTTCTTTCGAAGGTGGCAGGATCGTGAAACGCATTCCAGCAGATACTCTGCGCAAGACGGCTCGTGAAATGGGTGTTTCTGTATATGCGTTGGTCTTTGGTGCCTACGCACTCTGGATCAACCGAAGTACCGAACGAACGGATTTTATGGTTGGATCGGTCACTGCCGGGCGTCCGGATGGATTTGAACGGACAATGGGAATGTTTGTCAACACGATTCCTTATCGTTTCAGGATAGCACAGGATTCGTCGGTCAAATCTGTCATCCAGGAACTCAGTTCAACGATTCTCAAACACCTGGATGCATCTTTTTTTCCATATCACAAACTTCTCGAACACGATAATTCAGCCAGGGAAGCAGGCACAAATCCTTTTTTTGAGACTATCCTCTCTTACGAGAAAGACACACAACGCAGTATTCGTGCTGCAGGATTACACTTTGAGACCTATGATGTTCCCAGAAGGGCATCCGGATTCCCGCTACTTTTGGATCTCATAGAGACACAGGATGAACTGATTGTTGGAGTTGAGTATCAGAATGAACATTACTCAACAGAAAGGGTCCATGAACTGGTCGATTCTTACCTGAAATTCGTTCAGTATGAGATCACTGCAACAGACAAAATGGTCGCCGTGCTTCCCGTTTTTACGTTCAACGAGGCTACCAGTCATTCAAGTGATAAAATACGATCGGTGGAATTGCAAAAAGCCCTGACAGTTGAAGCTCCAAGAAATGGAACACTACGAGCAAAACTGGCTGGTATTTGGGCTGAAATCCTGGGGAAAGAATCCATTGACCACGACACCTCTTTTTTTTGGCTTGGAGGCGACTCGATCAAGGCGATTCAGATTGTATCACGTTTAGCAGAGCTAGGATTCAAAACCAAAATCAATACCATTTTCAGGAATCCAACGGTCAACAAACTTGCCCGCGTACTTGAATTGGAAACGCCGCACGAGTCGGTGTCTACTCAATATGGGAAAGTCGCTACGCTTCCGATCCATGATTATTTTTTCTCACTGAATCTGAACAAGCCATCGTTTTGGAACCAGGCGATTCGACTTACAACTACCAGATCGATTACCGATGCAAAGATTCGTGAATTGTTTGCTCACATGCTGAACAAATATCCTATCCTTTGCTCAAAAATCGATCAGAATGGGTTTGATATTGTTGAAAACCCATCCATTGATGCCATTAATTTCGAATTCATCGACGAATCCGATTCACTTGACGCACCACAGATTGTTCAACAAAACATGAGTCGTTTTGTTCGGTTACAGTCCAGGCAATCTATTGCGGAAGGAAAGTTGATGAGTGTTCTTGCAGTTCGTTCGTCTACGTTGATGCACATTTTTTGGGGTATTCATCATCTGGTTACAGATGCGGTAAGCTGGCCCCTGTTTGTTCGCGATTTCAGCATCATGTTCAAGCAGGCTTGCGAAGAAACCACGATTTTAATTCCATCGGCTGAACTGGATTCTTTAGCAAGATGGGCTGGACTCAGATCTGAATTTGAAGATGAATCACGTAAGGACCGTGTATACTGGCAGGAAATGAGTGATTCAGACGCTATTGAGCCACTTGTGCAACAGTTTACTACTATTGGGAATCTGAAAACAGCATCAATTGCACTATCAGATACTACTGGACAACGTGTAAACGCCTTTATCAGCAGGTATGGAACCAAAGCCCTTGAAGCTGCCATCATTTCCGCTACCTATGGGTTGCTCGACTCAGGTGAAGTATCCACCTATTGGTTCTGGAATGAGTTTCATGGACGTCAATTCAAACACCATGAAATCATACAGGCACCCGGATGGTTTACAAGTATGTATCCGGTCAAAATACGCTCACGTGGCAAAAAGTTATCCCCGTTAACGGTACTGGAATCACTGAAACGGGTACCCGATAACGGATTTGGATTTGGATATCAGGAAAACGAGTTCCATCAACGCTCAGACATCCAAAAACCACAGGTAAGATTCAATTTCCTGGGTGAATTTCCAAGTACTTTCGATCATTTTGAAGTGCATATTGTCGACAACCAATTCACCATACATACCGAAAACAAGCACGATGTAGCTTTGGATGTGAATACCGTGCAGGTTGATGGCACGTGGACCATAAACATAGACTATCATCCAGATCTTGAAAGTCTGCGTTTTGATACTTTCGAGACCTTATTCATCGATACACTGGATGATTTGGAGTCTAAAAACCTGTCTGAGAAAGTCGTTTCCGATTTCTTTGACACAGAAGTATCCTTGAATCAAAGTGAACGCATCGAGGTTGCAAAACGCTACGAAATTGCGCCTTCTGATTGTGATTTGTCGGATTGTTACCCACTCACACCGCTCCAGCTGGGATTGCTCTATCATGCCCAGCTAAAATCGACCATACAATCAGGATTACAACAACTGGTACTTCAATTCGACCATCATCTCGACTTTCACAGACTGCAATCGTCGATTCAGGGTATCGTTGACAGACACGCCCCTCTTCGTGCCATTTTTTCCACTACATTGAACGAACCGGTTCAATTGGTCACATCTGTACTTCCTGAGATAAAACGGACTGATTTCACGGATCTGGATATGCTCTCGTATGCTGAAAAGTTGGATGACATTTTGGTGACCGATTTAAAGACTCCCTTTGATCTGTTTACCAAGCCACCCGTTCGCTTCGAATATGTGATTGGTCCGAATGGACAAGCCGCGTTGGTGTTCACCATTCACCATATTATTTATGATGGGTGGAGCAATGATATATTCCTCAAGGAACTTTCTGCCAGCTACTCGGGGCATCAATTAGGCGAGATTCACGAAAAATGGGCTGATTTTGCCCAAATCAGCAGAAGAATGGCCCTTAAAGACACCGCTGGATATTGGAAGACTGAGTTCAGTGAACAAGTTTCGACGACTCCGTTGGATTGGGCCAGAATACCACAAACCGGCAAGTCTCACTCAAGGATACCCGGAGAGATCTATCTGGATTCCATTCAGGAGTCGGAACTCCTGCAGCTGGCTCAATCCATGGAAACCACACTATCGACTCTGATTCAGTCAGCCTGGGGGCTGGCATTAGTAGCCACAGGCCCACACACCCGTATCACTTTTGGCAGTGTGTATTCGGGTAGATATGGACACTCTGTAGATGTAGAGCATCATATCGGGTTGTTCATCTCAACCATTCCTTTTGTCATGAAACCGGACATGGACCAATCCCCATCAGAACTCCTTGATTCTGTACACCACAGCATGGTTTCTCACCAGGACTATCCTTTTGCACATTTACCGGAAATGGCATCAGAACTGGGTGTACAGGAATTATTTGATTCCATATTGGTCATAGAAAATTATCCTTTGAATGCCGAAGCGTATTCGTTTGTGCAATCAGATGGGACTCACGTACGCATCAAGTCCTATCGATTTCATTCAGAAGAGTCGGTACCTCTCACGGTTTCTGTCAATTATTCTCCCGAGTTCCACATAGAAATTCGATTTGATGCTGCCCGGTTTCACAGCAGTGCTGTCAAAAAAGTCGCTGATACCTTTGAGTTTATGTTAAAAAACCTGGCTAACGCGGAATTCGGTACTATCGGGGACTTGATAGATACCTGGAAAAAGGATCAGTCTGACAAGTTAAAGTCAAAAAGTTTAGGAAAATTAACCGCACTAAAAAACAAATAAATACACCGTTATGCTCAAGAACAATCCATTTCAAAAACTCAAATCAACTACAGCAGCCAGTGTTGCCTTAAATGAAGAACTGGTTACTTACAGCCACCTGGAAGGACATGGCAATGAGGGTCCGTTGGTAATAAGTCCTGTTGGTCCGGACGTAGTCCTGAACGCGTGGATTGATTCAAACAGGGATCATATTCAGTCTAAACTTGAAAAATTTGGCGGGATCCTGTTCCGCGGATTTAATATCCCAAGTGTTCCTGATTTTGAACTTGTGGTGAAAACTTTTGGAGACGATTTGCTCGATTATAACGAACGCTCATCTCCAAGACACAAAGTAGAAGGAAAGGTCTACACCTCAACGGATCATCCTGCGGATCAGCGGATCCATTTTCATAATGAACTGGCTTATTCAAAGAACTGGCCACTTGAAATATTCTTTTATTGTGATATTCAGCCCGATAAGGGCGGTGAAACACCTATTGCGGACAGTCGTAAGGTCTATCTCAATCTATCGGAAGAGACTCGCAAGAAATTTCTCGAAAAAGGGGTGCTATATCAACGATATCTGGGCAGTGGATTAGGACTTTCATGGCAGGAAGTTTTTCAGACTGACAATAAAGCAGATGTTGAGGCTTACTGTGCAGAAAGTGGCATCGAGTTGGAGTGGATCGATGACCGAAAAGTAATCACACGAAGCCGTAGACCTGCGGTTCAACGCCACCCGAAAACCGGTGAACTGATCTGGTTTAACCATGCCCATTTTTTCAATGTCTGGAATATGCCTGAGGACGAGCGTGAGCAACTCATGTCGATGGTCCGTGAGCATGAAATTCCATTCAACACGTACTTTGGAGACGGAGAACCTATTTCACGTGAAGTGGTTGCCGAAATCATGGATGCATTCGATAAAGCCTGGGTAGAGTTCCCCTGGTTGAAAGGTGACATTCTATATCTCGATAATATGATAATGGCACATAGCCGCAACTCGTATGAAGGGAAGCGCAAAGTGGTCGTAGCCATGAACAAAACCAATCAAGGTCAAACTTTTAACGCCTAATAAGCTCGTTTATCAACTATGTCTGTTTCTTCTCAAGCCGGTTACCGTTTATCGCCTGAACAAACCCGAATCTGGTCACATATTTCTCAAGGTCACTGTTTAAACACCTACTCTTTGGTAAAGATCAAATCTTCAGTAGGATTGGAGACACTGGAAAATGCGCTAAAAATACTTTCTGAACACGTCGATATCGTTCGAACGCAGTTTTCAGCGACAAAAGAGCGTAAGTATCCGTTACAAATGGTTCAGAAGGATGTGGTGATTCCAGTAAATCGGGTTTCATTGGACAGTTCCGAATCTGTTCAAGATTACGTCAATGACCGATCGAACACCGTACTTGACCATGAGTCGGGGCCACTGATCCAGGTCGAGTTATTACAGACACCGACAGATAGCTTTGTCTTGATCGTGGCCTCGGCCATGTTGTTTGACTCGGGTAGTATGGCAAGTATCTGGTCTGTGATCGATCAACTGTGCAGTGGAACTTTAGAGCAGCAGGAAATCCTTCAATACCCTCAGATTGCCGATTGGCAGCATAGTCTGATTCAGGAAGCAGAGGATGATGTGCGGACCTTCTGGAATACGTACCCTCATCACGTATCCACGAACAGATCCTGGTCTGTTAAATCAGATAAAAAAGCTACCCGATCCAACACATTTGTTACCAGATCCGTCAAATTGAGCCAGGATCTGGAATCCAGACTGCAGGAGAAAGCGGGGGAACTTCAAACGGATATCACCGGATTAATCACGGTATTTTTAGCCGATTACCTGGGGCGGTACTCGGGTTCTGATCATTTGAATCTGTGCGTTATCGATCCGGTTCGGAGCTTTGATGAACTAAAAGACATTATCGGTAATCTTTCAGTAACGATACCCTGGAGATACGATAAACCCGGGAACATGGATGAAATCAAGCTTGCGGCAAGCCAGCTCCAACACATTCGCGAGTACAGTTTGTACTTCGATTCCGAGAAAATGAGCCTGGATAGCCCGAAAACACCCGTATCAGATTTCGAAATCCATTTACCCGTGCAGATTCCGGTTCTGGAACACTTTGAAATAGAACAGATTGTGTCTATGCGGGGTTGCCAGGGTCTTCAGTGCAGTATTCTTGACACTGAAACCGGTATGACCGTGCAATGGACGGCACAGGAATCTATCGTTTCGGCCATCTGGTTGGAGGAACTAGCCCATCAAACTTCGGATTTCCTCAGATGGAGTACACAACACGCTGGTACGGAAATTTGGAAAAACACCTGGATATCCACAGACATCCAGAGCCAGGTTGCCCGATTATCGGGAGTACTCACAGATAAATCGGAAGTTCCACTTTTGATTGATGTATTGGATTCAACATTCAGGACACATGCTCCGGCAATGGCAGTTGTCCATGGAATGAAATGGCTAAACTATAAACAGGTACAGCAGCAAAGTCTGCGGATCGCCCGGAATCTGGTTTCGCAACAGATTACACGTGGGTCCAGAGTGGGAATTTTATTACCAAGGGGCATTGACGCCACACTGGCGATTCTGGGAGTCGTTCAGGCCGGGGCCTGTTATGTCCCCATCGATACCGAGTATCCGGACTCCCGTATTTTATTTATGATGGAAGATGCTGAATTGGCGTTGTTGATCACTACACCAGAGTTTAAATCACGGTTTGATACGAAGATCAACTGTAAGGAAGTTTCCGATCTGTTAGTGGCAGAGAACCCAGAGACCAAGCTTCCGGTTATCCAAGGTAATGATCCGGTTTATTGCATCTTCACATCCGGATCTACGGGTACCCCGAAAGGTTGTGTGATTACACACGATCAACTCTCTTGGTATCTCGATTGGTCACTGAATGTGTATTTTGATGGGATTTCTGGATCCAGTGTACCGCTTTTTACTTCTCTGGCCTTTGATTTAACGGTTACTACCATTTTCGGCAGTCTGATATCCGGTAACTGTCTCACCATATTTGATGAATCTGTTCCGTTACCGCAGGTTCTTGAAACGGTTTTTGATCCGAATGCTACGACTGAAATTCTTAAAATGACTCCGGCACATGCGCTGGTACTTGCCACTACACCTGTGGCGTCGACTGGCATAAAACGCGTAATCATTGGTGGGGAGGTATTACTTCCCCTACATGTAGATACACTGCTTAATCTGAATCCACAACTGGTCATATACAATGAGTACGGTCCTACTGAAACGGTTGTAGGATGTTCGGTAGATCTGATTCAGGCTAAAGATGAGCCGATTACGATTGGTACTCCGGTATCCCATGCCAGTATGTACGTGGTTGATGCGAATATGAACCTGATGCCGGTGGGTGTGCCGGGTGAACTGGTTATTGGTGGAAAAAGTGTGAGCCAGGGATACTACAACCGCAAGGAGTTAACAGATTCCCGTTTCGTCACGCTTCCCTTCAATGGGGAGAGGGTGTATCGTTCGGGAGACCTTGCTTACCTGCAACACGATCGCACATTCATGTTTCTCGGCAGAACGGACTCACAGGTAAAAATACGCGGATATCGTATCGAGCTAGACGAAATCCGAACTCAGTTGCAGCAGATCCCTGGAGTCATGGATGCATTTGTCACTACTTCAACCTACACCGACGATGCTGCTCACCTGGTTGGATACGTAGTTACAAAGCAAGCTTTCGATGAGGAGCATATTCAGGCTAAGCTCAGTGAAACGCTTCCGGCATACATGGTTCCGTCATTTATTCTACATGTTGATTCGATCCCACTTACAATCAATGGCAAAGTTGATGTGAATGCACTTCCTGACCTTGCATCCTATCTTCAACAAAAAAAACGTACGGTTCGACATCCGGAAAATTCTTTGCAACATGACCTTAGCCGAATCTGGAAGGAAGTACTGGCAATAGATGAGCTATCCATCGATGATCATTTCTTTGATTTAGGCGGACATAGTCTCAAAGCCATGCAAATCGTATCCAGAATTCAGAACCAGTTACAACATAACCTACTGCTCAGCGACTTCTTCGACCATTTGACCATTGAAAAGCTCGAAAAACATCTCTCTGGTGGACTACAGTGTTTGAACTCAACCATCCCAAAGTCTAAAGAGGCTTCGAGTTATCCCAGCTCGGGGCCTCAAAAACGATTATGGGTGTTAGATAAACTTCCTGGCGCAAAACGAGCCTATCACGTATCAGAAGTATTTCAGTTAAAGGGGAAGTTGGATGTTCCCGCCTTTAATCATGCCTTGCGGACCATGATTTCGCGCCATGAGGTATTACGAACCTCATTCAGGTCTGAAAACCATATACCCAGACAGGTAGTACATCAGGATATCAGTCCAATGGTCGAATTCATCGATGCAACCCACACCATCTATTCAGAGACGTGGATTGAGCAGGTAACCCAGGCTGTGATTCAAACCCCTTTCGATCTTGGGAGTCCAACCTTGTTCAGAAGCGTGTTGATCCAGACTGCTGAGAGCGAATATCGGTGGGTTTCATGCATGCACCACATCGTAAGTGATGGATGGTCGGTAGATATCATGCTCGAAGAAATTCAGGAACTGTATCTGGCCAAAATAGAAGATAGACCGCCCAGAGTACCAGCTTTGCAGATACAGTACAAGGATGTATCCACGTGGATGGAACGTCGAGGGGATAGTCCCGAATACCAAGCGAGTCAAAACTACTGGTTTGACCGGTTTAAGTCGGTTCCGGAGCCAGTGACTTTTCCAATTCAGAAAGCGCGACCCAAGGTAAAAACATATCATGGTGCAGCTATCAGACGAAACCTTGGAGAGCGATTGGTAAAACAGTTAAAATCTTTAAAATCAGAGGGCTATAGTACGTTTTTTGGACTTACTGCAGCCTTGTCCTTGTCCATTTACCGTTTCCTTGACAAGGAGGAATTGGTGATCGGAACTCCGGTTGCCGGACGATTCTTACCTGAAATGGAACCACTGATTGGATTCTTCGTGAACGTAGTCCCATTAAAATTGACCTTTAAGGCTACCGACTCCGTTCAAGACATCCTCAATCGCACAAGAGCAACAGTTCTGGAGGCATTAGAATATCAGGATGTATCATTTGATACGTGGACGTCAACATTGAATCATCCAGCAGACCCTTCCCGCTCACCTCTGTTTGATTTGTTGATCGTGTATCACAACAATCCCGCATCGAACTGGAAATCGCCTGGATTCACGATACAACCCGTGCCATTCGAGGAAAAACACAGCAAATACGATCTCGTATTCGAATTTACCGAACGCCCCGATTCCATAGAATTTCGGGTTGATTACAACACCGATCTTTTCGATTCAACATCGATTAACGATTTTTGTGACTATGTTGAACGGGTAGCTTTGTCAGGCTTCGACATGCTAAACACCTCCATTCAGGAGCTGCCCGGCCCCACTATATCGCTTGAAGGGCCCCAATCCGACAAACTGACCTCATTACCTCTCCCCGATCCCGTAAATCCAGATCCATCTCCAAAAAAATCAAACCAGCAAGAAGCACTTCTGGCAGCCTGGCGGAAGGCACTGGGTCGTGATGAAATCGACATCACTGATAACTTTTTCTCTTTAGGCGGTGATTCCATTAAGGCCATCCAACTAGCGGCATCCTTGTTTCAAGATGGTTACAGATTACCCATTGCTACCTTATTCAGTTATCCAACGGTCCAGGAACTTGAATCCAGATTGATTGAGGTGGGAGTAACGGGTACCAACGAACCCGTCTTTGGTGATCATCCACCTACACCCATTCAGCAATGGCTACTCCAGCAGAACGAATCTACCAGGAACGGATTTTATCAAACTGCATTGCTCAACCTAAAGCAACCTATCCCGTTGCCTGTAATCCACTGGGCGTGGCAACAACTGATGATGCATCACGATGCTTTACGTTCTAGAGTGAATCATCACACGGATTCAACCGAGATTCATATTCCGACAGACACGTTCGAATTTGGATTCGAACCTATAGAGGTTACCGATGCTGCTAACGTTTCGGTATCAGGTATAGCTGCAAACTGGCTTCGTACCCGGCTTGAATCATTCACAATTCAAAAAGATCCCCTGTGCCAGTTACTAGTTATCAGTTCTGAAACGCAACGAACTGTCTTTATTGCAATTCATCACCTGGTGGTAGATATCCTTTCCTGGCGAATTATCTTAGAGGACTTCAACCGGGCAATCTCGGCGATCATGAGATCCGGTTCGGTTGAGTTCCCAGCTAAATCAACCTCGTTTCTTGAATGGGCTTCGAGTACACAAGAAGCTCTAAGTAAGACTATCGGTCAACAGGCCGCCGATTTTTGGACAAAACAGTCTCGCTCCCTCACCCTTGGACTTCTTGAGCATCAACATAATCAACCTTGCGTTTCCACAACGTTCGAGATTCCGAACTTCAATGAAACGGTAAACATGGTCGCCAGAATATTTCAGGCCTCGGTGAGTGATGTACTGATGACAGCACTTTCCAGGGTTTTTCTTAACCTTGATGAGCGTAGCACGCTTACATTTGCCCTGGAAGGACACGGTCGAGACCTGCTCTCAGAATTATCTGTCGATCGGACGGTTGGCTGGTTCACCAGTGAATTTCCAGTTGAAGTAACCTACCACGAAGATATGGGCAGGCATTTACGTGAGGTAAAGGAATCCAGGATTAAGGCCGAACGGTATGGAGGCTGGTTTATGTCTGTTGCCGACACTGGCCTCTTGAATTTGGTTCAAAGACAAGGCATTGGAATCAACTTCCTGGGTGAACTGAGTTTGTCTGCTGACCCTGACAATCTTTTTGAATTGATTACCGAAACCAGTGAGATCGACTCACTGATTGAATCACGGCTGAGCCTGGGTAAACAGGTGTCCCTAGTTGCACATATAGCCGATAACACGCTTCTCGTTCAAGTGAACAGTAGTCTGACCGGAAATCTGGAGTCAACCTCGGTGTCGGAGGCCCTCAAAACAGAGATACATCTACTGGTTGAAGTGTTGTTACAAGGTTCTGATGGACCGGTCAACACCCCGAGTGATTTTGATTACGAGGGACTGGATATGGATAGTCTGGATGATTTATTGAACAGCATCAAGTAACTAAAATGAGCGATAAACAGGTAAAGAACATCTGCGGATTATCACCCATACAGGAGGGAATGTATTTTCACTACCTGATGAACAAGGTAAATGATCCCTATGTCATCCAATCCCAGTATGAGTTGAATGGTCATGTTGATCTAGTTCGGCTGAAAGAAACCTTTCATGTCTTAACTGAGCGACATGACTGCCTGCGAACCTTGTTTATGCATCAGAAAACTCCTGATCCGGTCCAGATTATACTGAAGTCACGAGAGACGCCATTTGTCTTCCATGATCTGACAGGGTCAAAAGATCCAGATGAATACATTCATACCTATTTGAAGGAAGACCGAAACAAAGGATTTGACCTTTCGCGAGATCCCCTGCTCCGTATTGCTTTATTTAAAGTTGAAGAACAGACCTTTCGTATGGTAATGACACTGCATCATATCATCATGGATGGATGGAGTTCTGGAATTATTGAGCGGGAGTTGTTCATGATCTATGCTGGTGGATCATTTCGTGACGAAATCATGAAATCATCCCCAAATTCGTTTGCCGATTACATAAAATGGCTAAAAACGCAGTCGACAGCTCAAGGAATTGAATTTTTCAAGCAAAAAATGGGTGCAATCAGCCAGTTTGCGCCGTTCACGAATGGGCGAAAGAAACTACTGGGTTTTGAAGAAGAGGTTTACTCGCTGATTGAACGTATTTCCGGGCCGGATACCCTTCGAATCAAGACCCTGGCATCGGACCTGCGTGTTACAACGGCAGATTTGCTTCGGACGATCTGGTCATTCACCGTTGCACGGTTTACCGGAGAAAAAGCCTTCACAACCTTACATACGGTATCCGGGCGACCAGCAGAAATGCATCGTTCGTCGGATATGGTTGGTATGTTCATTAATGCCATCGTTCAGCCATTTTTGATTGAAGACCGAAGTATTCGGGATGTGGTTCGGCATCAGCACGAGTTATTTGCAGAGTCGATGCAATGGCAGCATTTGTCACTGAGTCAGGTTGCCAAATCACTTTCTGTAAGTGGCGAATTATCGGACCATCTGATCGTTATGGAAAATTATCCGGATTTGGGAGAAGAACGCTCTTTACTCGAACGAGAGATGGGATTCAGTTTCAAACCGCTAAAATCTGAAGAATCGACCAATTATCCGGTGACGGTGCAGTTCCATGTCGGTAACACCATCGAAACCCGCTTTTTCATGAAAAAATGCTGGTTCACTGAAGCTGAAATCCTTGAACTTAAAACAACGTTTGATACGGTCTTAACGGAGGTTCTGAAGGACGTTTTCAACTCAGTGAAGTGGATCACCAAGACCGGAAAAACGACTTCGGCTTCAACATTGGCCAAAGATCCTGTAAAGCTGTTCATTTCATCCAATTTTACCGATACCAATCTTATACCCTACCTGAAATGGTGGACGGATCGGGCAGGTTTCGACGCTTCCATCACCCTGGCTGATTACAATACCGTACACCAGCAGCTTTCAGACCTTCAAAGTGCCCTATTTTCGCATCCGGGTCCCAAGGTGATCATGATCAATCTCTCCGATCTGGCACGATTCAAGAGCGAACTGGACGGTCAGCAGCTTGAGTCCTTCCTGAAAGACGCGCTTGGCACCATGATCGAGCCGCTTTCGAGGTATCGAGGTAGTGATCCCATCTTTTTTGTTCTTACCCCAGATAACGGAAGAGCGGACAGGATCTCAGAGGTGAATCTGAAACGCATTGGGGATGAGTTTATCGCCTCTTTATCGGACCAAAAGGCGATCAAAATAATCGATCTAAGGATTGTCCCAATTGGGTCAAACGACCTTTTTGATCCTGTTACAGATCAGATGGGACACGTTCCCTACACTGAAGCGGGTTATGCTTACCTGGCAAGTCAGCTGGCACGTAACCTAAGAGCCTGGAAGCACCAGCCATTTAAAGTAATTGCTTTAGATGCCGACAATACCTTATGGCAAGGGGTATTGGGAGAAGACGGAGTACATGGCATCCAGATTACTCAGGCACACAGGTACCTGCAAGAGTTTATGCTCAAGAAAAAAGGAGAGGGATTTCTACTGACTTTATGCACCAAAAATAATGCCACCGATGTGGATGAACTCTTCGCCGTTCGTGATGACATGGTGTTAAAACACGCTGATTTTGTCTCCATAGCTGCAAACTGGGGTGCCAAATCAACCAACTTGACAGCGTTAGCGGCTGAACTCAATCTGGGTATCGACAGTTTTATATTTTTGGATGACAGTGAACTTGAGATTCGTGAGGTCATTGAGTCCCAACCCGACGTTCTTGCACTACAACTTCCAGAAGATCTGAATCAATGGAAATCATTTTTGGATCGAATCTGGGCATTTGATACCTATTTGATCACTGAAGAGGATCGGCAGCGTACATCCATGTACCAGGCAGAGAAAAAACGGAGAGAAATCACCGAGTCGAAGGAAAATAATGCAAATTTCGTTGCTCAACTGGAAGTCAGAACGACCTTCCATCGCCTTTCTGCCGATACGATGGATCGAATGGAGCAACTTACCCAGCGCACGAATCAGTTTAATCTGAATGGACGACGATTTACGAAATCGGAAATAACCCGGTACGCTTCAACCCCTGACCATTTCGTGTATTCAATGTCTGTATCGGACAAATTCGGGGATTACGGGATTACAGGTGCATTATTTATAAAAATAGAGGGAGTAAAAATTGTTGTAGATGCCTGGATGTTGAGTTGCCGCGTACTTGCGCGCGGCGTTGAGTATCATGTGCTCAGACACCTCTGTGATATTGCATCATCAAACGCCGCTGAAAAACTCAGGTTCCACCATAGAAAAACCGAAAAAAACATCCCCATTCAGCAGTTTTTATCAACGGATGGATTTGTCCACACTCAACTTGCCGATACAGAGCACATTTCCGTTGAGATCCCGGCCCAACATATCCCGAAGTTGCCCGAAATTGGTAGTTATGAAGTGATACAAGACTTCAAGATTCCGGAAAGATCCGCCCGTGCTGTAACAGATACACCCAAAAGGTCTTTGCCGCAATCATACGATGTGCCCCACGTTGGCGAGAGTAACATAGCGTACTGGGTGTATGGGAAAGTGACTGAAGCGGAAAACCACCCCAGAAACAGTAGGTATGTAGCGGAATTGACCCGCTTAAGGCCAGATCTGCTGGAAGAATCACGAATTCACTCAGACTCAGGGTTTAGGGTTTCCATCCCCTATCAGGAACCATTGACTCAAACCGAGATACGTATGGCAGCGATCTGGAAGACGTTGCTGGATACGGACAGAATCGGGCGTAAACATGATTTCTTTCTGTCAGGAGGAAACAGTTTAATGGCAACCCGACTGGCTTCACGGATCTATCAGGAGTTCAAGATGGAGATAGAACTCGGAAGTATTTTTAAAACCCCGGTGTTGAGTGATTTTTGTACTGAATTAGACCAGAGGAGCATCACAAGCAGGACCAAAATCACCCCTCTGGAAACTGTAGAACTGGAGTTTTATCCGTTATCTCCGTCACAAGAGCGCATCTGGAGGTCAGAGCAGCTCTTTGAATCCCAGGCGGGATATGTTTTAGGTGGCATGTACAAGATACTTGGAAAATTTGATGTGAAGAGGCTTCAAAGGGCATTGAAATCTCTCACCAAATCGCACGCTTCGTTGAGAACCTGTTTTCCGGTGATTGATGGAGTGCCAAGGCAGGTAATTAAAAATGAAATTGAAATCGATATTCAAAAGTTGATTGAGCTCGGGGACATTTCCGATCCTGATTCTTTGAACGACCTCTTTTTCGGTAAAAAACTGGATCTGGTAAACGGCCCGTTAGTGGAAATAGGGTACGCCGAGATGAGTCAAACGGAACATCTTCTGGCTATAAAAATCCATCATCTCATTACTGATGGCTGGTCGCAGGGGATATTGATGCATGATTTGATGCACTATTATACAACAGATGAAGATCCGGAAATTCGGACAGATGCCCGTTTTGTCGATTTCGTGCAGTGGAGTGCAATTCAGGTCAGGGAACAACTGGATACGGTATCCTCTTTCTGGAATCAAGAGTTAGCAGGTGAATTGGAGCGTGTAACCTTGCCTTATGATTACATAAGACCAGGTGTTTTAAAGAAATCTCCTCGACAATTCCGAATTGACCTGGATAAGCGCTTAATGGATGCCGTTAACTCTTTTTCACGGAAGAATCAGTTATCCCTGTACATGACGATGATGGCTGGTGTTCAGCTCTTGATACAAACGTATACGGGCAAACGAGACATCCTTATCGGATCTCCATTTTCGGGCAGAACACATCCCGATGTACATCAGACGGTTGGATTTTTCGTGAATACACTACCATTCCGACTGAAATCAGACCCGGATACTGACCTTAAATCCTGGTTGAACGAGATCCGCACCAAAACCATCAAACTACTGGAATTTCAGCATGTTCCACTCGATACAATCATTCGTGATCTGAACATCAGCCACGATCAAAGACCGCCTTTATTCGATGTGCTACTTTTGGTGCAGGAACGCACCTTTGAGGAGCACTCAATCCCCGATTTCGAGATCGAATCGGTCGGATCGGAACATCTCGGTGCCGGGTACGATGTTGTATTTCAGGTATTCGATTCACCTGATGGCTGGGAACTTGCAATTGAGTATCAACCTGAGTTGTATCATGAAAGATTCATCAGTATGGTGGCCGAACATTGGAAAGCCATATTATTGAATTTGACCAAAACTCCGGTAAATCAGCGAATATCCCAGGTCGATTCATTGGATAACTCACTCAGGGACAAACTCATTCAACTTGGTTCAGGTGCCAAAAAAGAGTATCGCAGGCAAACACTCATCGACGTTTTCAAGGAAACTGTCCAGGCGTATCCATCCAATACCGCGTTAATCACCGAAGCTCATGCATCGATTACCTATTTTGACCTGGATCAACGCACCGATCAACTTGCACTCCGGTTAATCTCTGTAGGCATTGAGCCCGGCGACAACGTAGTGGTACATCTTGGTCAAAAAAGTGACGTGATTGAGTGGATGATTGCCATCCTTAAATGCCGGGCTGTATATGTGCCGGTTGATATGGAGACACCCCTGACACGGTGCGCCTATATTGCAGACAGTTGCAAACCAAAATTATGGATCAGTGATTCCAGTGAACCCTTTCTGGAGAACCCTTTGTCTGTATCGATACGCTCCATCAAGGAATTGTTAGAAATACAATCCATTGTTGATACACGTGTCCTTCCAGCAGCGGCCAGTCCCGATGAAATGGCATACATGATCTTCACCTCAGGCTCTACAGGAAGACCAAAGGGGGTTGCAGTACACCATCAGGGCATCATCAACATGACCCACAGTCATGTTCGTAACTGTGATGTTCAGGACAACGACCGGGTATTATGCTTTGCATCCATCTCCTTTGATGCCTCTTTGTCTGAATTTTTTATGGCAATCCTTCCCGGGGCGTGTATGGTGTGTCCGCCTGCAAAGGTCAAAAAGGACGCTATTGAATTCGTACAATTTATGAACGACCTCAAGATCACCGTCACAACACTGCCTCCCGTATTCCTTGCCAGCCTGAATCAACCCGAACTTCCATACCTAAAATCTATTGTTACAGCCGGCGAAGCTGCAAGAAAATCCGATGCATTATATTTTGCCAAAACGAAACGCTATATCAACGCCTACGGGCCAACCGAATGCTCTGTGGGGACCAATGCCCATATCGTACATGTCCATGCAGAGTATCCAAACGGCATACCCATCGGACGAGCCTACGATAATGTTCAGTTAGTCGTATTGGATGAGTCCTTAAATCTGGCTCCATTTGGGGCTTCCGGACAACTTGCCGTGAACGGCGTGCAGGTCGCAATGGGTTATGTCAATAACCCTGAACTGACATCAAGGGCATTTATTGATCATCCCCTCTTCCCTGGCAAGACCTACCTGACCGGTGATCAGGTGAAATGGAATTTCAACGGTGAGTTGGAATTCATTGGAAGGAACGATTCTCAGGTTAAAATCCGTGGGTACCGTATTGAACTTGATGAGATCAAACATCAGCTTGACCGAATTGAATCCATCCAGATCTCATACATTCAAGCTCAGAAGGATAACACGGGAGAAAAGCAACTCGTAGCCTACCTGGTTGAAAAAGAATCCCTATCAGATCATGAAATTCGGGAACATCTCGCCAAAACTCTGCCTGTTTACATGATACCCGGCTTTTTTGTACGGGTAGATGACATTAAACTCACGATAAATGGGAAAGTAGATGTAAATGCCTTACCTGATCCGTTCAACAAAACCCATGAGTTGGATCCGAATATAGACACCTCAAGTCAGTCTCGGGCCCAACAGGCATTCATTGAAACCTTATCCCGTTTCCTTCCGGCATTTCCAGTTGACCTCACCCGAACCTTTCTTCAAATCGGTGGCGATTCCATCAAGGCGATTCAGGTAGCACATCATCTTCAGCAACAAGGTTATGCGATCAAAGCCGGGAAGATCTATGAACACCATACTTTAAGTGAACTGATCGGAATGCTGGAATTAACCGAACGTGCTGAATTATCCAGACCTGAGATCCTGACTGGCTATGTAGATTGTACACCGATGCAGGAAAAGTTTTTCAATGAGGTACTTGATCCTGCCCAGAGAAACCTATTTTGGATGCAGGCTGGATTCAGAATAGACCAGTTTATCCCAACTGAAATCATGGAAGAAATCCTCTCTGAAATTACCGGATATCACGAAATTTTCCGGATGCGTTTTGCCGGGTTAGATTCAAGGGCCAGAGTAGAAGTCACCCAGGAGCCAAAGATTCAACTGGTTGTGTTAAACAAAGATAGCACCTCATTTGAATCGGAGTTAAACAAGTACACGGATCAACTCAAAAAGTATATCCATATTGAATCCGGCCAGATGACGTCGTTTCTTGTGGTGCAGAGCCCCTATGAAACACACATAACCGCAACATTCCATCACTTGATTATCGACGCAATCAGTTTACGCGTACTCCGAGATCAGTTTCAGTGGTTAACCATCCAATTTTTAGACCAAAAGGAATTAAAACTGGATGGAAAGTATATCACGCAACGTGAATGGATCAATGAAATCAAAAAGCTCCAATTGCCAGATATAAATTCTGATCCGTGGAAGGACTTATTTTTGTCATCGGAAATCCGTTGTGACCGAAACGAACCCATATCGTCATCCATTTGCCTGGATGAGAAACTCACGTATAGGTTTACGAATGGGTGTAGCATCAGAAAAGAAGCCATCGATTCGGTAATACTTGCGATTTCACTGAAAGCCATCGCAACTTGCCTGAACCTCCCTTCTCTTCGAGTGGGAATCGAATCACAAGGTAGAAATGCTGGCAATAACCATATAGATATTGGAAGTACGCTGGGTTGGTTCACCCTGGAATATCCCATCAGACTGTCATCACACAAAGATATATCTGAAATTCTAAGCGAAATCAAGGAACAAAAACAAGAGGTTACCCGAGACGGACTAACCGCAGTTCTCGCAGAAAACAGCCTCCGAAGAGGAGGCAAGCAGGTGTTTGCACCAGAGCTGGGTTATAACTTTTTAGGTGAATTTGAACCTGATTCTGTGGAGTCAGGAGCATGGAACTGGGATTCATCCTACCTGCCCGATATCACGTATTTCAACCATCAATGGCATCCGATTGAAGTTTCGGCACTGATTGAACAAGGGGAGCTGAAAATCAGGATTCAAAGTAACACTTCCAGGATGAATCCAGCGCAGATCGAGGAAGCCTTGGCCGCAATTCATGATGAAATTGTAGTGTGGCTTGACCGTGAGTCTGACACCACGTTGCAAAAACCCGCGTTGATATGCTTTCCATTTGTGGCTTCAAATGCCAGATTCTTCGACACCATTAAGGCTGAATTATCTGACGAGTACCAGGTGATTACACTGGAGCTTCCTGGTCATGGAGCCAGAATAGATGAAACCCCGGTAAACACGCTCGAGGCGGCCTGCACTGATTTAATCCGACAACTCAATACCCATAGATACTTGTCTGACACGTACATCTGGTTAGGACACTCAATGGGTGCCTATGTAGCACTCACGCTGGCTGCCAGATTGGAAAATGATCCTGTTTTGCGTCCCTCAGGTGTTGTGTTCAGTGATGTGGCTGCACCAGGCCAATTCGAAAAGTGGATTGTTGGCGATCTGTCTGAAGATCAGAAAACGGAATACTACAGGCGACTCGGTTATGACAAAATAATGGAGTCACTCGATGAAATGAGTAGCAATCATTTTGAGGCGATGATCTCTGCTGATTTAGGTATCGTCCGGCCATTTGTGAATACGGATCAACCCATAATCACGATCCCATCCAGATTCCTCTACTCCAAACAGGATTCTATTGAAGTTAAAGATCATTGGACTCAAGGATGGCAGCAGTTTTGCAGTGAAGCAATTCTGTCGTTTGGTTTTGATGGGGGACACATCGACTGGTTGCAAAACAAATCATCGGCGGATCTATTAAAGACTGTTATCCAATCATTTATTTCAAGAGGTTAAGCGTATTTTTTAGTATACTCTCGACATCGGTACCATCTGAAACCCTATACAGTAACTGATTAGCTTATGAACCAGGATTTAAAGTACGCACTGAGTAAACGTGAACTTAAACGCATGATCGAAAAAGATCCAGCCAGGTTCAAGAATGCGACCAGCCTTGATGCAAGTATTCAGGAATCCGGATCACATATTAGTCCGGAAGTAGTAAAAAAAATCTTTCGCCAACTCGGTATTAAGTATGCCCCGGTTAAATCAATTGCTCACCTGAACATGAGAGGTGGTATCGGTAAAACCACAGCTTCCCTTAATTTGGCTACCCGAGCGGTTCAGTATGGATTCAAAACATGTCTGGTAGACCTGGATCCACAGGCATCGGCCACGTACGCTTTATTCCCGGGTATGACAAACGAGCACCTGGTTACTGCCGATATTTGGGAAAATCCGTCTGAATTGTTGAACCAGAGTCTAGTTGAGGTATCCTGGAACTTATTCTTACTGCCCTCTTCACTTGATAACAGTATACTGGATGATGAATGGGACTCTCCCGAGATTCAACAAAAAGCAGTAAAAAATGTATTGGATGAGCTGAAAAAACAGGATTTTGATCTGATTGTAGTGGATGCAGCTCCTTCACTGAGCAGCACTGTCATATCAATTATTGCCGCAATCGATCATATTGTTGTTCCTGTTTACAGTGATCCTTTTTCCGTACGAGGACTGGAGATTTTGTTGAATGAGTCTGAAGAAATTGCAGCTGCGTTCAAACGTCAAGCCCCTGATGTCAGCATCCTGTTTGCACAATACGACTCCAGGTTAAAATTATCCGAGTCTGTATACAAATCACTGAAAAAATCATATCCTAAACGATTGCTCAAATCCAGAATCAGGACCAGCACCGAATTTAGCAAGGCCATTCACAACCAGGAGTCTGTGTTCCGCCGAAATCTCAAACACGTAGCTTCTGTTGATTATGACCAATATGTTCGCGAATTACTTTCATTACATCTTCCATCTCCATTTTGATCAACCCAATTATGAGTACCAAAAAGAAGCGAAGCCGACTCTATCAATCCTCTGATGATCAGGTACCCATCGTGCACGAATTTGTTTCCACAAAGCCGTTCTCCGAGCATTCGTTCTCGGATGAAACGATGAGCGAAGCCCGCTCAATCATCAAAAAGTATGCCTACTTTGCTTCAGGTATTGGTGTTGTTCCTTTTCCGGTTGCTGAAGTCGTTACGGTAAACGCTGTACAGTATGCCATGATCCGAAAATTAGCTCTTTGTTATGGAATCCCATTCAAGGAGCAACGCATCAAGTCATTGGTGTCCAGCATATTATCTGGTGTGGTTGGAGCCAGTATCATTTACGGACCAGTAACAAGAACATTGACCATGATTACCGGACTTGGGTGGATCTTGGGTACCGGTGTATCCATCGGTGTTTCCGGAGCCATAACGTTGGCATTGGGTAAACTGTTTATAGACCACTTCGAGCATGGTGGTAGCTTTCTGGACCTGGATATCGAGGCATCCAAAACCAGACTCCAAACGGAGTTGAACCGTTCATGAAAGCGTAGCCCGAGCATGAATCAGTTGTTCTTCCTGCCTTTTGCCGGTGCAACGATTAATTCGTATTTGCCGCTGACACGCGCTTTGTCAGAAGATTTTGAATGTATTCCCATTGAACTGCCTGGTCGAGGCTCTCAATTTGGTGATCAGCTCCTTGAATCGGTCTATGATATGGCCGGATTCTGTATCAAACGGATTACTGAAAAACGAAACGAAGCCAGCTGGGGGATTTTTGGGCATAGTTTGGGAGCCGTTCTGGCCACATTGGTCTGTGGCTCTGAAAAAGTAGCCAACGACCAGCCCGAGTGGATCATACTCAGTGGACGTGCTGCTCCTGGAATTCAGGTAACTCACCGACTCAGGCATCAGTTGACCAAGGAGGATCTGTTCCAGGACTTAAAGCAGTTAGGTGGTTTTGATACGGAGTTATTCAACCACCCTGAACTTCTGAATTTGATTGAACCTGTTTTAAGAGCGGACTTCAAAGCGATTGAGACCTTTGATTTTAATACGGTTCCGATGCTGAAAGTCCCTATATTGGTGCTCGGCGGATCACTCGATGAAATCAGGAAACACCAGCTTGATGCTTGGAGTGAATGTACCCAATCCACTTGTGAAACCGTGATACTGGATGGTGGACATTTTTTCATTTTTCAGCATATCAATACCATTGCTCAAATTATTCGGGATAGAAATAGAACGTCAGAATGAATTTTTTAGAACTAATTAAGGTGGAATCTGAAGAGGTCATGAACAAAATCATGATCTATGCCACCATTTCGGGTCTTGCCAACGCATCGATTCTTGCCATCATCAATCAGGCAGCGGGTACAGTATCGTACAATGAACTAAACTTCAGATACTTACTTATGTTCCTTGTAGCCTTATCGATAAATATCATCACTCAACGATACCTGTTCGACAAGTCCAGTCAAATTATCGAACAGATTGTCCATGGTATCCGTGTTCGCTTGACCGGAAAAATTCGACGTGCTGAAATGGTTGATCTGGATTCAATCGGTCAGGCAAAGATCTACCAGCGATTAACCCAGCAAACATCAGAAATCTCACAATCTGCAGGCGTGATCATTGCTGCCCTGCAATCGGCGATTATGGTTGCATTTTCGATCATGTATCTTGCCACATTGTCACTTTGGGCTTTCTTCCTGACCATTCTAATTGTTTTTATTGGAATATCCATCTATTTGAATAAAGAAAAATTTATCATTCAGTTCATTCATAAGACGAATCAGAGTGAGGTAAAACTCTTTGGTGCATTGACCCACTTGATGGATGGGTTCAAGGAAGTAAAGCTCAGTAAAGACAGAAGTAACGACCTGTCGAATCATATTGCCACTGTGGCTTCCGAGGTACGAGGGCATCGAATTCAGACTGAGCGACTTTACAACTGGAACTATATTTTCGCTCAATCATTTTTTTATGTCCTGGTTGCCGTAATGGTATTTATTTTGCCCCGATTTATTGAAGTATATGCCGATAGTGTGACTGAAATAGCAGCCGTAATTCTATTCATCATTGGACCATTATCCACTGTGGTATCGGGATTTCCAGCCTACACCAAGGCGAATATTGCTGTGCTGGACATCAATGAGCTGGAAAAGAATCTGGACCACCTGAACGGCAGATCACATCGTTTTGATGAGAGTATTGCCAAACGAGTTTCCCAATTCAAAACCATCCAGCTTGTAGGGGTTACATTTTCATACTATGACGCACAAAAAGACGCCCTTTTCAAGACCGGCCCAATTGACTTATCCATCAAGAAAGGGGAGACTTTATTCGTCGTTGGTGGTAATGGAAGTGGCAAATCTACATTGTTAAAGCTACTGACTGGATTATACACCCCTGAAAGTGGGAACATTGTTGTTGATGGTGTCCCCGTAACGGCAGAGCATGTTCAGGAATACAGAGAACTTTTTTCAGCAATATTCTCTGACTTTCATTTGTTTGACCGTCTTTATGGACTCAGGGATTGGACCACTGATCAGATTGAATCGTACATTCGAGAATTTCAACTTGAAGAAAAGACCAAGTTTGTCGATGGAAAATTCACAAATCTGAACCTGTCAACGGGTCAAAAGAAACGGATAGCGATGATTGTAGCCCTACTCGAGAACCGGCCTATATGTGTCTTCGATGAGTGGGCAGCCGATCAGGATCCAGAATTCCGTCGTTACTTTTATTACGATTTAATTCCAAAGCTTAAACTTTCAGGGAAAACCATTTTGATTGTATCTCACGACGACCAGTATTTCAACACCGCTGATCGTATTTTGAAAATGGACTATGGTAAACTCTCCAACTACTCCTGATTATGGATAACATTTCATCCTTACTTCGATCCCCCGTTTTTTCGATCACAGTCATCATTGTGTTGATCCTTCTGTTTGCCTGGTATCAAAATCCTGGTTTTTATGCTGAAGTCAGGGATAATTACCTGACGACTAAAGAAGTAACCGAGCGGTCGGATACTTTATTCCTGTATACGTTTCCAAATTACTTTACAGAGACGATCATCAACCGATTCGAAAATCAATTCAATGTTGAGGTGGATATTACTTACTACGAGTCGAACGAAGAGATGATCGAACAGCTTCGAGTTGGTAAAATGGCTGATATTATTGTCCCCACCGATTATGCTATCGCATTTTTAGCGGGTGAAAACTTCCTGGAACCCATGAATCGCAGCCTCTTGCCTAATTACAAGTTCCTGGATGGCCGATTCCGAGAAATGGATTACGATTATGCCAACATGTTTTCTATTCCTTATTTCTGGGGATCTGTAGGCATCACCTATAATCAAAACTACGTGATGGGTCTGCCACTTAGCTGGTCAACCATTTTGGATCCAGATCAGGTTGCCAACCTGAGAAACCGAATTTCGATACTTGATGATATGCGGATGACCATCGGCATATCACTCATTTCTCTGGGATACAATCCAAATACAACCAATGAGACTGAAATTGCCGAAGCAACTGATCGTCTCCTGAAAACACTACCCTATCTCAGATCGATCACGAGCGAAAGTCTGGAAGAGGAGCTGATCAACGAAGAAGTGGTTCTTGGTATGAACTGGAGTGGTAGCTCCGCCAAAGGGGCCAACATCAACCGCGACTTGAGATTCATTCTTCCAGCGGAAGGATCCATCTTTTTTGTCGACAACCTGGCAATTCCCATCAATTCCACCGGGAAAAAACTGGCCTTCCAGTTTATCAATTATTTGTTGGATCCGATGGTTGCGGCCCAACTAACCAATGAGAATTTCTTTGCTAATCCGGTTACCTATTCCAGAAGATATATCAATCGACTAATCTTGAAGGGTCCAGCGTACAAAAATCCGTTCTTATCCAAGAATATCTACATCATTGAAGATGTGGGTGAAGCAACATCACTTTATCAAAAATATTGGAGCACCTTCAAAGATTCGGCAAATACACTGCTTAAAGATGAGATAAGGATAGAAAGAGCAGAAGAGCGCATCTTACTTTTCTGATTCATCTTCCTTTACGGCTCAATAACTCTGGGTTCATTAGACGTGCCATCGAGAATAATCGGAAGTCCATCTTTTCCACCGCCAATTACAACGATTTTAGAGTTTTGTGATTCAGCCAGTTTTAATGTAGCCTCAATCCCTCTGAATCGAAGGTAGTTTTCTGTCAGTCCTTCAGCTATGGTGTTTTGAAAATCACGAATCCCTACTGCTTCAATACGCTTACGCTCGGCTTCAAGACGTTCAGAGTCTAAACGAAATTGATAACCTAATGCAACTTGTTCTTTTTCCAGCTTCTGTTCAATTGCATTCACAATCATATCAGGGAGAATTATTCGGGTAATGAGCAGCTCATCAAGGTCGACAAAGCGTTCACTAACTTCGAAAATTGCATTCTCTACCGTGTTTTGGATAATAAATTTCTGGGATGAATAGATATCTTCAGGAAGATATTGACCGAAAATCTGACGAATCACAGATTCCACCTCGGGATAGACAATCCGGTCGGCATACTCAACCCCCACTTGCTGATGAAGGTCGGGTAGGTTGTCCAGAAAGGGTCTGTAGCGAATGGATGCCTGCACTTTGATTTTAAGTCCGTTTGCACTCAATACTTCAAACTCTTTCATGTGGTGCTGAATCCGGACATTATACACGGTCATTTCATCCCACGGAAAAATATAATGGATACCCTCACCGTACACCTGATTGAGTTGAGTACCTCCATCAAAGCGCTTGAACAAAACAGCAGATTCCCCCGCATTCACAAAAATGACGATACGCTCGGAAAAGACAAGAAACAGAAAAACGAAAGAAAGAATAGAGATAATAATCCCGCGTTTACGCTTGAGCATATGGAATTTAATCCACGCAAAAGACCACTTAGGTGGTACTGCGTCATCCTTCCTGGATTCCGGGTCTGTAAGGACAGCATCATCAACCATTTGAACGTATTTCTAGCGTAAAACCATGATTCTTTGGCGCGTAAAATACAATCTTTTCAGTGATTTCTTAAATTTTAATTTACATCCGGATTGAGTTTCACAGTTTTAATCTGATGTTCGTAATTTTAATAAACTATGTAAATGGTCTGCAGGACACTACATCTACGTTAAGATATCATAAATTATTTAAGTACTTTTCTCAAACATACTCCAGGAACACATTTAGAAATGAATCAACGGCTATTTTCCAATATTTATCGTCAGACTGGAGTCGATATTTCTGCTGGTGTTCTTCCCCAACATGAACTCGAAATACTTAGTAATGCTACAGGTAACGATGAGGGGTTGTTATCTTGTTATCTGAAACGACGCCTGTCTGGAGAGCCCCTGGCATATATTATTGGTCATATTGAATTTGATGGGTTAGTTATTCCAATCGACAAACGAGCCTATATCACCGATCCTGAAGCCATTTATCTGGTCAATCATCTAAAATCAGTGCTTTCACGATCAGATGTACTGAACGTTCTTGAGGTTGGAACCGGATGTGGGTCCCTGAGTTTCTGCATCGAGCAGGCTAATCCGAGTCATAATTACACGGCCATCGACATCGATTCGGATGCCATAGCACTCGCCAGACAAACGGCATCCGTCAGAAAGTCGGCTGTACGCTTTGAAGTGAGCGATTACTTCAACAGATTACCTGCCGATTATTCACCAGATCTGATCTTTGCTGATCCACCTTGGGGCAATGAATCATCAATCTATGAGCATGACAGACCTGCTTCCCATTATCATGCCATGCCCCGTATCTCAGTATGGCCATTCAAATCAATTACCGGTATACACGAGCAGATCATAGAAGAAGTTCTGCTGCGAGGCTGGACATGCTCGCTTTTCATGAATTTCGGGATGCTGGAACAATCTGACATCGATATGGCGGTTAAACGAGCACCTAACTGCACGTTTATTCATCCTGCTGCAAACATTACTTTAGTCCATATTACTTTTTGAGACCATCTATGTTCAACTGGCAGGAATTTTTCAAAATCAATCGTAGCGAAGTACCAAAAGTAATCAGCTTTATGATCCTGGCGGCAGTCTTTCAGGCTGGATTAACCATAGGTACAACGGCTGGTGACAGTCTTTTCCTGTCAAATATCGGTGTCGAAAGCTTACCCTATATCTACATGATCATGCCTGTCATCATGGTATTGTATGCTTCCGGTTTCAGTTATATGATCAGCAAAGTGGGCATCAGAAAACTGATTTACATTTCGGTTGTTGCGGTAGCGGGGGTGTCTTTGTCTTTATTTTTTGTATTGGCAGCTCGTGATGTGTTATCCGATTTCCAGATTAATGCACTTTACTACTTCATAAAGATATTTACGACGGTTATTTACATTGCATTTTACTCTCTGTACTGGAATTTCGCAGACTTATACTTTGATATGAGTGAAAGTAAACGCCTTTTTGCCTATTTGGCTGCGGGAACTGCACTCGGTGTGATATTTGGTGGCTTGACGGTTACACTTAGTGCCGAGATGCTGGGTGTACCCTATCTATTTCTATTATGGATGTTACTGGGATTGCTTTCGCTCCCTGCGATATTTTATATCAACAAACGATTCACTGAACTCAGTATCACAAACTTCGACGAGCAAGAAGAGGAGTCGGCCTGGAAGGTACTTAAAAATCACTGGGGATCGATTCTAAAGATTCGTTATGTCTCATTATTGGCAGGCATGGTTTTTCTGGTCTCCTTGCTTGCCGGAATAGCCGAGTATCAGTACTATGATGTATTTTCCAAGGCCTATGACGAAGCGCAACTAGCAGTCTTACTGGGTACACTATATGCCGGCGTTAATGTTTTCAATCTGATCATCTGTGCATTCGTCTTCAATCGATTGGTTCTACGAATTGGTGTTACAAATGTATCTATCATTCAGCCAGTAGTCTATATCCTTGTTTTTGCATTTTTACTGCTCGATTACGGATTCAATGCAGCAATTTTTGCGTTTTTTGCCTATCAGGGCATGGCCTGGTCGGTAGATAACAACAACTATAATTTACTGTATAATGCACTGCCTAATGCCAACAGAGCACAACTGAGAACCATTTTAGAGGGATTACTGGAGCCTATTGCAACGGCATTGGCCGGGGTTTACCTACTATTTTATGTGAGCAGGGTCCCGGCGGAAGGTATTTCATTGATTGGTTTTCTTGGAGCCCTGGTGTTATTCACCTTCGTCATGTTCATGAAACGAAGTTACCTTACTTCTTTGATTCAGAACCTTAAATCCGAATGGCTTGATTTCTCAAGAAATCTAACCTCCCACTTAGTATCCTTCAACGATTCAGATCGGGACACACTATTTGGGAAGTTATCCCTGTCACCTTCAAACGCTCTAAGTTCGTTGAAGATTCTTCATGCCATCGATGATCCACAAACCCTGCCTGTATTACTGCGTGTGTACGATCAACATCTTCAATCGATCCAGCAAAATAATCGATTTAATAAACTCCTGGGACATTTTGAGCAGTTTCTCAACTCCAATAATTACCATCACATCAGAACATTGGTTCACTGGTTCAATGAAAACAGCTCTCGTATCCATCCGCAAATAGCCGAATTATTTGCCTATCATGGACTCATTCACCCTGAAAAAATTGGGCATTTAGCCTCAGCAGTCAATACGGATGCAAGGAATATCGCATTGGTCGCCTCATTGCATTCTGCCGATCTGGATAAGGTTTCTACGGCTATCAAACACATTAACGCGTTATTAGAAGGTAGCCATGATGAAATCATTAGTGGCCTGCGAGCACTTCAGTACAGTAAAAATCAGATGTATGCATATACCGCATTACCATTTATTAACCACTCAGACCCATCTGTTCAGTTAACAGCGTTAAAGGTAATCCGGGAGAATGTAGGTAAGTCGGAAATTTCTTTCATTCAGCCAGTGATGGAAGTGCTGAAAGACTCGGATGATGAGATACACGAACTGTGTATCGAAGTCCTGGAACAAATCAATGATCCAATTTGTGTTAAACCGTTGATCATGCTAGCTTCCGAGATCACTCCCACCGAACGCAGACATGCAGAGGACATGATTTGTGGGATGGGTAAACTGATCATCCCTATAGTCGTTTCTGTTTTGAGTGACTCCAATGCCCAGGTGATATCCAGATCCCTGGCAGCTAAAGTTCTTTACAGGGTAGCACCCGAACATTTCGAACTCGTTTATATGGATTTGATTGCTGAAGAAATGAATCAGGTCGAAATGTTGAGAACTAACGAGTTCATCGTTCGTTCTGGTGGGATCAATTCTCCGGAACTTGGGGTACTGAGTAGATTCTACAAAGATTCCGCCAAGTCCAGATTAAATCTTATTCTTGAGTTTTTATCGACTGCAGGACGACTACCAGCCTATGAATTGATGGTCAACTCTCTGGGTTCAACAAACCCAAAAATCAGGGCTTTTGGTTTAGAAACCCTAGAACAGGGTGTGGACAGGGTTCTATACAGTCGTATTATCAAACAACTGGAGTCCTCGAAAGATGCTGATGCTGTACAATCTGAACATCTTCGCACTGATCGCTTTACTACAGTTATTTCCAACGCCGCAACTTCTCTCCATCCCCTTGAGAAATCAGCAGCCTTAACCCACATCTGGAGGTCAGATAAATCAAGCTGGATCGAGCTAATAGGTCCAGTTATCAGACAACCTGAACAGGATTTGGTTCGAGATACAACAATAGCATTACTGCATGATGACCTCGTTCGTGTGGAACACAACTTTTTCGACCGATTGGCACTACTGTGTGAATCACAAGAGTTTATCGATCTAAATATCGTTCAACTAGAGTATCTCGCTCATCGATCCGAAGTCAGGTTAGTCCCCGAGGATGAAGTATTGCTCGAATACGGGAATAAACCTGAATTTTTGTTCATCCTGGCTAGGGGATCTGTGGAAGTAGTATCGAAAACGGATATTACGATCCTCAACCAAAAAGGAACAGCTTTCCCTGTCGAATCACTTCAGTCCAGATCCGAATCCGAATCAGGCATCATCTCGAAAAGCTGTACCGTGCTGGCCATTCAGACCTCTGAATTGACAAGATGTAGTAAATTGCATCCGGAAATCGCGATATACCTGTTCAAAAGGAGTCAGCAATGAAAGGGATCAAGCAGTTCAATATTTCACTGATTATTCGGGGAATGATCATTCCGGTAATCCTGATAGCTACACTTTTAGGTGGAATCAGATTAAATCAGAAAATTGTATCACTGATTGATCATGGATTTACTTCAAAACTCGCTACACTGGCATCTACTACTGGTGCTTTTATACGTTTGGATGACCATGAGATATTGATACAGCCCCGGTCTATGACAACTATCCGTCAGGGATTTGACGACTCCTGGCTGACGTTATCCACTACCGGATCCATTCATACACTCATTTTAGACGGATCTGTAAGTCTGGAACCAACATTTTCATTTTTACAGGATGCAGCATTCATATCATCCTTTGCTGTGTTGGAACAACATCTATTTACCCTTCATGTAGACGGTCATTTAAAAAAATGGACCCGAGATGGTGAGCTGATCCGACAAATCAGAGTCAACGCTTCCGAAACATCGATTCTCGCAGCATCAACGGTGGATAAATCCCTTATTTTAAAATCAGATGATGAATCGGATGTGATTGAGTTTGATGCAAATCTGAATCGTATCGGATCGGTTGATATCCCTATAGATAAACTTCTTGATTTTAACTTCACATCTTCCGGACAACTGGTTTTGCTGACTTCAGACCAACAGTTAGTCACTATCAACCAAACGACGATCACTCCATCACAATCGATCGACATCACGTGTTCCGATCCCGGTCTATGTATGCGTATTGAATCCATCGCATTCACTCCACAAGACAGCATCTGGGCAATCTCTCAGGCTCTAACCCTGTTGTCCCCGGATGGAATGATCGATCCAAATTTCTATGCACATCCCAACTATTACGACCACATCTCAGAGCGATATCTCAGGTATGTCATTCCAATGCGTGAAATACGAGAAAAACAGGAACTGACCTACCTGTACTCCTTTATCCTGAACAATGAGGACAAAACGTTATCCTACATATTGGATTCCAGAGTTGATGATAATTTCACGCATATAGGCTATGTTGATACTGAGGTGGAATTAGATGATTTCATCGCTGCAACGGATGTTCTCCTGACCACCAAGCCCTATGTTTCAAAAATAAAACCCTGGGGACAATGGGGTTTGGTTAAAATTGGATTCGCACCGATTTACAATACAAGTGGGAGTGGATCAGCAATCATGGGTGCAGACCAGAACGTATCTTCAATCGATCAGGTCTCCCGAGAAGCCCTTGTTATTTTGGCTTTAAGCAGTTTCGTTTTTTTACTTTTTGGAGCTTCGGCCTCGTGGTTCATCGCAAAAACACTCACCTACCCCCTTCTAGAACTAAAAGACAATGTATTGAGTATCGCAGCAGGATTTCTGGACAAACAGGTCGTATCACCCAGGCTTAAAGACCTTCAACCGCTATCTGAAGTGTTCGAGGAAGCAGGAAACAACCTAAAAAAAGAAGTGGTTCACGGGCCTCAGATTCTTCAAAAGTTTGAGACCTTGAGACTTCAACAAGACTATCAAGCCTACATTGAACTCAAAATCAGGGACGAATCCAGACTCCCATTTAATCTGAAACTCACCCCTGGTTACCAGAAACGAGTTGGATGGTTCAGTAGTGGTCAAAACGTGTTCTTTTGGATCCTTAAATCTGATTATCCATCTCATACGAGCCTACTGAATACACATAACATGGTATTCCAGACCTTTTGTGGGCTTTTTGAAAACCATACTGATTCACCGAATAGGTTGAATCTGGTTCACGAAATGCACTCACACGTAATCGGTGCACTGATCGAGTATCGATCAACGGATCATACCTTCAGAATGCTACTCAGCGATCCATTCTCATTCGTATCGGATCATCATCCAAAGGAGCATGCTACGGTCACTGAACTCCGTACCTCCTATTTACAAATTCTCGCTGATGATAGCACAGAAGTACTTTCAATCACTGAAAGGAACACTTTATGAACATCATTGCCTCTGAAATCGACAAAATGTTTCTGCTTAAGTCCATCAAACCATTTGACACACTGGATGAAAGAACCCTATTCAATATTGCTGAAGTCACGCGATTATCGTATTTCGACCCGGATACTCATATTTTGAACGGGAAAGAAATTGCTTCAGAAGTCGTGATCGAAGTTGAGGGAGAGTTGACCGATAGTTCCGGGAACAGGTTAAAAATCGTGGGCTTACATTCGATTCTGAGCGATTCCCCACTGGAAACAGACATTTATGCGGGCAGTAAGGGATGCAGGTGCCTAAGAATTGGAAAGGGACACTTTTTGACAACCATCTACGAATGTCCGGGTATCTTGACCGAACTGATGCAGCTGCGCAATTTAGATCCTCATTACTATGTATAGAATGACATTGCTCAGGCAAAATCTGCTTTTTCTAGTCCCACTTTTTCTGGTATTGGGAATGCTGTATGCCTTGATTTCCTATCACCTGCAGACCAAAGAATTGAAGTGGGGAGTCGATCAGGAGTCACGGGCTGTAGGACATACCATACAGTCTTTTGCAGAGTATAATGCACACAGATATTTTGAAACAGGCACTGATTCTAACCTAACGATAACCCCTGAGTTTGAGTTAATCTTACAACGAATCCACTCACAGGAACGTATGGTGAGCATTGACGTGCTAACTATCGCAGGCGATACCCTCTCCGCTTTACAGAGTATTGATGATGCATTCAGCATTCCGGACACCAGCGATTCTGAGCAACTGTATGCATCCACTTTTGAGGGTACGGCCTATAGTTTGGTTCGATATCAGGATCATGCTATACTTGATATCTCAACTCGTCTGGAAACCCGTTTAGGTTCCTTTGTTGTGCGCATCATCAAAGACGCAGAGCCCTACCGTACACGAATTACAGAATTACGACAATGGATTGTATTTGAAATTGCGATTTCAGTTTTTTTGGGTATCCTCATGAGCTTGCTACTCACCTATTTCATCAAGGTCCGAATCTCTACCCTAACCACTGCGTCGCGAATTTTCCTGAGTGGTGAAAAGAATGCACGGCTCGAACAAGGATCCATTTCTGAATTTATCGACCTGGGATCAACGATGAGCATTTTAGTGAATGTTTTTCACAAAAATATGGATTGGTACCGAAGAAGTATTCAACAAAAAGAACAGGAACGAACATCAGATCAGCTGGCCAGATTCGTCAAGGAAAGTAATCGAACCCCAATTTGTTTCAGTAAAGATGGATTTTCCATCATGGCGGCAATAACCGGGGCTCAAAGGCACTCCATTTTCATTGCAGTTCCAAAGGCAATGGATCGTGTTCTTCTATGGGGATCCATCTCAGAACAGGATCCATTAGAAGCCGCTTTAATTACCGAAGCTATTTCTGAATTTATCCATAGTTATCAGAACGGCGATACGGATTTAATTCAAGCTTTAAACAACATATTTGGTCATCAAATCTGTGAGTTGAATCAGCTGAAGTTGAGTAGAGCACCCATTTTCACCATTAATACAACCGTTGCGAAAGCAGAGCGTGAGCTCGAATTGGACGCCAGCAAACAAACCGTTACCTGGATCCATTCGTTGGATAAATCCATCACCGAGAAAATTGATGCCTATACTCGATACAGTACATCACTAAACCACGACCAGCTTTTTAGTGATATCCGAACATTGATCGGACATAATGGATCCACAGTGATTATCGGAGTTCGATATGAAAACTGATACGACCGGATATAACTACTGGTGGGAAAGATCCGATTTATCCTACATGGGTTCTAAACTCCACTTTGCCGGGGTTTCTTGTGAAACATTGATCCAACAGTATGGAACACCCCTGTTTGCCTACAGTAGAAACCGAGTTTTGGACAATATAAACAGACTAAGTAACGCACTGGCATCCATACAGTTACCTAGTCAGCTTTTGTTTGCGATGAAGTCGAACAGACATCCCGAAATCCTTAAACTCATTGCACAGGAAACGCATTGCGGAATTGATGCCTGCTCTCCGAGGGAAGTGGAACTGGCGGTACGTTACGGATTTACACCCGATCGTATTAGTGTCACCTCTACGGCTGTAAGTGACACAGATTGGTTAACCTATTCAACCTATCCGGACATTCTCTTCAATTGCGACTCGATTTCCGCATTGAAGCGTATCGGTAAACAGGGTTATCGGACAAAAGTCGGAATCCGGATCAATCCACAGATCGGGGTTGGATATAGCGGAAACCTATTGGTTCAATATGCCGGACAGAAACCGACCAAATTCGGCATTTATCCGGATTATATGGATGAAGCAAGAAAAGTCGCAACTGATCTGGGGATTGAAATTGTCGGACTCCACATGCACGCCGGGTCCGGTTTCACCCAGTCTGGGCTTGAATCCTATCAGAAAGCCCTTGACAAAATTGCGGACATCGCCACTTCTTTTGATCGGCTCGAATATATCAATATTGGTGGTGGGCTGGGTGTACCTCTTAAAGAAAACGACCAAGCCCTAAATCTAGCCGATTGGGCACAAACGGTTTACAACGCTTTGGGAAAATTGGGTATGAAAGTCTTCGTAGAGCCTGGCGACCATATTTCAAAAGACGCGGGTATTTTATTGGCAGAAGTCATAGAAGTAGAATTGAAAGGTGGTACTCAGTTTGCGTTCGTCAACGCTGGCTTCAATCTCCACCCTGAACCCGCTTTCTATAAACTTCCCTGTGAACCAGTACCCGTGAACCAACCTGTTAATCCTGCAGAAAATCGAACAACCATTGTGGGGAATATTAACGAAGCACTTGATATTTTTAACGAAAATCACCCCATACATTTGGTCGAAGGAGATTATTTGGCATTCCTGAATGCCGGTGCCTACGGAGCATCCATGAGCTCAAATCATTGTTTAAGATCTGAATTGAAAGAAATTATTATTTAAGTACATGAATCAAGCTGAAAAAAATTTACAAGAATGGGATAAATTGTATCAAAGTACATCTGATAGCATCTGGGGACATGATCCGGTTGGATTTTTACCAGATTATATCAGCTATTTTGCCAACATATTACCTCCAGATGCCAAAATTCTGGATGCCGGGGCTGGCGAAGGGCGTAATTTGAAGCTGATTTCCCAACTAAGCGGAGAGTTGCATGCAGTCGACGGATCTGTGAATGCATTAAATAAGATTCCCGCTTCTTTCCGATCTGGAATCACCATAAAACAATCATTACTCGATAAACTGCCTTATCCCGATCATACATTTAATCTCATTATTGGCATCGACATTTTCGAGACGCTACCAAATATTCGGGACGTCATTGGCGAATTTGAACGCGTTTTGGCTCCAAACGGGTACATACTCTGCAACATCCCTAACGAGGAGGATGAAATTTATGGCATCGATATGCAACATCCCGAAGAGGATAGCAATGCATGGTTGTATCAGAGTAAATACTATTATAAGTTTTACCCTGTCGATGAAGTCATTGAACTGTTCACCAACTCCGGACTTCACATTATTGATTCCAAACGCTGCCAATGGACAGAACAAGCACACCCAAATTTCAGATCCAACAGCCATGTACATATCAGCCAGGTCTACATCAGTCAAAAAACACCCTCAACTAAATAGGATTACCACTATGTTTCGTCAATTTACCCGCAATCAATTAGATGTTATCGTTCTTTTTTTTCTTATTGCATTGAGTTTTTCACCCCATTCTTTACTTGTTGCTCAGGGAAGCGTTGATGTGGGTGCTACCACTACCAGCCGATATGTATGGAGAGGGATGCTCTTCGACAATGGAGTCAATTTTCAGCCTTATGCTGCATACTCAACAGACAAATTTAGCCTGGGCGCTTCCTCCTCCATGTCTTTGACCAACGATTTCAATGAAATCAGCTTCTGGATGTCTTACAGTATCAATACTTCTTTGTTGGACATGACGATCTACCTTAACGATTACTATTATCAAAGTGATGGTGCAGACTTTTTCAACTACGATAATGCGGATGAGTTGAGCTCAATAGGATCTCATTACCTGGAAGCCTATGTTGAACTTTCGAAGGAAGAGAGCCCCATTTCTGTCTTAATCTCAAGTGTTTTCTGGAATGATCCCGATCATAGCCTGTACGCCGAGGCTTCGTATTCCAAAACGCTAATGAACGATATAGAGTCTTCCTTTACGGTAGGAGGCGCATTAACGAAAAGTCGTGAATGGTACAATACGAACAAAGCCGGTATTGTGAATGTGTCGTATGAGGTCAGTAAAAATCTTGAAGTTACTCCTCAATTCTCGGTTCCAATGAGTGTCAAAGCAACTATGAATCCATACGCACGTTCTTTTTATCTGGTGTTAAGTTTCAGCCTTTAATGATCACATAATCCGGTTCCTATGTTTTCAGATATCGAATCTCGCTATGAGGGCACCCTTCACATTCGGGCAAAACAGCTCGACTCGGGTCAGGATTGGTCGTGGCGTGCCGATGACCTGGTTGCAACCGCAAGTACCATTAAATATCCCATCCTGATGCATGCCACGCAGTGTGTCCACGACGGATACCTGATCTGGGATACCCCGATTACCCTGACCGAAGCGGACAAAGTGGGCGGGATGGGCGTGATGCAACACTTCATCGCACCACATGAATTCACTCTTCGGGACACCTGCTACCTGATGACAGCGGTTTCAGATAATACTGCCACAAATCTGGTGATCGATGTGCTGGGTCTAGAAAATATCAACCAATACATTCAGTCTTTCGGAATTTCAACAACTCGATTGAATCGAAAGGCTTTTTCACCCGACACCGACGCTTCACGCAAGTATGGGCTTGGACAAACAACGGCCAGCGATATGTTCAACCTGCTGATGGAAGTGTATCAACCCTCTCGATTGGCACAGGATGTGATCACCGACATCAAATGGATGCTCGCCCGGCAAACCGACCATGTTTCGATTCCTCGTGTGCTGCCACAGGGATGGTTCTACGCCGGAAAAACAGGTCGTGTGATGGATGTACGTGGTGATATTGGATACGTCAAAGCTCCCGACGGACGAGAATGGGTACTTTCGATGTTCAGTTATGGGCTGACCACCGAAAATTGGACTATCGAAAACGAGGGTCTATTGGCGATTGCCGAAGCAACCAAACGTATAGTTGGTTTAAAGTCATGAGAAAAATCACAATCCCGGGAACAGATATTCAAACTTCGGTTCTCTCCTACGGATGCATGAATCTCGGTGGGAACTGGAATGCCCCTGAGATTACTCACGAAACACGAAGTATGGCTTATAACGCCATTAATGCCGCTATGGATGAAGGCATCAATCTGTTCGACCACGCCGATATTTACGTGCGGGGGAGATCTGAAATCCTATTCGGAGAATTGCTGCGCCAGGATCCCGGGCTCCGAAACCAACTCATCCTTCAATCAAAATGTGGTATACGCTTTGGTGGAGATCCACACCCACACTCCCCCGGACGCTATGATTTCAGTTATGAACACATCGTAGGATCTGTTGAGGGAATCCTAAACCGATTGAATACCGATTATCTCGATATCCTCTTGCTACACCGCCCGGATGCCCTGGTACAGCCCGAAGAAGTCGCCCGCGCGTTTGATCATCTTCATAGCAGTGGAAAAGTCCGCTGGTTCGGTGTCAGTAACCACACCTGGGCTCAGATTGACTTGTTAAAATCCGCGGTAGACCAGCCTATTGTTATCAATCAGGTTGAAATCAGCCTCCTGCATCGTTCAATGATCGAAGAAGGAACCGTCTTCAATCAGCGTGTCACTGGCATTGCGGGTTCAAGTTTCACGCTGGACTACTGCCGAAAACATCATATCATGATACAGGCATGGTCGCCTGTGGCTGGAGGAAAACTGTTTGTCCACGGTCGAGGTGCTCCTGACTCACTGATTCACCTGATCAACGACCTCTCCCGCGCCTACAACACCAGTGATGAAGCTATCGCTCTGGCCTGGTTACTTCGGCACCCAGCTGGAATCCAACCCATCATCGGAACGGTGAATCCTGATCGCATCAAAGCATCTGCACAGGCAGCTGATGTACATGTATCACACGAAGACTGGTATCGCTTGTTGGTCGCTGCCAGGGGAGAATCCATGCCATGAACCCCGTAATTGAAGATCTCGAGCGCATCTCGAACCCAGAAAAAGCTCAGTTTCTGCAGGGATTCTTTAAAACTGGACCGGGACAGTACGGAGAAGGTGATCGTTTCATGGGAATCACCATGCCGCAGATCCGCTCAATTGCAAAAAAACACCGCGGTACACCGATTTCAGAGTGCGTTGAAATGCAGTATGACGAACGCCATGAGGTGCGCATGACCGCCTTGATTCTGATGGTTGATGCCTTCAAAAAAGGTCAGGCTGCACATGCCGAATTCATCTACAACCAGTACATCGACCACCGTGCTCAGGTAAACAACTGGGACCTTGTCGACCTCAGTGCCCCATATATTCCCGGTGTCTGGTTACTCAACCGAGATAGAGAAATACTCCACGAACTGATGAAATCTGAATACCTCTGGGACCGTCGCATCGCTGTGTTATCGACACTACATTTTATCCGGAATAACGATTTTGGAGATACGTTGTGTCTATGCAGTGGACTACTGAACGACAACGAAGACCTCATGCACAAAGCCTGCGGATGGATGCTTCGTGAGGTTGGTAAGAAAAACATCGATGTGTTGCGTGGATTTCTGTCCGATTTTGCTTCAAGCATGCCCCGGACCATGTTGCGCTATGCCATTGAGCGATTCCCCGAACCTGAACGAAAACAGTGGCTCCTGGTCAAGAAAATCGATTGATGTTCTCTTAAATCTGCAGACGTAATCTCATCTCCTTATAAAGCATCTATACACGGATGTTAAAACTTTGTGAAGTCGGTCTTTTCGGGTTTCGGGTTTTGATCATACTTAGTATACTGGCAGAAATTAGTCCGTTCATCATCTACAGCCTATGAAAAAGAATGCTACACCCCAGGCGGATCCGTCACGCCGTGATTTCATCAAAAAATTAACCCTCGGTGCCGGAGGAATAGGAATATTTACTTCCATCGCAAAGGCGACTCCCACCAATCTGGGCGTACAGATTCCGGAGTTGTCTGACCAGGACACCGCTTTTTATGTTGCGCACCTGACCGATATGCACGTCCGCAGACAACGTCAGGGACACCTTGGGTACGCCGCCTGCATCGCATCCGTCAACGCACTCGACACCAAGCCGGAGTTGGTACTGATGGGCGGAGATATGGCTTTTGATGGTCTGTATACCGAAAAAGATGCTTTTATAGATTCAATCACACTTTTTAAAGATGCTTCCGACAAGCTTGACATGCCCTGGTATGGATGCATCGGAAATCACGATGTTTTGGGTTTATCATCCAGAAGAAAAGTATCGGTTGATGATCCGGATATCGGTAAGAGACTGATGATGGAGGCATGTAGAATGCCCGGCAGCTACTTCAGTTTCAATCACAAAGGATGGCATTTCATCGTATTGGACACCATACACGAAGAAGACACGCCAACCGGACCGAGTTATTCTGCCAAAATCGGTGAAAAACAGCTCGAATGGCTTCGATTTGACCTCGGAGTGCACAAAGACATGCCATCTGTGGTCGTGATGCACATTGCGGCATTCTGCAACATAGGACAAATCAATGGAGATCCTGAAGCGTTGGCCATGTCGCACATGGTCATACACGACAATCGTGCGTTACGTGAAATCATGGAGCGACATAACGTTAAGGCCGTCATGCAGGGACACTCGCACCAGATTGAAGATTTCTACTACAACGGGATCTGGTACCTCACTTCTCAAAGCGTGAGTGCGGCGTGGTGGGGAGGTAACTGGCGCGGATTTAAGCCAGGTTACACGGTGTTACAACTCGGCAACGATGGACAGATCGCCTGGAAACGATACGAGTTTGAGTGGGAACATCAACTTGAGCCTGAAGACGCCCTGGAACGCGAGCGTATCCGCGAGCACGAAGATTGGTTGCAAAGGCAACGTGAGTTGTATGAGGAGGAGATTGGAATTCGGTGAGCGGTTGAGCGGTTGAGCGGAACTTCTCACTCTCCGTTTGCCAATGAAAACACTCTCCGTGAAGCACTCTCCATCCGAGAAACTCGGATACTCTCCGTTGCTTTGCAACCTACACTCAACGGGCTCTGAGAACCAACCCCGGTCGGGCACCGGTCGGACCGCCTTCACGTTGCACCGGAATGCCGTTCACGATCACGTAGTCGAATCCAGTCGCATACTGGTGTGGATCCTCGAATGTTGCCGTATCGGACACCCTCTCCGGAGCAAACACCACAACATCTGCCGCATACCCTACTCGAAGGAATCCTCGCTTCACATAGTGTAAGTCGCTCAGCAACCCTTCTTCTACAGGGACACGGTTCTTATCGAGTCCGATCAACGACGCTGTCTGACCAGTCATCTTATGGATAAGCTTTTCCAACGGCATCAGTTGCTCCTCAACCCCAAATTGGCGAATTATCCTGGCAAAACTACCATACCCACGCGGATGAAGCATGGTTGGAGATCCATCCGTCGACACAACGACATTTTCGTCCTGCAAAAATCGTCTCATAACGTTTTCATTCATCACGAAATAAGCCGCACTTGCTGATCCCGGTGGCATGAAATCAATCAGTACATCTTCGAAGGGCAATCCGAGCGAGTCTGCAATCTGCGCGAGTGTCCGTCCACTCCACTCACCGGTTCCAAGTAACGTAGCCTCAGGACCATTTCTCATGTGGACACGATTCCTTAGATATTCCTCCAATTCTGACCTTCTATTGCGCTTTACCACATCAAACTCATTTGGTGGTAATGCCCATTCTGGATATAAAATCCCAATTCCAGTGTAGCTGGCCGTATAGGGATACACATCTGCGGTTATTGGCCGACCGGCAGCCCGGGCACTATCCATCACCGCTAATACTCCCTCAGCATCTGAAACCTCATTGCCATATACCACTTTGATATGCGATACATGAACTCGGACACCGCTGTCTGTTCCCATTTGTACAAGCTCACGAACCGAGTTCTGAATCTGGTCACGATCCTCATTGCGCATATGGCTCATGATGAGTCCGTCATATTTGGCGACGACGCGTCCAACAGCTGCCAATTCATCTCGATTAGCAAATCGTCCTGGGATGTATTCGATTCCAGTCGACACACCGAACGATCCTTGTTGCATCATCGTATCGATTACATTGGCCAGTTTGGACAATTCCAGTGAATCCGGATTACTTTTCAACCCCAATCCCGATGCATGTCGGGCTGTACCGTGTCCGGTCATTGACACAATATTCAGTCCAGGACGCACCTGCTCTACCTGTGACATCCATTCACCAAGATTCGGAACTCCATCGCTGCTTCCGTCCATACCAAGGAGTATGGTAGTGACACCCATTGCCCAAAAATTTCGAAATTCGGAATTGGTCACTGCGTCTCCATGTGCGTGGGCATCGATAAATCCAGGTGCTACAACGCGTCCGGCTGCATCTATGGTCTCAGTTGCCTCATACCCGTTCAATGCATTCTTCCCAACATACCTGATCATACCATCCTCAATCAGTACGGAGCCATGGAACGGTTCCTCTCCTGATCCGTCTATAATCTTGGCGTTCTGTATGAGAACATCATACGTCATGTCACGAGGTGGTAACTCCTCCATAGAACAAGACAAAAGTACTCCTGCAAACAGGAGCGCGTACATAAACTTTCTGACCCACATGGTTTTTTAATCTTTGGCTACCGATTCTCTCAGCACCGTTCGGTTGTAGCCCTCTGGAACGAAATCCTCGCGAGCGTACAGATACAGTGCAGCCTGAAAAATGGACAATAAGGTCGAGTGCACCAGGGAAACCAATGTGAGGTAAATAACCAACACTGAAATCCCTATGAAGTACCAGACCACATTGTCGAACGCTATCAACATAGGGATTATCACAAACATCGGAAGTAAAATTAAGCTAAAAAAAACACCGAATCCGATGTTGCCTACGACTTGTTCACCCCAGGTTTTGCGAACTAAGCGCCCCGACTCTTTGATCGCATCCAGCGGTCCCATGCTCTCCATGACCATAATTGGTACGACCAAATAGCTGGCCACAGACCAGGTAACTCCTGCAATAGCTGCAATGAATGTACCAAAACTGTTACTTTTCAACTGAACATGCTTCAGTATGATTCCAACAGTAGCCGAGATCAAAGCCCATCCCAGAATTTCACGAATCCGGGCCGTTGCTGCTCTGAATCCACCTTTCAAATCAGGATCACCACCTTTCATCCGGTAAATTGCACAGGAAACAACCGCAGTATTGAAAAAGTACGTAATGAAATAACTGAGGAGATAAAATCCGAAAAGACTTACAACGGCAATCCAGTCTGAACCTGATGAATCGACCATCGTTTCAGTTGATGTCCAAATCATTGGAATCACAAAGGTTGCGATGATGGTCAGGGTGGCTAGTCCGGATAACAGGGGAAAAACCAGCAACTCCCTGTCCAGATTCAACACATGCAGGGAGGCACGAAACAGATACCACGAACGTTTGAATCGGGAAAACATGACGGCTTTTTACTTGGGTGAGTAGGACTTTATTGAATATATTCAAAATCCAGTATCCAGCAACCCTTAATTTGTATTGAATTCGTGTATGTACACACTGAATGATTTTGATTTTAACCTTCCAGAAGAACTCATTGCGCAACGGCCCGTTAATCCACGGGACCATGCCCGTCTGCTGGTTTACGACCGCACATCAAAGAGCATAACCGACGATTATTTCTACAATTTAGGGAAGTATCTGGTGCCGGAAACAACCCTCGTTCTCAACAACAGCCGGGTTGAAAAAGCTCGTATTTTGATAGGAAACACGGAGATTTTCGTCCTTCGACAACTGGACATCAATCGTGCAGAAGTTCTTGTACGCCCGGGGAAGAAGTTTCGTCCCGGTAAACAATTCGAAGCAGCGCCAGGAATTTCAGTTGAGACCCTGGTCGTACAGGAAGACGGAGTTCGGATCGTTAAAGCAACACCTGGATTCGATGATCCGGTTTGGGACACGTGGAAACTAACTCCATTCCCGCCCTACATCAAACAAGACGAATCTCTGGCTGAGGAGTATCAGACCGTATATGCCAAAGATGAAGGTAGCAAGGCAGCACCCACCGCAGGTCTACATTTCACCGAGCGGTTATTGAGTGACTTACTTCAATCGGGATTCGGAATCCAGGAGCTTACTCTTCATGTAGGCATGGGGACATTTGCTCCGGTCAAAGTCGAAAACATCGACGACCATATCATGCACAGCGAATGGTTTTCCATCCATAACAACACCGCTCATGCCTTGACTCGAGCCAAACACATCACCGCAGTAGGAACGACATCCGCAAGAACCCTGGAATCAATCGTCAGTGGTGGACATCTGTCTTCTTCCGTATTTTCGGACAAATCGACCCGTTCATTTGAGGCCGGAAGTGGAAGCACCGATATATTCATTAAGCCTGGATATGATTTCAAAGCTGTTGATGCTCTCATCACGAACTTTCATCTGCCAAAGAGCACTTTACTGATGATGATTTCAGCCCTGATAGGTCTGGATGAAATGCATCGTATCTACGAGCATGCCATCAATGAGCGATATCGATTTTTCAGTTTCGGGGACGGAATGTTGATTCGATAGATTTCGGTAGGACCGAGCGCGCTGACTCGGGACAACCCATTCAAAATCCAACCTAAATCAGGAACAGACCCTCCCTCATCCCTCATCCCTCATCCCTACATATTGAAATCTGCGAATTGAGTATGATCAAATATCCAGTTGATGTAGCCTGGCACCTGACATACCTTAGGGTTACAGCCTTCTGATCCGAATATTCCTGAATTTCAACGGATCCCCGTGATCCTGAAGCCCAATATGCCCCTGAACAGCTGCACCAAACTCCGGATGATCACGAAATTTGCTGTTGAACAACATGGCTTCCCATGTTTCTGTGGACCGGTCATATTCAAGCACTTTTTCCCCGTTCATCCAATGTTCGATTACAGAACCCTTTGAAACGATTTTGATGGCATTCCACTGATCAAAGGGATGTGCATTCTGTGGATTCGCAGGAATAAGATCATACAGGGATCCGGCTTTTCGGTTGCCATCTACGCCCTGATCTGAGTCTGGATGATTTTCATTGTCGAGGATCTGCATTTCCAGACCCGACCAGTAAATCGCTTTTTGCGGCTGTTCTATGGCGAAATAAAAGATTCCACTGTTTCCACCTTGAGATACGGTCCATTCCATTTCAAGTTCAAAGTCTTGGAACTGTTCTCGAGTTATGACATCCAGTCCAGACGTCCAGTCTGGTGACTCGCCCGGCTGAAACAACAACTCTCCATCCCCAAAGCTCCATCCACGATCTGGAAACGCATCTGTGTTGTACTGCTTCCAGTGATCAGCAGCCATTAAATCAATCCATTCGGATGTAGTTTGATTGGTCATTGCTTTCGATTCAGAGCCTGAATTTGATCCGCATCCTGTGACTAAAAGCAATAATGCTACGACTAAAAAGGTATATTTCATGACAATCCAAGAATTTTTCGGTTTAAGGTAGTGTCGGGTTTTTGCCCGGCGAAATCGTCAAATGCTTTGTCGGTAACGCGGATGATATGGTCTTCGATGAATGGAGCCCCTTCGGCAGCCCCTTGCTCGGGATGTTTGATGTAACACTCCCATTCCAGCACAGCCCATCCGTCATATCCATACTGAGTCAATTTACTGAAAATTCCGACAAAATCGACCTGACCATCGCCCGGTGAACGGAATCGGCCGGCACGCTCTGCCCAATTCTGATACCCTCCGTAGACCCCACTGCGTCCGGTAGGATTAAACTCTGCATCCTTTACATGGAACATCTTGATTCGCTCATGATAAATATCAATAAACTGCAGGTAGTCCAGTTGCTGAAGTAAGAAATGGCTCGGATCATACAAGATATTGGCGCGCTTATGTCCGTCAGTAGCTTCCAGAAAACGTTCAAAGGTTACTCCGTCGTGGAGATCTTCGCCGGGATGAATTTCATAGCAAACATCCACTCCAGCGTGATCAAATGCATCCAGAATGGGTAGCCAGCGCTTGGCAAGTTCAGAAAATCCTTCTTCAACAAGTCCAGACGGACGTTGCGGCCAGGGATACATGGTATGCCACATGAGTGCTCCAGAAAAGGTGGCATGTGCAGATAACCCGAGGTTTTGGCTGGCTTTTGCGGCTAATTTCAGCTGCTGAACCGCCCATTCGGTGCGTGCTTTAGCATTTCCATGCACAGATTCAGGGGCAAATGCATCAAACATGAGGTCGTAAGCTGGATGTACTGCGACCAATTGTCCTTGCAGGTGAGTGGACAGTTCAGAAATGACCAGACCGTGTTCTGCAATGCGCCCTTTAAACTCGTCGGCGTAGGACTTGCTCGCAGCTACTTTTTCCAGATCGATGAGCCGTTTGTCCCAGGTCGGAATCTGGATACCTTTATATCCCAGTGAAGAAGCCCACTTGGAAATGGAATCCATTGAATGGAATGGTTTGATGTCGGATGCGAACTGAGCCAGAAAAATGGCTGGTCCCTGAATGGTTTTCATGATATCAGTCTTTCAAAGTTTGAAATTGGTCCATTTTTGAGAGGATTTCGATGATTCGATCATGGTTTCAATAAAAGCCATGCCTCGAATGCCTTCGGTAATGGACGGAAAGTCGTAGGACTCGGCTCCCCGATACTTACCCAGTTCGGCATCTGAAACTGCGCGTCCAAAGGCGGAGTAGATATTTGCAAAGGCCTCTATGTAGCCTTCAGGATGTCCCGACGGTAAGCGTGTGTTTGAAGATGCAGCCACCGACAAATACCCGGTTCCTGCACGAAGCACCTGGACAGGGCCATCGATGGGTTTAAACAACAGAGTATTCGGATCTGCGTGGCACCATTCCATACCACCTTTCTCGCCATAAACACGGATTTTCACCGCATTTTCTTCCCCGGCTGCAACTTGAGTGGCTATGAGCACTCCACTTGCGCCTTGATCAAACCTGAGCAAGGCGGCAGCGTCGTCGTCGAGCAACCTCCCCTTCACCGCCGTATTCAGCTCTGCACACACCTGCGTGATACGCTGACCTATGACATACTCGGCCAGATGCGCCGCGTGGGTCCCGATGTCCCCCACTGATCCACCCGCTCCAGAGCGAGTCGGATCCGTGCGCCAGCTGGCCTGACGATTCCCCTCCGACTCCAGAAACGTCGATAACCATCCTTGTGGATACTCGACATAGATTTTCCTCAGGGAACCCAGATCCCCTCGCCGCACGCGCTCACGAGCCTCTTTTACCATCGGATATCCGGCATAGGTATGCGTCAGGGCAAGAACCTTACCCGTGCGGCTCGTCACACGCTCAATCTCGCGGGCCTCAGACAGCGACAACGCCAGCGGCTTATCCACGATCACGTGAAAGCCCATTTCCATGGCCATGATCGCGGGTGCAGCATGCATATGATTTGGGGTGACGATCGATATCGCCTGAATCCGCTCCTCGCCTTTGACCTCAGCCTCTGCGCCCAGCAACGCTTCGAAACTGCCATATACACGCTCGGGTGCAAGGCCTAGCTCGGATCCAGTCACGCTCGACCGCTCTGCATCGCTACTGAACGCCCCACCAACCAACTCAAAGCCACCATCCAGCCACGCCGCCTTCCGATGCACCGCACCGATAAACGATCCCGGACCCCCGCCAATCATGCTATATCTGATCTTCATAAGGACAAGTAGTTAAATGTTTGCTGAAATCTATATAAGATGATTCTTGATTACAAGAAAAAAACGTGAACAGCGAACGGCGAGCAGTACCCAACCGTCCCAACTCAGATCCATGTCCTATCATCCCTATCCCCTGCCCTGTAATTTAAATGACATCCGGTCTGTGAGGTAGACCACGAAGGGTCGTTTTCTGTTTTCCGGTTTCTGTTTTCTGGTCTCTGTTTTCTGTTTTCTGGACACAATGAATGGTTTCCCTACCACTCGCTGCTCGCAGCTCCCTGCTTACGGATCTTCAAAATATTTTATTCTTTTTTCGTTACAGTTTAGTATGTTGACACTCGTCTTTAGATGTAAACCCTTAGTCCAATTTTATGAGTACACAACGCGCAATTGTAGCTCGCCTGAGCATCATGATGTTCCTTCAATTTTTTATCTGGGGCGGATTCTTCGTCACCATGGGTAGCTATCTCATTCAGGTGTTTCAGGGCGCCGAAGGCATTAACAGCATCATTGGATCGGCCTATGCCACCCACAACTGGGCCGCGCTACTGGCTCCACTTTTCGTCGGACTCATCGCCGACCGATACATGAATGCCGAACGTGTTAATGCGATCTGTCATCTGCTCGGAGCCGGATTACTGTGGTATGCAGCTTCAATTACTGATCCTGGAACATTCATTTGGGTGATGTTCGCCTATTTCATGCTGTACATGCCAACTCTGGCTCTGGTCAATGCCATCACTTTTGCCAATATCACCGAGCCAGACAAAGAATTCCCGGCAATTCGTGTGTGGGGAACCATTGGGTGGATCGCTGCAGGATTCGTAGTGGCTCAGACTATTCTGGGATTCATCGACGTCCCCTTGCTTAAATCCATCACAGGACTCGAAAACGTCCAGGCAACGAATATCCCTCTGAAAATGGGTGCCATAATCTCCATCATCTATGGACTCTATTCTCTCACCCTTCCTGCAGCACCCCCACAGGCAAAGGGTGAAAAATTCAACCTGGGCAAAGCACTTGGTCTGGACGCCATCAAGCTCATGGGCGAAAAAAACTTCGGGATTTTCGCACTTTCCAGCTTTCTGATCAGCATCCCTCTGGCTTTTTACTACGCCAGAACCAATGACTTTATCGCGGCAATGGCGTTTGGTGAACAATCAGCTTCTTTTATGGCCATCGGTCAAATGAGTGAGGTGTTTTTCATGCTGCTCGTCCCGGTTTTCCTGATTCGTCTGGGAGTCAAATGGATGCTTGTGGTCGGGATGCTTGCATGGGCGCTTCGCTATCTGGTATTCGCAACGTTTCCAGAGTCTGCAGCGATGCTGATTCTGGGTGTAGCGTTACATGGCGTCTGTTACGATTTCTTTTTTGTTACCGGACAACTCTACGTGGATCGAAAGGCTCCTAAACCAATCCGAGCCAGTGCTCAGGGACTTTTCACGCTTCTCACATACGGAATTGGGATGCTTATCGGTAATTACGTTCTTGGGTGGTGGGGTGACAACATCGGACTAGACGGATCTACACAGGCTGGATGGCTGGAAGGTGCATTCTCGTTCTGGTTCATGCCTGCTATGGTCGCCGCAGCCGTGATGCTCTTGTTCGTTGCGACCTTCAAAAATGAAACGTCAGTCAACGAAACACCCTAAACAACAGACTTAAAGCACGATTTTAGATGAATCAACCCATGAATCGTAGAGAAATGCTAAAAAAAAGCGCCCTGGCTGCCGGAATGGCGACGGCCGGAATCGCAGCATTTGTCCCCGATTCTGCGGCTCATTCGGAACGATCTTCCGTAGTCGAACCACTCAAAGGCAACATTCGTCATTCCGTTTGCCGATGGACAATGGGATTTTTGACCCTCCCTGAATTGTGCCGAACCGTGAAATCCATCGGATTCTCGGCCATCGATTTAGTGGGTCCGGCAGACTGGGACACGCTCAAATCACACGGGATCGATTCGTCTATGTGCAACGGGGCAGAAATCAGCCTCACCGAAGGCTGGAATGATCCGCAGTATCATGCAGAACTCACCCGTCGATACATCGAGCATATCAACCAGGTGTCAGACGCCGGCTACACCAATTTGATCTGCTTCAGTGGAAATCGACGTGGTATGGACGACCAAACAGGGCTTGAAAACTGCGTCAATGGCCTCAAGACAGTACTTGCACTGGCAGAAAAGCGTGGTGTGGTGCTCCAGATGGAACTGTTCAACAGTAAAGTGGATCATCCCGATTACATGTGCGACAACTCTGCCTGGGGCATAGAACTGTGTAAACGTCTGGATTCGCCGAACTTCAAACTGCTGTATGATATCTATCACATGCAGATCAGCGAAGGGGATATCATTCGGACCATCCGTGATAACCACACCTGGTTCGGACACTACCACACAGCTGGAGTGCCAGGCAGAAACGAAATCGAAGATAGTCAGGAGCTTAATTATCCGGCAATCATGCGGGCGATCCATGAAACCGGATATGATGGATATGTCGCCCAGGAATTCATGTCGAAAGCACCCGATTCTGACGGTAAAATCGCCGCATTGTCCCGGGCCATTTCGATATGTGATATTTAGCGGCGTAGCCGCAGACAAAAGAAAAGAGATCAGGTATAAGAGGCAAGGGCACTCCTTTTCATTTTTTCTTTCAATAATAATCAAAATCTAAAACTAACTGTGGAAAGAGGTACTCTTATCTCTTGTCACTTTTCTGAAATCCCATATTATGTATGATGCAATAGTAGTCGGTTCCGGAATCAGCGGAGGCTGGGCCGCCAAAGAACTCACCGAAAAAGGACTCAAAGTACTGATGCTTGAGCGTGGTCGAAACATCGAGCACATCAAGGACTACGTCAACGAACACAAAGAAATCTGGGAGTTTCCCCATCGCAATCAGGATACGCGTGAGATGATTGAGCAACATCCGGTGCTCAAGCGCGACTATCCGTTGAACGAAGAGACATACGGTATGTGGGTAAATGACATGGAGTCGCCCTACACCGAAGTCAAACGGTTTGACTGGTTCCGCGGATACCATGTAGGAGGACGATCGCTGCTGTGGGGACGACAAAGCTATCGTTTCAACAAATGGGATTTCGAAGCGAACCTGAAGGAAGGCATCGCCATCGATTGGCCAATTCGCTACGAAGATATGGCTCCCTGGTACGATTATGTCGAGGGATTTGCAGGTATTAGTGGATCAAAAGAAGGGCTTGAAGTTCTGCCAGATGGAAATTTCCTGCCACCTGTAGACCTGAACATCGTTGAAAAAGATGTGGCAGCACGCGTCAAAAAACACTATAACGGCTCCAGACAAATCATCATAGGACGTTGTGCGAACATTACTCAACCCATGCCGGAACAGAATCGGGCGGCATGTCAGTACAGAAACCGATGCTGGCGGGGATGTTCGTTCGGAGCGTACTTCAGCACGCAGTCCGCTACACTACCTGCTGCCATGAAAACCGGTAACCTGACCGTTCGTCCTTGGTCAATTGTGACACGTGTACTTTATGATAAAGACACGCAGCGTGCTACAGGCGTAGAAGTGCTCGATGCCGAGACCAACATGACATACGAGTTCAAAGCCAGGATTGTCTTCCTGAATGCTTCCGCGTTCAATTCAACCTGGATGTTGATGAATTCGGCTACGGATGTGTGGCCCGACGGACTTGGAAGCAGTTCCGGCGAGCTTGGACACAATGTAATGGATCACCATTTCAGAGTCGGGGCCTGGGGTCGTATCGAAGGATACAAAGACAAGTACTATTTTGGCCGCCGACCTACCGGATTCTACGTTCCTCGATTCCGCAACATCTATGACGACAAACGAGATTATCTGCGTGGGTTCGGATATCAGGGATCGGCATCACGTGATGGCTGGGGCCGGGATGTAGCCGAGTTAGGTATCGGAGGTGGGCTCAAAGACGCTTTGAGTCAGCCCGGTGACTGGACCATTGGCATGACCGCTTTCGGAGAAATGTTGCCCTATCACAGAAACAAAATCAGCCTGGATCGAACCAAAACCGATAAATGGGGACTTCCGGTATTGGCAATGGATGTGGAACTCGGCGAAAACGAACTAAAAATGAGAAAAGATATGCAGCAAGACGGCATTGACATCTTCAAAGCTGCGGGTATTGAAGAAGTTGGTGGATGGGAAGGTGACTATGCCCCGGGAATGGGAATCCACGAAATGGGTACCGCACGCATGGGACGTGATCCCAAAACATCCGTACTGAATGCCTATAATCAGGTTTGGGACTGTAAAAATGTCTTCATGACAGACGGTGCATGCATGACCTCAGGTTCATGTGTAAACCCATCACTGACCTATATGGCCTTAACTGCAAGAGCTGCAGATTTTGCAGTAAATGAACTTAAAAAGGGTAATTTGTAAGGAACTAAGACGTATGAATCGAAGAGATCTGTTAAAACTAATCACCTTGGCAACCGGAAATGCGCTGATCGGCGGAGAATTGTTGTTTACGGCATGCACTCCGGATCGACGCGGATATAAAAGTCCACATTTCACCAAAACAGATGTCGATTTGCTCAATGAAATCGGTGAAACCATCCTTCCCAGAACTGCTACACCAGGGGCAAAAGACGCTAATGTGGGTGAATTTATGACCAAAGTGGTCGATAACTGCTATTTTGAACAAGATTCCACCACATTCCACGGCGGACTCAAAGAAATCGAAGCTCTGGCTCAGGCCAGATATCAGGCCGGGTTCCTGAAACTCTCCCCCGAGCAACGTACCGAAATGCTGACACAAATCGATGCCGAAGCACGCTCCTACCAGCGTCCCGAGGGAGGCCCGCCTCACTTTTTCACGCTGATCAAGCAACTCACCCTGTTCGCTTTCTTTACCTCCGAAATCGGACAAACCAAAGTGCTCCGTCACGTGCCAATCCCCGGGCGATTCGATGGCAATATGGACTATAATCCCGGTGATCCAGCCTGGGCCATAAACTAATTTTGACAACCAAATTCTCGATCTCATGACTCGCAAAACGTTCCTCAAACTCTCCGGAAACCTCACCGCAGCAGCACTCGCTGTCGGATCCCTCCCGGCCATTTCTTCCTGCGCCCGCGCCTCAACATCTGCCCCTGACCCTGCTTTCGGACTCCAGCTATACTCCCTGCGCGACGCCATGCCAGCTGACCCGCGCGGAGTCCTGCGACAAGTTGCCGAATTCGGATACAAACATATTGAGAGCTACGAGGGTCCGTCGGGCATGTTCTGGGGAATGACACCAACTGAGTTCAAGTCCTACATGGACGATCTGGGTACCAAACTCATCGCAAGCCATTGCAACATCAACGAGAATTTCGAACAGAAAGCGACTGACGCCGCTTCAATTGGAATGGAGTATCTGATATGTCCGTGGATCGGACCGCAATCATCACTCGATGCCTATAAGTTATTTGCCGATCAGTTCAATCGATGTGGAGAAATCTGCAACGCGAATGGTATCAAGTTCGCTTATCACAATCATGCCTACACCTTCGAACTGCTTGAAGGAGTTTATCCGCAGGATTTGCTTATGGCCCAAACCGATCCGACTCTGGTCGAATATGAGCTGGATATCTTCTGGCTCGCGGTTGCCGGACTGGATCCAGCTACCTGGCTGCAAAAATACCCGGGACGATTCACATTGTCACACATCAAAGATCGCGAGACAGGAACACAAATAGGAAACGGGGATTCAAGCACTACCCTGGGGACCGGCGATATCGACTATCCAACGATCATCAAAGTCGCACAGGAAAACGGTATGAAGCACCTGATTGTTGAACAGGAAAAGTACGCAGGTACAACTCCACTGGACAGCGCCCGGGAGAATGCCCTATTCATGAAAAATCTACTCCGCAGTTAATCGAGTTTGAATCGGTTGAAGTATCCATCCCGTCGATTTTGTCCGTTGGTAGTAACCTGAACCGTTCCACGGGTGTCCTTGATCTCTCCACCCAGAATCGTTCTCATCAGCTGACGCGTAACCCAGTTCAAATCGGTAAAGATCGAGGTTTCGTCCTGAACCAGATGTTTTTCGATCGACATTTTGGTACCGTCACTAAAAGTTAACAGATAACGGTTGGTCCGGATGTCTCCTGGTGTGGATTGCCTCAGTTCGGTAAGCATCTGTAAGTTCACGGCTCCACCATCCAATCTGGAAACACGATACCCAACAGGTTTTGAGCCGGAGCTCGTCTTCCCTTCCATGAAATAAATACTTTCCCAATTCGTAGCACTGTTCAAACGAACAAAACGGTATCCCTGAGCCAGTTTCTTTGATGAATTCTGATATTGCCAGGTGTGATCCATATAGGCTACTCCCGTCACCGTTTTAACGTTATCATTAATCCCTGCTGTACCGGAAACTCGCGCATAGGGAATGTGAGTCTGCATTCCGAGTCGATGCTCATCCAACATAAACTCTGGATCCTTTAACCGGACACCTTGGGTAATATCGTTTAGCTGCAGATCGATTTTGAATCGGTGTCCATGTTTTTGTGTATTGATATACACCTGATGTGTTTCGGGCAATGTACCCTTGAACCAGATATTCATCTGTCGCGGATTGATATTAAACTCATGGTCAGCCTGATCCTGACGCAGGTCGTCTATCGGATACTCGCGGTTGATATGATAGTCCTGACCGTCAAGTCCATACATCGATACCCTGATTCCACTCACCGATGATTTTAACCGACCGAAATTCGAGATCGAAAACTGGATGTACAACGACATTCCGTTATCAAAATACATCTGGTAGTTCCAATACTCATTGAATTGCTCAGAGCCGAGTGTTTTGGCGAAAATGTCGTCAGCAGCTATGGTCTCAACCGATCGGCCCTGGGCATTTATAGGTACCGATACACCGATATGAAGTAGAATAAACAGCCCCCAAATAACGATATTTCGGTGTTTCATAAAACGTATTGGTTTACTTGGTTAATCATAGGAAAATCAAATCAGTACAGATGTAACGTCTTTAATTCTGTTTAGCGTCTGTCGCATAAATTAGCGATTTAAGAATATTTACCCAGAATGATTTTCATAAAAAGTTCGTAATAATGTTAGTGCTGGAATGCTGTATATTGAATGTTAACATAGTGGTTAAATCTCAGTTTTTTAGTCAGTAAACAAGCTCTAACTATGATCCAGATTTTTTTGAGACGGCTGATCGATTTCATCGTCAAAAATTATATTGTGGTGCTCATCATCGCGTTTGCCATGTCCGCTGTCGGACTTCATTACGCCATGAAACTTCAGATCGAATCGGATTACTCCAAGCTCATCCCCGATGATTATGAAAGTGTGATCGCACTCGAAAAAGTTCGTGAACGCGTTGGTGGTGAGGGCAGTGATGTAGCAGTGGGTATCGTGAGTCCAGACTTTGAAGCGTCTCGTCGATTTGCCGAGGAGCTGATTCCACGGGCATTTGAGCTCAAACGAGCTGGTTATGAAGATCCCTATCTGGCAACAGTCGAGTTCAAACGGGAAACGGAATTCCTGAAAGATAATGCCCTGTATTTTGCCACAGACGACGAAATTGATACGATCCTGAGCTTTTTGGATGATCAAATTGAAGAAAATTCGCTGAAAGTGAATCCATTCTTTATCGATTTTGAGGAGGATATCGAAGATTCTACCAATAACTCAGACATGGATGATGAAGTAGAGGAGTTCAGAGATCTGTATGATTGGCTCGTGGGCGAAGAGTATCCGGTTCACAACGATGGAACTTCGATGACGCTTAGATTCTTTCCAGCTGGATCACAAACCAATGTACGCTACATCAAGGATCTGTACGCCGACCTGGAAACTCTCATTGCTGAACTGGATCCGAAGTCATACCATCCTGAAATGGAAATCGTGCTGGCCGGACGTCTCATGCATCGTGTGGTTCAGGTTGAAGCCATACGCGAGGACGTTGCCAAAACATTTGGTGTCGGAGTCGGAGCTGTTCTGCTCATTACCGTACTGTTCTTCCTGTATAAATCCTACAAAGCCCGACATGGTACTGAGTTCTCTTTCACCTATCTGATTCCAGAGTTATTGCGTCTTCCCGTACTTCTGCTCATTATCGGGTTACCTTTGGCAATGAGCCTTACCTGGACCTTTGGGCTCACTTATCTGGTCATAGGAAACCTGAATTTGATGACATCTACGTTGGCGTTGCTATTATTTGGACTGGGCATCGATTTCGGAATCCACTTTTATGGTCGTTACACGGAAGAACGGGGAAATGGTAAACCCATCAACGAGGCCATGACCGAAACGTTTATCAGTACGGGTAAAGCCATTATGATAGGTGCGGCTACTACTGCAATAGCACTTTTTGTTATGGTTTTTGCGGATTTCCGAGGATTCAGTGAGTTTGGGGTCATCGCTGGTTCTGGAATCATCTTTGGTGTAATTGCCATGATTCTGGTTCAACCTGCTGTCTTGGTCGCATTTGAAAAAACACCTCTGCTGGATCTTGAAGCCACTAAAACTAAGGATATTGAAGAAGTAAAAGGCGGACGAATGCCTTTCGCCAAGACTATTCTTGTTTTTGGGTCTGTGGTCATGGTACTAGCTGTAGTTTTTATAGGTAGGATTTCTTTTGAATACAACTTCAATAATCTTGATCCACAGTATCCCGAGTACGCTGCTAAAAAAGCCATTGTAGACGGACAATCCAGTTCGCGGATTGGATCTAATCCAGCGTATATCGTTGCAGATACTCAGGAAGAAGCCTTGATGATCGCAGCGGTCATCCGAAATAGGGTCGATAACGACACGACCATTCATACTGTCAAAGACATTATTACCTTGCAGGATCGTTTTCCGTTAGACGAGGAGAGTGTCCGGCATCGACTGGATCGTATCGAAGAGGTCAGAATAAGACTGCAGAACACCTTCATCCGTGAGAGTGAAGACCCAGATGTGGAGCGGTTGCGAAGAGCTTCCAGAACAACAGAACAAGTTGACATTGATGATGTTCCGGATTACCTGAAAGATCTATTCACAGACAAAGATGGACATGTGGGAACCTTCGTAATCATCTATCCGTCGGTCAGTTTATCAGATGGACGGGTCTCCATGCAATTTGCCAAAGATATTGGCCAAATTGAAACACCAGACGGCAACGTGTATCACCCCGGATCTACATCTATCGTTGCTGCCGACATGATGAGATTGATGCTGGAGGAGTCACCCTACATGATCGTAGCGGTAATTGTTTTGGTGACTATAGTTGTCCTGAGTTACTTCCACTCTGTCCCCTGGGCGTTACTGGCTATGTTACCTTTAATCGTGGGTATGAGCTGGTTGCTTTTTATTATGGAAATGTGGGGACTCAAACTCAATTTTTTCAATATCGTGGTACTCCCAGCTATGCTGGGTATCGCCAACGACGATGGGATTCACATGGTCCACAGGTATCAGGAACTCGGTAGAGGTTCCATTATGAAAGTAATCCGAACCACGGGAGAGGCTTGCACAATTGGGACACTCACCACCATGATCGGATTCATCGGATTACTGCTTAGTTTTCATCCAGGGTTACGCAGTATCGGTGAGGTTGCATTCATTGGATTGGTCACTACCCTTTTTGCTTCCGTAATTTTGCTTCCGGCCTTGATTCAAGTGTTAGAAGATTGGGAAATCATCAAGCATTAAATGTAAAATTTGATTTCTACAGTTTTTGTAGCGTACTTTAAGTAACGGTAATACTTTTGTGAATTAACAACTTAGTTCGGTATTCATACATTAACAAATCACTCACAACCATTAAATCTTAGAACAATGAAAACTCAATCAAACTCTACATTTTGGCGAGCGATTGGTCTGATGGGAATAATGACATTCCTTTCATTTACAGTTGCAAACGCTCAGTGGGAAAATATACCAGGTAAAGCATGGGAAATCGGCGCAGCAGGAGATTCCACATTTGCAGTATGGTCCATCGGTGAGTCCGGTGCCGTGTTCAAATGGAATGAACAATCATTCTCGTGGGAAAATTATGGTGGAAAGGCCACTAAAATCGCTGTTGAAAGCGATGGTACTCCTTGGGTACTCAACAACAACCAAATTTACCGCCTGCGTGGACGCACTTGGCAAAGTATGCCTGGTAAAGCAGTAGCCATTGGGGCCGGTGGCGGAACGGTATGGGTAATTGGCGAGTCTGGGACCGTATTGAAATGGAGCGAAGACTCTTTCACCTGGGAAAACTATGGTGGAAAAGCCACTGATATCGCTGTCGAGAACAATGGAACCCCTTGGGTTGTAAACAACCAGCAGATTTATCGGTTGCGCGGGCGTACCTGGCAAAGCATGCCCGGTAAAGCAGTAGCACTCGGCGCTGGTGGCGGAACCGTTTGGGCGATTGGTGATAGTGAAGCTGTGTTCAAATGGGACGAAAATGCCTTCGCATGGACGAATCGTGGTGGTAAAGCAAGTCGGATTGCTGTATCCGGAAACGGACTCCCGTATGTGATTCAGTCTGGTGCAGGCGGAACGCTGATTTACCGTCTGAGAAATTAAACAGACTTCAACACACCATCAACTAATCCAACTGTAGCATCTTGAAGCTGTTTTTACCGGTAAAACGATTAGTACAAAAGCTTTATCAAGTCTCTTTGGTATCAGCCCGGTTGGGTAGTGGAATCAAATCCACTACCCAACTATTTTTTTGGGGGAGTTTTAAAGCAACATTCGATCATCCACGAATTTCACCCTCAAATCCAATATTAATTTCGTTCAACAGCAAGCAGTTCGCCTATCACTTTCGAAATTTCTCCGACTTCGGACTCGCCTACGAAATCCTGGTACAGAACTCGTACCAACTTGACACCACATTCTGCCTGGATCCGAAACATGTCGTCGATTTGGGTGCCAACTCCGGAATTTCGGCTATCTATCTAAACTCATTATTTCCTGATGCCACGATACATTGCTACGAACCCGACCCAAACACGTTTACGCAACTACAACTCAATACCTCAGCTATTTCCAATATCAAAGGACACCAGGAAATCGTAAGCGATACCACAGGTCACATGGATTTTCTTACTGATCCCAAAAGCAACGTCACTTCGTCCATTATTCGTCGCAACATTCGTCAGGTTCCAATTTCAGTCAAAAGTCGATGCCTTTACTCAGTCCTTGAAAATATCGGTGCCTCTATAGATCTATTGAAAGTGGATATCGAAGGATCCGAAGAAATCGTATTTCGTGATTTTGATGAATTTAGTAAAATCCGAAACTTTATCGGTGAGCTACACTTCGATCTGTGCAATGCTCAACTCGTTTTGGAAAAACTGCAACAAAACTACGATAACATTCAGATCTATCCCATAAATACCGACCGATGCTATGTCATTGCATCAAACCCCGTCGATCGTCTTCTTCTCGACCTTGGTGATAAAATAGAACGATCCCCCGCTGATTACCTTGTCGATCAGGCTGTTTAACACCATGATCGCTGCCAATTCGGAGGTTGAGATATCCAGATAGTTGGTCAGTTCTATACTTCCGGAGATAAATATCAAATCTTTGGCAGGCAGGACCGGGATTCGGCTGACGACCATTTGCACAGACAAAATCACAAACAGTTCCCAGACAGATATATCCGTTATCGCCAAGTACCATTGCAGGATCTGTACCGCACTGATAGTCAAGATCCTGACTGAATGCACTCCGGTAAGATACCAGGTATCTCGTATGTTCAACGAATACACATTGGATCGAGCCATTACAACCACCACGGCTACCAGTAAAAGGATATAACCCAAAACGTACCCAAGAATGAGCAGATAATCCCGCACTTCTTCAGCGGTATAGTACATCACCAAAAGAACCAGTAGTAGCGCCGAAATCAGTACAATTGATGCAACACTGGAAACAATGTTGTTGTCCTTAACGATATCAAATACACGCCTTCTCGACTGTTCCGGTTCTTTTTGGGTCAACCACAAATAAAAATCAAACTCTCCGACATAGCTCATCAGATTTTTATTGAAAATCCGCTTTTTGATGAGCATTGGAATGCTCTCAGCAGCCTTGAACCTAAAAAACCTTTCGTATGCAACGTGTTCCGATACAGGAAGTATGAAGAACAATGCCACAGAAAGCACATAAACCAACGGATTCTTCGGTACAGACCTGATGATATCTTCGAAACCGATTTCATAGAGTTGGTAGACCAGGATCCCAAGTATCATCGTGTAAATCACATATCGAAACGGACCTTTAAATACTTTAGTGGCGTTATCCACAAAAGTCCGCATCTTGTCCCGAAATATAGACATCTAATCTGGTCTGATTCTGTTCAAAAGTTCCTGAATCGCAGGTTCAGTAGAATGTTTGTGCCAGTTTTTGGTTGCGTACTCTCTGGCAGCTTTTCCCATCTTCTGAAGTCGCTCAGTCTGAATGTGCAAGTTACGAAGTTCCTCTCTATAGTTCATTCTACCGAATAAAATTCCAAATTCCGGGCGTACAACGTCTTTGGAGATACTGATGTTGAAGGCAGCAACGGGGAGTCCGGTAGATACAGCTTCAGAAATTGCTCGCGGGAAAAAGTCTCTGATACTAGGATAAAACAACATTTTTGCCCGTTTCAGATATGCGGGAACCTCGTTATTGGGAATATGTCCGAGCCAGTCAATTTTTGGATATTTCACCCGAAATTCATCCAGTAAAGGTCCTCCACCAATAACAGCAATTTTATACTCGTCGGCGAGACTGATCAACGAGGAATAATTTTTGTAATAGGGAATGAGACGCCCAATCGTTATCAGGTCGTACGTCTTTACTTCAGGATCGGGAACTACAAACAGATTGGTATCTACCGATTTGGGTAATCTAACAAGCTTATCTGGTAAAACACCGGGAAATATTCCCCACTTTCTGGAGGTGAGATGTTCAAATTGCCGGTCAGATTCATAAAAGATAACTGTCGCATCTTTGTGATATCGAGACTCGCACTTACCTCCAATGATGAAGGAGAATGTTGTTCTGGTGGGACGTAGATATTTTCTAATCAGCCGAACTCCAATACCCCCATCAACGCCTTTTATGATGTAATGGTCGGCAGGATGCTCCTTGGCTTGAGTTACCAGATCATCACTGAAATGAAATTTTGTGCGTTTCCCTTTAGAGGTACTTTTGAATAAACGGATCGTAATCGCAGATCCTTCCATTTCATAGATCAAATCCCTACGGGTAGCTCCGACGGCCCAAAGTTCAACCTCTACCCCGGCCTTCGCCATCAACGCTGGCATCCATTTGTCTCTGTTTTCCAATCTCAACCAGGCTTCATCAGACAAATTATCATGATATATGGGATAGGATTGAACAAAGATTATTTTCATGCTCAATAGGTCAGCAGATTCAATTTACGAGAGTCGTCCAGATACATCTGCATGGCCTTTGCAGAATCTGCACGTAGCCTGAATTTGGGATTCATACGAAGGTCTTTGATGATATATTTGAACCAAAAATACATCATGAGGTCTTTGAAAGAGTTTCTTGACCGCCGATTGAAATGATTCTCTCCCCAGGTGTTATTTCCGTGGTAACAACGAATAAATAGGTGACTGTATGTCTCCGGAAGTTTTTTCCACTTCAGCTGCATCCATTCTTTTTGGTACATCGTGTCTTCACCTTTGATACTGTTTGGATACCGAATCGTGCGAGAATTAATATGCATAATCGTTCCCGGGACTCCATCAGGCAGACCACCAATAAATGGTAACTGTGTATGTTCTTTGGTATCGATATGCATCAATGTGGAAGACAACCAGCAAGCATCGAACCCTTGTTGAAGACATTCAGCCTGGATAGCTATACGGTCGGGATGATACCAATCATCGTCGTCCCATTGTGCCAGATAATCACCCATAGCTCGATCCAGGAGCATGTTTCGAAGCCCACCCAAATATAATCCGACCTGCTTTTCTATGCGATAATAATGGACATCGTCTGCTGGAATTTCATTAAAAATATCAGAATAATCCTCATTTCCATCATCCAGAACTACCAATTCTTTATTCGGATACGTTTGTTCCAGAAAACATTTTACCGCTCTGCGGGCAATATGTTTTCTGTTTCCGGTAACCATAAGGCAACTCACGCGTGGTAAGTTGTTTTGTTCAGATTTGATTTCCGAAGTATTCATATGGGGTAGTATACCACTATTCATGATGTAAGAAAACTGCACTCAATCGATTTTGGGCCTTATCTACTTTTACTTTCCACTACTCCCATTTGTCCCCGAAAAAGGTAAAATTTTGATTTGGATATAAAAAAAGCAAGCCAATGAAATCAATAACTTTTTGAATTTCAATGACTTGCTTCACTTGTACGCCCATAGGGACTCGAACCCCAAACCTTTTGATCCGAAGTCAAACGCTCTATCCAATTGAGCTATGGGCGCACTTGGATTCGGCCACACATTTCTGTGTAGGCTGTAAATATCGGAAAAAATCTGAGTAATAGCACTAGAACACATTCATAATTTTAGGATTCTTCCAACATGCAGCAGTTGAACATCCAATTTCACTTAAAAAATTAATCGATTCAGGAATCCACCTTCTTTGTATAATGTGGTCTTTACGGCGTATGTCCAGACGCTATTTTTTGCCACAATTTGTACGGATTCTCTGGCTCGTGTAACAGCGGTGTAGAGTAACTCCCGGGATAATACCGGCGACTCGTAATCTGGTAATACCAATAATACATCTTTGTATTCGGACCCTTGCGATTTATGAACAGTCAGTGCCCAGGCTGACTCAATACCTCCCAACTGCGACGTTTTGAACAAACGTATTGCATCCGTTTTGTCATCAGTTCCGAAATACACCCAACAATCGGTCCCCACTTGCACTGTAATGCCCACATCGCCGTTAAAAACTCCAAGGTCATAATCATTTTCAGTAGCAATGACAGGCCGTCCTGCGTACCATTCAACGGTTGATGATTGAGCTAACCTTTGGTCGATCGATTTGTTGAGTTTGACCGATCCAAACTTTCCTGTTCGGTGAGCAGTCAAAACCTGAAATCCTCCTACGATATCCAAAGCCTGCTGAACATGGTGTTTCAATTGCTCACTGGATCCCTCACTGATATCAAACTTTGTATGACGAAGAACAGCTTCATACTTCACTTCGATCGTGTCCATAATGTGGTCCATAAAATCGGAAGTTACAAGATGAATAGCATCTGTATCAGTATGCAGCACATTCCAACTGAGGTGATCATCTCCGTTGTTAATCGATTCAGCAAGCAATCCGAGTCCCGACTCCGGCTTGAAACGCCAGGAATGAGTTAGTTTGGTGATAACAGATCTCAGACCTGGACTCCGTCCACCAACGCCAGCTCGAATCAAATCTCCAAAAACTGATCCTGCTTCAACACTGGCTAGCTGATCCTTGTCTCCAAGCAGTACGATTCTGCATCCGGCTGAAATCGATCGCATCAGTCTCGAAAACATCACTAAATCAATCATGGATGCCTCATCTACCAGGATCAGATCAGCTTGAATGGGATTCCCTTCGTGATATCTGAACGTTCCAGTCAACGGATTCCAACCAAGAAGTCTGTGAATCGTCGAGGATTGCTGTGGAATGACTGAACTGAGATGAGTGAATCGATCATCGGTCTCAACAGCATGCTTGATGGATTCAATCATTCTGGATGCTGCTTTCCCGGTCGGGGCACATAAGACGATATCCAGTTCAGGGTGATAATTCATTAACGATGCCAGGAAACCTACAATAGTACGGGTTTTCCCTGTTCCCGGTCCACCGGTTATGATACTAAATGGATAGGTATTCGCATTCATCGCTGCCTGAATCTGACCGGATGTTCTACCCGATTCATCATAAAACATCTCATTGATTTTTGAAAAGAATAATGTGTCAGAAACCAATGGACGTTCCACCAGTCTGGAACCAATAGCCCTTAAAATATACCACTCCGATACCCATTGTCGGCGAAAATAAATCCAATTTCCATGTAAGATGAGCGGTGCATCAACACGGGACAACTCCAAACTCTCGTGTTCACCCTCAACGATGTAAACTAAACCTGATTTCAGGACGTGATCCATGTTAAGGGCCTTTTTATCCGGAACCTCCCGGTCGGTGACCGCTTCTGTATCTGGTAAGCGTGGAACACTCAAATGCGATATGTTGCTATTGTCAGGTACCGTTGGCTCCCGAAGTCCGGGAAACAGGCTTTCAAGTAATTCGGGTAGCGTCTTGCCCTCTATTTCATGCATTGATAAGGAAACTTGATTCGCTCTAAGAGCAACACCTATCAAAAGCACCAAATCGAAGATCATCTCAGGTTCAACCTTCGATTTAGAACCAAGATACCTGGCAGTGTACACATCTACAGGATGAACCACAGACGGATACCTGTTGAGAAAATAGTCGCCACGTGATCGTAATGTCTGGCGTATCATGATGCCCCCGATTTAGTGTCAGATTTGATCGTTCCATTTATATTTGCTTCGACAAATATTGCTGGAGTAACCGACAGATCACCGATAAATGGGGCTATCATCTCCCAACTTGGTTTATCAAAAAAGACACCGTTTGCGTCGATTGAATGTAGTCCACGCCAATACAAATAAAATACACCACCAAAATGCGTTTCATAAGAGAATCCCTGTATCTGCTTAGACAAATATTTAACGAGCGCAGCCGTATATAAATGATATTGCATGATATATCCGTTTGTACGAATATCTAATTCTATTTCAGAGTGAGCATAACTGTTTAACGAATCCCCTAAATGGTTGGACTTATAATCCAGAATGAAATACTTCCCGTTCGATTCAAAAACAAGATCGACCAATCCGGTAAGCAGATTGACCGTATCGCATTTTTTTATATCTGCTAATCCAGATATATTTCCATCGTTGGGAAATCCATCAAACAGTTCATCAATCAGTGAGTGCAGTTCAGATACTGAATAAGGATACAGAAATTCCATTTCACGCAGGGTCTGAGACCGTCGAAGTCCAGATAATTTTAGATGAGACATGTGTGGATTCAGACTACTGAATTTAGGATGTTTTCCAATCGGACTTTCCACGGTATTGCGGATCAGTCTGGCTACCGTTTCAACATCCGATATATCCCTATATCCATACTTCAAACCGGTCTCTTCTACAATTCGATTCCAGTTTGACGGATCATCAAAGTCTACTGTTTCCAGTAGCTCGTGCCAGAAGTTTCCCGTATGGGCTCCCTTTGGGAATTTCAAAATGGCTTTTTGTTCAGCGCTAACGTTTGATATCCCAGGAGCCATCTCGAATTTCTCCAATGGGTCGTCAGGGAGTTCGGCATGTTCGTCACGTTGCACAGCATCAAACGTGGAATCTTGTCCATATTTGCGCTGTAGGCTTGAATAACTCGATACCATCCGACCCGGAAACAATCTATGCTCGTTCACTAGCTGAAATTCACGGAAGCTTATCGATTCCTCTTGTGATTTTTTGACGTAATAGATTGTTTTTTCCTGACCCGAACATCTTTCATAGTGTATACTGTTTGCATGTTCCTTGGCCAACTCTATAAGTAGGTGCTCCGCCAGTGTATTATGATTCAAGCCTTCCGGTATGTCAATATGAGGAGTTTTGGATGCTACAAGTGACAGACCAAGTTCATGTGTACTCGTTCCATCTTTTTGTAATCTGCTCGCAAGTGCGCTGTACAACGGAGAAGTTTGAAAATCCTTAGCGGATGAAAAAGGCACATAACACCGTTGCTCAGCACGGGTCAACGTGACATACAGTAACCTGATTCTATCCTGTAATGACTCTATTCGTGATTGTTTTTTTCCCTCTTCAGAATGTACGTGATTATCCGGATCATAGATCCGCTCATATTTTGCAGACTCCGGATCGAGGGCATAAAATAACTCCGATTTCTTCCCCCAGGCTTGACTCCAAAGAAACGGGGCATACACAATAGGAAACTGCAATCCTTTACTGCTGTGCATCGTCATGATGTGTACACGTGCATCATCACTTTCAAGGCGCATACTTCGTTCGTCGGACTTCACTGCATTCGCATCGTTTCTCTGGCCCAGTAACCAGGACGCGAGTCCAGCCAGACTTCTACGCTGAGATTCCTCTTCACGGTGAAGCAATTCACCTAAATGTCGCAGATTAGTGAGACTTCGTTCACCACCAGCCCGTTTAACCAGGTTCTTCTCGATGTCCAGGTGATCGTACACATAGCGTAACCCAGCTAAAATACCCTTTTGCGAAATAATCCGTTCCCCAATCCGGAATGTATCAACAAACCTGGACCACTCAAATTCATCCTTTTCAGCTACAAGAATCTGGTCATTGGTCAGCCCCAAAAGAGGCGAAGTGAGCAACGCACGCATTTTCCTGACTCTGCGCGGATCCAGGATCACATCCAGTAACAGGTTCAGATACCCAGCTTCTTCACTTGCAAAAACAGAAGCATCACCCGATTCAACGGCTGGGATTCCGGCTTCAGAGAGCAATCGTTTGATTTGTCGGGACTGATAATGAGCCGATACCAGAATAGCAATATCTCCGGGATGAATAGGTCTCGGGCTACCGGATGATGGATCCAGAATCGTAGTTTCGTTTACTTCACCAGACAATAGCCTGGAAATAGAGGATACAACCCATTTCATTACAGCCTGTTCACGTGGAACTTTATTATCATTCCTGGCTTCAATGTCGACAAACCTGAGTGGGACTTCGGATTCGTGAGGTACAGAAAGACTCGAAGTCTGTTTTTTAGCCGAAGATAGATGATAGGTCAATTCATCGTCCAAAAAGCTGTTTTTACCCGAAAATACCGCATTAATCCCATCAACGAGTGCTTGTGTACTCCTAAAATTGCGCGACAGCGTATATGTGGTCTTTGCATCCTTTCGTGCTTTGAAATACGTTTTAAGATCCGCGCCCCGAAAGAGATAAATAGACTGTTTTGGATCCCCAATCATGTACAAAAGCAGATTTTCCTGATTAACGTCCACATATATCCGCCTGAATATCGAGTACTGGGTCTGATCAGTGTCCTGAAATTCGTCAATCAGCGCTACCGGATACTTGACGCGAAGCGCTTCTGCTAGAACCTTCGCATTCTCTCCATTTTGAGATGGGTCGAGTGCTCGCTCGGTAAAGGCGAGTAAATCATCGAATACGAGGATCTGCTGCTGTTGTCGCTTCTGCAGATACGAACGTTTCATCTGCTCACAGGAGTCACGTAGAATCAGATTTTCGAGCACAGGTTTTGCATGAAACAGGAAGTCGATCAGCTCAAAAAAAACATGATCTGGACGTGGAGCTGAATTATCATTATGTAGTACTGCTTGAGCATGAAATTCACTTGTGTATTTCAGGATATGGGTTTCATTGACCTTTACAAATGGAGTACTCAAAAACAAATTCAACGTTTTTTCCCATTCAGTTCCACTTCTGGAATAATCGTATTGCCATTGTATATATTTGACATCATACCATTGTCGTCGGATTTCATCCTTTTGATTCTCCCATGTATGGATAGCTTCCTTCAAAGCATCGATATACTCGTATGTCCACTGCGAAGGATGCACCGCGCTCCATCTCGATTTTACACTCGCCTTCGCATGGGCAAGCAAGGATACCGGATCCAAATCCAGTTTGAGTCCGGAATTAGCGGAATAGGTGTTAAATGAGTTCTCCAGTTGCGACAGACTGACTTTTCCGGACAGAATGGCCGCCAGATTGGACTCCGAATCCTGGCTAAACCGATGGTTCAACGACCGCCACTCATCCTTGATTACCTCCTGCTGAATCATCCGGGTATCAGGCATAATTTGTAGCTCAGACTCAAGTCCGGACTCAAACCTGAAATCGGTGAGCACTTGCTTACAAAAGGAGTGGATGGTGTAAATGGATGCTTCATCGAATGTGCTCTTACAGTATTCCAGATGCTCTAATACAGCGGGGTTCAAACGGTATTTGGCACTTAAATCGTTAAGAAAATGATCCTCACCTTCGTACTCAGACGCAGTAAGTACTTCAAATACCTCGTTGATTCGCTTGAGAATACGCTCCCTCAGTTCCTGTGCTGCCGCATCCGTAAATGTTACCACCAACACCTGGCTGGGCTCCAACCTTTTATCAATCAACAAACGAACCACCAAAGCTTCAATATTCCAGGTTTTTCCGGTTCCGGCATTGGCCTCGACCAGATGAACGCCACTCAGTGGTGCAGTTAGGACATCAAATTCATTGACTATACTCATTTAACCTGATCCTTCTTCACGCGCTTGTAAATGAATTCCGAATACACCCTGAACACATCCATCATTGCCAAGACTTCAACATCAATTTCGGTCACCCCGTCCAGCACCTCAGGACCAACCCCCAATTCGCCACTCAACACTGATGTCTCGAGCAGATCCACTTCCCCCCAAATATGTCGCACCCATACCGAGCGTGCATCTTTCAAAGACTTGGTATAGGTCTCATTCGAGTCCAACGCATCTTGAAGTGCATACAATCTGAACAAACTGTTGGATTCATTTTTAGGTATATCGAGGTAATGCGCACTCATCGAAGCATACAACGGCATAGTATGAGAATGTCCCAAAATGAAAAACCAACCTAGGTTACGTATCCATCTTAGTGCTTCTTCGCGTTCCATAGAGGCATACTTAATCGGTTTCGGAGTGTCATCCCTGAAAATGACAGTGGTCTCGACAGGATCAACTGTATTGTGTAGGAGATGCATCATCCAGTATTTGAGTTCTCGGGCCGGAGTCACTTTACCAACTTCTAAAGCAACATACTGATTACCGTAAATTTCGGGTAGATTCCCTCTTAATCGAAACCCAAGCCCAGAGCCAAGATCTACATCCATGTCTATTTCATTCTGAGTCAACGGCAAGCCTTGCAAACCAGAAACAAGCAATTCAAACTCCCGAATCAATTCACGGGATTCCTCCATAATCTTTTCTAACTCCAACTTCCCGGCCAGGGCATCGGGTACCCACCCCTGGACCTCATACCGATGCACAAACCCCGACAACTGTGCCTCCACACTCTCCTCGGAGGGAAAACTACGCGTAGTGGCCCATTGTCCCACCACCCATCCGACCATCTCATTACGCATCTTCCAGGCACTAAGAGCATCAATATTCAACGGCTCATCATCCAGCGAGGGAACCTCGCCTTCATGAAGATCCACCCCGACTACATCCTTGAGCAGATACTTGCACGGATCGGCAAAAAAGGCTAGAAACTGATCCACCCGAACCTCCGTTTCCCGCTCCCAACCCAATACCTCACCCAGTGGCCCCATCCCCGAAAGTTCCCGCATTCGCGCAGGAGTCAATTCAGGAAGCAATGTATACCTCTGTTCTATTCTCCCGGATCCGAGCACTTCGGCTAACTGCGCATTTACCCGTGAAAAACTATGCAGTACTCCCAAACCATTGAAATAATCCGGATGAAAGGGCTGCAATCGATGCACATGCTCCACCGGGACCACAAATCTACCGTCTTTAGACAATCGTTTCAAATGATCCACCATCAAGGGAATCATGACCGAGGGTGCCACTTTTTTGTTATCAGTCTGACGAAGCCCGGTGTAGGACAAATGCACATGCTCTGATGAAGCAATCAGATAATCCAGAAATAGTTGCCGGTCAGCCAATCGACGCACCCTATCCCCCTTCCGTTTGAACTTTGATATCAGATCGAAGGCCGAAACCGGTGTCCTACCCGGCAGACTACCGTCATTCAACCCAATGACTGCAATCACTTTGAATGGAATCTCATGCAGTGAGACCATCCCGGTAAAGGTTACTTCGCCCGGATGCCAGCTTCTGCCAAGTCTGCTTTTCTCAAGCTGTTCTTGCAAAAAAGAGCCGATAATTGGAAGCGACACCGCTTCGATTCCAACAAGTTCATTGATTTTTTTAAGATCAGACAGCTGCGAACGTACCTGGTCTGTGTACTCCTTCCAATCCGGATCGATACACAAATCGATCATTGTAGATAAAAAATCCATCCAGTACTCTACTGATTCGGTCAAACCGGAAGTTTCCCGAAGTCGGTCGAGCGCATCAAAAGCCTGTAACACCCGACCCAGCAACACCGCTTCGTTCTGAGAGGTCACACCCGACCCCGACAACACGCCATCAAACTCAAAATCCTGATCTTCTGAACCGACTTTAGCCAGCAACAACCGTTCAAATCCATGCTCCCAGGTATGTTTACCATTCAACTCAAACTCAGCTGTAGAAACATGGGATTGATCACTGCCCCAGCGGATCATCTGCTCTTCGATCCATCGATGTAGTACTGGACGTAACCGGTGTGAATCCAGATATCCGCCCAACACCGGTGCCTGTCCCAGCCAGTCGAGTACCTCAGTCATTTTGAAACGAGTACCTGCCAAGTGAATCGCTTGTAAAATGGCCTCCGAAACCAACACGCGATCCGTTTTCCGTCCACCGTGAATACGTACAGGAACAAAAGTACTATCTTCATCGTGAACCTGAAACACCTCCCGCATGAATGGAGCATACATATCGGGATCAGGTGTCACCACTGCAACCTCGTGCGGACGCAACTCCGTGGTTTCAAACAACTCCAGTAGCCGGTCGCGGAGCACCTCAACCTCCCGATGCGCACTATGGCACCGATGAACCACCACACCCCCAGCCCTCTCCAGAACCGGAGCCACTGTCCCTTGCGCCGCTCCTACCCTACACCTGGCCATCTGCGCCCCACTCTGTCCCGCTATCTGCTCGAACAACGTCCGGAATTCAACCTGCTCCGTATTAAGTCCCTTGAAAAAACGGTCATCATAGGCATCGTTAAATTCATGCTCCGCCAGGTACCAATGCACATCGACTCCCTTACTACACTCCACCAGTGCCTCAATCAGTGCCGGAGCTACCTGTTTTACATTAAATACGTGAATCGTTGCAGGTAATGACTCTCGTACGGCACGATCTGTCTCCAATCGCACCAGCCACTCATCCAGGAGTCCCGCACGATGCCTGATTGCAGGCCAACGCTCCAACAATCGCTTCCAGAATGAAGGCTGCCAGGCATGCATATAACCTGGCTCTTCACCCGCTCCAAATCCCCTTTCACCTCGTTCCCAGGCTAACAACCAATCCGGACGATACATAATATACTGATCGAAGACGTCCCCGATCTGCCCGGCAAGGTCCCACCTTACACCCTGACTACTTCTCCCCACCTGCGTCCCGCTCGCCCTGGTCCGAATCCAGTCTATTAACACGCTCCAGCTCCGCGGATACCCTCCTTCTTGCTCAGCTTCACCCAACAGCGTAAAGATCATCCACCGTAACATGGATTTATCCATCAGAACACCACGAACACCAGGGTCCAACCGTTCAAATTGCGCTCGGAAAAATCCTGCTGGCAACTGGAAATCAAAGTTTGAAGCAATACCCTCTTGCTCGGCTAGATGAACCTGCAACCATCCCGCAAGATCCATATTTGGTACAATGACAGTCCTGGGCTCAAGCACATTCCCCTCAACCGGACTGCTAATTTGTTGTTTCCAGGCCTCAAAAAGGGATTTAATAGCTACTGACTCGTATAGGTATAACATGCCAGCAAAATAGCAGTTTGCCTGTAATGTGCGAAATCAAGTTGTCAGTAGATGTCAGGATTTGTCAAATAGTTTTTGAGTAGACACGCTCTTTCTGATTAGGTAACCAGGCATCAAAAACCATAGCAATATTTCGTAAAAATAACCTTCCCTTTTCTGTCACCATCAATCCTCTCTCATCCACATCAAGCAGACCATCCGTGATAAACTCATCGAGTTTTTCGAGTTCATCCCGGAAATAAATCTGCGTACTGATTCCAAACTCCAGATCCAGGTCATGCCAGTCTACAGGAACACCACACATCAAGCGCATAATAACCTCACGTCTGAGTGCATCATCGGCGCTCAGTGTGTAGGACTTGTATACCGGCAACTCGCAACGATCAATAGCTGCGTAGTATTCTTCAAGCGACTTGAACCGCTGCCACATGATTGGACCCGTCTGACTAATAGCCGATACTCCAAAAGCCCAGGTTTCTGTCCCTCGACGGGTGCTGTATCCCTGGAAGTTTCGTTGAAGAGAACCTTGTCGAAGTGCCCTTGTCAATTCATCCTTTGGTTTGGCAAAGTGATCCATACCGATGTATTCATAGCCATGACGTTTCAGAAACTCAATCGCATATTCGAGCATTTCAAGTTTCTGATCGGAATCAGGTAACATTTCATCGGGAATCAGCCGCTGGGAAGGAAACTGATCAGGCAAATGGGCATAGTTGTACACGGCAAGCCTGTCCGGATCCAGTTCCATGACCATATCCAGTGTCCGTGCAAAACGTTCGGGCGTCTGTGCCGGGAGTCCGTAGATCAGGTCCATGTTTATGGATGTGAATCCCGCCTGTCGAAGCCAGTCTACCGCTTGCTGATTCATCTCAAAAGGTTGAACGCGGTGAATAGCACGCTGTACTTCCTCGTTCATATCCTGAACCCCAATCGAAGCCCTGTTGAATCCGATACTTCTGAGCATTTGGACATGGGCTTTAGACATATGACGAGGATCCATTTCTACACTACACTCGGCATCCGGTTGTATGTCGAAATATTGCTGTATCAAAAGCTTTAACCTGAGCAATTGCTCGGGAGACATAAACGTTGGCGTTCCACCTCCCAAATGTATCTGCGTCACGGCTCGTCCGGATGGCAAATGTGGATTGGTAAGCTCAAAGTCTTTTTCAAGATATTCCAGATACTGATCAGCGTCCCTGGAATCACGTGTAACAACCTTATTACACCCACAGTACCAGCACAACGATCGACAGAACGGTAAATGTATGTAAAGCGACAACTCCTTGCCGGTGTCCGACACCATGCTCAATTCCCGATAAAATTGATCCAGCTTATTCACTGGTTTGAGCAGCAAAGCCGTTGGATAGGACGTGTATCGGGGACCCGATGTACTGTATTTGTGTACCAGATGATTAAACTCGGATTTCATGATATGGATTTCGATAATGGTTTCACGCTTAAGCCATTGTTTCAAGCTGCATCGAGCCGACAACAAAAAAATAGACACAACCGGGGTCATTCGAAATCAATTGACCCTGATATGCCAATCCATGAAAATCATTCGACAAAAGATGTAAAGGCCTGTTCACTTCGTTCACGGTCAGTATTTGCTTCGCAAACGATACGCGTGGCTTCGCCACGAGAACGCGAGTACAGAAGAACGTTCTCTTGTTCGCTCGTTCTCAACTTCACACTTGTATTTGCCTAATGCGATGGAGAGTGCAGTTTTGCTTCGGAGAGCGGTACCCCTCACCGTAAAGTGCCCATTTCCCACTTCCCACTCCCTATCTAACGTGTTGACATTCTCAAAATAATCCCTGAAAATAGGTATTCGATTATCATTCACTTTTCCCTTTTCAGTTATCCCTTTTCAAAAGCTTCATGAAACCATCTGCAATTACCCTCTCGATTCTGTTGATCCTCAAGCTATTTTTCACCATTCAAAGCTGCTCACCGGCATCCGAGACCCAAAAGCTCACAACAGAATCATACAACGACGAATCACACCTGGGAACATCTACCCCTGGACTCGCTATTCAGATGAAATATATCCAGCACTGGACCCACAAACTGGGCCTTTCGGTTGAATCCCGGAATACTGAACTCACAGAGTTTTATCATCACGAACTGGAAGAAGGTATCGAAGACCTTATCGCTTCAATTAAAGAATACGATGGATATCCAATTGCTGAATTGTCCGAGACCATACTTATGCCCCAAATCAAGGCCTTTGAGTCCGCAGAAGAATCCGGCGACTGGAATGAGATTAGGCAGGCCTATCAGACGATCATCACATCCTGTAATTCATGTCATCAGGCCAGCGGGCACGGATACATCAAAATTGTTGAGGGCTTCGGAAATAATCCGTTCAATCAGGACTTTTCCACTCAGTAAGTTTCCAGGCACTGGCCTTCTCAAAAACAAAAAAAGCGATGTCTGAGGTTAGACTATCGCTTGCTTCAATGTACATACCACGGTGGGATTTACTCGGAAGCCAATCCTTCGTTAAGTTCTTCACGAAGTTCCTGAATATGAACTCCGAGATCGTTTCTCAGATCAAACATACGTTCGTGAAGGGTCTCATAATCCACAAAGCGCATAAATGGGCGATATTTCAGCTCCTGAAGTAACTCAAGAACCTGATTGGCATAACCGAGCGCTTTCTTACAGTAAGCAATATTCCCACCTAGTACATCCAGATCAAATCCGAAAGCGAACGCCCCCGCAACTTTCGACCCCACATTTACAGTGTGAGTAACCAGTTCGATAAATTTCTGGTCCTGCTCGTCGGGAGGAACTATTTCAGCCAGTTTAAGCATATCTGCAGCCAACTCACGCGCTTCATCATATAATTCCATATCGGCTACCTCTTCTGGATCATCCAATATCTGATTGGCTATCCAGGTTGCGATATCGCGATCATTCTCTTCGGATTCCGGGTTAAACTCAGACCTTAACGGACTGTCCGGATCCAAATGTTGCTTCCAGTCTTCACCTTCCCCCATGTCATCGTCTTCTTCAGCCTCCTCTGCGCTCAGAAAGAAATCATCCACTTCGTCATCTTCGTCTTCCCAATCATCATCGTCGTCCGGAAAGTACGCATCCTCGAACATCAACTCGTCTTCGATATAGGCATCGATCGCATCGAGTTTGGAGGGAAATCCATTCAGGAATCTCGACCACCGGGGAGTTTGTTCACCCAGATTGGTTTCAATGTATACGCGCAACTTCTCGCTTTTGTCCTCCATCTCGTTGAGATGAGACTCCCATTGTTGCTCGTTCCAGATTTCTTCTTCGTTTGCTCGCATGAAAAGAATGATAATCAGATTTCAAATAGATTCCCGACTCGTCGTGACCTGTAATTACAGTCTTTCGAGTGTTCCGATCATAACTTGAGTCATTTTCGGCTCTGCCATATCAGCTGCCTCTAAAATATGTTTCATCTCAACGGGCTCCAGCGCATCCGGAAAACATTCGTCTGTAATCACGGAAATACCTAAGGTCTTCATGCCCATATGAACCGCAGCGATCACTTCAGGAACCGTACTCATTCCCACCACATCGCCACCGATTTGTCTGAGGAATCGATATTCAGCGCGGGTTTCCAGATTCGGACCACTTACGGCAACATACACGCCCTGATGCATTTTTATGCCCATGTCCAAAGCCACCCGTTCTGCAACATCGACCAAACTGCGGGTATAGGGCTCACTCATATCCGGGAATCGTGGACCGAGCTCATTGTCGTTGGCTCCGATCAAAGGATTATCGCCCAGTAAATTGATATGATCCGTGATGCACATGATATCCCCCCTGCGAAAATTCGGATTCATACCACCACAGGCATTAGAAACCAGGAGTGTATGAGCTCCATTGGCTTGCAGTACACGAAGCGGAAACACGATTTGCTGCATCGTGTATCCTTCGTAGTAATGGAACCTTCCTTGCATGGCTACAACGTTTTTTCCACCGAGTTTACCAAAAAGGAGCCTTCCGGCATGACTCTCTACCGTTGATACCGGAAAGTGCGGGATATCCACGTAGGAGATGCTGGTTTCTACATCAATCTGATTGGCCAGGCGTCCGAGTCCTGTCCCCAATATGATGACGTATTCAGGTTTAGAACCTGTTTTGGACTGGATAAACTGCAGTGCTTCAGCTCTTTTTGCTCTGAACACTTCTACTGTGTCGTTTGTCATGTTTACGTGCTAACGTTTTTGTAATCTAACCGATTAATCCAAGTTATCAATAAGCTCATCAAGATCACTGGTTGAGGCCATTGAAGCAGCTTTGGGTGTATTGGAAACAGACGGCTCAGCATTTTCTTTTGTGGCATCCAAAACGGGTTGTTGACCATCCTGGATGAACGCATAAATTCCAGCTTCATCTCGTGAAAACGCGCCCAAAGATTCCCGCGCAAGATCAAGATAAGATCTCATTCCTCGCAAAATTTCTTCGCGTCTGTTGAGCATGCCAATAATGTCTTGACGAATCTGGTGGCGCTGTTGAGCCGCATCACGCACAATTTGCTCCGCTTCCATTTCAGCCTTCATGATACGGTTCTGGGCTTCTTTTTTGGCTGCAGACAAACGCTGTTCCGAGGACTCCTTGGCAGCTTGGAGCGTTTCGTGCAGCGCCTCTTCCACTTTCTCGTAATGTTTTAACTTTTCTCTAAACTGCTCGATCTCACGCTCCAACTCCCGGTTACGTCCTACCATATGCTCCCATTCACTGGCAATCACATTCAGAAAAGCCGTAACCTCTCCCACATCGTAACCACGAAGTGCCTTTTCGAAGTTCTGTTGTTTGATTTCTAGGGCGGTTAGTTTCATAAATAGCGTGATTGGATGGATTCGTTTTACTGTTAAAGTTAACGATTTTCAAGCTCAATAGGTATGTGAAAAATAACCCCTTGATTACTGCCTTAGTCGGTTGCGTAACCGTTTGTCCGAATCATCCTCAACCGGATCAACATCAATCAGATGCTGAGTCTCACGAAGTTGTTTCTGATCAATGAGATCCTGATCAACAACGATGGCTTCAAGCGTCTGGATCCGCTTTTCCACCTTGAGCTTGTAATCAATAAATTCTTTCATACTTACCGTATCCACCGAGGAATCCCTGCCTCGATGCCTCATTTCGATACCAGTGCGAATTAACTTGAATATGTTCCCAACTATGAATGCAGTAAGCCCAATTCCTCCAGCAATGGCTAATACGGCTAGTACAAACTCAGGACCTTCCATCCGTTATCCTTTCGTCTTTTTTCTGGCAAGTTGATTCACTAATTTTTCATTGAACTCATCGGTCGAATCAAAATCAAAATGAGCGGCTTCGTTCACGTCCTTCATACTGAACTCATCCGGAGCTCCAGCAGCGATTGCCTCCAGATTCCGCACTCTCTTTCTCAAAGCTTCCATTTCCTGTTCATATCGGAGCAGTTTTTCTTTGACCTGTGTATCAAACGCTCCCGACTTTTCTTTCGTCTTTAAATACACTTTTATCGTTTCACCAATGGTTGCAACAACTACAATCACTGCGATCATTGTCCATAAACCCATATCTACACCCGATTAGTTGATTGATCCAGATATTTTAAGGTCCACAATGCGTAATGTACTGAAAAATGTAGCAACTATTTAACCTCTGCTGCCAAATATTGCAGTTCCAACCCGAATCATGGTAGATCCTTCCTGTATGGCAACCTCCATATCATGACTCATTCCCATCGAAAGCTCACTAAGCTCAAGAGCTCCCTCGTTTAAAGAACTCAAAGAATCCCGTAGGTCTCTGAGCAACCTGAACTGCGGACGAACAACTTCCAGATCAGCTTCCAAAGATGCCATTCCCATTAATCCGCATACCTTCACATGCCGAAATCTCCGGGATGCCAATAGTAGCTCCCTGAGCTCTTCGGGCTCACATCCACTTTTCTGCAATTCATCGCTGATATTCACCTGTATCAGGGTTTTGATTGTCCGACCAGCTTCCCCTGCTCGTTTCTCGATCTCTTCAAGGGCTTTAAGTTTTGAAACTGAGTGGATCCAGTCTACTCTGGAAGCCATATACTTGATCTTGTTCGTCTGCAGCGTTCCAATCATGTGCCAGACCACGCTTTCTGCTGATCCCTTGCCAAACTCATGATCTGCAGCCTCCATTTTAGGAACCAATTCCTGCACCCTGTTTTCCCCGAAATGGATTTGCCCATCCCTATGAAGCTCTCTGATAGCTTCATAGGGATGCGTCTTACTTACGGCGATGAGCCGGATTTCAGCCGGATTCCTTCCACAAGATATCGCGGCTTGGGCCAACTGGTCTTTCACCTGGATCCAATTTTGTCTCAGTGCTTGCATGATCCGTTTTTGCCTTACTAATTTAATTTAAAATCTGTGTGAAAAATCGTATATTGTGTTTCTGTGTAAAATCGAGAAACACACCATGACCGCACAACGTATCCCTGAATTTACAAAAAATCTACTGCGATTCAGGTGGGATTTTAAACATCCCCGCTGCCTCACTCAACAGGAAGGGGTGATGCGACAAGGGATATGAGCTACCAGATAACGCATATTTCTGAATTCTTTAACTCCTGGGCGCCCTTTTCCACTCAGGCAGAATATGACAACTCCGGTCTCCTAGTCGGATCACAAAGTACACAAGTCAATGGCATCCTCACTACACTCGATGTAACCAGTGAGGTAGTAGACGAAGCGGTCAAACAGCGATGCAATCTGATTGTCGCGCATCATCCCCTGATTTTCAAAAAACTGAGTCGTATTTCTCCTGATACTTCAGTCGGATCAATTCTCTTTAAGCTAATCAAAAACGACATCTCTGTTCTGGCTGTCCATACGAATCTGGATGCAGCTCAAAACGGGGTTTCTTTTGTTCTAGCAGACCAGTTATCCTTGACGGATCAACGATTTTTGACCCACCACGACACCGGTCAAACCTACGGATACGGAGTAATCGGAAATCTGCCAAAACCCATGAGTCGCAATTTATTTTTGGATTTTGTTTGCACTCAACTCGGAACAACGGCAATCCGATACGCTGGCGAAGCCACTCAGATTACCCGCGTAGCCGTTTGCGGTGGTTCAGGCATCAGCCTGGCTGCAGAGGCATCCCAATCACATGCAGATGCGTTCATAACCGCTGATATCAAGTATCACGAGTATTTTGATTTTCCGGATTTATTGAAAATCGATGCCGGTCATTACGAAACCGAAATTCATATCGCCGGACATATTGCCAGACAACTGACTAAACAGTTCAGAGATCTCAAGGTGATAACGTCTGATGTCAGTACTAATCCGATGAACATTCATCATTCTTCTACCCTTTTTCATTCAACCACATAACCATCCATAGCTACCATGAAAGAAGTGATTCAAAGCCTTGTTAATCTTCAGTACATAGATTCGCGCATCGACGAGCTCAAGCGATTAAGAGGCGATTTGCCCGAAGAGATTCTGGATATAGAGTATGATATTGACAGAACCCGTAATCAGATTGCCCGACTTGAAGTGCAAGAAGTTGAACTTACACGCGAAAGAACAAATCTTGAGCAGGAAATTCACGATTCACATGCTTTGGTTGCTAAATACGAGTCCCAGCAAATGAGCGTTCGTAACAATCGTGAGTACGATGCACTTACAAAAGAAATCGAGGCTCAGAAGCAGTCTACCGACAATAACCGCTCACGACTGGAAGAGATCGAAATCATCCTGCGCGACTCCAAGTCTGAACTCATATCCTTACGTGAGAACCTGACCAACATGGAAAATGACCTCGACATCAAAAAAGAAAATCTTGATGAGGTGATCGCCAAAACAAAATCTGAAGAAGAAATGCTGCTGGACAAACGGGATGAGGCTAAAACCATGATTGAGGCCCGTTACCTTCGCAGTTACGAGCGGCTAAGAAATGGTCTTACCAATGGACTCGCTGTTGTTCCTATGGAACGTGGTTCAGCTCTTGGAATGATGCTGCCCCCACAGGTTCAACTGGAAGTTCGCAAGATGGCCCGCATTATCATAGACGAAAACTCCGGTAGAATCGTTGTAGACCAGGAGTTCTTCGAAATCGCGAAAAAAGAGCTCTCGATTTGATTTATTCGGGAGCCTGACCCTGTTTCAATCTGGTGTGTAATACCTGGATGTTTTGGAGGTCAACGTTCTTTCTTTTGTCATGGGGTAATCGCTGTAACTTAGGTTGCAGAGGAAAGTCCGAACACCAACAGACACCGTGCTACCTAACAGGTAGGGTTCCGGTCCGCCGGGATACAGATAGTGCAACAGAAAGTATACCGCCTGGTCCACAGGGTCCAGGTAAGGGTGAAATGGTGGGGTAAGAGCCCACCGGCAGGGTGGTGACAGCCTGCGCCATGTAAACCTCACGGGGTGCAAGATCAAGCAGGCAGTAGGTGTCGTCTGTCGCGATGCTGCCGGGTAGATCGCTGGAGTTCACTGGCAACAGTGAATCGAGATAAATGATTACCACCCTTCTAAGGGTACAGAATTCGGCTTACAAATGACAAAAGAAAGAGCCTTGACCACTTTTTACTCACTCCGGACGTGGTTGACCGGTTGAGGGTCAGGCTCCTTTCATTTTTCTGTCTATCTCTCGTTTCGCATCTTTTTCAGCCAGCGTTTGACGCTTGTCAAAGACCTTCTTCCCCCTGGCCAATCCAATCTCAATCTTCGCTTTTCCATGCTTGAAATACAATGCCAGAGGAACGAGCGTAAAGCCTTTCTGGGTGATCGCTTTATCGATTTTCTGAATCTCTTCTCGGTTCAGTAATAACTTTCGTTCTCGACGGGTATCGTGGTTGTTGTACGACCCTTGTTCGAACTCTTTGATATAAAAATCCTTCAAAAAAACTTCTCCGTTCTTCATGTAAGCAAACGAGTCGACGAACGAACAGTTTCCCTGCCGCAGTGACTTCACCTCAGTTCCCTGCAAAACAATCCCAGCCTCCCATGTTTTATCAATATGGAAGTCATGCCGTGCTTTCCTGTTCTGCACAGATACGGGACTCTTTTTAGATTCTTTTGCCATATATCGAATGAGCCTGATTGCCTTCAGGCTTGTAAGTAGCTGTCAAACAATGAGTAAACTATTCGGCCACTCCCTGAGGTATTTCGCGGTTCAAACTACGGTAAATCCCTTCAATCTGCTCAATTTCGACTTTAGCCTGAGCATTCTCTGGATCCAACTCAACTACTTTGCGGTAGTGCCGAAGGGCTTCCGGCATTCTGGTTCGCATATCCGTTAACGATCCATAGGTCAAATAAAGTCCATAGGTCATATGGGCTGCTATTTTCAATTCCCGAATCTGCTGATCGGTCTCATCCTGTCCACGAAGTACAGCCAACGCATCGGCATATAAGTCATTTTCTATAAAGAACTCGACTTTCTGTTGAAGCGAAAACGCATTAAAGTCGGCCGGATACGCAACCTGAGCGGTTGTATCTTCATATGAATCTGTTTCCGAGGAAGGTGTATCCACACCACATCCAGCAAATACGAAAGGAAGAACAGCAAATAATAAGATATGGAGAATCGGTTTCATGGATATCGGGATAATACGTGTATTGATAAAAATAGTAGTGAATCATGAGGAGTAGCACCCAAAAATACTCAATTTGGTGCCCATTAACTACTTATAATTACATAATAGGCAAGCGGGCAAGCGGGCATGCGGAACCTACTTCCATTCGCTTGCGAAAGCACGTTCAACTGCGGCGAAGCCGCCTAAACGGTCGTAAAACCAGTACCAACGTGATAAAGTCACCCACGCACAGCAAAACTGCCTACTCTGCTAGCCTACAGGCCTAATTCCCTATTGAATAACTATATATATCGGACTCAGACTTATGCATAGCACAAAAACCACCATCGCAATCCACCCGAGAATTTTGCGTCCCGGGGTAAGAGGCTGCTCAATGAGTACTGGTGGATGTTCGATTCCAACCAAAAATAATAAGAACAGTGACCATACAAACCAAATAAGGAATCCAGCTGCAGGATTCATCCCAACAACAAACAGGATTGTAAGCAAGGTGATGGTAAATGCCGACAACCAGGCAGGAATAACCCATTTCAAATCATAGTTGAACGCTTTTCCGTGCATCGCAAACAAGATTAAGGCCCAAACAGAGAAACTAAGGGTTGCATAGGCATTATCGTAGTCAGCCAACAAGGCGTTTAATACAGGAATTAAACCAATCCCTCCCAATGAGGTGAGTCCAACATAAAACAGCCGGGCAAACAATTTGTGACGTTTCGACCCTATCAGGCAGTACAGAATGTGTCCTCCATCAAGTTGCCCGACAGGCATGAGGTTCAGAGCCGTGAAAAACATTCCCAACCAACCGGCAAATAAAAAGGGATAATGATACATTTCCCACATGGGGGGCATATTCTCAAAAAATGAGGCAAAAAAGCCAAACAGTAAGGTATTTCCCAAAACCATTACCTCTGGCATCTCAGATGAAGACATGGGGTTCTCTGGATAAACTCCATGAGTAGCTACGTACTGCTGTATGGCTTCATGTCCTGGAAAGTGCCTGATGTATTCTGGTCCAGGCATGGTATAGAATCCGATCAGTAAAATTACAATTGAAACCAAAAAACCGGCAATTGGCCCGGCTATTCCGATATCAAAGAGTTTTCTGCTGTCGGTCACGGGTTCTTTAATGCGTATCACCGCTCCGAATGTTCCGATAAACAGAAATGGCAGAGGTATGAAATAGGGCAGTGTTGTTCTGATGCCATGTCTTACAGAAGCGAAGTAGTGCCCAAATTCATGTGTCCCAAGAAACAAGAGTAACAAGGTGGCGAATAGCAGTCCGTCAAGAACCAGACTCCAGGCCGAATCTGCGGTCTCAAAATGGCCTACAAAAGCAACTCCACGCTCACTGACCGTCAATATTGTCAAAACAAATAGCCCAACATGCTTAAAAAGGGTTCTGGGTCTTAAATCCTGCAAAGGTTCATGAGGTTTGAATCTGTAGGGATGATCTAACTTGAAGTGTGAAGATGGATTGTCATCCTGAGTGAAGCTGCTGTGTCTATTTTCCTCACTGGAGTCGTTCTGCATCGAATTATGGTATCGGTTTGTGGATTGGTCAATGCTCACTTCTTGATCCTTATGCATCTAATCGGCTAACAGGCAGAGTCATGCACCGCGCCCCACCTCGGCCACGACACAATTCGTGCCCAAGGAAACTGATTGCAATTTTTTCTTCACCTGTTGGATTAAATCCGGTATCTCTGTATCGATCGATGAATTCATATTGATTCATAATCCGATAGCCGTGTTCTTGCATGGTTTCGAACGTTTTCACATTTCGCTCATAGCCAACCACTACGCCCGGCGACAAAGCGAACAGGTTTGCCCCATCAGACCACTGTTCCCGAGACTGCATCACCGGATCCTCACCACCACACTTGATAAATGTGATATCACGTTCCAGCGATTCCTGAAGTGCTGCATGCACAGAAGATTTTAAATGGGTAACGACTTCTCCATCGCGCAACGTCAAAGCGACCACATTGTCCGACCGATCCATGATCGCCGGAGGGAAAGCTACACATTCATTGGGACTACAAAACGTAAAAATAGTATCCAGATGCATCGATGACCGCTGTTTGGGTATATCAACGATCAAAACAGTCCTGAATCCACGTTCCAGAATTGCTCTACCCGCCGACATCACCCCACTAAATGAGGTTCGCTCACTCATGCCAATGAGTACTACATCAGAGGATGCGATCAGAATATCCCCACCCTCAATCGTGTCCGCATCCGGAATCCGAATGGTATGTTGTCTGATGTTAGCAAAAAGATGATGAAACCGGATCAGTGTATCCATCAGAATCGACTCCCGAATTCGGGCCACTTTAGCTGCACTAGAAAGGACGATATGTCCGCCGAGTACCGCAGCTAAATCACGGGTAAATAATATATTCGGAGAAGGATGCAGTGACAGTACTTTGATGTCTTTTGTAACCCCATGAATGGCAAAGTTACATAGTTCTACTGGATTTAGATCCAGTAGAGCTGACCTGTACTGCATCAGAAGCAGACGTTCCGGATGTCGTTTGATCAGTTTTTCGACAAAAAATATCCTGGCCTCTTCAGAAGCAAAAGCTTCCACAATCAGATCAACAATTTCAAAAACTTTCCCACTTGCAGGCATGGCAACTCGAAACACATCCAGCATATCCCGATGTTCTTTAGCTGCCTGTGACTCAAAAATGATGTCGTCGAAAAGTAGTTCCTGTTTCATTTCAGGGTGAACAAGTGATACCTCTAATCCCGGAGTATGAACAATAACACCATTGAGTCGGCCTGTCTCTGATTGAACCTGAATGTGCATAATTTTATGAATTCGCTCGTATTTGTTAGGGCATAATATACAACTTTGTCATTAGAGATGAGATAAGAGACAAAATAGAACAGATAAGGGAGACATCCTCGTCCCTCGTCCAATACTCTGTACGATAAAATCTATACTGCGCACGCTCTACTACATACTACCCTATCTGACCTTCCGGACCTACCAGTTTTGCGCTCTGTTTTCTGCGCTCTGTTTTCTGTATCCTGTTTACCGTTTTCTGTATCCTGTTTACCGTTTTCTGTATCCTGTTTACCGTTTTTCTGTTTTCTGTTTTCCGTTAACTCTTTACCTTAAGGTTATGACAAACAAAGCTGAAATCGAGTCACTTCTCTACCTGCTGGATGACCCTGATGAATTTGTGAGATCATCGGTCTTGCAACGCTTTGAGTCTATGACTCAACATCAGATTCCACTTTTGGACGAGTTTCGTTCTAAAACCAGGGATGAAAAGGCGAAGAGAATTCTTGATGAGACGATTTTAAAGCTTACTTTTCCAACGATTGAACAGGAGTTTTTGAATCTCGTTGAAAGTGGGGTCACCACATTCGAAGAGCTTGAAACCGCAATCGTATTGCTGACCAGAATCCAGAACCCAACGATTCGGGAGGAATTGTATATTCGGAAATTGAATTACATGGCCAGCGAAATTCAAGCCGAAATTCAGTACACACTTCAGCCCATCAAACAGATGGAGCTTCTAATCTATCATGTGTTTCACACGCATGGGTACAGGGCACCTGAGAATGGTTCATTTTTACCCCAAAATGTACAGTTAAGCGCGGTCATGGACGGAAAACAGGGGATTCCATTATCACTCTCATTGGTTGTGCTGTTCCTGTCACGCCGCCTTGAACTGCCTTTCAACGGCATCAACATGCCCATTCATTTCCTGATGCGTTTCGATTTTGACGCTCAGGTGGTGTATCTAGACCCTTACAATGGTGGTCGTCCGGTAAGTGTTGAAGAATGTCTCAACTTTTTAAAAAAGAACAATATCCGACCAGAGCAAGAATATTTCAACAAAGCCACTCCGCATCAAATGCTTCTCCGAACACTCAGAAATCTATACAATGCATACCAGATTGCCGATGATCCCATGCGCCAGAACATGGTTGAAATCCTGATTACGCATTTGGAATTAGAAATCGGCTGAGCGGTTGAGTAGTACCCTACTTCCCGCCGCTATCCTGCTTTACCGCTATCCTGCTCCACCGCTTTACTCCTTACGAATCATTGCTTTGTCCTTGAGCTGACGAGACAAGAGTCGGTAGTTTCCAGTTACAATTTCAACACCCTCATCAAGACCACGCAAAATTTGGATATGAGTATCATCGCTGATCCCGGTTTCAACTTCCACCATGTTTGCACGATTCCCGTCAACAACAAAAACCACCCTTCGAATATCTTCGCGTGTGTTTGTGCTATCTGAAACAGCTTGCTCCATTTCTTCATCCTCACCCTTTTCAGATTCATCAGCATCTTTGCTGTTCAGGTCGGCAAAATCCCGTACAGTTACGGCTTGTATGGGTACTGAAACGACATTAAACTCGGTGTGCGTCTCAATATCCACAGAAGCTGACATTCCTGGTTTGAATTCCGGAGCAGGAACTGCTGTCTGGGTTTCTTCAGCAGCTGCACGTTGCATCAACTGTGGACTTGACCCCAGGTTATGCGGAGTCGTAATTCTTATCTTTACCACATACTCGGATATCTGTTCGGTCGTCCCTTCCCCGCGACGAGTCGCTGAATTCGCAATTTCAGTTACCACACCCTGGAAATTCCTACCTGTGTATGAATCCACTAAAATTCGGGTTGAATCACCAACACTTACCTTGACGATGTCATTCTCATTTACACGAACTTCAACTTCCATCTGTTCCAAACGTGCAATTCTGAGAATTTCAGTTCCTGTCATCTGAATACTACCGACTACCCGCTCTCCGGCCTCAACATTCAACTTGCTGATGGTCCCACTGATCGGTGCACGAATGACGGTTTTTCTGAGTTCCTCCCGTGCCTGTCGAAGTGAAGCCTCAGTACTTTGAACACTGTATGTGGATGCATTGTAATTCGCATTGTCGGCTTCAAATTGTGTTTTCGCAGTGATGTATTCCATTTCGGGAATCACATTCTTTTCGTATAGCTCCTTCTGCTTTTCATAGTTGAGTTTTGACCGCAACATCACCGAATACGCCTGCTGCTCACGCGCTTTCGAATTCAACAACACGGCCTGAATTTCATCAATTCGTGCCTGATAGATATCCGGTCTGATTCTGACCAACAGATCACCCTGATTCACGTAGTCTCCTTCACGCACGGTCAATTCTATGATCTCACCACTCACATCAGGCGAAATAATGACTTCGACTTCCGGACTTATCACCCCAGATGCCGAAACCAGTTGAGTCAATGTTTTCCGTTCTGATTTTCCAGTTTCAACCAAGGTGCCGGATTCACTATCCAGCCAACCCATAGTCCGGGCTAAGATGCCAAGTGCAATAAGCGCGATTACAACCACGCTCAGGATGATAAATGTCTTTTTGTTTGATGTAGTAGCCATGATATCTGAGTTTTTTTACGAAATGAGTGTAATGATTAAACTAAACTTCTTTTTGTAGCCGGTGATTATTCATATCTAAGGCAGGTTATTGGATCCAGGTTGGCTGCAACTCTGGCTGGATAGACTCCAAATATCAACCCAATGAGCGTCATGGTCCCGACTCCAACAAGTACTGAATCCCATGGAATCACAAAACCAGTCTCCATTGACATCGCCAATAAATTCCCACCAAGAATACCTACGATAATCCCGAAAATTCCACCGATCTGACAGATCACAATGGTTTCAAGAAGGAATTGCTGTATGATGGCTTTTTTGGTGGCTCCGATGGATTTACGGATTCCAATCTCACGAGTCCGCTCTGTAACCGAAACGAGCATGATATTCATAACTCCAATTCCGGCACCAAGTAGCGATATCCCACCTACAGCCACACCAAATAGCAGTAGTATCCCGGTAAACTCATCGAATGTGCCACGTAATGACTCATTGGTCTCGATTTCAAAGTCGTTAGGATCACCCGGTTCCAGACCTCGTATCACTCTGAACAGACCCGTCATTTCCTCAATGGTCTCGTTAATCAGCAACATATCTGCAGCCTGGACCATAATCTGAATATTTCGATCTTTACCATAAACCTGTGTCAACCGGGTATAGGGAGCGACTACAAAATTATCCAAGGATTCTCCAAAAGCAGAACCTTTTGATTTTGCCAATCCAACGATGGTGTACTGTTGACCGGAAATTCGAATGGCCTTTCCGATTGGATTGGTTCGTTCAAAAAGTGCTTTTCTAACATCCTCGCCAATGATGGCAACCGGACGGTTATTGATGATATCACTTTCAACAAAGTCACGCCCTTCTTCAATGTCATATGCATTATTAGCCATCCAATATTCGTTACCGCCATAGATGACTACCGTTGGATTTGTTGTTTGTTCATTACCTTCCACTCGGGTAAATGCAAATCGCACATCCGGACTAAACGCTTTGCCTAATTCGGATCGGTCACGCAACTGTTCAAACTGAAGAAACGAAATAGGCTGACGATTTCGGGTGGATTGATCACCCATATTCACTACTGGGCGATTGCTGATGTTGATTACAGACCCACCCATGATGGTCAGGGTCTGTTTGAAATACGTATCAATGACTTTAACAGCTGTTGATGCTGAGATCACAGCAAAAACACCGATCATAATTGCAAACAGCGTTAATCCGGATCTTAGCTTGTTTTCAGCCAATGAGTTGATCGATACCCTGAAAATTTCGGAAATGTTCATAAACCTTTAGCTTTACTCGTAACGAAGTGACTCAATTGGATCTGCTTTCGCGGCTTTGTATGCGGGTAAAAATCCAAACGTGATACCCACTCCCGCACACATCAAAAAGGCGGTCAAAACGGTGGACCAGTCCATATAGGCCACAAAAAATTGATTGAGAAGCGCAGAAGTACCCAGTGAAATAATCACCCCGATCACCCCACCAAATGTACAAATGACTACCGATTCGACCAGGAATTGATACATAATCTCACTCGACTTGGCTCCTATGGCCTTTCTGATTCCCACTTCCTTAGTCCGTTCTTTTACCGAGACAAACATAATGTTCATCACACCAATTCCCCCAATAAACAATGCCAGTCCGGTCAGGAAGAATCCAATCCCATAAATGGCTCCTGTCATCACCTGGTACTGCTGTCGGAACAGATCGAGTTTATTAATCGCGAAATCATTTTCGGCACCCGGATCAAGTTTTCGAATTCTACGCATCACACCCTCAACTTCATACTGTCCTGCTTCCAGCATTTCAGCATCAGCAAACTTCACCTGGAGCTGAATGAACCGTCTGAAGCCATAAATTCGACCGTAGGTCTGAATAGGGATGATCAATTGATTATCAAAACTTTCCAACCCTAAAAAACTCCCTTGTTTGGCCATAACACCAATAACCTCAAAGCGTTGACCCATAGCCCGAATGGTGCGTCCAATGGGATCTCTGTCGGCGAACAACGCTTCAGCTACTGCATGTCCGATGATCATCACATTTCTTGCTGCCCTGTTTTCGTCATCGGTAAAAAATCGACCTTCGTCGATATCTATGGCTCCAGTTACGATGTATGAGGGAGAGACCCCACGAACATCAGCCCGATCTACCACTTCAGATTCAAATGAAACCGGAGAACTTGCATACATGATCGCTGCTGCAGCTTCCACGGTAGTTGACATTTCTTCGATTTTTGCCGCATAATCAACCTCGAGTTCTCGACGATTGATATAATCCCACCAGTTGTAATTCGGCCCAAAATTCCACGGCCACTTCTGGATGTATACCACATTCTGACCCAACATATTCAAACTGGATTCAAAGCCACGATTCAGTCCGTCTATCACAGTTGCCATCGTGGTAACCGAAACGATTCCAATAACAATTCCAAAGGTGGTGAGGAAAGCACGCATTTTGTTTGTCCACAGTGACAACCAGGCGATTTTGAATCCTTCAACTAAACTGCGTCTGATCATGATAATTTATGAGTTCAACTATTTGAGGCACATTTGTTTCTACTACGTTCGAAACACTAACGGGTTACAAAAAAAATGGGATAGTGACGGAAATGAGTCACTATCCCATTCAACACTATCTTTGAACAGTAGTTTATCGAATTCGCATTCCGGTTTCTGAGGCTAGGAATGCCCACCGATCAGCCAATTCTTCGATGATCATGGTGGTTGGTTTACCAGCCCCATGCCCGGCATTGGTTTGAATCCGAATGAGTACCGGGTTATCGCCGGTATGTTTTTCCTGAAGTTCAGCAGCAAATTTGAAACTGTGAGCTGGAACAACACGATCATCTCGGTCAGCAGTAGTTATCAAAGTACTCGGATACTTCACGCCCTCTTTTACATTATGCAACGGGGAATAGGCATACAGGTACTCGAAGCCTTCCGGATCTTCACTGGTTCCATAATCACTGGCCCAAGCCCAGCCAATAGTGAATTTGTGGTAACGAAGCATATCCAACACTCCAACGGCAGGAATTCCTGCAGCAAACAGATCAGGGCGCTGAAGCATCGCTGCCGCTACGAGTAAACCTCCATTTGATCCACCGCCTATGGAAAGATGTTCAGGGGATGTGTATCGCTGGCCAACCAGATATTCTGCAGCTGCAATGAAATCATCAAACACGTTTTGTTTGCGTTCTTTGGTTCCGGCCTGATGCCATTCACGACCATACTCTCCCCCTCCTCTGAGATTCGCAACTGCATAGATCCCCCCGTTTTCGAGCCATACCAGGTTGCCGACGCTGAAGCCGGGAGTCATTGATATGTTAAATCCACCGTATCCGTACAGATACGCTGGATTCTTACCATCGAGTGCCAGACCTTTTTTGTGGATGATGAACATAGGGACTTGAGTCCCATCTTTGCTTTCATAGAATACCTGAGTGGTTTCATAGTCATCCGGATTGAAATCTACATCCGATGAGCGGAATACCACGCTTTCGTGGGTCTCGAAGTCGTAACGATATATCGTTGAGGGATACGTAAACGAAGAGAAACTGTAAAAAGCCTCACTATCTTGCTTGCGACCGGAGAATCCACTTGCACTACCTAAAGTAGGCAGAGTTACCTCACGCTCGAATGTACCATCCATTGCAAAAATCTTGATTTCTGAACGTGCGTCGACCAGATAATCGGCAACGAAACGATTTGCAACCACGGTAACACCATCAAGTACACTTTCTGCCTCTGGAATGACCTGAGTCCAGTTTTCCGGTTGTGGACGATTGACATCCACAGAGATCACACGATATTTCGGTGCATTGTTGTTGGTCAGGAAGTAAAATCGGTTACCTTCGTTGGTGAGATACGAGTAACTGGCATCAAATGCGTCCATAATTGGAACAACCGGACTGCTTGCCCGACGAAGATCTTTCAGGTAAACCCGGTTTCTTGAATCTGTACCTTGTGTAATGGTGATTACTAGATAGTTGCCGTCATCTGAAACACTACCGTATAAACCCCAATCGGGTTGGTCTGGGCGCTCATAAATCAATACATCTTCATCCTGATGGGTACCCACTTTGTGGTAGTACATTTTCATGTCGCGATTAGCAGCCGTTAATAATTCACCTTCTGCAGGTTGCGGATAACGACTATAGTAGAATCCCTGTTCGGCTTTATCCCAGGATATCCCTGAAAATTTCACCCACTGAATGTGATCATCCAATTGTTCCCCCGATAGCACGTCCATCACAAAAAACTCGCGCCAGTCGGATCCACCCACAGATTTCGAATAGGCTGCATATTTGGCATTTTCACTGATGGTCAAACTAGCCAAACTCACCGTTCCATCTTCAGAGAATGTGTTTGGATCGATCAGAATCTGCGCTTCTGCATCCAGACTTGACTGTTTGTAAACTACAGACTGATTCTGGAGCCCGTCGTTATAGGAGTAGAAATACATATTACCTTGACGATACGGTGTAGAGTATCGTGGATAGTTCCACAGCTCGGTCAACCGTTCCTTCAAACGCTCACGACCGGGAAGCGACTGTAAATATGGCATCGTAATTGAATTCTGAGCCTGAATCCACTCGTTTGTTTGATTACTGTTCGGATCTTCCAGCCATCGCCATGGATCTGCCACCAATGTTCCGTGATAATCATCTACCACATCTGATTTCGGAAATTCCGGATAGCTAAAATCGGGTTTCGATGAACACGCCATAAATAGTGCCAGCAGTGAAACAGATAGTGTTTTTTTCATAAAGAGTTGAGTTAGGTTAACATAAGACACTTAAGCGATGATACTATTTTTTTGATTATTGAGATGTTAAAATTATTGATGCTTGAAGCTGAATTGAGTATTATGATTAAATATGCCCGAAAAATAGGAATATCCGGTTGAATGTTGAAGCTGGTCATAACTCATCCGAGTTAAAGGCGTATGAGCCCACCCAGGGTTGGATGCGTTGAGTATCAAGGAACTATGGGAATCCACTTTTTAGAATAATCATCGTGTTAAATTTTGTTCATTTCATAAGAAATATCAAGCATGTAGGCGCCGTCGTGCCAAGCTCGGTACATTTGGCCCATGAAATGACCAATCCACTTAGAAAAACACTCAAATACGGTTCAAAGCCCTTGAAAATTCTGGAACTTGGACCTGGAACAGGACCGATTACCAAAGAGATTGTGGCCTTATTGCGTCCAGAGGACAAACTGGATATCGTTGAGCTTGACAACGAATTCTTCAGATTGATCAAATCTACTTATTCAGGTTCAAATATCCAGGTTTATGAAATGAATGTCCTGGATTTTGAGCCCGGCTACACCTATGATTTTATATTGAGCAGTATTCCATACGACCAATTACCGCAGGAGGTCTCTACGGCTATCTGGCAGAAACAGCTGGATTTGCTCAAACCCAATGCTCGGTTCACCTACTTTAAGTATTATAAATTCAATTTTATTAGAGGACAATTTGAGCGTTCCATCAACAGAAAACACTGTGTGAACAAGAGTTTTGTTCTTCGGAATGTCCCCCCTGCGTTTGTGTATACGCTCAAGTTCTGATTGCTGATTTATATCAGGAAACACACATTCCCCTTGGTTTTAAGCCAGGTATTTGCGGCATCCACACCGACATAATGAGCTTTCACAAGTTGCCAGTACGCTTTGCTATGGTTCATATGAACGGTGTGGCACAGCTCGTGGATGACCAGATACTCCACGATTTCGGGGGGACACATGATAAGCCTCCAGTTCAACGAAATATTGCCGCGGCTCGAGCAAGTTCCCCATTTGGTTTGTTGTGATCGGATAAACAGTCTGGTCCACTTGAATGGTAATTCTGAAGCAATTTCCTGAAATACTTCCGGTAATTCGGCTCTTGCCTTTTCATACAGAAACTGACGCTTCACCTCGTTTGGAACGTATTGTGCCGAATCCATTTCAATTGAAAAAGAATCAACCGTTTCGGGTTCAGAGCATTCCGGTGGATATGCGTCAATACGTCCCTGACGCTCGACCAGTAACCATTTTTTCTCGCCTGGTCGAGCATGACGAAGAGTTATCGGCACCCATTTCCCCCGAAGGAGTACATCATTTCTATGATCTTCCAGCATACGTTGGAAATCATTTTTCTTCCCATCCATTCGCTTCAGAGAAGTTCGTATCCAGGATTCTTTCTCGTTCAGGAAGTCTTTTACATCTTTTTCACTACAAAAATAGGGTGCGGAAACCACAATTTGACCAGGTTTCACTCTAATTCTGATGGATTTCTGGCCTTTTCGGCGGGTAAATGTAATGGGTGGACAATCGGATAGGTGCATCATAACGTCTGATTAAAAAACAAACCGTTGATTTCCTGGTCTTTGCAAAGTAGCGAACATAAACTTAACCCAATGGTGGTATCCTTTGAGTTGTTTGAGATAAAGCGTCTCAGGTAGTAAACCGGAATCTGCCACTGGTGTAAAAACACAACACACAATCGGATACCCACGTGTTGATTTCGGAGAACCTGAACCCTGTTTGGCTACCGTATACTGCATACAGACTCCGTTTGAGCGAACTGCTAGAACAGTTCATTCACTTTTGTTTCAAATCAAAGAGTTTGACCAGCATTCTGAGATCATTTACTTCCTTTTCTTTAAGGAATCGCCATCTTCCTGGCCGTACATCGGCAACGGTCAGTCCTGCGTAATAGGTCCTGTGCAGTTTCACTACTTCCAGGTTGAAGTACTCAATCATGCGACGGATCTGTCTGTTTCTTCCTTCAAAAATGGAGATTTTCAGGGCATTAGGACTGCCTGGAACACGACGAGCTTCGTGAGCGGATGCCATACCGTCATCCAGAGTTATTCCCTGACGCATTTCCAGTATCTGTGCATCGGTCATGGGGATATCGGTCTCTACGATATACGTCTTTTTGACCTTGTAACTAGGATGCATTAAGCGGTTAGCCAGATCTCCGTCGTTGGTAAGCAACAGGAGTCCTGTAGTGTTCCTGTCGAGACGCCCAACTGGATAAACCCGAAGACCCGTGGCGTCTTTGATCAGATCCATTACAGTCGTGCGACCTTTTTCATCCTCTACGGTGGTGATGTGATTTTTGGGCTTATTCATCAGGATATAGGTAAAGTCTTCCGGGTGTACTTCGGCTCCATCTACCGTTACTTTATCCTTGTTCGTAACTTTATGTCCCATCTCCGTGACGATGACGCCGTTTACTTTGACCTTACCGTCGGCGATTATGGCATCGGCCTCGCGCCGGGAACTGACACCTGAATTTGCGATATACTTATTTAATCTCCATGAACTTTCACTTGAGCTCAGGGATTTGTGACGAAATTCAGTGGGTTCGTCAGAATCGTGGTCGGTATCGCGATAGGATCGTTCAAACTTTTTAGCACCAAATTTTTTGTCGCCGGATCTGTCCTCACGGGGCTTGCGGTCGGAGAACTTCCTGTCGCCGGATCTGTCCTCACGGGGCTTGCGGTCGGAGAAACTTCTGTCGCCGGATCTGTCCTCACGGGGCTTGCGGTCGGAGAAACTTCTGTCGCCGGATCTGTCCTCACGGGGCTTGCGGTCGGAGAACTTCCTGTCGCCGG
>CAYYPL010000003.1:176658-265880 GCA_964473555.1 uncultured Chitinophagales bacterium
CTGTCGCCGGATCTGTCCTCACGGGGCTTGCGGTCGGAGAACTTCCTGTCGCCGGATTTTTTCTCTCCGAATCCAGCACTCTCTGAACGAGTCTGAGAATCCCGAGAAGAGGACTCTTCTCCTACACCATACGTCTTAGAAGTTTTGCGAGGATTATTGTAGCCTGCGGCTTCTCCGACCTTGAAACCTGGTTTTCGACTTGTTTTGAAAGGTTTTTGTGCGCGTTTATCCGCTCCAGGCGCTGACTTATTTACTCTACTCGTTGGTTTTCTGTCGTCTGATCTGCTCTTCTTCTCGTAACGTTTTGGCTTATCCATGCTAAAAACTACTCACCTTATGCGGATGAAATCCATCCTGATTACAACCACTGTGGCTGAACTCGCTAAGATACGATTAAATATGGTGCTTTGCACCGGAGAGTGTGGCTACGCCACGTAGGGTTACGCGGTGCACCGGAGGGTGCTTCGCGGAGGGTGATTTACGGAGGGTATATCGTAGCTGTGGTAGTGGGTTTTTGAGTTAGGAAACTGCTAGCCTATTGGCCTTATGGCCTACTCGCAAATTCTTCAAATAAATTGGGGTAATCAGATATAATCCCATCCACACCTAGTTCGAGCAAACGTTTCATTTCTGCTGCGTCATTAATGGTCCATGGGATAAGACGCATACTTCTACTATGAACTTCATCAACCATTGCCGAATCCACGAAATGGTAGTAAGGTGAATAAATTTCAGGGACAAATCCCAGCCTTTCTATGTTTTGGGCGACGGAATCCTGGTTTTCAACAAGTAAAGCGAGATGAATGCGTGGCTCAATACTTCGAACGGCTATGAGCGTGTTGGGATCAAATGACTGAATAACTGCTCTGTCAACGATTCCTAATCTAACTATTTCATTAACTAAAAGCTTAGCGAAAGTGTCCGGTTGGGGATAATAGGAGTCGTAATCACGTGGATCGGACTTTGTCTCAATATTGTACCAAACGCTAGGTTTATCGTTTTCTGAAAGCCATTTTTCTGCGGACTCAACCACTTCAACGAGTGTAGGTTTGTATACTGGAGTGGCTAACTGGTCTGGAAACCGTGGGTTACCTCTCATGCCGACATCATATTGTTGAATCTCCGAATAATCCATAAGAAATATGTTCAACATTCTGGCTTCTTCCGGAGTTACTGGAGAACCGTCGGGGAAAGACGATATATCAGGATTGAACCATGGCTCATGGGAAACTACAAGGACCGAATCACGGGATACGACCAGATCTAATTCTAACGTTGTGACACCTAATTCAAGAGCTTTAATAAAAGATGGAACTGTGTTCTCAGGGAGTAGTCCACGTGCACCACGGTGCCCCTGAAGGTCAGGCATTGGTATGGTAATATGATTGATCTCCATTGGAACGACAGGTGTGGCGTCTTGTTTTGAACAGGAGGCTAGTACCACTAGAATGATTGAACATAGAACACGTTTCATAGAGCCAATTTACTACAGCATGAGCAATAGTCATAGTGATTAACCATACTGTGTATATGATTAACAATAATTTAATTTGGCGCGTTGCGCCGGAGAGTGGAGCATAGCTGCGGAGAGTGTGACTGCGTAGTGGGGGGTGTGTTAATCCGCTGGCTGGCTTGCCCAATTGCCCGCTATTCAGCTTTCTTACTTGCATCGTGGCGTAATTGAGTCGTATATTTAGGGCCTATATGAAATGCCCTGGTGGTGAAATTGGTAGACACGCCATCTTGAGGGGGTGGTGCTGGAAACGGCATGCTGGTTCGAGTCCAGTCCAGGGCACTCCTTAAAAATTAAAGCCTTGTAGCTCAATGAGTTGCGAGGCTTTTTTATTTAGGTAGCACACGAATGGTAAACAAAAGCCCAAACATGGCACACTTTTGGTAGCTGATGTGCCCTCGAAGAAAATACTACATCATCGATAGGGTTATCTGCACACAGGCCTAATCTCAGGATTGCAGGAAATGGGATGGGTAACCAAACTGGTTGAACATTTTTTTGATATGCAAATATTTTATTGGATAAATTTTTTAGTTTTGCCTAAATTATTAAGCGGTTATTTGCTTAGAATATTAAAATCATCACAAAATTGTATGAATCCCTTTGACGTCATTCAGAAACGATTCAGGCTACCTTTTTCAGTCCTAACAGCTATTGGATGTATGGTATTCATCCCAGCTATATCTTCAATGCATACAGTTCAGGGACAAAACCCGATTCCGGGCATAACTATTTCAGGGGTGGTCACATCAGCTCAAACCAATGAACCACTTCCGTTTGTACGCGTATCTGTGAAGGACACCGATCAATCCACTTTAACCGATATCACTGGGAATTTCACGTTATTTGTGACCTCATCAAGTGAATTAACTGTTCGATTTTCAATGATCGGTTATAAAACCCTGGAAGTTAGTCCTCAAATTTATTTAGGTTCATCTAATTTTATTGCCCTTCAACTTGAACCATTGATCCGTATCATCGAGGAGGTTGTTATAACCGGCTCACCAACCGGGTCAGGTGTTCACTATCAGCCGGCTCAGGTATTTAATCGTGCTCAAATCACTCAACGAAAGGATGTCACGGTCGGGCATATGCTCGATGGAGAACCAGGTATTTCGATGCGAACTTTTGGTCCCGCACCATCACGTCCAGTGATTCGAGGACTGGATGGTGAACGAATTTTGATTCTTGAGAACGGTGAGCGAATGGGGGACATTTCGGAGTCGGCGGCTGATCATGCTATCGCGATGGACCCCGGCGCAATGAATCGCATGGAAATCATCAGAGGTCCGGCGAGTTTGTTGTATGGTAACAGTGCGATGGGTGGTGTGATAAATCTCATCACAACTGACATCCCACAAGATTGGAATACAGGTGTCTGGGGTTCGATATCAGGTAATGCTTCAACGGTAAACTCATTGGGTATGTCAACGGCACGATTCGGGTATGGAAATGAACAGCTGGCTATAACCGCTCGGGGATCGATTCGCGGAGCTGGTGACATTAAAACTCCTGGTGGCAACATTTCTGGTACCGGACTGTCCACCTATGAAGGTAGCGTTGGATTTGGATTTCGTGGTGACAATATACAGGGTGGTTTCACTGTTATGGGAATGGATAATGGGTATGGGATTCCAGGTAATCCGGATGATCCTAATCGAGTTGAAATCCGATTTCAACGAACTGCACTCCAATATCGACTAGACGCTCAACATGATGGTTTTTTCGATAAGATGTTGCTGAAGGGACATCTTTCGGTGTATGATCAGCAAGAAATAGACATCCAGAATGTAAATGGCACCGTGACCGAGCAGATTCCATTGACGTATAGTCAGCAATCTCTAAGTTCAACGTTATATATCCAACATCGTCCCGCAGGAATCCTAGATCGTGGAGTAATCGGAGTAAATGTGAATGGCCGGATTATGGATGTGGGTGGATTTGACGCTTACACTCCGGGTGACCAGTATCTGAATGTTGCTCTTTTTACCTTTCAGGAAGTATTAATCACTGAATGGGCACGTTTCCAGGCAGGAATTCGCCTTGATTCAAGGTCTATCAAAGCAAGATATCAAGAAAGATCGGGTTCAATTGATACGAGAACCATCAATACAGACCTTGCTGGCTCAATTGGGCTCAATGTTCGCCCAACATCAAATCTGGAAGCAGGTATTCAATTTGCTAAAGCTCATCGATATCCAACCATTGAGGAATTATATTCTGATGGGGCTCACCTTGGTGCCGGTAGTTATGAACGGGGTAATCAAGATCTTGAAACTGAATCGGGTTACGGGCTGGATTTATTTCTACGCAAAATCGTTGGAAAATGGTCGGCTGAACTCGCTGGATATAGCATGTGGATTGAGAATTTCATTCGTTTTGAACCTACTGGGGAGTTCGATGCGAGGAGTAGGTTTCCAATATTCGAGTATCAGTCTGGCAGTGCCAGATTATCTGGAGGGGAATTTCAGTTACACGGACAACTTGGTCGGAACTGGTGGGTTTCATCCAGCGCCGATGTCGTATTTGGTGAGGTAACCGGTGCACAGGGTCATCCCCTGCCCTCGATCCCACCGTTGAGAATCAATAACAGACTGCGCTACGATACATCAGGCTTTTGGGCTCAGATTCAGGTGAAAAACGTATTCGATCAGCATCGGGTTGCACCGGAAGAGCTCCCGACTAGCGGGTATACGTTGATCGGTACTGCCATGGGCTTTCAACTTGGGAAAAATCAAATTCACAGATTTGTGTTGAGACTGGATAACGCTCTGAATACTGCTTACCGGGATCATTTGTCGAAAACTGAAGATCGGGGACAACTTATGCCTGGTCGAAATCTGAGTCTTATCTATTCGTTTGATTTCTAGGCATTCTGTGCGTACGGCATTAATTTCGACAGTCATCTAAGCAATCAAAAAGTGACTGTGACCCGTACAAGTTTATTATTGATTATTTATTACATTTGCTGCATCGATGAGTTGCAACCATTAATTCACACAAAACCCTTGAGCGTATGCTACCCGACTGGTTACCGAACATCCATCCCTTGATCATCCACTTCCCGATCGTATTGTTATTGTTCTACCCGATTCTTGAGGCCCTCAGGTTACGATTTAACGACTCTTTAGTACTGGAAAAGGGTGCTTTTTGGTTTTTGTCGATTGGGGTTCTGTCACTGATTTTTTCTTTTTTGAGTGGAGAACAGGCTATTGAGTCCGTTCAGTTAACTGGCGGTGCTGTCCCTGTGGCCACAGAACATGAATTTTGGGCAAGAAATACCTTAATCTTTTATAGTATCTGGTTTACCGTTCATCTTTTTGGAATCTGGAAGCACATCTCACTATTGAATAATGCACGTACGGCTGTGATCATGGGACTGGTTGGTGTTGGGTTACTGGTGATGACCAGCGAGCTGGGAGGACGACTGGTTTATGAGTATGGTGTAGGTACCAGGCAAGTTGACAAATTAAATGAACAGGTTGATGAGTTGCAAAAACGGTTGAACGTGTTCCTGAACAATGCGGCTCCCATTGTGTCAGAAAATGGTGCCTGGAGCTGGAATGTAAGTCCCGGCGCTGCTGAAATTTTCCCCGATTCCTTCACAAGCATAGGTAACGGCTTTTCCCGGGTGTCTGAATCCGGAGATGGGACTACCCACTGGATTGTTCTTGAATCTGATGGACAATCAGCGGGGCTGATCATTGCTGGACAGTTATCAAATCTTGAAGGGGAAGTACGGCTCAATGCGGATCATTTCAGTGGGAAGATTGAAGTGATACACAACTATCAGAATACCGGGAATTATCAATTTTTCAGGATCCAAGAAGGATCAGTGTACCAAGGAAGTATCACCGAGTCAACTGAAACTATTTTCCAACAGAAGACCAAGATTGACCCATCCGGGTGGATCACCATCCGGATTACATCCAACAACGCCCACTATTACGGTTATATCGATAACAAAAATATCACCCATGCCCACGGCACACCTTTACCCGCTGGAGCAACGGGAATACTGGTACAGGGAACCGGTTCGATATCCATTCAAAAAATTGAGTTCAAAGCACTCTAGAAACAGTTGCTCATTTGTAGGATAAGCTGTTATCTCATTTCACTACAACGGTACTGTTCGTTGAGTATTCCGGTTAATGCTCTCCGTTTTTCATCAGGACATTCGGAAGTGGGGCCATTCGTGTGTACAGAGGTAAGATCGCTACTCCAAGAGCGGCGGCTTCAAAACCGGAAGTTGCAGGTAACAGTTCAGGTTGGCTCTTCTTTTCATGAATGTGCAACTGGGGCAACCTGCGTTTAATACGTTCAAGCAGATTCTTAATGATAACATCGGGTAATCGTCCGCCGAAAAAAATGACCTCAGGATCCACAATGTATTCGACTGCTAAAATGAGAGGAGTGATTTGCTGGGCTCCTTTTTCGATCCAGTCCATCAAGACGGGATGCCCCTGGTAGAATAAGGGCTCAAGTTGACCTGGAGTCGACACTTCGAATCCATCTTGACTTAATTTGGCATACAATAATGGCAAATTAAAGTACATACCCAAGTGTTGCTGATCCGAATCTTGGGTAGAACCGGGTTGCAGATTAGGCATATACCCGAGCTCGCCGGCATTTCCAGAGAATCCGGAATGAAGCTCCCCATTGATGACAATACCCCCGCCGAGACCGGCCCCGAAATACACGTAGAAAAACGTGTCTATTGATCGTCCGGCACCAAACCAACGCTCTCCTATGGCTGCAGCAGAGGCATTATTCTCCAGGTAAACGGGTAGTCCCAGACGTTCGCTTAATTTTTTCCCTACCGGAACATTGATCCACCCTGGCATTAATTTCGGATTTACCACTTTGGTGATTACGTTACTGTCATCTATTCCAAGTGGACCAGGCAGCCCCACACCTATGCCCCAGACACGAGACATGGGAATCCCTTCGGCACGGATTAGGTCTAACGCTGTTTTTTCAAACAGGACCATGGCTTCATCAGCAGTTGGGAAGTTAAGCTTTAAATTGACACTCTGACGAATATCTCCCATGAGATCAATCAAAATTGCCGTAAGGTGGTCTTTGTCGAGATCCATTCCTATAGAGTACGCTCCATAACGGTTAATGCGCAGTAGTATAGAAGGCGCACCACGTCCGTCCTGATGGCGTTCAGCCTCAACAATCAGCCCTGCAGAAATCAGCTCCCTGGTAATATTAGTAACTGTCTGGGCGGTTAAGTTCGTTTTTTTTGCGATATCAACACGCGAAACCGGTGCATGTAGACGAATAGTCTCAAGTACAATGCGAATGTTATACGATTTAGCGTACTGTAGATTGGTACCTTTGAGCATGTTTAATGGTTTAGTAAATCAAATTTATGATTTTTTGAACTTAGATACGACTAAAATTTAATGGTTTGCTTTTAAGGTAATCCTTCATAACGTACTGGATTGTTTGAGCAAAGCAACCTTCAAAAAACCGCTTTTTTATGTCGTTTTAGCTTGACAACTACCCCAAAAATAGGTATCTATATATCATTAATCAAATTGATTGATTTAAAAGTTACCCCATTTAATCCATTCTGATTGGTGTATCTGATCAATTTGCGACCATAAACCGGATAAAGCGTTACTACGATGTTTACTACACGATTTAGCGGACTTATTGTCTGCTCTTTTATACTGATTGGCTGTCAAAAACAAGAAGTCTCTGTTCCAGTTCCAACGCTGGTTGATTCCAATGCGACGCCAGAGACGCGAGCTCTATTTGTGAATCTGGATCAGTTACGACACGACTATGTTCTTTTTGGTCAAGAAGATGCCCTGGCCTATGGGGTGAACTGGCGGGGTGATGCTGACCGATCGGATGTAAAAGATATGACTGGTTCGCATCCGGCCGTGTACGGTTGGGATGTAGGACATATTGAATTGGATAGCACCATGAACCTGGATAAAATTGATTTCGACGAGATGCGAGGTCACATTCGAGATGCTTACCGGCGTGGGGGAGTGATCACGATCAGCTGGCACCTGAACAATCCGTTTAATGGAGCATCTTCGTGGGACCAGACCCCTACGGTCGAACATATCCTCCCGGGACGTTCGCATCATCCCGAATTCCTGACTTATTTGAATCGACTGGCCGATTTTCTGTCTTCACTGGTTGACGATACTGGGCGACCAATACCTGTGATATTCAGACCCTGGCATGAGCACACCGGGCACTGGTTCTGGTGGTCAGCTCAATTCACAAAAGAGGATGAGTATGCCCAATTATGGCGATTTACGGTAGAGTTTTTGCGTGATCAACGCCAGATCCACCACTTACTTTACGCCTACTCTCCCAGCAATTCGGGATTCGAAACGGCATGGGAGTCGTATCCAGGCGATGAATGGGTCGATATTATTGGAATAGACGATTACTTCACGTTTAAGTCAGGTGAAGAACGGGAACAAGACATCACCGGATTTGTCTCAAGACTCAAGGAGGTCGTACTTGAGGCAGAGAAACGTGGCAAGATTCCCGCTTTCACTGAAACCGGTCTTGAAGCGCTGCCAGACGCTGTTTGGTACACAGACTTTCTGCTTAGGGGTATCTTGAGTGATGAAGTTAGCAAACGAATCGCATACGTGTTGGTCTGGAGAAACTCAAACAACGCGACCGATCGGCAGAATCACTATTACGCCCCGTTTCCGGGTCATCCTGCGGAAGCAGACTTTGTAGCATTTTATAAGCATCCGTTTACCCTTTTTGAGTCGGATTTACCCGACATGTACACGATGCCAACGAATTGAGTTATTGAAAGGAATTGAAGATGAAGAGAAGAATTTTTAGTACGGTTGCTTTGGTATGTCTGGTGTTTACATTCGGTTTCGCCCAGGAAAGTGCGAACAGAATCCAGGTAAACGGAGAACCACTCTGGATTTCCGGGAGTAATGTGGCATGGATAGATTTTGCCCGGGATTTAGGTCCGGGCGGGGTTCGTTTAACTGAACTTAATCTGGCATTTCAGGAGTTGCGGGCAAATGGAGGAAACGCGATGCGACTGTGGCTGCACACCACAGGCGCCCACACTCCACAATGGTCAGGAAATATGGTAACGGGTCCGGGTGTGAATGCCATTCAAAACTTGAGAAGTATCCTGGATCTGGCTGAATCTCACGACATCACGCTTTTACTGTCGCTTTGGTCGTTTGATATGTTGCGCACCACCAATGGTCAGACCATTTTGACCCGTTCCAATGCGATTTTGACGCAAGAAGCAAACAGACAGTCATATATCCAACATTCGTTGATTCCAATGGTGGATGCACTCAAAGGACATAAAGCGATCATGGCCTGGGAGATATTCAACGAAGCCGAAGGTATGAGCGAAGAATTTGGATGGGATAGCATCACTTCGAATCAGGTTCCCATGGTTTCGATTCAGGCCTTTGTAAATCAGACAGCCGCTGCGATCAAACGTACGGATCCGGAAGCAAAAGTAACCACCGGAATCGTATCATTTAACCAGGCATCGGACATATACACGGCTGGTAATCCGGCCTATATGAACTATTACCGCGATGACCGATTGGCCGCAGCTGGTGGACAACCTGACGGTACACTGGACTTCTACACCGTTCATTATTACGGTCATAGTGAATCCCCTTTTTCACGTCATGTAAGTCATTTTCAACTCGATAAACCCGTTATTATCGCTGAGTTTTTTATCAAAGGTGATTCAGAAGGAGTTGCAAAAGATGCTCAATTCAAGCGTTTGTATGATAATGGCTATGCCGGTGCCCTGAGCTGGCAGTGGATTGACTGGAGGAGGAATCGTGAAAATAATGAAGCAACCTGGATCAATACCCTGCTGAACACCAGAGATATGTACAACCGGTATCAGGATGAAGTTGAATTGACCTTCAGCTCGAAGCCAGTCAGTTACACATTTACCGCATCACAAACCGATATTGAACAAGGGTTAGAGATTTCACTGAATTGGTCGGTTCGGGATGCTGCAGTGGTGAAGCTCAACGGAGAAGTAGTGGGACCAATGACCGGTGTTGTGGTGCGTCCGGAACAGACCACAACCTATACGCTGGAGATGCTAAGTCATGATGGAACAACGGTGAGTAAGGATATCATTGTTACAGTGACACGCAGTGATGAGGTGAATCGTGCCGAGGATGCTACGGTAAACCGAGATGCGGATGGACTTTGGGTTTACTATGATCTGCATGCATCCTACGCGTTAAAATCAATGGTTATTGAGGCGGAGACAGCTAATGGATATGTGATTGAGCGCTCATTTGATGCGCTGAACTGGACCAAAGTCGAGACTGTTTACGTGGCCGATGGCCGTGAGGTGCAGCTGAAGTGGAGTGAGGGCGTAGATGCTCGATTTGTGCGGGTACGGGCGACATCGGAGATACAGGTGAATCGATTCGAAGCGTATGGATTACTTTCGGAAGTGCAACCTCCGAAACTTAAAATCACGTTTCCCGCAAACGGTGCCGAAATAGAAGCGGGAACGAGAATTACCGTGACGGCCGATATCACAGACGGTACCGGAACTTTTACCGGAGCCTATTTCCACGTAAACGGGGTACAGACCTTTTTTAGACGATTTCGTCCGTTTGTGTACAGTCTAGAGCTTAAAGAACCCGGGGAATATGCGATTCAGGTTGAAGTGCGCGAGTCCAATTTCGGAAGTATGTTTTCGGTACCGGTGGTCGTGACCGTTCCTGAAATTCTCGAACGGACCCGCTATGAAGCTGAGTTTGCAACCCTGACGGGAACGGTATCGGTCAAGGATGCAGCTGCGGCAAGTGGCGCTAAGTATGTGCAGATGGATGGAGATGGTGCCGTAACCTGGGACAATATCCGGGTCGATACTGACGGCGAATACACATTGAAATTCGGCTATCAGTTGCCATTCGATTATAAAGAACAGTTCCTGGCTGTAAATGGAACCGTAGTGGACACGATCGCTTTTGTCACTCCGATTAATGTGTGGCGTGAGGTCCAGACCAAAGTGCAGCTTCGTGAAGGTGTAAACTCCGTTTCGCTTCGACACTATTGGGGATATATGTGGTTTGATTACGTTGAGGTTCTGGGCACTGGTGAACCCGTTTCCGTCGATGAATCGGAAGACCTGCCCGTTGCTCATCAGTTAGGACAAAATTATCCGAATCCATTTAATCCGACCACAATCATCCCGGTAGAACTTAACTCCTCTGGACGACTTCAACTAGATGTATATGATCTTTCAGGCCGGCTGGTCCGATCCATCAACGAAGGTTTACTTGCTCAGGGCAGGTATCAGATACGTTTTGATGCAAACGGACTCTCCAGTGGTCTGTACATGTACCGCATGTTGCTCGATGGGGTTCAGATTCAGGTCAGAAGTATGACTCTGATCAAATAATACTGTCCTATCACAACTTATCGGTGTATGAAAATCAGGAAACTACTGGTCTTTATCTGGATTTTTCAGGGTGGTTTGGGTCAGGTGTATGCTCAAACAACATCTAATGGTTCAAAACATCAGTCAGGTCAGATTGAGGTTATGAACGGGACACAAATCCCCTCATCAAACCAACAGATCCATAATGATACGTCCATCATTCGGTTTGCCATTATGGGTGACCGAACAGGTGGGATGTTACCAGGCGTTTTCGAACGCGGAGTGGAGAAAGTGAACCTGATGCAACCCGAATTTGTGCTTTCGGTGGGTGATTTGATCGATGGATATACGACCGATCCCGATGTCTGGAATGCTCAATGGGATGAATTTGATGCGATCGTAGAAGGTTTGGACGCACGTTTCTATTATGTACCCGGGAATCACGATATCAGTAATGAACTCTTGCTGGAAGAGTGGAAAGCACGTCGTGGTGCACCCTATTACCATTTTGTGTATAAAAATGTACTTTTCCTGATTCTGCATACCGAAGATGGTCCGGGGGTGACGGCTGGCATTAGTGATCAACAGGTTGCTTATGTTCAACGTGTATTGGACGATAACACAGATGCTCGCTGGACGTTCGTGTTTAAACATCGGCCATTATGGCATTATGATGACCAGCTTGGATATGAGTCCATTGAACAGGCATTATCGGGCAGAAACTATACTTTGTTCTCTGGACATCATCATCACTATTACCACACCCGTCAACAGTCAATGAAGCACTATATATTGGGTACTACGGGAGGCGGAAGTTATCTTCGCGGTTGGGAATTCGGTGAATTTGAGCACATCACCTGGGTTACGTTACCAGTTGAAGGGGAGCCTGTAGTGGTCCATCTTGAACTCGATGGAATCCATGATGAATCGATCGTGACCGAGAAAAATTACAGTCTCGTTCAGGCACTTCGATTGGGACAATGGGCGGATATTCCAGCAGTCTTCTCTACAGATAGAAATCCAGCCATAGTTGAAGTTCCAGTGACAATAACCAATTCGGAAGCGAGTCCACTCTATGTTACTTCTTACTTTGAGTCCTTTGAAAACATCCGTTTTGCTCCTGAGGCACTAAGTGTAGTCATTCCACCGCAACGAGATACTACTGTTATAGTTCGCCTTGAACCTGTTGATCGATTGGACCTTCACACATTGAATGAATCTGGAATTAACCTGTCTTTCAAGGCAACCTATGAAACCGATAATGGAAGTTTAACCCTACCCACATCGAAACGACTTACGTTTGATTGGAATCACACCTTATCACGTTCAACTCAACTTCATCGGGTTGATGGTGACTTGCAGGAATGGGCGGACAGCCTGTTTACAACCATCAAAAATCCAGTTTTTGCCCATGAGGACTGGGACTGGAAAGGTCCGGAAGACGGTTGGTTCCGGTTCGCCGTGGCTGAGTCGTCGGATTCACTGCTTGTTGCCATCGAAGCTCATGATGACCGATTATTGGGTATAAAATCGGATTCTCTGGTAGCCCATCAGGATCAATTTTTTATTCATCTTGATGAATCAGGAAACAGCAGAAATCCGGTTATTCCAGATAGATTATATGGGTCAGATTGGGTAGATGCGTCCTATTTTTTACAGCTTCGAGTGGCGCCTGGTCTAAATCCAGGCGAAGCCGTGGTACAATCCAATAACACGGATCTTCAAATTAGTGCCGGAGCAACCGTAGACGAGGTAGATGGAGTTATTCGTGTTGAAGTTGCCATTCCCTTGGCATATTTATCGCAAGGGAACAGCACTTCGTCTTCTTTCCGTTTCAATGTAGGCTGGATGGATCACGACCGACCCGAGAACACCAAACCATCCATTTTGTGGTGGAGGCCAGTGTGGGGTAAATCAGTTGATTTTGAGGGCTCTGGAACGTTTAGGAAATAGCTCAACAGCGACTACCTGCCGAAATCATCCTGAACGCGAACGATATCATCTTCATCGGACGGGTTGGTGGGGTCTGTGTGTTGCCAGATTTCGGCGATAACTCCCCAACCATCAGTACCAACCAATCGATGACGTTCACCCTGGCGCAGATGTACAACCTGACCGATTTCGAGATCACGTTGGGGAGTCAATTCATCGGTGTCGCTGGACACAATGGCAGCTTTCCCATCCACAAGTTTCCAGATTTCTGCACGACGATGGTGGTATTGCCAGGATAGTCGTTGTCCCGGAGCAACCAGTAAGATTTTGGGACTTAACTTCGAGAATCCGCTAAAATCAGCCATACTCAGATGCGGAAAGTAGGTCTGAATGAACAGTTCTGCCTGTGATTCATCGATATAGAAAAACCCACCCCAGGGTCGTTGATCATCGAAACCGGATACGCGGAATCCGGATGCATCAATATATTTTCTGATACTGTTAAATACGAGGTGTTTTGGTTGTTCTTTGTCTAGTTGAAAGGCCTGCATGCTAACTGGTTATATTAAAGTTAAGCTGTGAATATACCTATTTTTTACTATTTGATTCAGTGGTTTCTGTCAGTGTCGTTTGCTGCAAGTTCATTTTTATCGCATTGGAATGAGCTGCATTGAATACACTACTACTAATGTCCAGATCGGTCACAAATTCGGTCCATAATCCATGATTAAAGTGGCTACTCATCGATTCATCCCAGGACACCTTCACCCGATTTAACTCTACATTGGATGCATGTCTGATATAGATTCCGGGGATGTCGTGTTTAAAGAGGTTTTTTGACAATTCGGTGGCAGGTCTGAGATCGAAATTTCCTCCATACTCCTCTTGCAACGGACCGTTTTTCAAATGAATCCTGACCCGATCAAAGCGCAGATCGTCAATAGCGCCCGGTTGGTCACCATAGATCAATATTCCATTTTCAGAGGTAATTTCGATATTGGAAAAGCTGACGTTTTTTAGAGTTCCAAGCTGATTTTCAACCGGAGCGCCTTCAATTACCGAGATGTGGATCGGTTCACCATTGCCCCACCAGTCGCCGGTATGCAGGCGAGTCTGAATGGTCATATTTGAAAAGTGTATGTTTTCAATTGATCCGTCCTGGTGGACAAATATCCCGATTCCCCGGTTTGAATCGTAGATGGTAATGTTGTCGAATCGGTAATTGCGCAGACTATTCTGATCGATTCCACCAACTCGTATTCCCGATGAACGCGTTTGAAGCAGGCAATTGGACACGGTTACATTTTCAGATAGTCGGCGCACGTCGTTGTATCCCGGTAGTTCATGATGCACACTGTATCCGGAAAATGCAAGGGCATCGTCGCCCGCTACAATATCACATCCAGTGATTGAGATGTTACTGGAAGAGGTAAAATTGAGTCCATCGGCATTCGGCATTAATAGACTATTACGCACGCGGATATCGGATATCATCACCCCGTCGCTGTCGGCCACGTGAAACGCCCAGAAAGGAGAATCTTTAAGTGTGATTCCGTGAATATTGATGTGATCGACATCCGAAAACAACACCATCTGATACGGACGCTGGTGTTCAAACGGAACAACCGGGCCATCCTGTACGCCTTTCAGAGTGTCTAAATAGGCCACACCCTGACGGGTAAACTGCTTGAGTTCAACGGGTAGATCTTTTTTTCGATGATGGTAGACAAAAGACCTGCCGTTTCCATCAATGGTCCCATTTCCGGTAATACTCACGTTTTCGGCGTGTTGTGTGAAAATCATTCCAAGCTGAGTACCATTTTTGTACCGGGAATAATCCGCCAGGTTTGGAGAGCCTAACAGTGTAGCTCCAGCATCCAAAAACAAATGGATGTGTGATCGTAGCTCAATGGTGCCAATCATAAAATCTCCTGCCGGAACGATCACCGTACCCCCACCTTTTTTTGCCTGGAAGTCAATGGCGGACTGAATCATTTCTGTATTTAGGGTTTTACCGTCGCCAATGGCCCCAAAATCTACAACCGATATGGGTTGCGCGTACAATGTAGTCATTTTTCCCAGTATCAGGATGATACCAAGGATTGTTTTGAAACTGATTTTCATGTTGTGTCTTTTTATTTAGTGAACCATGAGTTAATCCCAACGATCGGTTCGAAATGATGAAGCGGGTAGCCCGGCTGTGTTGAATAGTGATGCCGAGGAGATATTGTCCCAAGCGTAACGTACCGCTACAGGATTACTCACGGCGGGATGCGAAACCCTGATCCGATTTGGTTCCAGAATTACTTGAGCTGGATAAAAAATCTGATCATTACCAGCAATCATTAAACTCTGCACCCCATCAGGTCCGCCTACAAGTCCATCGTCGAGATACTCAAAACTGATAATGAGTTCATTTCCAACGAGCTCTGTCGACTTGTAAACCGGCCCGCAATAGACAAGTTCCTTGTTATACGTGTGACCCGCAGCCCAGAGAGCCAGCCGTCTGCCCACTTCCTGTTTGTTGGCAGGATGGATGTTGTTTGCATCACCAATGTCAAGTGTGACAACCATACCCGTATTGGGTTCTGCCATAGACTCTAATTGTGCTTCCCGAAGTTTTTGAGACGCTATCTCTTGCCCATAATCGTATGGGGCAATCTGTACAAAGTAAAAAGGGACCTGACCCTGACCCCATCTTTCTCGCCAGGTACCTATCATGGTCGTAAACTTCTCTTTGTACGCTGCTGGATTCCCTGAGTCTGACTCTCCCTGATACCAGATAAATCCTTTGATGGTAAAGGGAATCAAGGGATGAATCATTGCATTGAACAAAACCGTCGGGGTGTATTGTGTTAACGTATCGGCTTTGGATATCTGTTCTCTAACCTGTTCATATCCACCAATTCGCTCGAGTTCTTCAACCGGAATCCAGGAGTCTACCGCCGTTCCACCCCAGCTCGAGTGAATGACTCCAATGGGAACTCCTAACTTCGAGTGCAGGTGCTTTGCAAAAAAGTAGGCAGTAGCGCTCATCGAAGACACATTTTCCGTGGTAGCAGGTAACCACTGTCCATTTAACTGTTGAATGGGTTCTCCGGACAAAGCACGTTCTACCATAATCATTCGGATATCGGGATTCGTGGCAGCAGCGATTTCAATTTCAGAATCCAGGATTGGATTATCCGGCCACCCGGATAAGGGCATTTCCATGTTTGACTGACCCGATGCCACCCAAACTTCTCCAATGGCGACATCATTTATAAGAAGGGTATCGGAACCCGCTATGACCTCTAAGCGGTGTCCGATATTTGCTGAAGGAGTTACTAGATGAGTTATCCAGGTTCCATCTGGTTTCGCACGGGTAGCAGACTGTGCTCCCCAACTGGTTGAAATAACCACTTGTTCTCCGGGCTGAGCCCATCCCCAAATCGCAACTTCTGTCTGCTGCTGTAGAACCATTGAATCCCCAAATAACCCCGCAAGTCTAAATGCCACATTTTGCACTTGATGGCCACGGTCACATGACATTGCGGACATTACAATGATAACTAAGTATAAGGATGAACTTAACTTCATCGAATTAGTTATGCAATTTCATTGACCGACCGGTTTTTTTCAAGCTCGCCACCGATACGTTTCATCGTCTTTTCATCCAGATTATAGAAAACAATGAATCCAACGGCCATGAGTGCACCTATTCCGGCCAGTACACTGATCATGAGACGAATTCCAAGTAACGCCGTATCGGTCTGGGGGACATTCGCTACATAGCCAAAGGCCGACAAGAACCATCCACTGATGGCGCCGCCGATGGTCCAACCGAACTTCTGCGACATCGAAGAAGATGAAAAAATGAGTCCAGTTGCCCTACGACCCGTCTTCCACTCCGAGTAATCGGCGATATCGGCATACATAGACCAAATAAGAGGCAGTACGATCCCTGCTGTGATTCCAATTGCAACATTTAAAAGAAATATCAGCTCAATGTCAGTTGGACGCAGAAAGTAAAGCATAAAACTCAGCACTGCAGAACCCAGCATCGCGTAAAGAAACGTTGATTTTTTACCTATTCGTTCAGAAACGGGTTTGGCGAGGAGTACTCCGATAATATTAGAGGCAAGCCAAATAGACATATAGGCAGAAACCAGTACGGAATAACTCAACTGACCGATGAACATGACTTCCTGATCCATAATGTAATAAGTGAAGTAGAATAGCATAGCTCCTTCACGAAGCGAGTTGAAAATGAGAACTGAAATCGCGGCGCCCAACATGATGAACCAGGGTTTGTTTTTCATCATGTCTTTTAGATCCGAGCGCAGATTACTTTTTTCTACAGCTGGTTCCAGGCGTTCACGGGTTCCTGCGAATGTCAGGACGAACAAAATAGCAGCCAGAATGGCGTAGATTCCAACAGTAACCTGATAGCCGGTTGAGGGGCCAAGGGTTTCTCCGAAATAATCTATGAGATAGGTAGCGGTGGCAGTGACAAATAGTCCACCCGAAAAAGCTCCCAGAAATCGGTAGGAAGCCAGGGAGGTACGTTCGGTGGTATCTGAGGTCATTACTCCCATAAGAGCAGCATAGGGGACATTCACAGCCGTGTATACCATCATCATCATCGTATAGGTGACATAGGCGTAGACCAGTTTACCAGTCGCGCCAAGGTCGGGTGTCGTAAACGTAAGGATTCCTATGAGGGCAAAAGGCACTGCAACGAAGAGTAAATAGGGACGAAATTTACCCCAACGTGTGGTGGTTCGATCTCCTATGAGACCCATAATCGGATCATTTGCTGCATCCCACAAACGGGTTAGCAGGAACATGGTACCCACCGCTGCAGCCGAGATTCCAAACACATCGGTGTAGAAGAACAGCAAGAACATGGAAAACAGCTTCCAGAACATAGAGGAAGCAAAGTCTCCGAGTCCGTAGGAGACTTTCTCTGTAAATTTGAGCTTCATTGGGTTGATCGAATTCATATCATGCACCTAATTGACGATTATTTATGTTGATTGCGGGTGTTTTAAGGGTTCCCCTCGATAGTATTTGCATGCTGGCGAATGACATCCAAAGTCGTGAGGTCATCGGCAAATATCGAGTTCAATCCCTGAGGTTCTTGTGGTGGATCACCCACAAATGGATCACCTGGGCGCCAGCGGGCATCTTCGTGTTGAGGAATTCCATATCCACCCCAGCTCCAGAAATTGGTTCCAGACAAAGGCGAGTTTAAAGCAATATTGTTTTCAACAATCAGGAATACAAATCTCAGATAGTTATCTCGGTACGTTATCGCAGTTCCTGGTTCAAATCGTTCAAAATCTCTTCCCAGTCCAAACTCAGACAGAACTGTTGGTTTATTCAGTTGTTTCGCGTAATCGATATGTTTTTGGATGTAGGCTCGGGCACTATCCTGCGTGACCTGAAAAGATACTTCCATGTTATTCGCATCAAACCATCCCCAGTTTTTGGCCCACATGTGGAACGTAAGATAGTCCACATCTGGTGAAGCATGGGCCTCTAGGTACATCGTTTCTGAGTTACGGCTACCAGCAAGTCCTTCATTCCCAGTTGAAAGTAACTGATGTGGGGCCAGTTCTTTGATGAATCGGGCACTTTCGTGCACCCATTTAATGAACTGAGGACCATTTTGAAGCCCTTCGTCCCCGGATCCGGGTCTGGGTTCATTGGCCAGCTGCCAGGACATAATGGTTGGATCCTGATTGTAATCCATTCCCGTGATTGTGTTTTTCCGGGTAATAACGTGGGTAATGTACTCTTTCCATGCCTGTTGGGCTGATCCGTTGAAATAAAATCGGGCGGCATGGTTCTGAAATCCGTGCCAGTCGCCAGTCTCACCCGGATCAGTTGCTGGACCCTCCCCAAACCATTCGCTATACACGCTCATTCCACCCGACCATTCCCACATATTGTTCAGAAATACTACCGCTTTCATGTCCCTTTTGGCCATCTCAGCGAGTAAAAAATCTAATCCGACAAGCAGATTCTCGTTGATTTCACCGGGAGCCGACTGAAAGGAAGGTTGCAGTGCACGTGTATGATTGGCCTGTTCAGAGGCCGCAAGAATCCGTAGGTTCGTGATACCCGTTTCTTTGAGTAAATCCAGTTCCTGTATCAATCTGTTTCTATCCCCTTCAGGCCCGGGAGATCCCAGGTAAGCTCCGTACCAAAAATTGGTACCCACAAAGCGATAGGTTTCCCCATTGAGTTTAAACTGAGTTCCATCCACCTGAACAAATTCAGCACTTTTGGGAGTTTTTGAGGAAAAATCGCAACCTGAAAGGAATTGCACTGAAAGTAGTACCCCAAATACATAGACAAGCGGGAGTAGCTTTTTAGTTACAAATCGGCTTTTAGTTGATTTCATTGTTTTGAGTCAGTTCGGTGAATGAGTCTCGTAGGATTTTTCGACCAATACTTTCGTAGCCAGGATACCTTCTTCTTCAGAAAGTTTACTCCCTTCATATTCAACGCAGATATACTCTTGAAATTCAGATTTCCTGATGATGTCCATCATTCTAAAATAGTCGATAGTAGTCTCAAATCCCTGAATATCAAATGCATGGGATTTTGCACTAACGGATTTAGCCAATGGCATGAGTTTTTCTACACCGATGTATCTGTTATAGATATCACCATCGCCCCAGATAAAGTCTTCGGAAAACGTGAAATTATCAAAATCGACCACTGTTCCGAGTAATGGATGATCGGCTAAACGGATGGTTTCCACCAACCAGTCCGCGTTACTCGACATCCCTCCATGATTCTCAACCAGAATCATCAATCCGAATTGTTGGGCTCTTTGTGCCAGTTGATGCAATCCATCAGCAGCCAACTTAACCTGTTCACTGGCTTTACCCATACTAAATGCATTCACACGCATGTAGTTGCAACCGAGCTGTTTGGAAGCTTCCATCCATTTTATATGATTCTCAATGGCCTGAGCTTTCATTTTAGCATCAGGATGACCGATAAATCCTTCTTCATCAACCATCAGCAAGATATTTTTTACCCCTAGTGAGTCCGTTCTTCGTTTGAGCTCATTTAAAAATGTTGCATCTGTAGCATGCCCGTATATCAGTGTGTTGACATATTCAACGGCATCAAATCCGAGTTCTTTAGCTTTTTCCGGAAAATCGAGCGGATGAAGAGTACCTTGCCACAATCGATCGGGATCTGAATGAAGTGTACGTTGCCAGGCTTCATAGTCATCCTTTGAGTTACCAAAAATAGCCCTATGGAGTGCCCATTGAGAAAGTGATAATTTGAGCTGGGAATCGCGATTTCTTTCCATTGTTTCAAATTTCAGAGGATTCACCATGGTACCACCAAGTGCTAAAGTAACTGAACCAAGAAAATTTTTGCGATTCATCATTATTTATTTCCAGATGAGTCAGCAACGTACATATCCGGTAGATCATCCTCAAGCCAGACAAACGGATCAGCCCGAAATTCCACGAAATTTTGCGCACTGATCTGACCAGGGAATGGCGCATAGTAATGATCTCTTCGTTCTCTGTCGTAGGTTGCATTCCGCCATACCAGAAAGTATGCGATCTGGCGTGTCTTTTCGTTATGAAGTACCGATGATAATATCACATCTGTCCACCAACGAGGATTGGGAATGGCTTCGAGTCCTGTCTCGGTCAGGGCTGCAACCTTACCCCTGTCGTTGGCAATATCAACCGTGTACTCCAGACTCCGGCGAAAATGTTCTAACTGAATTTCGGGAGGTGTGTCATTTACGGGATGACCAAGATCCCAATAATTATCCAGTCCAATGATGTCGACATAGGCATCACCCGGATATCCCCATAGATACCCGCTTTCAAAATTCTCGATATCGATGCGACTCCTGTCGGGAGAGTACGCATAAATCAGATTATTAAGGCCATGGAAATCACGGAGGTACTCGACTGTGAATCTCCAAAGTGCAATGAAGTCTTCTTCATTAGTTGACCCCTTGCACCACCAGAACCAGTCCCCGTTATGTTCATGCCAGGGACGAAAAATCACAGGGACTGGTGCCAATTCACGAAAGTATTCGGCTGCACGATCCAGATTTTGCTTTAGAATAGGATGAAGGTCTCCACCCGGAATGATTCGATGCACAACTGCTGTAGTATCATAAAACGACTTACCGGTTCCAGGATTGTACATATGCCACTCATACGTCAATATACCACCACGATCAAAGGTACCACGATCTCGTTTCAGCTGGATATCGACACGTGCTTGTCTGGTTGAGTCGTCAAACTGTGGATTAGCGACATAGTTTACATCCCATCCATACACCGCAGGAAAGGATCCGGAGACATCCTTCACATCAGATCGGATTGAATCGACCGGAAGATCGGAACTATGCCAGGTGTAGCCATAATCCAGGGTAGCCTGGTGCCCGAACATAAGACCCTGTCCGGCATAGTGATGCAGGTTCTGGTACAAATTCTGCGTGAGTTGACCCGCATTGGGATCAACCATAGACATCTGCTCAGAAACATTTAGGTCTGAATGTTTGACACAGCCCATAAAAATTACAACCAAGCTAATAATAAACAGGTAATTAGATATTTTTATCATAGTCCTCGTATTAGATTTGGAAGTATCTTATGAATGGGTAGATCAGCTACCTCTGAGCCAATTCAGTGTTAATTTCTGAGTTACTTAATTCATTAATCAATGAATGGACCAGAATACAGGCTCGGGAAGTGTGATAAGGACATTTCCATGGACCCACTTTATCATCCGTCAAAACAGGATTTCCCTGTCGGGAGACGCGAAAATACCACTCCCCGTGATGCCTGTCTATCACATGGTTTGAGATAAATTCCCAAATCGACAAGACCGTTACCAGGTACTCCGAATTTCCGGAAAGTTTATAGGCGAACATAAGTCCAACCATCGCTTCCGCCTGAGCCCACCAGTGTTTTTCGGTATTGGTCACGGAACCATGCTCGCCAGCATTATAGACCCCGCCGTATTCGGTATCAATTGCCTGCCTCAGCACCATTTCGGAGACTTCCAAGGTTACCTGTTCGCAACGCACTACCAAATCCGTGCGATGGATTGCCTGGGCTGCATCAAGCATCAACCAGACGGTCTCAATGTCGTGTCCATAGGAGTACACGGAGGTAACAGGGCGCCAGTTTTCATCAAAAAAGGCATAAAAATGGTGCCCTACTGGATGATAGATTTTGTCTAAAAACACCTCCAGCATCATAACCAGTCGGTCTTTTAGAACCTGATCCGGCCACACTTTATAGAGTGCGGCATAAGCTTCAAGTAGATGCAAATGAGTGTTTGTTGAACGTGGAGCCATCAAGTCGCTTTCTCCAAGTCTTACATCGTCAAGTGGACTCCAATCCTGGGTAAAAGCCTCCAAATACGCCTGATAATTGGCTGAGAATGCATTTTTTTCAATCAGATGAAAGAGCTCTATGGCACGATCCAGAACGTGCTGGTCTCCTGTTGCATCACAGATTGTAGCATAGGCATAAATTCCGAAACTTTGTGCATATACATGTTTTTTGGAATCTATCGCATTGCCGGTAGCATCTGTCATCCAGTATAATCCGCCATTGACTGGATCGGTAAATTCATCGTGAAGAATTCGGGCTGCAGCCTGCATCGGGACAAGAAGAGAAGCGTCGGCAGTAAATTTATAAGAAGCTGCAAAGGTGTACGCGATTCGGGCTATCAGGATTGCAGAACGCTCTGCCTGCGGATGGATTTGATTTTGGGCATCAATCCTGCCGTTAAATGAATCTGATACATCCGAATACACACGGTCTTTCCAGTATGGAAGAATATGCGAATTCAGTTCAGTAAATAAGGCTTCTTTGAGTTTAAGTAACTCAGTTTCAATCTTCATCAAAAGCCTGCTTTCTTATTGGCATTGATCAGGTCTATTCGTTGTTGGACTGATTCTGCTGATCTGTATCCATCTGAAGGAGTATTCAGCACGTAGTCAAGCAACTGGTCGACACTTGTTGTGGCAACATGGAGCCTGGTATCGGATGAAGCATAATAGATAAAGACACTGCCATTGTCATCTGCGATCCATCCGTTACTAAATAACACATTCGAAACATCCCCTACGCGTTCGTCGCCTTCTGGACCCATAAACAAACCGCCGGGACGAGCGATAATCTTGCCGGGTTCGGCCAAATCAGTCAGAAACAGATACAGTACATAGCGTAATCCGGCCGCTGTATTCCTGACCCCGTGAGCCAGGTGCAACCACCCTTTTGGCGTTTTGATGGGAGCCGGACCCTGACCGTTTTTGGCTTCTTTTATGGTATGATAGACACGTGGATCAATGACCGTTTCCTGATCGATGACACAGTTTTCCATAGAATCTGCCAAAGCCCAGCCTATTCCACCACCAGAACCTGCTTCAATAAACCCATCTTGCGGACGAGTATATAACGCATACTTCCCATTCACAAACTCAGGATGCAACACAACATTTCGTTGTTGTTTGGAATTGGATTTCAGATCAGGAAGTCGTTCCCAGTTTATAAGGTCTTTTGTTCGTACGATTCCAGCCTGAGCCACTGCACTGGAAGTATCGTGTTTTGGAGCTTCGGGATCTTTTCGTTCGGTGCAGAAAATACCATAGATCCACCCGTCTTCATGTGCAGTCAATCTCATATCGTACACATTGGTATCCGGATTCTCTGTCTGAGGTATGACACACGGATACGGCCAGAAAGTAAATTGGTCTATTCCATTGGGACTCTCTGCAACTGCGAAAAATGACTTTCTGTCGGAACCTTCTACTCGGGCAACAACCAGATATTTCCCGTTAAACTTAATGGCTCCGGCATTAAAAACGGCTCCAACACCGAGTCTTTCTATGAGATACGGGTTGGTTTGTGGATTGAAATCGTAGCGCCAGTTTAAGGGAACATGATTATGGGTCAAAACGGGGTGTTCGTATCGTTGATAAACTCCATTGGATACGGCAACAGGACGGTTCGGTCGAGATAATAATGATTGATAATGTTCTTTAAGCGCAGTCAGACGCTTTTCAAATAGTGACATGCTCAGCGATGTAAATAAATAATTCCGATTTCAGTGAACAGAGAAAAAAATCAGGACCCACACCAACCCTTCGATGGGGTCCTGACCAGGATGGATACGAAACTTTTAATAGAAACCGGATCGTGATGACTCGATCCGGTTTTGAAGATATTATTTAATTAACAACATCTTACGCATTTCTACAAAATTACCTGCTTCGATGCGATAGATGTAAGTTCCGGAAGCCAGATTAGCTGCATTGAAATTCAACGTATGCATTCCGGAGGAGTACATTCCCTGAGCAAGGACAGCTACCTGTTGCCCCAGCACATTGAATACAGTCAGTTTCACATCAGATGCTTGTGGCAATACGAAACTGATATTCGTGGTTGGGTTAAATGGATTCGGATAGTTTTGGCTCAATGCAAATCCACTTGGCATCTCGTCAAACTCTACGGAGGTCGTAATGACTTCAAACAGGTTCATTGAGTCGATACCAATTCTACCGGATGCATTGGAGAACGTGATGGAGTTAGCACCAGCATTCAGCGTTGCGCCATTCAGACTAACGGTAACGAATGCTTCAGAGTTACCATTGAAAGTCAGGGTTCCGGCTGAAGTACCATTAACAGATATATCAATGGATGCTGATTCACCTTCGAGAACTAAACCACGCACAGATACGATGTACGTTCCTGCATTGGTCACAGAGAAGCCCACATCTGCTGAACCTGTTTTCATGTCAACATATGCATCACCGTTAGCACAGAGAGTTCCGGTACAGACCAGGTCGGCACCATTGAGGTTAGCTCGGGATCCCAAAAGTGTTTTCACCACATCATCACCTTTTAAGATCTCCACATTCTCATACTCCATGTATCCCCAGCTACGACCCAATGTGAGTTTATTGGATCCTGCATTTAATGTTACACCTTCCAGAGTGCCGTATGCCCATGGTAAATCTGCTGTGATATTCATACCAAGAGTAACGAAACCTACTTGAGTATCATTGATCAGAATGTTAGTCTGACGACCGGGATTTGAATCGGTGTACCAGGTTCTGTGTTTGACTTTGATCGTGTATTGACCCGTCTCTGCAACATCAAATTCCCAGTAAGGAACACCACTACCAGCTACACGAACGGCATAACGATCTTCCATCAGGGTAACTTCCGCATCTCCAGACACGTTGCCATCTTCTGCCTCAAAGGAACCAGCGTTCACTAGTTCAGGAGCGGCACCTGCTAAACCTCGTATTTCAGCTTCTTGTTGCTCACGGGCATTATCCCAGGCAGCTTTTTGCTCTGGAAACCAGTTCAAGTCACCCAATGGGAATCCACCAATACCAGCAGTTTTGTGGGTTTCGTTGGTGTAAGATAGATTCTCAGGAAGCGGCCACTGAATCGAAAGGTTATTGTCTTCACGACCCGGATCCCAATAGTAAGATGGTATCGTCTCTGATTGTGCACGAATTGCATTGATAAATGCGATCATTTCATCAAAGTTTTTGGCATAATTGACTAAACCGGGATTTGGTCCATCGAAGGTGTTTTGAATCACAATATTGTCATACTCATCCGCATAGTTTTGAGTACGTACGTTTACGAATGGTTGCTTGCGCAATGGGAACTCATCCGTTGATGTTGACTGAAAGAAAGCATCAATTTCCGGATCTGTGTAATTGGAATTGTTAGAGAGCACTACCACACGCTCAATTTCAAGACCATATCGGGTTGGAAGTTCATCGATGTAGAACATACCAGAAAACTGATTGTCTTCCTGTCCTAATCGGATAGAATTGAACCCTTCGGAACCTTCGCCATGCCACCAGCCGTTTACAATCAGGTTGTTGGTGAAGAACGAGTTTTTGTGCCAGCCATGAAGCACGGGATGACGTCCAACATTCACGAAGGTATTGTGGTTGATCCATAGTTCACTTGCAACACCACCTTCAACCTGGATAGCAAATCCACCGATATGGAAGAATGTGTTGTTCACGATATGGACTTTTGCCATATCTGACCAGATGGACATCCCACGACCACCCCAGGGTTGATTGGTAGAATGTAGGTTTCTGAATTTGGAGTTTTGAATATAGATTTCAGAACCCTGGCCGTAGAAACCTAAGATTCCCCATGCAGCATATTCAAAAATCACATTATCAATCGTGTAATTCGCACCTGTAGCGTCGAATCTGAGGATTTCGTATGGTAAATCACCAAGTGTGGTTTTTCCATTGATAATCAGATTTTTCAGCAAAACATCGCCGCCGGCTGTTAAGATTTTATCGGATCGTGATCCATCTTCTCTATGTTCGAGTTGAATCATCGGCGGGTTTTTAAGAGGATCACTTGGATCACCCTCTTCTCCGACAATGCGTAGTGCAAAACCGTTGTTTTCGATTCTTTCAGTGATGTAATAGAATCCACCTTGCTCGAGTTGATAGATTCGATTCGGATTTGCTCGACTACCGTCAGCGAGTGTATCACCTGCAATAGCATTGTAGAGTGAATTGACGATAAGATTATTTCCGTCCAGCCAGGGTACAGTCATAATGTCGGAATCCTGTGCCACCGCCTTTTGGGAAGGGATAGCAAGAACCAACGCTAGAAGTACACATGACAGCATTTTGTATGTGTTTTTCATTGTTTTCTCCATGATTTGTTTAGGGTAAGTTCTTCGTGTTGAGGGTTATTTAAATTGATATCTGACTCCCAGATCCATCGTGAAACCGTAGTATTCGATGAAGGTGGGATAGTTTCCAATTGAGGACTGATAGTTCCTGTCGGCTCTGTTGTTCAGGTTGTTGAAGTTGCCAAATACCTGAAGGTTGTAGGGGAGCTGTTGCTTCACCGAAAGGTCAAATCGGTAATAGTCTTCTGTGAATCGGTCATTCTCGGGATTCGATGCCAGTGATCTCAGGATATCAGACTGATATAAGTATGATGCTCGAATAGAGAAGCCTTTGTAATCATATCCCAGCGTGATGTTGGTAATGGAACTGGGCTGGTCCGGCATCCGACCCACTCTGAACGTATCTACAATGACATCGCGTGTAAAAGGTGGACGAGCTGGTCGGGGTGTAATCGCGATCGACTCACGAGAGAATTGCGGATACTTTGTCTCCGACTCGAGTATAGTGAAGTTGACATTCAAGACCAGACCCTTCATAAAAGAGGGTAAATACCAGAAACTGGTCTGCCAATCTAATTCGACTCCTTTGACCGTGGCCAGATAATCGTTGTTCAGCGATGTTCCAACCCGGGGTACTCCATTCAGATTCGGAATTTTTATCTCAGGTAGAATGGTTTGACCTGCCAGTAACGGGAAATTGACACCCCAGATGAGTCCAGAGATTTCTTTATAGAATGCAGATACAGTAAAAAATCCCAGTTTATTTCGATACACGGACAGAGACGCATCGTAATTCACAGATTCTGAAGTACGTAATTGCGTGTTTGGAGCACTTAACCAGTCCCGGAATCTACTCACATAGGTGATTGGAGCAAACTGACGGAAGGTCGGACGGGATAAGGTGTGCGTGTAAGCTAATCGGAGATTGATCCAGTCAACCGGCTTAATTTGAAGATGGACCATCGGAAGCAAATGCTGATTACTTCGAGTTGTGGATGTGTCCCGATAGGCAACGGTGGTAGGTAGGCCATTTACCCCTAAAGGACGATCTTCCGTTCCGAGAGTGAACTTGGCAGAGTAATCAGTATGCTCCGTTTCGTATCTCACCCCAGGCATTAAGGTGACATAGTTACCAAAATTGATTTCGGTCATGGCATAAGCAGCTCCGTATTCCTCCATACCCTCATAATCGTTACTCAAAGAACCTTGTCCCAGATAATTGAAATACGGCCTTAAGACATCCGTTACCTGTCGAAGCGCACTACCGTTCAACGTGTACCCAAGTGGATATTCGCTATTTAAAAAATTGTCCCTGGTGTACGTATCCTGGAAAAATGTGAGCGGGAAACGGTTCATTCCTGTCTGAAGCCCTAAGTCAGGAAGTTGTTGGGCTACGATATTTCGTGCTTCCTGATCACCGCCGTAGTACATCCCACGACCAATTTCTTCCTGATCATGCACCCTATCCATTCTTCGGTACTTACCACCTGCTTTTACATACCCATTGATCTGTTTGGTAAGACTAAATGGCAGGGAAACATTCGCAAAAAAACCGGTTTCGTTTTCAGTCGTTTTACGATTCGTGATGTTCATAAAGTTGAAATAGGTGTTTTCAATATCATTTTTGAAAACACCGGGTATAGTTGCTGGGGGTGCAAATCGAATTTTACCTAGATCAGCTCCGTTGAAAGCACTTTCTTCCATGAAATCCCAGTAAAAGTCATTGGGATGTTTGTTGAGTGACGACGTGTAGGATCCGCCCACATCAAATCGTATCCAGTCAAAGTCTTGTTCGAGATTCACACTCGTTGTAAATATAGAAGCATCACCTTTTGATATACTGTAGCTGTACTTATGCTGATTGGACCCCACATTCAGTTCATTTGTCCTGGTAGATCCGTCATTTCCCAAATAGTTATAAAACGAATTGAATACGACTTTTCCTTCCCAGAAGGAGTAGTCCAACAAGAGATTCCCGCCAAGTCTACTGCGCGTATTCGAGTTTTCCCTCAAGTTGAGTGAGGTAACATTGGGTGTTAATACATTCCCATTCTGTGGATTTGGAATCAGTTCGTATCCACCGCTAAACTGATCTGCTGAACGGTCATAACTATCTGCATTGAAACCAACGATTACTCCAAACGTGTTGTCAAAGAAGCGCTTTCCAGTTGAACCCACAATCTTGTAATTCCCGGTTGTACCTTGCAACGCAGTATACCCCCCAGAAAGCTGAAGGTCTGCAAACAAGCGTTCTGGAGCAGTACGAAGCCTTAAATCTACTGTCCCGCCAATGGCATCCGCGTCTTTGTCTGGAGTCAAGGCCTTAGTCACTTCGATTCCGTCAAGCATATTACTCGAAACCAAAGACAGATCAACGCTTCTGTCTTGTGTGTCTACCGAGGGCACTCTGACACCATTCACTGTAACCGTGTTAAATTTTGGTGAAAGTCCACGAATTGCGATTTTGTTCGCTTCGCCCCCGGAACGCTGAATCGCAACACCTGGCAAACGTCCGATAGACTCAGCTGCATTCACATCGGGTAATTCCTGTATCCTATCCGATGAAACAATATTCGTGATGGTGTTGGATGTCCGTTGCTGATTGATAGCCGCCATCTGTCCACGGGCCTGAGCGGTTATAATGACATCTTCGCCCACAACCCCCTGCCATTCCATCTGGAAGTTCACCACAAGAGTACGCTGACCAGCGGTTACTGTAATCTCACGGGTAATGGTAGTAAAGCCAATATAGGTCACTTCCAGCACATACGTTCCTGGCCGTACGTTCGGTATCACATACTGACCATCTAAATCCACCGCAGATCCAATACTGGTCCCTTTGATAATCACATTGGCCCCTAGTAGTGACTCATTCGACCCGACTTCTGTAACGGTACCTGATATCCGGGTTCCCGTCTGTGCATTTCCATCAATTGGTGACCAAACCAAAACCGAAAAAAGAATCCCGGCAACAATGGAAATATTGCGAGTAAGCTGTTTGAAGATATAAGACGAAATTTGATGGGTTTTACTCATGGCCAGGGAAGTTCATGTTAAGTTTATACTCAAATCATTTGATTAATTAGATCGACAAATTCTTCACCCACATAACCTGTATTATAAAAGCGCTTTTTTATCGAATGATTATATGGGCGCGGATTACATAACTAGCTGTCTTGCCGAATAATTTATCAATCAAATTGATTTAATACAAAACAACATTAATCAAAATATTTTACCAAGTCAAGGGTCCGTGGAATTATTACAAAATTTTAGGTACTTGGGATAAACCATCCAAACCGATACGATTGTATCCGTACGCTGAGGTATCGCAACTCACATCGATGTTCAACGACGTTGACCCAGAGTTACCTCAAGGCCCTTCTCTGCTGACAATGTAAATGTACTGCCGGCCGGAAGGACAAACAGCTGCATTCCTGTTGCTCCATGCATGTCGCCTGGTTGAACTAGATTGCTTATTCCATCTACGAATAAAACAACCTGACTGTCCCCAATGACTTCAAAATGTCCGCCGGGACGGACCCACAAGGCTGTGGCTTCGTCGATACCTGCTGCGAATTGTTCCGGATGATCCAGCAGTGTGCTGATCAACCGATTCATGCGGCTTCGTCGAATGAAATGCTGATCAATGATGATATGTGAGAGAAGTCCGATACCCGGACTGGTAACCACATTATCTTTACGAATGGAGGCAAATGCCCGATTTTCGTCCGGACTCACCTCATCACCGGTGATCATGACCCGGCTCATGACCGCAGCACCAGCACTGGTACCAGATATCACCGCTCCGTTTCTGTAGGCCTCGTGTATGGCTTCGATCAACATCCCATCGCCAAGGTACTCCATCAACCGATTCTGGTCGCCCCCGCTGAACCAGATTCCTTTGGCATTTCGGATCTGCTCTGCAATGGCCGGATCCGTTTTATCGTTTTCATCCATCATCAGGACGTCGACCTGTTTTGCACCATAGCCATAAAACTGATCACGTTGCTCCCATCCCACCGTGTCTGGTATGGATGACGCCATAGGAATGATCAGAATGCTGCTATCAGGACTAAGCTCAACAATCTTGTTCATAATAGACAATGGGCGCGGTCCGCCACCTACAATAACCAGATTACCTCCAGCTGAGTCAGAAGGGCTCGGATCGATAGCCTCAGCACTGAATCCGGGTCTTTCTGTTGCTGACTGACTACATGATACTGTCAATAATGTGGCTACGACAAAGGCTAGTTTGATGGTGGATTTCATAATATCTGAGTTGCGTGTATGATTATTGCTGTTGAATCAGATTTCGAATCACTCGTGATGAAGCGTGCAGATCCTCAATCAGGATAAACTCATCGTCGGCATGTGGATTCTGGGCTCCGATTCCGATATTTATTGCCGGAAATCCGCGGGAGTTTAGGACATTGGCATCACTACCTCCTGTGTATCGAAGTGGGTTGACCTGGAGTCCGGCATCGCTTAACGCCTTTTCAATTCGTTGAACCATGGTCGATCCGTCAGAATGCGAATACGGTCCGAATTCGCGCACCGAGTTAAACTCAACCCCTGCGCCGTACGACGCTGCCACCGATTCGAACAATTCCCGTGTCTCCGCAAGTAGCCTCCGTATTTCGGTGTCATCAACCGCCCTGATTTCTCCTACTACCACGCACTCAGGCGCCACCACATTCGTGGCCATTCCACCGTGAATCGATCCGATATTGATCGTGGTCATCTCTGCCAAACGACCAATCTGATACCTGGATATGGCATCTGCCGCCACTTTGATCGCACTGATTCCCGCCTCTGGATTCACCGCAGCATGAGCCGCCTTCCCCTTGAATGAGGCAGTGAATCCATAATTCCCCACACATTCCTTGATGTACGCTCCCGGGCGTCTGGCACTGTCAAAAACCCACACGGCCCGCACGTTAAATCCGCTTAAATCCAGCACTGCGGCCCCTTTCAACCCAATTTCTTCCGCAATTGAAAACACCGCAATGTAATTCCTGCTTTCCGCCTTCCACCGCTCCCATTCCGACAGCAGATCCATAACCAAGGCAACCCCTGCGCGGTTATCCGCTCCCAGTTGGGAAGTCCCATCCGATTGCAAACGCCCCTCCCTTTCCACTACCTGGATCACCGAAGTATCTCGAACCGTATCCATATGAGCCATAAACACATCTACTGGTATGGAACGATCTAAATGATGCGGAACCACGATCAGATTTCCCGTTGTGCCACCGAGCTTCTCCCCGGCATGGTCTTCAATAACATCAAACGGCAAACCAGTTAACTGCTCACGAATAAAAGCAGCCACTTTGTGCTCTTTGAGCGAGGTACCTTGGATTAATACGAGTTGTTTGAATAAGTCGATTAGCATATTTATGGTAATGGGAAGTTGGTAGTGGGGAAAATACTCGAACTAATCCCTTTTCCCAAATATCTACTATCTGTTGAGTACACAGTTCACAGTACACAGTTCACAGTACACAGTACACAGTACACAGTTCACAGTTCACAGTACACAGTTCACAGTACATAGTACACATATTGATGTACGCACAAAGCGCAGGAAACGCAGAAAGTGCACGAGAACTTTGCTTAAATCACTGCCCTTCCTGATCCTTCTGACCTTTCTGACCCTTCTGATCTTTCTGATCTTTCTCCACCAGTTCAAATGAAAACTTACTCCAACCATCATCCATTTAACACATCTTGCTCTCTTGATCTAGATCACTATGAATTCCCAAAAATACCTTCTATCATCCCTCAAACCCCATTTATCTAACCTATTTCTGCTGTAATGACGTATCAAAGAACGACTCCAGACGAAGCCGTAAAACTCATTAAATCCGGAGACCGTGTGTTTTTGCATGGAAGTGCGTCAACTCCGATCGATCTTATGGATGCTTTGGCCAGACGGGCCCACGAGCTTCGTGAAGTTGAGTTGGTAAACATAACTACGATTGGTAAAAGCGAACTGGTCAATCCGAAGTTTAAAGAATCCTTTTTCTTCAACTGCCTGTTTGTTTCCGAAAATCTGAGACCCACCCTTCGTGAGGGCAGAGGCGATTATGTTCCGGTATTCCTGAGTGAAATATCACGCCTATTCGAGAAAGGATATTTACCATTGGATGTGGCTATGGTTCAGGTAAGTCCGCCTGACAAGCACGGATTTTGTTCCCTGGGAACTTCCGTAGATGTGGCTCGATCGGCAGTCAAACACGCTAAACTGGTCATTGCTCAGATTAACAAGCACATTCCTCGAACCCACGGCGATGGAATTTTGCATATTTCAGATGCCAATGCGGTGGTTGAAATGGATCGTCCATTACCTGAAGTCAATTATGCTGCAGGACTCACGGAAGCTGACCATAAAATAGGTCATTATATCGCTGAGCTCATTGAAGATGGCTCAACACTTCAGATGGGAATTGGATCCATTCCGGATGCGGTTTTATTATGCCTGAATTCCCACAAAGACCTGGGGATTCACACGGAAATGTTTTCCGATGGTTTAATTCCTCTGTTAGAGTCGGGTGTGGTTACGAATTCCATGAAGCGTAAGCACCAGGGCAAAGTGGTATCCTCATTTGCAGTTGGAACTCAAAAATTGTACGATATGGTGGATGATAATCCCCTATTCACCTTTTTGGAAGCTGAATATGTAAACGATACAGCGGTTATTCGTCAGAATCCGAAAGTAGTAGCTATCAATTCAGCCATTGAAATCGATCTTACAGGACAAGTTTGCGCAGATTCGATCGGAACGGTGCAATTTTCGGGGGTTGGTGGACAAATGGATTTCATCAGGGGTGCATCCTTGTCGCAGGGAGGTAAACCGATTATCGCCATGCAATCTACCACCCCGAGAGGTGTCAGTAAGATCACTCCATTCTTGAAGGAAGGTGCAGGTGTTGTGACCACTCGTGCCCACACCCAGTATGTCGTGACCGAATATGGTGTGGCCAATCTGTACGGGAAAAATCTACGTCAACGGGCTCAGGCTCTTCGGGATATTGCACATCCTGATCACAGGGAAGAGTTGGATAGAGCTATTCATTTTCGCTTCGCGAGTGGAGAGCGTGACTGACGTCATGTTGAGTACAGCTTCGCTGTGGAGAGTGGTGCTTTGCTCCGGAGAGTTTTACTTCGCGGTGGGGCGTCTTCGACGCAGTTGGGCTGCACGGGAGGGAATGAATGGATAAAATCCGATTTTTAGGGAAGCTGCCCTTTCTGCACCCGTGCACTTCGTGCGCTATTTGGAATATATTGCTTGCCCGTTTTCCTGCTTGCCTGCTTTCCAGTTAGACCGCTGGTTTACTTATATATGAAAAAGGGCTGAGACAATTTCTGCCTCAACCCTTTCTTCAGTTTTCTGTTTTCCGTGATCTCTTCTCAACAAAATCCTCAACAGTGGATTTTGGCTAGAACTTCAACGTCAGTCGAGAGTAGATATATCTACCATCAAATCCGAATGGGGTTAATCCACTATACTGGAAAATACCAAAGTTACTGCTAGGTTGCAGGGTTCGGTCTGGATACACATCGAAGAGGTTGTTCACCCCAACAGCAAAACGTGTACCCGTAGCAACCTCTCTGGAAATCTCCAGGTCGGTGATGAATTTTTCGCTGTACGTCTGATCCAGGTTAGGATTTGAGGTGTGATAAGATTTATACTCACCAAATCTGTTCACACGGATCAATACATCCCAGGCGTCTCTGGACACACTTATCGAAGACTGAATCGAACTACTTGGCTGACCTTCTTCATACCGTCCTTGCTCTACGCGTCCGAATAGCGGTACTGAGGTGTATTGTGCCAGAGCAGATGGTGTGGTGATTTCATCTTTGTTCGTGATCTCTGTCTGAGTGATGTTTGCTCCCAGTGTTGTCCGGATGGTATAATCCTCAACCTGAATAGCATATCGGGCAATGATATCAACTCCAGTAGTTCTTGAGTCCACCGCATTGGTGAAATAGCGACCACCGGTAGCATTTACACCCTGAGTAGATAAGAAACTTTGCAGTGATCCACCCGGACCAGAGCCGGTAAAGTTCTCACTAACTACTACCCTGTCTGTGATGCTGATGTTGTAATAGTCAGCTGTTAGACTGAAATTACCACGCTGGAAGGTTACTCCTCCACTGAGGTTAACTGATTTTTCGGCTTCCAGATCTATAGCTCCCAAAGCACGTGCGGCCGGACTACTAACTGGGAAAGTTCCAATTTCAAATGGAATTCCATTGATAAAGTTTGTAGAAACCGCTGAGAAATACGACTGTGCCAATGATGGTGCACGGAATCCGGTACTAAATGCTCCACGCACTGCCAGGCCTTCGATAAACTCATATCGTCCGCTTACTTTACCTGTAAAGATGGATCCAAAGTCAGAATAGTTTTCGAAGCGAAGTGCGGCACCCATCAAAAGTTGTGAAGTGATGTCATTCTCTGCATCGAGGTAAAGTCCGATATTTGTCCGTGATTCATCTGTGGCGTTTCTTGGGGTAAATCCAGGAAATACCTGGGCACCAGGAGCTTTTCCAGCAACGGGTCCCGCTACAAATGAAGGTGCTTCACCAGCCTCGATCTGATAGTTTTCGTATCTGAACTCAGCTCCCATAGCCACAGTCATCGGACTCGCCGTCCCAATTTCCAACGTTCTGACCATATCAAAATTGGTACTAGCCTGTGTAAAGATCAGAGCTCCAGCATAGAATTTGGATGGGCTTGTCGGACCAAATGATGCGTTCAATGATTTATTGACCCCGAACTCAAGTCGGTTACGACCAATGGTCTCACTCAAATCGTAGTTCCATTCGCCCATACTTCCACGAACTCCTGTTGCAACAGAAAAGTCAGATATATTGGTCTCGATATGCGGTAAAAATCCGTCGGGATAAATCTCCAGGGTGTTTCGGGCATCCAATGCACGGCGATAGAATCCTGCTGCACTACCCTGACGATTCGATAAACCACCAAATGCATACCAGGTTTTGTCATCACTGATGTCATATTCAGCATTATAGAATAAACTTAAGTCCTGGAGCTCGGCACTTCCGTACTTGTGGTTGATTCTGTTGAATGTAGCCTCCCGTGGATCGTTCGCAGTGGGATATTGTTGGCGTGGGTCCAATCCTGCTCGGTTTGTCGGATCCTGATTACGGAACTGACCAGCAATATAGAAATTCCCTCTCTCTCCAAGATCTCCACCGTATCCAAGGTGCAAGCTAAGACTCTTACCGTCGGTGTAGGTTACTTTATCTTCCAGGAACCGTGAGTTTCCTGCCCAAGACTCTGGAGTTCCATTCATCGGTAGCGCCTCGTTGGTTTTATAACCACGCTGAGTCACGCTATAGTTTTGACCATAGGTCATAGATGCATCGAATCCGCTATCTTTTTTTAACACGATATTAATCACCCCTGCAATGGCATCAGAACCATACTGGGCAGCTGCACCGTCACGCAGAACTTCAATACGCTCGATCATATTTGAGGGAATCGCGTTCAGGTCAACACCCGTTGCACCACGTCCGACAGATCCGTTCAAGTGGACCAAAGCACTGGTATGGCGACGCTTTCCGTTTACCAGAACCAATACCTGGTCAGGGCCAAGTCCACGCAATGTAGCCGGATTCACATGATCCGTTCCATCGGTGACCGACGACTTTGGCGAATTGAAACTAGGCACTAGCTGACGAATGATCGCTGTGGTTTGCATATAGCCAAACTGCTCCAACTCAACCCCGGATATCACGTCAACTGGTACAGTCGACTCGATCACTGTCCGTTCAGTCGATCGTGTTCCCAAAACGATGATATCATCAGCACCAATGAGGTCAGGATTCATATCAAAGTTGAGGTTTACCGTTTGTCCGGCTGCAACTGTTACACTTTGGCGCAGTGGCGCATAACCCACAAATGTAGCCCTAAGCTGATAGGTTCCAGCTGTCAGGGTGAGTGAGTAGGCACCTTCGAGATTAGCCGTCGAACCTCGTGTTTGTCCCACGACCGATACATTTGCCCCGGTTAATACCTCTCCGTTGGTGGCATCTCGTACAATGCCCGTTACGGTTCCCGTTGACTGAGCTACCAAATCCATAGTAGCCGTAAACAACATCACCGCAATAGCCAGGCTAAAAGCCCGCATGCTGTAGTAGTTTTTTTTCATTAATTCTCCTGTTATTTTGGTTTTTCATCACATCTATACCGAGAGTGGATGTTACTCTCAGCGTTATCAGACAATGTGCTGGAACAGCGATATCACTGCCAGCTCAAAGACCTAAATGACTCGATACATCCATTCGATGGCTAATATAAACAATTGTTGAAAAGTTCCAATTATTACAAGTTTGAAGTATCAATAAATTATAGAGTTGCCGGAAAGCTTTCAGATTGATTCATTGCATATTTACCCAACTTTTCTATCTTTCCGTCAGTGACAGAGCCCATTTGTACGGAAAGCTGGATGCACATCTGTTTTGTCACCTTTTTTTAATCCATAAGCCGAACAACGACACTATCTATGAAGCGCTTAGTTGAACTATCAATACTCCTGTACTTTTTAATCGTACCTGGAGTGACTTTAGCCCAGGTCGGGTACATGAAATCATTTGATCACGCAGCTGTTGTAAGTGCCACTCAACAGGCATCAGAAGCAGGGATAGAAATCCTACGCAAAGGAGGAAACGCAGTAGATGCAGCCGTTGCAACTAAATTTGCCCTGGCTGTTACATTCCCGGCTGCCGGAAACATCGGAGGTGGCGGTTTTATGGTTTATCGTGCCGCAGATGGTACCTCCGCGACCCTCGACTTTCGTGAAATGGCTCCCGCAGCTGCACATCGTGACATGTACCTGGATGCCGGGGGTGAAGTCGTCGATGGTCTGAGTACCTACGGACACTTGGCCTCAGGCGTACCCGGAACGGTAGATGGGATGATTACTGCGCTTCAAAAGTATGGTTCACTGCCTCTGGATGTGGTGATAGAGCCGGCGATTCGACTTGCTCGCGAAGGGTTTAATTTGTCGTGGCGCGAGGCGACTGCATTGAACCGAAACCGCTCCCGATTCGCATATTTTGAATCCTCTTCGAAGTATTTCACCAAGCCTGAGGGCGAACAATTTGTAGAGGGTGAACTTTTCAAACAGGAGGACCTGGCACAAACCCTGGAACGAATCGCCAGTCAGGGTCGGGACGGATTCTACGCTGGAGAAACAGCAGATTACATCGTCGCTGAAATGCAGAACAATGGTGGAATCATTACTCACGAGGATCTTAAGAACTACAAAAGTGTCTGGCGCGATCCACTGAAGGTGAACTATCATGACTACGAACTGTTGATCATGGGACCACCAAGCAGCGGTGGTATCGCTTTGGGACAAATGCTTAAAATGCTTGAACCCTACAACCTCAAGCGACTCGGTTACAATACTCCTGAAACGGTCCATTTAGTCACTGAAACGATGCGTCGGGTATACGCCGACCGAGCTGAATTCCTGGGTGATCCTGACTTTTATGATGTTCCTGCCAATGAACTTTTGACGACCAGATACGCCCGTGAACGCATGCAGTCGTTTAATCCGGCACGAGCAAGTCGCAGCGACGAAATTTCGCATGGTCAACCCCTTGCCTGGGCCGAGTCAGAAGAAACGACCCACTTTTCGGTAGTAGATGCCGCTGGAAATGCAGTTTCCATTACTACAACCCTCAATGGTGGATATGGATCGTACGTCTCAATAGGTGGGGCTGGATTCCTGATGAACAATGAAATGGACGATTTTTCGATCAAGCCGGGATTTCCGAATATGTTTGGTCTGGTTGGAGGCGAAGCCAACTCCGTTCAACCGGGAAAACGTATGCTAAGCAGCATGACTCCAACAATCGTGAGTAAAAGTGGAAAACTCACTATGATTTTGGGTACTCCTGGAGGGTCAACCATTATCACGACCGTACTTCAAGTGTTTTTAAATGTCGCTGAATACGGAATGAACATCCAACAGGCTGTGGCTTCACCCAGATTTCATCATCAGTGGCTGCCAGATCAGCTTTATTTTGAGCCCTTTATGTTTAATCTACATACCAGGGAACGACTACATTGGATGGGGCACAATCTTAGTGAACGGAGTTATTACACGGGTCAAGCTGATTGTATTCTTGTAACAGAGTCAGGCCGTATTGATACCGGTGTTGATCCACGGGGTGATAATTACGCTGCAGGCTATTGACGCGCTTGCATATCAAAATCCAGCAGCGGTAAACAGACAACAGTAAACTGTAAACAGCCATGCAGTTTATCTCATGCTCGTAGTGCATCAAATAACTCTTAAAACAATTTTGACTACTGTTTACTTGCCTGAATACTACTATAATCTGGCTGGGCCGTTTACAGTTTTCACTCGGCTTCGCCTCTTGATTTTCGTTCAAAGACTGCGTGGCTTTGCCACTTGTGTTTGAACTCCAATTCCGTTTTCACTTTACTGATTTTATGCTAGACACGTTTAAATCCCAATTACGAACCGAATTTCCAGAGTATGCCGAGGTTGTGATTCGGGCACTGGGTGAAGACCAGACGGTGTCTGTCAGGGTGAATCGGGCGAAGGAGTTGACGGGTGGGCTGGAAGCGTTGCAAAGCGCGACCGGGAATGTGGAGTGGGAACCTGATGGATATTACCTGGCTGAGAGACCGCAGTTTACGCTGGATCCCGCGCTTCATGCCGGAGCTTATTACGTACAGGAAGCGTCTTCGATGGTGGTAGGAAGCATTGCGCGTGAGCTGTTGTCGAAGATTCCGGGTCGGCGACGGATTCTGGATCTATGCGGTGCCCCAGGTGGCAAAGCCACACACCTGGCCTCGTTACTTCGTTCCAATGACTTGCTGGTGACCAATGAGGTCATCCGCTCCCGGGCTTCGATCCTGACCGAGAACATCACCAAATGGGGAGCTCCGAATGTGGCGGTCACCAGCAACGATCCGTCGCACTTTGCGGCCCTGGGGTCGTGGTTTGATCTGGTCGTAGTCGACGCTCCGTGTTCGGGAGAGGGATTGTTCCGCAAGGATCCGGCCGCAATCGACGAGTGGTCGCCGGAGGCGATCACCCACTGTGCGCTGCGGCAGCAGCGCATTCTCGACGACATCTGGCCAGTGCTGAATCCGGGTGGATACCTCATTTACAGTACATGTACCTATAACCGCCAGGAGAACGATGAGCGTGTACTAGAGTTGTTGCGCACCGGCCAGGCAGCGTCCGTGCGCCTGTCGCCCCACACTCTCCCCGGCGTTGTTGAAGACCATACCCCGGCATCGCCCGGCGGACACGAAGCCTGGATGTATCGCTGCTTCCCGGGACTGGTCAGAGGCGAGGGACAGACCATCTCGGTGCTTCGTAAACTGCACACAGCCAAACCCGAATACGGATACGATTCGCCTGGGGTGCGCTTCCGGCTCGAAGAAGGTCCGGCGTCGGGCCTGGTGGCTCTGATGGACCCAACCCTTGACTATACGACGCTTCGTAATGCGAAGGTGTCGTTTGTGGTACTGAGGGACATTGCCCGGGAGGTTGAGGAACTAAGCCGGGCACTGCAGGTGGTCCATGTCGGGGTGCCCGATGCGGCGCCGGACCGTCCGCCTCACGCCCTGGCAATGAGCATCACCTTCAACCGGGATTCCGTGGCTTCGCTTGAGGTTACTACTGAAATGGCGCTGCAATACCTCCGCCGTGAAAGCATTCCGGTAGACAACACCGCTCACGGACTCGTCTGCATCAGCCATCAGGGACGCCCTCTGGGATTCGGCAAAGCCGTTCGAGGGCGATTGAACAACCATTATCCGATGGAATGGCGCATCAGAATGCGGTAAAATGGACCTTTATGCGTATTTTTAAAATCCAATGCTAGTTTAAAGTCCGTTGTTCACAACGAAATAACGGTGTCATCCAGGCTCATATTTGTCTATACATACAACATATCATGGACAAATGAATCACAACTCTTGCAACTCACAACGTTTCTCAGTCCATATTACAAAGTAAATTTTCTCAATCAGAATCACTATCACTGGCAAGGATAGTTTCACCTCATCACTCAATCTAATTTTCAACTCGTATGATCAAAGCTGAAATCGAACTCAAAGACGGCGTTTTAGGTATTGAACTTTTCGATGACGATGCACCGGGCACAGTAGCCAATTTTGTAAAACTTGCGAAATCCGGATTCTACAACGGACTTAGCTTCCACAGAGTTATTCCGGATTTTGTGGTACAGGGTGGTTGTCCGGAAGGCTCTGGACGCGGTGGACCTGGATACACCATCAAGTGTGAACTCGATGGGGTAAAGCAATTTCACGATCGCGGAGTTTTGTCGATGGCACACGCTGGACGCAACACAGGTGGGTCTCAGTTTTTTATCTGCCACAGTCGCAAAAACACGGCTCACCTCGACCGAAATCATACCGTGTTTGGGAAAGTAGTGGATCATGTCGATCTCATCGATGGGATTCGTCAGGGTGAGAAAATGATCGAAGTTCGTATTCTGGAATCATGATCCATTTTACGGAACAACGCCAGGAATTCCTTGATGCACTCAACAGACTTTCCCCGGATACACTGCCGGCTTTTGGAATGATGACTCCGCAACATATGGTAGAACATCTTTCTCAGGCGATCAGTATTTCGAATGGGGATCGTACGATACGACTCATGGTCGACGAAGACCGTGCAGCCAAACAAAAACGCATCATGATCTACAGTGATCGTCCCTTTCCGATGGGAATGCAGGCTCCGGCTATGGAAGGGAAACTGGCGAAGTTACGGTTTGATAGTCTGGATGAGGCAAAAGAAGAGCTCATCAGACACATGAACAAGTTCGACACCTGGCACCGGATCAATCCGGATGCCGGGTGTATACATCCATTTCTGGGTTTACTAAATCATCAGGAATGGGTGAAGTTTCATTCAAAACACATAACGCATCATTTTAAGCAATTTAATCTTGTGGCATAGCCCACAAGATTAAATTAGTAAACAGAAAAGAGTAACCTGTAAACAGCCCAACCGTGAACAGGAACAAGTCTTTAGTTTTTATTTTGCTTTGGTATACAGTTTCCGACCAAAGACTTCTTAGTTTCACCATTCATTACTAATCTTGGGCCGTTTACCGGTTACTGTTTTCTGTTTTCTGTTTTCTCACAGATATATTAAATCAACCAACTTTTTCGTTTAAAAACTACCCGTTAACAGGGCTCACAAGCAACTTGTATTGTAGCGAAGTTCGTCGGGGTTGTTTATTTTATCACATTAACATTCATTCACACGTTTAAGGTATTCCTCTTATGAAGCGCGTTGCTTTATTTTTGTTAACAAACATTGCTGTAATTCTGGTAGCCAGTATCACCCTGTCTATACTGGGTGTTGGTTCCTTCCTGGATGAGTCGGGAACAAACTTAAATCTGACATCCCTACTTATTTTCTGTTTTGTCTTTGGTATGACGGGATCATTCATTTCCCTGCTGTTATCCAAAAAAATGGCAATTTGGTCAACAGGTACCAAAATTATCGACGCTCCGCGCACCCGTGAGGAGCATTGGCTGGTCGATACCACTCGTGAACTTGCCCAAAGAGCTGGAATCGGAATGCCTGATGTTGGAATTTTCCCGTCTGAACAATCAAATGCCTTCGCTACGGGCTCCAACAGAAATAAAGCTCTGATGGCAGTTAGCTCGGGTATGCTTCAACGCTTCAATAAAAATGAACTTCGGGCTGTAATCGGACACGAAATCGCCCATATCGCGAACGGTGACATGATCACTATGACCTTACTCCAGGGTATTATGAACACCTTTGTGATGTTCCTGGCCAGAGTTGCCGGATTCATCGTAGACCGAGTGATCCTTAAGAACGAACGGGGGCTCGGAATAGGTTTTTATATCACCACCATCGTGATGGAGATCCTGCTGATGATTCTGGCTTCAGTCATTACCATGTGGTTCTCAAGACAACGTGAATATCGTGCAGATGCAGGGGCCGCGTCACTCACAAGCAAGGAAGACATGATTGGCGCCCTGAGATCACTCAAACGTGAAATGGGAATGCCTGACCAGATGCCGGAAAGTCTGAGCGCTTTTGGAATCAATTCAGGCCAGCGCTCTGGACTTAAAGCACTTTTTATGACGCACCCTCCGCTGGATGAACGTATCACAGCACTGGAAAAATTGTAACAGTACTCAAGGCGGCTCAAAAAAAGGCCGCCTTTTTTGTCTGATCCAAAAATATGTATGAAGGATACCAAGCTGGATAATGGAATGTTATCCATACATAAACCGAGTATGAACAACCTGGGAGCCATATTGAATGACGTTGTCCGTCGAATCGGTTATATCCTTTCTGGTCCACTGATTTTTATAACTAATAAACCATCAGATATCAAATAAATGACTACAGAAGACCATGTGTTAAAAGAATATCCCAACGCTATGGCCGGGAGTGATGTAACAGACAAGTATCTAGGCTTCCTGTCCGACGAGTTCAAATCAGATTTGAACAAGATGTTATTTGCTACCTCGGTCTGCTCAGACGACGTCAACGTCTCAACAGATTTTCGCAGGGTGCTCAAGCGACCATTTTCGATGGGTGGTCTGGGTGGACTTCCCTTTGCCGGATACACAGGCATGGTTGCATTTGCCCACCATATTCCAGATGGTGGGGATGGGTTCGTGTTCTATGGTCCACATATCGGCATAACCCGTGATGGTAGATTAGGCAGGATGATACGACAGGGACAGAGCCACGAAACAAACAGTTGTGGTGCACTTATGCTGGCTCTGGACAGAATGAAAAATGGGGGTCATAGCCCCTTGATCGACAACGATAAACTCGACATTGAACAAATCCATCTGGAAGAAGCCTTACTACCTTTCAAAGACCGTATTCTTGGGGCCGACAATCAGGCTAAAGAGGTCACCGAAGTAGCCATGGAAGTGATCCATCGACGGATCAAGAAGTTATCAGGAATGGCAAAGAAAGAATTTCATTGTAAACGAATCTTCTGTCTTGGCGGTGTGATCATCAACACGGATCCAGGCGAACCAGATTACGTGGATGTACGCCACTTCTCGATGTATAATGTTGAAGACCTCGAGGAGATTTATCCGATATCATTGCTCGAATCAGAGGCGTTCAAAGCGTTGTAGTTTTAGGGAAGTAGGGAGTAGGGAGTAGGGAGTGGGTAGTAGGTAGTAGGAAGTAGGTGGGAGTTGGTATTCTCACTCCCTACTCCCCACTCCCCACTACCCACTACCCACTCCCTACTCCCCACTCCCTACTCCCCACTCCCTACACAATAAAAGCTGATTTCGGGCTCTGACCAGGTTTTGCTGCGGATAGTCACACGAGAAATACACATTCCCATTCAGATGGTCGGTCAAAAATCGGATTCCCATGATCAAGGCCATGTATGGTCCGGAGAACGCAATCAATTCGCGCTCCTTTTCTGTAATCCATGAATCAGCTACCTCCATATATCCCTGTAAAAAAGTCTGTTCGTAGCTCGAATTCAGCTCCATTGCACCCAGATCGGGACTATCCTCCGGTATATTCGGCACAAGTGTTCGCAGACAATCTCCAATATCAAAGTGAATGATCCCCGGCATTACGGTATCCAAATCTACCACGCATCGGGCATTCCCATCCCTGTCGAACATCAGATTATTGAATTTGGAGTCGTTGTGTGTAATCCGAATAGGAATACTCCCTGATTTCATAGCCCGCTCAAGAGCAATCAACGTGTGGTAATGTCCTTCAAGTTGTTCAAATATGGGAAACAATTCGTCTACACAGGCCTTTGGAGCCTGTTTCGCTTGATGGAGCTGTTGATACCGATGTTCGAGTGAATGAAAGTACGGAATGGTTACATGCAGTTGCCGTGGATCCAGGTCAGACAGTGCCTGAGTGAATGTCGCAAATGCTTTACCAGCCTCCAGTACCATGTCCATGTTCAAAGGTGCATGATATCCTTTCAGATGGCTTTTGAAGCCATACACACGCCAGAATGCCCCGTCTTCTGAAACATACAAGTCACCCGATTGAGATTTCCTCAATTCGAGGGTTTCGTAGGGACTACCACTAAATTCGTTTGCTAATTTTCGGTTTATCAGGTCAATATTGCTCATTAACCCATCTATGTTGCGAAATACATTCGTATTGATCTGCTGAAGCAGCCAATCCCCATCCGGGCCAGTTACCCGAAAAGAAGTATGAATGAGCCCGGTTTTTATTTCACAAATGGTGATATCTGCAGGTTCAATACCGCCATTTGATGATTCGTAGTACTGCCGAAGTATCTTTTGCAGGTTCAAATCAGAATTCATCCGGATAGACCCCGGCTGCGTGCAATTCACTTAAACGTGCATGAACCGCGGCGTTATCTTCGGGATAAGTGACACCAAACCACTCACTGTCTGTGGGGACGAGCGCCACTGGCTGGCTTCTGTCGATCATTGCAGATAAGACGTGCGCGAGATAAAATTCCGATGTGCTACCGGATTCGAGTTTGGCGTAAAACCTCGCAAATTCGTCATGAATCAGAGGAAACACCTGCGGACTGAATCCCATCAGGTTCATAGATACCAGATCATCGGGCTGAAGTTCACGTTCTATACCGCCTTCTTCAGCTACGATGATGGTTCCTTTCTTAAGGATGGATTTCATCTCCTGAATACTTTTAAGTCGGCCATTTCCATCCCCTTTACACACTCCGCGAGAAACCGTTCCGTGTTCGCTAAGTGTATTTTCAAGTTTGTAACCCACGATACAGGCTCCAGGCTTGGTTGCGTCCATCGAATTTAGATAGGTGAACGCATCGTGAATCCCATCGCGCCCATAAAAGTCATCTGCATTAACGATAGCGAATGCTTCCTGAACCTCCGATTCTGCCATCCACATGGCGTGGGCAGTCCCCCATGGTTTGGTTCTGCCTTCCAGGACCTCATATCCGGCTGGAAGTGCGGAAAGTTCCTGATACACCACTCTGATATCTATCTTACCTTCCCAGGTTTTCATCACTGACTCACGAAAAGCGGGTTCGATCTGGCGACGAATCACACAAACCACCTTATCGAATCCAGCTTGAATGGCATCATACAATGTATAATCCAGTATCAGGCGCTGAAATGGTCCAAATGTGGCAAATTGTTTCGTCCCTCCATAGCGGCTGCCCATCCCGGCAGCTAAAATTACAAGTGATGGCATATATTGAGAAAAGGGATTAGGGATTAGGGATTAGAGTACACGGTTCACGGTACACGGTACACAGTACACAGTACACAGTACACAGTACACAGTACACAGAAAATAGCTCATTACTTCATAACTGTAAAGTAGAACCAACTCCCTACTTCCGACTACCTACTTCCTGTATTTAAAACCCAAAAATAGGTTTTCGGGTCATCCAGTTTCCTTCCGTGAAATCGGGGATTTCTTGAGGAGCCCCGCCTTCGCGGATAGATTGTTCAGACAATGGGGTGATCACCCGCATCACTGCAGCATCGTATACGTCGATAACCGCTTCTGAATTGGCCTTAACGCACTCTACAAATTCACGATCCAAAAAGTAATCCATGCCTCCGTGTCCGCTACCTACCGCGATCTCACCGAACTCGCGCCACAGTCTGTGGTCATATTTTTCAAACCAGACATCCCACTCGTCCCATCGGTGAGACTGAGATACGCCTTCAACATGTACACGACGGGTATGATAGTCGAATTCAGCCAGACCTTTTACACCCTGGACTCTGAATCCAAGTGAATAAGGTCGCGGTAAATTCGTATCGTGGGTCAGCAAAATCGTTTCACCATTGGCTGTTGCGATCTGTGAGGTGACAATATCCCCCAAACGCCAGTTGATGTTTTCGTAGGGGTGATTCTCTCCTCCATCCGGATGATCCACCACATACTGATTTAAGCCTCGTGCTTTGGACGCAAATGAGGATATCATCGTTAAACGGTTGCCTCGATTGACATCCAGCATGGCATTCAGCGGACCCAGGCCGTGTGTTGGATACAGCTCACCATTTCGATGAATGGAATGTTCTGTGCGCCAGCGTGCTTCTCCGTAAGATCCTTCGCCAAAGATCAGTCCGCCTTTACCATCGTTGAATTTGACTTCACGCAAATCGTGTTGGTATCCACCACGCAGATGGATTAATTCCCCAAAAACATGATCCCGTACCATGTTCAGTACAGCAAGAACATCCCGTCGATAGTTCACATTTTCCAGAAAGAACAAGTGAGTACCCGTTCGCTGATGCGTCCGGACCAGTTCCCAGCACTCATCCAATGAAAACGCGCCCGAGACTTCAACTCCGGTGTAAACACCTGCATTCATGGCCGCAATGGACATTGGGGTGTGCCATTTCCAATCAGTAGAGATAATCACTCCATCCAGATCTTCTTTTTCGAGCATTTCGAGATACGCTTCCGGACTGTCACTATACACACTGGGAGCTGGTTTTCCCTTGGATGTGAACATGTCCAGGGTTCGGTTCACTGCATCCGGATCTATATCACAAATGGCAGGACATACAACTCCAGGGTAATTCAACACATTGTTGACGTGGTTCCGACCACGAAGTCCGGTACCAATAAATCCAATCCTTACGTCCGTACGTGTGCCAGGAATCCGTGCACCAAGAAAGGTTGGAAGTGTAAGAGTTCCTGCTGCTACAACAGAAGCCGATTGAAGAAATGTGCGTCTGGTATATGGTGCCATTAGAATATTGCTTTACGTAAATGTTTAAATATCAGCCAGGATGATAGTACAAAAACCAGTGTCAATACTGACCCGGTTATAAAATTCCCGTACAGGAAGCTACCGGTACCCATAAGGGCAGAATAAATACCGATACATCCTACAAAAACCATCAAAATACTGCCTGGAACACTCCATGTGCCAGAATCGGAGATCGTTTCACCGCGTACGGAGGCTTCGGTTCTGAGTTTTTGCCATCCAGGTCCACCTGGACGCGTAAGTTCATAAAAACGCTTCTGCGTTTCGTATGACTCTGGACTGGTAACATATGCTGTAACTATCCAAACAATCGTTGTGATAGCCACTGCTAACAATAATTTCATCGTGAATCCATCCAGGTAGGCAGTGACCAGGGCTTCATCGGGAACCACAAGTACCAAAACAAAAGCCACAATGGTACCACTGATCATGGCCACGACCTCTGTTACTGCGTTAATCCGCCACCAAAACCATCGTAACAGGTAAATACCCCCAGTTCCGGCACCTGACAATAGTAAAATATTGAACGCCTGAGTAGCGTCACGAAGTAGAAAAAGAGCCAGAAATCCGGAGAAAATCATCAAAAACACGGTCGAAACTCGTCCCATAAACACCAATTCCCGTTCCGAGGCCTGTGGACGGATAAAACGGCTATAAAAATCGTTCACCAGATAGGATGATCCCCAGTTCAGGTGAGTACTGATCGTTGACATATGTGCGGCGATCAGTGAAGCGGTGACTAAACCTAGCCATCCGGGAGAAAGCAGGGTCATCATGACAGGATAGGCAATGTCTTGTCCGAGGTACTGCTCATTGATATGAGGAAATACAGCCCGGATCGACTCCAGATCCGGGAACAGAATGATCGAAGACAATGCCACGATAATCCACGGCCACGGACGTAACGCATAATGTGCCACATTGAACAGAAGCGTTGCTCCAACCGCGTGATGTTCATTCTTTGCCGCTAAAATACGCTGGGCAATATATCCACCACCGCCCGGTTCTGAACCCGGGTACCACACCGCCCACCACTGCACAGCGATTGGAATGATGAACATGGTAACGAGCAGGGAAGGATGATCCATACTTGGGAAAAAATCCAGTTTACCGGCAACTGCGGGATGATCAAACAACGCGGACAGTGATCCGATTTCAGGTTGGTTGATGGCTACGTGAGCAGCATACAGGGCGCCTGTCATGGCAATTCCAAACTGGAAAAAGTCGGTCCAAATCACCCCTTTTATCCCCCCCATCGCCGAGTAAACTACGACAACAACCGAGCTTACAACAACTACAAATAGCGGTGAGAGTCCAAACATCACCGCTCCGATTTTGATAGCTGCCAGGGTAACCGTGCCCATAATCAGGCAGTTATAGAGAATTCCGAGATACAATGCCCTGAATGCCCTTAAAAACGAAGCCATTTTTCCGCTGTAACGGATTTCATAAAACTCGAGATCTGTAAGAACCTGAGAGCGCCGCCATAGACGTGCATACACAAAGACAGTGACCATTCCGGTAATGAGGAACGACCACCACGCCCAGTTTCGGGCTACACCGCCCTCACGTACGAATCCAGTGACCAGGTTTGGTGTATCTGCAGAGAAGGTAGTTGCCACCATCGAAATACCCAGCAACCACCAAGGCATCGAGCGTCCACCCAAAAAGAACTGCTCTGGATTTTTTCCCGCGGTTTTTGATGTCCACCAACCGATTCCGAGCACAATCACAAAAAAAGTGCCCAGAATCACCCAGTCGATTCCACTCAGTAACATGATAAAAATTTTAATAGGTTCACATACATTGACTTACAAGCAGAAGTTGTGGAAAATTTTTATAAAGAACAATAAAGTGAAACGTGGAGCTAAGAGCAGCGGGTTGGAGAACAGATAAAACCTTCTCATCTAATGTCACATAAAGGTATTACACTGTAACGTATGTCGTCAAAAATCAATTCTGCTTAACGTGAACTATGTACTAAAATCTACCCATCCGATATCTCTTCTGCACCACACCTTTCTCCGACTTATTCACCTCAATAAGCTTGAGTAGATGATCTTTGGAACCGTCTTTGAATAAGGGAATCCCCGTTCCAAGCAGAATCGGAATCTCGGTGATGGTGATTTCGTCGATGAGTCCAGCTTCGAGAAACTGCTGGATGTTCACACCTCCGTCAATGTAAAGATGTTCTTTTCCTTCGGAAGCGAGTGTCGACACGATTTCTGTTGGATTCCCATTCAAAACCCGCACTTTTTCCACTAATTCCGGCGGACAATCCAAATTTCTTGAGGTCAATACAACAACTTCCGTACCCTCGTAGTACCATTTATCGAAGGTCAACGCTTTTTCGTAGGTGTTACGTCCCATAACAATAGCATCAACGGTCGAATTAAAAGCATCATATGTAAGTCCGAGCGACATGGCATCATCAAACTCAGGTCGCATCAACCACTCGATGTCACCATCGGTCCGAGCAATAAATCCATCCACACTCGTGGCAATAAAAACGGAACATTTCATAATAGAAATCTGCTTAAGTCTGATTTTGTTCATGGTAAAAATATCGGATTCGCAGATTTCAGAAAAGAGAATAGGGAGAAGTGATAAGGGTAAGATTTTTCTGGTGCATCCCTGCACTTTAAGACCCTTCTGCCCTCTGCTTGCCCGCTAGCCTGCTTGCCCGCTCCACCGCTCCAACGCTTACCCGCTCATACAACCACACCCGAAACTCAGGCGTTGTGGGTGGAGAGTGTTTGGCACCTTTGAGTAGTTCGGACTGAAGATTGGTTATCTTGCCTTGAAGCCGGTCAATCAATGCCCCACCCGGAAACGAAATATCATGTTCGGCTGCAACCACCAGTACTGGCATGGTCAATCTGGACAATTCTTCGTCCGACGCCAGTGGTGGGATTTTCATATTCGGATTGAAATCCAGAAATGAGTCCCCGATATAGTGCGACCAGTCATCGTCCCACGTTGTTACCAAATGCTCAACCAACCCGCGTAGGTTTTTCTCACTCTGATTCATGCGGAATTTCATCATTGGCCAGGCCATTTTTGAGAAACCGCTTATCAAGGATCCCTGAACAATACCAGCTGGAACAATAAGAGTCAATGACTTCACACGCTCCGGATAATTCGAAGCAAATTGTCTGGACACAAATCCACCCAGACTCACTCCAAGTAAATCAAAAGAATGTAGTTTCAGCCCATCGACTACTTCGCGAAGCCACCGGGCGTGGGAATCATCCGTGTACGACAACCGAGCGGGAATCCCCTTCACCGATTGTCCCGGAATGTCAGGCGCGAGCAGGTAGTAATCCCGAGCCAAAAGACTCAGCTCCGATAACAAATGCGCCGAGCTCGTCAACATCGCATGAAGACACACTATCGGAGGCTTCGAAGGATCCCCAACTGCCAGCACATGACTGGATCCGAACGACGTTGTGACCTCAATAGACCTGGTTGGCGCATCTATTTTAACCCAAAACCGGTCATACCAACCCTGCAAACGAGTCTTTGCGGCTTCACTTTTAAAAACTGGAGTTCCCATGATTGCTTTATCGAAATAAATTGCGATTTAAGTTATTTATCAAACTCTTTACCAAGAAGTCTCCTAGTATGCCATATTGTCAATAACTCAATGTGGCTAGGTTTCAATTCATAAATTAGTCGATAGTTCCCATGAATCAATTCCCTAACATCCGATTGATCAAACTCTGATACAACTCTTCCACTTTCAGGATGCTCTCGGAGTAGGTCTATGTGTTCGAATACTCCATCAGACCAATTCAATGCCGTAACCAGATCATCCAAAGCTATATAGTCAATACACTCTTCCAGTTTTTCGACGAACTTTTTTGAAAGAACTACTTCCACTTAGCTAGATGCTCATTAATTCGTGCACGAGCCTGCTCCACGGAATAAACCTCACCCCGCTCGATTTGTTCCTTAGCTTCAAGCAAATCTTCCAAAAGTTCAAGGCGCTCTGTAATCCGGTCAAACTCACTAACATCCATTAATACTGCCGCACTTTTTCCGTGCTGAGTCAGGACAATCGGCTGCTTATCTCGTTTCAAACGTTTAATAAAATCTGCTGAATTCGTTCGAAAATCAGACAACGGTTCGATATCTCTTGCTACAGAAACTTTCATAATAAGTATTTATTTGGTATTAATAAGGACTTCTAATGTACCATTGAACAACTTAATGTGCAACTTTATAACCAGCTTAACTCTAGTGATATTAATTACCAGCTACAGTCGAATCAAGGACTTTCATTCCTAAATTTGTGTAGCACTTGCTTTGCAAGTATGTAAACGGACTTGAGTAAACAGAATTGGATTACAAACACAAGTGGCAAAGCCACGCAGTCTTTGAATGAAAATCAAGAGGCGGAGCCGAGTGAAAACTGCCATACTCTTCTTCCTTTGCCCTCTTTGACCCCTATTTCCTGCTCCACTGCTCCCCGCTCCACCGCTCTACTGTTCCACCGCTCCACCCACTACCACGAAAAAAGACTTGTATTGTTTATTCTATTCACAATTTTGCATACATATTCGTAATATGAATATGAAGCATGAATTCCTAACCTTAAGAACAACCCGCTCGCCCGAATGTTGATCCGACTCAAATCTCTACTACTTTTATTCGCTTTCCTGGTCGGAGCCATTCAACCTATTGTTCCTTTGATTGAATACCATGTGTTCAAGGACGATATCATCGCATTTTTCTGTGTGAATCGAGATGACCCAAACTCGACATGCAACGGAGTCTGTTATCTGGCTAACCAAATCGAACAGGCACAGGAAAAGCAGTCTGACACGTTCGACGGTCTCGGTTCTTACTACCCTATTTCAATCGCAGCTGAATCTGTTTCTCTGCCCCCATCACCTGCGTCTCTGCAGGACTACCCCACCTTGCCTCTGTCTGATCTGGCATGGAATTTCAAGCAGGTCGAAGTTCCACCACCCATATCGGCCTGATTATCTTAGCATAGTCCCTATTCCTGACGAATCCCTGTAACCGCTTGCGTACCTACCTGTTTTTAAATAAGGTAGCATCCATACTTTTGGTAGTATCACAACCACTGGACAAGCTCCTGATTCGTCCAACCTTTTATGTACTATTAATAATTTATTCTTTATGAAACGTTTTATGTATTTCATGTCCCTCGCCGGACTCCTGTTTTTTGCATCCTCCTGCACTACTAAAGATTCCAACGAAATCGAAATCCCAAATCTGATGAAAATCGGTGAGTTTACCGACGCCGGAATCACCGTGGTGGCCTATTCCGATCGCGAACTGGCTGTGGGACATAACCATCTGTATCTCGAAGTGCATCAAAATGGCACCCGATACGATAATGCTTCAATCCAGTTCACTACCATGATGTTTATGGAGTCGCACTCTCATGCATCTCCATTCGGACTCCCGGAACAGGTGCGTGAAAGAACCCACAATCTGTACAAGACCTGGGCCATTTTCACGATGCCATCCGGAATGATGGGTCGGTGGGAACTTCAATTTACAGTCAAAAACGCCAACCAGTCTCAGACTATTGCCACCGGTGTCATCCCCATTCAGGTAGCACAATCTACCCGTGTTTCCACGTTTATGGCAGAGAATGGCACCCGATATATCTTGACTTTGGTGAATCCGATGGAACCAAAAGTTGGACTAAACGACCTGGAAGTAGCCCTGCATCGAAGTGAATCGATGATGAGCTATCCAGCTGTCACCAACGCCGCTGTCGTGTTCGAGCCATGGATGCCTTCGATGGGACACGGATCAAGCAACAATGTCTCACCCTCCCATCAGGCTAACGGTTTCTATAAAGGAAAGGTCAATTTTAACATGACCGGTGACTGGGAACTGCGCTTCGATATGACCATCAATGGGATGACTATGTCTCGCAGGACGTTTGCCCTCGAATTTTAATTCTCACATGTTGCCGGATACTCTGACCCCTCTGTATCCGGCAGCATTTTCGAAAGTTTTGTTATGAATCGATCGATTTTAGTACTGACTATACTTTTTTTTATTTGTTTTAGTCCCGCTCTGGCATCGAGGATGCTGCACGGTGTTGTATTGGATGCCAGTTCAGGAGCTCCGATCGAAGGGGTCCACGTCGCTATCGCTCAATCTCAGACAGGAACCATCACCAATGCGACCGGCGAGTTCATGCTGGCAATTCCATCTCAACACCTGATCCTTGTGTTTTCACACATCGGATACCAAAAGCGGGAGGTTTCGCTACATGACATTTCAGATCTTGATGAGCATATACAGATTTTACTGCAGCCAAAAAGTGTATCCTCCGATGAAGTCTTGATCACCGCAAATCGGACAAATACCGGATACAATGGCATCAATAATGACATTCGTACCAAGACAGTGGACGATTACCTGGCCTCAACTGCCGGACTAGACCTTGTATCAAGAGCCAATATAGCCCGGGATCCCGTGGTAAGAGGTCTCCGCGACGGCCGTGTTGCCGTGATGGTCGATGGGATGCGCCTGACTCCAGCTTGCGTAGATGGCATGGATCCGGCTACAGCGTACATCGAAACGGACAATCTAAGGTCTATCGAGGTCAGCAAGGGATTCGATCCTGAGTCATCGATTGGAGCATCATCCGGAGCAGCGGTGAACTTTTCACTTTCACGTCCAGTGTTAAACAGCGGGTTGTCGATTTCAGCCGAAACCGGATATCAGTCAGTCAGCGAACAAAAGGTGGTCCAGGGATCGATCTCCTACGGACAAGAAACCTTGGCATTTCGGGCTTCAGGTACTTTCCGCGATGCGTCCGATTACTCAGCTGGAAAGAATACGCGCATTTCGGGATCCGGATATCAAAAGAGTAACGTTCTCACATCTCTCGTCTACCATCCGACCGAAAAACATCAGTTCAACCTTCGATACATTGGCGATTTTGCTGGAAAAATCGGATATCCAAACTTGATCATGGATACCCGCAACGCAACTGCACACATTTTTGGGCTCGAACATGCATGGATTAATCCATTCCCTGCTGTAGCAAGTATCACCTCTAATGTGTACATCAACACGGTCAATCACCTGATGGATGATTACGATCGCGACGTCACAGCTCGGACTGTCATGCCAAACATGTACATGCCTATGGATGGAGAAACCGTTACTGCCGGACTAACAAGCAAAGCTATTCTATTACATGGCAATCACTTCGCGACCATTCAGCTGGAGGCATACCAACTTGATGCATTCGCTGATATGCTCATGGAACACCTCAGTCCGGATATCAACGACATGTATCTCATCAACCTGGGAGATGTAACCCAACAACATCTTGGATTGACCACCTCGTATCGATACGTTACTGAAAATGGATATCAACTAGGTGGAAGTTTAACTCTGCGAGGTGAGAATAATCTGCTTCGCGAAACCAGTGCCCGGGCAACCTATCAAGCTGAATATCCAGACTTAGATACGCTGGAACCACTCGGACTAGCCTACACTACAGGTGTATCGGTGGAAAAAGAGCTTCATAAATGGTTAAGAAGTGGGGTATCTTTCAGTCACGGAACCCGGCTTGCAGACCACATGGAGCGTTACGGATACTATATTTATCAGCCTCTTGATGGATTTTTCTACTTCGGAAATCCGAGCTTGAGACCCGAGCGTAGCACAAAATTTGAAATCAACACACAGTTTGGAGCTGCAAACACTACTATCTCAGGAAATGCCTCTTTTTGGGTGAATCGTCTCGATAACTATATAGCTGGATTACGTCAGGATGCGCTGTTCAAGCGGTATCAGAACATGGGCTCGGCCACGTTATCCGGATTCGAAATCGAATTGGCTGCGAACCTGCCTCCTCACTGGAAAGCAGGTTCTGTTGTTTCTTATGTACATGGCAATCATAACGAACTGAACGAACCATTACCGATGATTCCACCTTTTAAAGGAACCGTATACCTGCAACGACAGTCTGAGTCGATACAACTTGAAGGTCGACTTCGATGGGCAGCCGCTCAAAATCGAATTGCCTCACAAAATAGCCTTGAAACTACCACAGGCGGGCACATTTTGATCGACTTTTTCGCTCAAAAACGCCTAGGGAACATGTTTTCATTGCAGATAGGCGTAGAAAACATCATGGATACCTACTACATCGATCATCTGAGCGTTAACTCGATTCCATCTACAGGAAGAAATATTCAACTTTCGCTGAGGTTGAAATTGTAAATAATAGCCAAGCAGGCAAGAGGGCAAGAGGACAAGAGGACAAGCAATTTCGCATTTTCTCAAAATAAACCGCACTCCTGCCCCGAGCTATTACCCCGTTCTCACTCGTCTGTACCTCATGATGTACAACCAAAGCCGACATGGATTCACCACACAAGTTTGGTCTTGTATGGCTGTTTTGACACGGCTTCTCCTCTTTATTTTCGTTCAAAGTCTGCGTGGCTTTGCCACTTGTGTTTGAACTCCAATTCAGTTTTCCGTTTACACTTGAAATTGGGTCAAAACCCAATTTCAAGTCTTAGTAAAAAATGCCTCCCGGCCTGCGGATAGTAAAAATTGAACCGATACTCTTCCCCGCCCCAGTACCACGCGTAGGTGTATCCGTTGGTTTCATAAGCAGTATCAAGTACGTTGAAAACCTGCAGAGACAAACTGGCGTTGCGCAGACTGGCTATCCCGCCGAGGTCGTAGCTGAATTCCAGATCATGGATCAAGTACGGATCAATGGACCGGCTTTCAAGTCCGGAGTTGTCCAAATACTGCCGACTGACTCCCTTGGTAATGAGTCCGGCCTGAAACCTTCCTCTTTCATAATTGAAGGTGCTGGATCCCACCATTTCGGGCGATAACGCAATCGGAGTGTCCTCATACACGATTTCACGCTGAGCCCCCGTGTCGAAATCATCCACAAACTCTACGAATTCCGGAATCCGGTGCCGACTCAGGGTCAAATTCCCACCCCACTGCCACGAATCACTCAATCGCAATCCGCCTTCGAGCTCAATCCCAACCCGATAACTGTCTTTCACGTTGGTGCGGATCGCCGCTCCTACGTCGTTCAACTGTCCGGTGAGAATCAGTTGATTGTCATAGTTCATCCAGAAGAAATTGGATCCGACATACCATCCGGACCGATCGATACGATATCCGGCTTCAAGGTCATACAACGTTTCGTGACTGGGGCGGGACTCGGGCGTCGATTGCGTGTACTCCCGACGCACCGGTTCTTTGTTGCCCACACTGTACGAAATATAGGCACGCTGACCGTTTCCGGAGCGATAAACCAGTCCAGCCTTCGGATTGAAAAAGGTCAGGTCGACGGACTGGTCAACACTGTTCTGATTCCTGTCGAAGCCCAGAAATGTGTATCCAACTCGTCGCACCTGAACGTCGCCAAACGCGCTCAGTCGCTCAGAAAGGTCATAATTGAGCTTGGTATACGCGTTTAAATCCGTTTTGAATCCATTATTATCGTAATACCGGTCTCCGATGCTCAACTGTGGAGCATTTCGGGCCCAAATCACCTCTCCGAAGTGGTCTCCATCGTATTCGTTGTATCCACCTCCGGCTGTAAGTGTCCATTTTTCGGCCTGATACTCGGTCGAAACCACCATCCCGTAAAAGTGATTGTCCAGCCAACGGCGCCGAACCAGATCACTTCGTGGCGATCCCTGAACAATGGTATAGGTCGAAAGCCGATCGTCTTCACGGAATTCTTCGAAGTATCCCGCCCCACGTGTGTAATGCAGCGCCGAATTCAGATACCAGTTGTCCTGAAGCCGGTAGGAATAGTGCAGCTGATAATGAGTCTGCGAATACTGATCAACCTGATCTTCATAAGTGAACATATTATACCGGCGGGGATCGCTATTCAGCAAACGCTGGGTCTCAGCCTCGGACAATCCATGATTCTCGGCGTAGTACAACATTCCCTCGCGGTCGTTTCTAAGACGCGCCTCCGGGATACCGTTCCAGGCCTGATAAGTACGCTCACTGCCCGAAAACACATTAATCTTGAGCAAGTCCCGGGATCCGTATCTGGACGCCGACACAAACCAGGAACTCAAGTCGGATGTCGCCCGATCAATGAATCCATCACTTTGTATTGAAGAAAGTCTACCTTCAATAGCCCACTGATTTGGAAGGAGTCCGGTTCCAACCTGGAGTGTATTTCGGAAGGTATTAAAACTGCCATAGGTCGATGAAACCCGTGCATAGGGATCCGTTTCAAGGGCGCCAGTCTGCAGATTTAGTGTTGCTCCAAACGCTGCCGGACCATTGGTCGAAGTACCGACTCCACGCTGTATCTGCATGTTTCCTACAGATGATGCGAAGTCAGGTAGGTTGACCCAGAACACGCCATGCGACTCGGAGTCGTTGAGTGGAATCCCATTAATCGTAACATTGATTCGGGTATCGTCGACACCACGGATACGCAGTCCGGTGTATCCGATTCCAGCTCCGGCGTCGGATGTACTCACCACAGATGGCGTCTGAAGCAGCAAAAACGGGATATCCTTACCCGAATTCTGTTTTTCGATGTCGTCGCGGGTCACGTTCGAATACGTAACCGGAGTTCTGTCGTCGACTCGATGTCCCATGACAAAGATTTCGTCCGAAATCACCGTTTCTGGCAATAGAAGCACCGAAATACTCGAAGCATCACTCTTGCGGACAGTAATCGACTCGGATTTATACCCCAAAAACGACACTTCAAGTGTTATTGACCCACGATCCCATGCCGTAGCAGGTGGGGTATAGGTAAATCGCCCATCGAGTCCCGTCCTAGCGCCGAAATCTGTTCCAGAAATCCGTACTGCGGCACCTGGCAGCGGATCCCGGGTAGTTGCATCACGCACCACTCCAGAAACTGACTGTGCAGAAATGATATCTGGCAGTAACAATACCACCAGCAATGTAGTTGAAAGAAGAAATTTAAGTTTAAGCATAATTCCCTGTATGATGTTGTGTTCATCAGGGATGCTGCGTGAATGGCTATACAATTGAGACCGTGCGACTAAATGTCGAACAGTACCGGTTTCCCTTCGCCGGCATTACCCGGATCAGGTGTTTGGGGTTTGATCTCAGCCCGCTTCGCAAGCACCCCCAACCTTGGTTTGTCAAAGATTGGAAAGACGAATGGTACTACTTTTTTAGCAGATTGTAAAGACGCGAGCCGGGAGCGGCGAGCGGCGAGCCATATCTTTTCACGTTTTCTCTTGCGTCAGCAACTTTCTCGTGCGTCAGCAAATTGCTCTTGGCGAAGCCAACTTTCACACGCGCAAGTGTCTTTCTACTGCACACCGCTCGCTGCTCGCCGCTTACCCAATCTGAAATTAAAATCGTATCTTTGTCCTGTAAGTTAATCCCAATTAAAACCATACCCGTATGAAAGAAACCATCCGCCAATCAATCGATTCCACTGTCCTACTGGGATTACGCGTCATTTTTGGTTCATTTTTAATGGGTGTATTGGTTTTTACCCTGTTTTCTGTCGTGATGTACTTGAATCAGGCAGGTAATCCGGATTTGGTAGTTCCAGTGGAGAGTAATGCCACCCTCCTTACCTACCTGGCACTAGGATATATGGTAGTAGCGATTCCGGTTTCATCGATACTCTTCAAACGTTTTCTGAAAATCGAACAGAAGTCCGACGCCAACGTGATTATTGCCAATATCCGTTCTGCATTGCTTGTCCGACTCGCTGTATTTGAGGGGGCCGCACTGCTGGCCGCTACCGGACTCCTGATCGCCGCTATGGATGGATTCCTGGTGGGGAATCCTAACGTATGGATCAATTTGGTGCCAATCGCCTATTTCACCTTGCATATCATCGCAAATTGGCCAACGGTGGCACGGATGGTTTCGATATATGAGTACCACTTTTTCTAGCAAATTATTCCTCTCCCGTATTTAAGTGCCCAAAGCACAGTAGGTATCTACTTGGCAGCCCACTTCATCAAATGGACGTTGGTTGCATCAGGTGTCAGTGAACTGGTTCTGCTTAACCACTGATCCAGCTAACCCACTCTCTTCTGTTTTCGTCCAAGTTGTACACGATTGATATCATGATACGGCGCACCAAAAGATGCTTGTGTACTTTCCTCCCATTCTGCACTATCTGTGCGCCTTTTTAATGAACGATGTCCGTTTATTCGTGCGTTATGTGGTACATGAAATCTTTGCTTTTAATACTGTCTTTCCTTCTGATTGGATGTCAATCGAACCCATTTCAAAATGATCCGGATGTGGGTCAAAACCGGCCTTCATCTCTTGGTTATGTCGGTAATCCGGTGGACCTATCGACCGATCACGAGTCGCTGATCGTTCTTGGTGGCGGGGGACCAGACCAGGATGATGCGATGCGTCGCATGGTTCAGGCAGCCTCAGGGGGCAACATCACGGTACTTCGATCCACGGGAACAGCTGCCTACAATACCTATTTATTTTCCCTTGCTCCTGTGGGGTCCGTTGAGACCTTTCTCATCAACTCCCCCATCAAGGCCGCTAATTCACGCACGAATTCGCTCATTCGTAACTCAGAAGTTGTTTTTATTGCCGGCGGAGATCAACAGGACTATGCTCGCTTTTGGACGAATTCTGATATGGAATTCACTGTGCAAGATCTCATCCAGAACAAAAAGATTACCATTGGGGGTACATCGGCTGGAGCTATGGTTCTGGGGGGAGTTTATTTCGATGCTGCTTTCGGCACATTTACCGCCCAGGATGCAATGATGAATCCTCTTGATCCACGAGTAAGTCTTCGCCCGGGACTCTTCGGCACTCCTTCCATTTTGAAAAACCGAATGATTGACACCCATTTTCGTCAACGAAACCGAGAGGGACGACTAATGACGTTCATCGCAAAGGCGGGGTATGACACCTATTCCGGTATTGGAATAGATGAACAAACCGCGCTCATTATAGATCATCACGGTATTGCAACGGTTTACGGAGTCGGTTTTGCGTGGTTTTATCTACCCCAGGAAGGATTCGCACCCGAGATCCTGCAAAATGGTCGTCCATTGACCTGGGATCACGACCGTCGGGCTGTTCGAGTCTGGAAAATCGGTAACGGTGAACGGTTTGATCTGAATACCGATCGTCCACTTGACCGTCCGGCCGGATACTTCGCGTTTGTCCAGGAAGGGTCATTTTTTATCGAAGCCGACGATGAATGATTCCTTTGTTTACGACAAGACCTACCAGCGAATAACGTCAACACGATTTAGGCATCTTCAGAGATTCTCTTTTCTCTTATCTGTTTTCGCTTGTCTATTTTTTTGATTTTCAGAATGAAAAGCAAAAAAATAGGGGTAAGCGACTCCTATCGCACCGCTACAACCTCTTACCGTTGCTACCTTCCGGTCCTGGCGGAGTTCAGAGGGAGCTGGTCGTAAGAGACTTACCCCTAGAAGCCAAAATTACGGCATTTCCATCCCCAATCAAAGCAGTTTTTCAGGAATTCTCTCCACCTTCACGTGAAAGACACTGCTCACCATCCGCGATGAGCGGATACTCTCCACGGCGCAGCCATCCTATCCAGTCTGTAAAACAAAGTTCTCATTTGCGAAGCAAATACTTCTCAATCGTAAACCGAGTACTTCTCATTCACACGGCGAATACTTCACCCTTCCCGCTAACCTGTACGGTTAGTGGGAAGTTAAAATATATGCCCCAACGCCTCGTCTATCGTCGAAACCGCCACGATTTCCAGACCCTGTTTCACTTTCTCGGGAATCTCGGCCAAATCTTTCACATTATCCGCCGGAATAATGACTTTGGCTATACGATTTCGTTGTGCTGCCAGTAATTTTTCATTCAATCCACCAATGGCATACACTTCACCACGAATGGTAATCTCGCCGGTCAACGCCACGTCGTGTCGTATGGGTCGTGCTGTCAATAGCGACAACAGGGCCAGGGCCATGGCCATACCCGCACTTGGACCATCCTTCGGTATGGCTCCCTCCGGGATGTGCAGGTGAAATTCATGTGTTTCAAAATAACTTTCTTCGATACCGAATCGCTGGGCATTCGACTTCACATAGGTCAAGGCAGCCTGAGCAGACTCTTTCATCACATCGCCCAATTGTCCGGTAAGTGTGAACCTGGATTTCCCTTTTACGGCGGCAACATCGATTTGAAGTATAGATCCTCCGGTTGAGGTCCATGCCAGTCCATTTATGGATCCAATTTTGTCGACTTTATCCAGCTGTCGATCCCTATATCGCTCAACTCCCAGAAGTTCTACCACTTTCTTCTCATCGACAGTGATTTTACCCACGCGCTTTCCGTCTGCTTTTTTGTTCACCTGGATGCGGGCCAGTTTTCTGCAGACCGATGCCAGCTGTTGTTCAAGTTGTCGCACACCGGACTCCCCCGTATAACTACGAATAACACGCATCATGGCGGCGTCGGTCATGGTTATCTTATCTGCCGACAATCCATGGGACTGATACAGCTTGGGTAATAGATGTCGGCGGGCAATCTCGAGTTTATCGTGTTCCAGGTATCCGGGTAGATTGATGATCTCCATCCTGTCAAGCAAGGCCGGCTGGATCTGACTGGCCACATTGGCCGTTGTAATGAACATAACCTGGGATAAATCGAAATCCAGATCCAGATAATGGTCGTTGAACGTATCGTTTTGTTCCGGATCCAGCACTTCGAGCACGGCAGATGATGGATCCCCACGGAAATCATGACTCAATTTGTCGATTTCATCCAGAATAATCACTGGATTCATAGACCCGGCTTTCTTAATTCCCTGAATGATCCGTCCAGGCATAGATCCAATGTAGGTCTTTCGATGACCACGAATTTCGGCTTCGTCATTGACACCACCCAGGGCAATGCGTACCATTTTACGTCCAAGCGCGTTCGCAATAGATTTAGCCAGGGATGTTTTTCCCGTACCTGGTGGTCCCACAAAACATAAAATCTGACTTTTGATGGACTTCACCAGATTCAAAACGGCGATGTATTCCAGAATCCGTTCCTTGGGCTTTTCCAATCCGAAGTGATCTTTTTCAAGCTCATTTTCTACCACCTTGATGTCCAGATTATCTGAAGTATAGGTTCCCCAGGGTAGCGAAATGATCCAGTCGATGTAATTTCTGGAAACCGTATACTCGGGCGACATCTGAGGAGTTTTTTTCAGACGGTCGAGCTCTTCCATAGCTTTGGCTTTGGCGTCGGCACTCATCTGTAGTCCATCGATCACTTCTTTGAGTCGGATCAGCTCGGGATCTCCAAAATCGTTCTGGTCCAGCTCCTCCTGCAATGCACGGATCTGTTCCTGGATGAAATACTTTTTCTGCGACTCCTGAATATCTTCCTGAACCTTTTCGGTAATGCGATTGGAGACCTCCATCACTTCCAGCTCACTGGTCAACAGCGTAAGGAAAAACTTGTATTGATCTTCGATCGTGCGCTTTTCAATCAATTTTTGACGATCTTTCAGATCTAAATCCAGGTAGGAAGCCATATAATACAACTGCTTAGCCGGATCAGATTCGGGATCGAATCCAAGCAGTACTTCCTCAGGAAGTTCACTATTCATCAGTACAAACTTCTCGAACTTTTCCCGGGTACGTCGGTTCAAGGTCTTGAAAACGAGCTTATTTTTGGGTTCCGGAAGATTTACGGGAGTGACTTTGGACTCAAACCAGCCTGTTTCATTCGTGGTGACTGTCTTGATCTTTCCAATCGTAACACCGCTCACCAGAACTTTCATCAGATTATTTGGCAGGCGCAATACCTGCATTACTTTAGCGATGGTACCGTACTTGTATAGATCATCTACCGACGGATCTTCCTGATCCGGGTCTTTTTGAGTAAGTAAAAACATAAACTGTGATCCCAACATAGAAGCTTCGACAGCCGCCAGACTCGAGTCTCGTCCGACCAGAATCGGGAACATAGAGTAGGGAAATATCAGGGTGTCGCGCAGGGGTAATACCGGAAGCTGATATTCGCTCGAGGAGTCGAATTCCTCAATCAACAATTCCGGAATCATAATTTCTGTGTTGGAGAGCTGTTTTTTCTTGGCCATGAATACGGTAAAAATAATCGATGAATGAACCTCTAAGTTAGTCATTTTTCCGGCTTATTGGGTTCTCCTTTTTTTCACAACGATTTTGATGTAAGGAATTTCGAATTTTTGACACATATATAGAGACAAAGCCCTCGATCGGATTGGAAAGTGCCCGATTTGGTCATAAATTCAGCGCAATGGCATCAAAATGAACCTTTTTTACGATAACATCCCGTGATTAAAACGATCTACGTTAAAGATTTTGCGTTAATCGATGAACTTGAAATTCATCCCGGTGCGGGTCTGAATATCATTACGGGACAAACAGGTGCCGGTAAATCTATCCTGGTAGGTGCTCTGAATATGATTCTGGGTGAGCGTGCCGACACCGAGGTTATCCGATCAGGAGCCTCCAAAGCCATAGCCGAAGCCATGATTGCGCTTCCAGCGAAGAATCCTGTACTTGATGGATTACTCAAAGAGGCCGAGGTCGAGGTGGGAACGGAACTCATTCTTCGACGTGAGATTCGGGATTCAGGGAGTCGGGCATTTATCAATGATACTCCGGTAGCTATTTCGGTATTGAAGGCGGTTGGGGATCAATTGGTTGACCTTCACGGACAACACGACCATCAGTTATTGCTTCGCGAAGAGAATCATCAATTGGTACTGGATGTGGATGCTGAAGTCATCGCTGCGCTGCATGATTATAGAGTTCAGTTTGAGGCATACACTGCTCTGGACCGTGAGCTGAAATCATTGCGGCGCCAGGAACAACAACTTCGCGAAAAACAGGAACTCTATCGCTTCCAGGTAAAGGAATTGGAGCAGGCGCGTCTGGATCCAGACGAAATCGAAGAGATGGAGAACGAGATGCTTCTGCTTGATAACGCAGAGATCCTGGATCAAAAAGCGGCTTTGATCAGCTCCGTTGGTACTGACGGTGAACTCGACATCACAACTGTATTAGCCACCCTCGAGCATGCTCTGGAAGATCTGGCCCGAATTGAACCGGAATTCGGTTCCTACCTGCAGGAATTCGAAGCGGCGCGAATCACGATCCAGGAAACCATCCAGTTTGCTGAACGTTACCGTTCCACCATTGAATTTAATCCCATTCGACTCGAATCACTTCGAAATCGACAGTCTGACATCCGAAAACTTGAGAAAAAGTACGGCAAGAACGTGTCCGAACTCCTCGAGTACCTGGATGATGTGCGAAGTAAACTTAATCTGGCCGACCATTTCGAAATCGAGATCGAAAAACTCGAACAAAAGCTTGGCACAACCCGAAAAACCCTTACCCTTGCAGCGCTCCGTCTCCACAATGCCCGCATCTTCGCCGGAACACATCTCAGTGAGTCCATCGTGGCCGAGCTGGCGCATCTCGGCATACCACATGCCGCTTTCCGGGTCGACGTTTCTTGGAATATCGACAAAAACGGGTGGATCGACATCGAAGGAAACCATGTCGCATGTACCGAGTCAGGAACTGACACCGTACGCTTTTTCATATCCACGAACAAAGGCGAAACGCCCAAACCGCTGTCCAAAACCGCATCCGGTGGAGAGATCAGTCGCGTCATGCTCGCCCTGAAATCCATTATCGCCCGTGAACAGTCGCTACCAGTTATGATCTTCGACGAGATCGATACGGGAATCAGCGGAGAAATCGCAGAAAAAGTCGGGAGAACGATGCGGCGACTCGCATCCAGCTGCCAGATCATCGCCATTACCCACCAACCCCAGATCGCCAGTCAGGCTCACCATCATTTCAAGGTTTCAAAAGCTGAGTCAGACGACCGCACCATTACATCCATCACTAAGCTCGACGAAGAACAACACATTCTCGAAGTAGCGACACTCATGAGCGGAGCAACCGTGACCAGCGCTGCGATTGAGAGTGCAAGGATACTTATTGAGCAGGCTCAATAAGCGTTTGGATGTGATGTTCACACGTTGGCGGGAGCGTTGCTCCCTGTTTGTGTGGCTTTCGCCACGGAGGAGAGAGTAGTCTTCCGCTTGCGAAGCAAGCCCCAACGATCGCAACGCGAACACCAACAGAATTCAAAGAATTCGCCTACAGCACACGTAGTGTGCGTGTCAATTGCTTCGCAATTGACGTGTAATCTATCCCAACTTCCCGGTACAGTTCGTCTTGGGAGCCATGCTCGATAACCTCGTCCTGGATTCCCATAATTTTTACCGAAATATCGTTATGATGCTCGGAAATATACTCCGCAACAGCTGATCCGAAGCCTCCAATCTTGGTCCCATCTTCCACAGTAACGATATGTCGGTACTTCGTGGCAATCCGGTCAAGTAGTTCCGTATCGAGTGGCTTGACGAATCGCATGTTCGCATGCCCGACCTGGATACCTTCCCCGGCCAGTAATCTGACTGCTTTACTGGCTTCGTTTCCAATAGTTCCAATGGATAAAATCACAACCTCTTTGCCATCAACCAGCATCTCGCCCTTCCCAATTTCCATGGGCTGAGGCAGGCGTCCGTTCAGGAAATTTTCGACTTCACCACGTGGATAACGAATGGCGAAGGCGCCTTTTTCGTACCCGGCAGCCGCAGCCATCATATCCTGTAACTCAACTTCGTTCATGGGTGCTCCTACCACCATATGGGGAATACATCGCAGGTATGACAAATCATAGAGCCCATGGTGGGTCGGACCGTCAGCACCGACCAATCCACCCCGATCCAGACAGAAGACGACCGGAAGTTTCTGGATACACACATCGTGCACTACCTGATCGTAGGCCCTTTGCAGGAAGGTAGAATAAATCGCCACGAATGGTTTCATTCCCTGGGTAGCCAATCCCGCAGCAAAAGTGACCGCATGCTGCTCGGCAATGCCAACGTCGTAGGTTCGATCGGGCATTTCGTTCATCATTTTCAGAAGTCCGGTGCCGCTAGGCATGGCCGCCGTGATTCCAACAATGCGCTTATCGTTCTCAGCCAGGTGGATCAGGGTGTCTGCAAACACATCCTGATACTTGGGCAAGGATGGTTTTTCTGATTTGGCAACCAATGAAGCGCCGGTGATTTTGTCAAACGGACTCCCGGAGGCGTGCCACTTCACCTGATCGCGTTCAGCTGGAGCAAATCCTTTTCCTTTTACTGTAACCACATGGAGTAATTTTGGTCCCGGAATCTTTTTGAGATCCTGGAGGGTCTTGGTCAAGGCCCTGACGTTGTGTCCGTCTACCGGACCGTAGTACTTAAATCCAAGCGCCCGGAACAGCGATCCGGGAGTCAGCACGGTTGTGAGTGCGGCTTCCAGACGAGATGCCACCTTACGCATTTTGTCGCCGGCTTTCTTGAAGTGACCGAGCATATCATACACTTCATCACGAATTTTGTTGAAGGTCTCACTGGTCGTGATTTCCGCCAGATACTCCTTCAAAGCACCCACATTCGGATCTATCGACATCCGGTTATCGTTCAATATGACCAAAATATTACTGTTCATGGCTCCAGCATTGTTCAACGCCTCAAACGCCATCCCCGCGGTCATGGATCCGTCGCCAATTATGGCAACCACGTGTTTATCGGTATCCTGATGTTCACTTCCAACAGCCATGCCCAGGGCGGCAGAAATGGACGTGCTTGAGTGACCCACACCGAATGTATCATACTCACTTTCAGAACGTTTAGGAAAACCGGAAATCCCTTTGTACTTACGATTGGTATGAAATACGTCCCGACGACCAGTCAGTATCTTATGTCCGTATGCCTGGTGTCCCACATCCCAAACCAGTAAGTCGTGCGGCGTATCGTATGCGGCATGGAGTGCAACGGTAAGTTCAACCACACCCAGACTCGCGCCGAAGTGTCCTCCATGGATGGATACCACGTCGATGATAAAATCCCGAAGTTCGTAACTCAGGTCTACCAGTTGGTCAGGCGACAGATTTCTGATGTCGGCAGGGGAGTTGATTGTGGCCAGGAGTGGTCCAGGCACGGCTACACGTTCAAGAGGATTTGAAGGACGCTGTTCGGCATCCTGCGCTTCAGTTGGTATCGGTAGGGTTGGATGAGACATCACTGAGAAGTTTGTTGATTCACTTTTTCTATACGCAGTTCAGCGGAATCCAGGATTTCAGAGCAGTATTTTGACAGCTTAAGGCCCTCTTCATACAAATTAACCGAATCTTCTAATGTGACTGAACCCTCTTCGAGTTTGCTCACGATAGATTCCAGTTTCTTTAAAGCCTCTTCGAAGGTGATTCGTTCCATGGGTAAGCAGTGTTAGTCATGTAATTCTGTTTTGAATACAATTTAATGAATCAACCTCGTCAGACCAAAGTAAACAAGAAAGAGTATAAATTCGGAATGCTGTGTTGATTTAAACGGTTATTGGGAATATTTTCGCACATATCTTGTGTAAATAGGGTAAATTAAAACGCCAAATTAACGTATAAACCACATTAAGGAAGTATCATGGCATACGTCGTTACCGAACCTTGCGTAAACTGTAAGTACACCAACTGCGCGGCAGTTTGTCCCGTGGATGCATTCCGCGAAGGACCCAATTTTCTGGTTATTGATCCTAATGAGTGTATTGACTGCGACGCTTGTGTTTCGGAGTGTCCCGTTGAAGCTATTTTCCCGGATGATGAAGTTCCGGCAGCCTGGGAGCATTATATCGAGTGGAACGAACGCCTTGCCGAAAAATGGGCCGATCACGTGATCAATGAAACCAAAGATGCACTCCCCACCGCCGACGAATGGGCCGAAAAATCCAAATCGGTTGATGATATTAAAGAGTGGTAATCTGTCCCGTGTCGCGGAGTTGGTCCAATTCGACCGACCCCGCGTTATGGGTATTCTGAATTGTACCCCCGACTCGTTTTCCGACGGGGGACAGTTTCTCCACACCGACCGGGCCCTTTCCCATCTCGGGCAAATGATTGTTGAAGGGGCAACCTACATCGATATTGGCGGGGAATCGACTCGTCCAGGTTCTGATCCCGTCTCGGTGGATGCCGAACTGGATCGCGTAATTCCAGTTCTCGATGCTGCGCTGAAATTGTATCCGAATGTGGTCTTTTCTGTGGATACCACCAAGTATGAAGTCGCTTTGGAAGCGTTAAAGTTAGGCGCTCATTTTGTAAACGACGTGAGCGGTCTGCGAAAAGAGCCTCGTTTCATAGAGCTCTGTGTGAGATACGGTGCTGGAATCATGCTCATGCACTCGATTGGGAATCCCAAGACGATGCAACAAAACCCTGTGTACCAGGATGTGGTCAAAGAAGTGCGTGAGTATCTGTTGGATAAAGCTTCAATTTGTCAGGGTGCTGGCGTTCCATCGATAATTATCGACCCAGGATTCGGGTTTGGAAAGACTCTGGAGCACAATATCACCTTGTTACGTGACTTAAAATATATCACAAATTGTGATTTACCTGTACTTGTTGGAATCTCCAGAAAATCAATGCTGGGATCCATCACAGGTGGGAAACCTACCGAAGAGAGACTAGCAGCTACGGTTTCGGCTCATTTTTATGCACTGCTGCAGGGAGCAAAACTTCTCCGTGTACACGATGTGAAAGAGGCCGTAGATTCCATTGCCGTATTTGAGGCGTTAGGATTTTCGTTTTAAGCGTATGATGGCTTATATTCCATCATCACGGCATTAAGCCTTTACCTGCTAACGCTCACGACCCAATACGTTGATCCCACTTGGATTCCTGGATTTCGGCTTCAAAGATCTGATCGAGACCACGATCATAGCGATGGTTATTTTCTATATTTATCGCTGGATTCGGGGATCGTTCGCTGTGCCTGCTTTCCTGGGAATCATCATTATATTTTTGATCAATGCCCTTTTCAGTGTCCTGGGATTCACCACAATCAACTTCATACTCCGCCGCATCACCGATGTGGGAATTTTGGCAGTCATTATCATTTTCCAGCCTGAGATACGGAAATTACTGTACAGTTTGGGTCAAAACACGCATTTCGACCGCTTTTTTGCCCGAAAAGAGTCGGAAACAGTCATTGAGGAGGTAATTGAAGCCGTAAAAGCGATGTCACGGGCCAAAACCGGAGCTCTCATTGTTTTTGCCAAGTCATCGACACTGCACGACCAGGTTGATCCCGGTATCAAACTCGATGCAAAAGTGACCAGCAAATTGCTCATGACCATCTTCCAGAAGGATACTCCGTTACATGATGGTGCTGTGGTTATCCGCAATGATCGCATCGTTGCTGCCTCAGCCTACCTTCCCATATCCCAAAACCCCAATATATCGTCTGTATTCGGAACCCGGCACCGGGCAGCACTTGGAATCAGTGAGACGAACAATGTACTGGTCGTCATTGTGTCGGAAGAGACCGGGCGGATATCTGTCGCCAGAAACGGATCACTGATCTCGGGCATGACCGTACAGAATCTGCGCGTTGAGATGGAAAAACACCTTGCCGACAGAACCATCACCAACGAAGAAATCGGATTCAGCTCCGAGGCCTGATGTGCATATAAACGTTGCTTCCAGTCACGAGCCCGCGTACATAGCCGGTTCAACTCCCGGGCTTCTACTCCCTTCCGTGTTCCCCGACATTCAGTGGCTTCGGATAGCCCTGCATGCCAATACCCTGTTTCTTGCCGATAACACCACATTTTCGCGGAAAAGCCGCTCCCACCGGGGAAAAATCCGAACTCCGGATGGCTTCCAGTGGATCCATGTACCCCTACTCCCCGACGACCGCACCCGTCCCCTGGCTTTGGCACACCTCGACCAGCGGTCCGACTGGCTTACCCCGATGTGGCGATCATTGGAGTTCAATTACCGAAACAGTATCTATTTCGAATTTTATGAAGATGACCTGCGCGAATTCTTGCAACATCTCAGAACACTGACCACCTTTCGTCAGGGCTGTGAGCTGGTACTCGAGCAGATTCATACCCTGCTGGAAATCAATCTGCCCCCGATTGTCTGGCTATCTGAACAGAGGAATCCTGATGGAAATCTGCGACAGGTTCTCGATGCCAACATCCCCATTCTTACCGAAGCAGATTCCCGGAACTATCTTGCTCCCCTGCCAGGAAGTGTGTATCCGAGTCCAGATTTACCGCACTACAGGCAACATTTTGGCAGCTTTGAACCGAACTGCTGCTGGCTGGATCTGCTTTTCGAACGCGGCCCAGATTCCTGGGAATATCTGGACAAGCTTAAAGTGAGTATTTAACCGTTCTTTTTCTGCCCATTGATTCATTCCATATCCGATTTGCCTATATTTACCTCATATCTACAGAAATTGAACGGGTAACATACCCTAACTATCCGATATTCGTTTTTCATGGTCAAGATCGAACAGGCACCTGCAATTCATCACGATATGCTCACGCGAAGGCTTTTCGCAAACGACGCATCGATGTATCAAGAGATTCCCGAGGGAGTATTTTTTCCAAAGAATGAATCAGACATTCAGGCTTTGGTAAGCTGGTGTGCCGCAAAGGGTGTATCGATTACGGCGCGAGCTGCTGGTACCAGTCTGGCTGGACAGGCAACCGGTGGTGGTATCGTGATGGACACTTCCAGATTCATGAATCAGATTCTGAAGATCGAGACGGATCGAAGTGTCGCTCACGTACAGCCTGGGGTCATTCGTGACACACTGAATCGCGAAATCGGTGCCTTCAAATTACAGTTTGGTCCGGACACCTCCACAACCAACCGTTGCATGATGGGTGGTATGATCGGCAATAACTCAGCCGGATCGTTTTCTCTGAAACACCGTACTACCCGAGAACATGTCAATCGTTTGCGTACCGTTCTCAGTGACGGCTCGATAGTAGAGTTTGGTCCGGTTACAAACGAAGAACTGAAACAAAAGTGCACGCTGGATACACTAGAAGGCAGGATCTATCGCGAAATGCTGGATCTCCTTCGCCAGCACAAGTCACTCATTCAGGACTCCTATCCTCATCCCGAAATAACTCGCCGAAACACAGGCTATGCACTGGATCGTTTGTGTGAAATGGAGCCTTTGACTGCTGGTGGTCGCCCGTTCAACCTGGCTGAGCTTTTGACCGGGAGTGAAGGGACTCTGGCAATGACCGTGGACGCCGAAGTTCGGCTGGTACCTTTGCCGGAGTACAAGATATTGATGGTTGGACAGTATACCACACTTCATGAGTCGATGTTGGCAACCGTTATTGCCGCAAAAGCCGGTACGGCAGCTGTGGAGCTGATCGATGATATCATTATTGATGCAACCAAACTCAATATCGAACAGAGTCGTAATCGTTTTTTTATTGTCGGTGAGCCGAAAGCGGTTCTGATGATTCAGTTTGAGGGCGATGATCTGGATGAGTTACATGAGCGTGCGCAATGGCTTGAACGCGAGCTTCGTGGAAAAAATTTAGGGTATGACTACAAGGTCCTGACCGATGCAGACCAGATGAACCGGGTATGGGATCTTCGAAAAGCGGGATTGGGATTACTGATGGGTACGTGGGCAGAGTCGCGAACCCCTGAGTTTATCGAAGATACTGCGGTTCGGGTTGAAGATCTGCCACAGTATATCGAAGAATTTAAGCAGATCATGGCCAGGTACAATACCCATTCGGTCTACTATGCCCATGCATCCGTTGGCGAGTTGCATCTTCGACCGGAATTGAATCTGACGACCCGTGAGGGGCTCGAAACGATGAAGAAAATGGCCCTAGATGTGGCTCATTTGGTACGAAAATATCGGGGATCACTGTCGGGCGAACATGGTGACGGGAGGGTTCGGGCGCCGTATATCCGGTATGTTCTGGGTGAAGAGATGATGCCCATACTTGCACAGGTCAAACGAATCTGGGATCCCGCCGGGATTTTCAATCCAGGTAAGATTGTGGATGCCAAGCCCATGGATGCCGACCTGAGATTTTATCCTGAAGACAAACACCCTCAATTCCCAACGGTATTCAGTTATCGTACCGAGGGTAGTTTCATGTCTTTGGTAGATAAATGCAATGGTGCCGGAGTATGTCGTAAATTGGCAGCATCGGGTGGCACCATGTGTCCGTCGTATATGGCAACGAATGATGAAAAAGACTCGACACGGGGTCGGGCGAATGTATTTCGGCAGGTCTTCCGAGGGGATCGCCTGGACGCATTCGAATCTGATGATCTAAAACAAGGCCTGGATCTGTGCCTGAGTTGTAAAGCCTGCAAGAGTGAGTGCCCAGCGAATGTGGACATGGCCAAGATGAAAGCAGAATTCATGCAGGGGTGGCATGAGCGTAAAGGATCCACCTTGAGTGAACATTTTTTTGCACGATCGGAGGTTGTGTATCCACTGGCCGCGGCGTTCGCACCGTTGGTGAATGTATTGAACGGGACGGGGTTTGGTAAAGGGGTTTTCCGGAATTTGTTCAAAATCCATCCAGAGCGTAACCTTCCGACTTTTAGTAGTAAACCCTTCCATCGATGGATGAGGAAGCAGGTGGTTGCGAATCCGGATGGTCCTGAAGTGCTGATTATGACCGATTATTTCATGAATTATCATGAACCGGAGATTGGAATCGCGATGGTTGAAGTGTTGCAACACCTGGGATACAGGGTTATGGCTACTCAACCGATGAGCAGCGGACGGACCTTGTTATCGAAGGGATTTGTGAAAGATGCGAAGAAGGTCGCCGAGAAAAACATCCGAAAACTGGCTCCATTTACACACAAAGGCATCTCGGTGATTGGACAAGAACCTTCGGAAATATTGACACTGAGAGATGAGTATCTGGATTTGTGTAGTGAGGAGCAATTGTCTGATGCACAGACTCTGGCCAGAACGTCGTTCCTGTTCGAAGAATTCATCGCGAAGCATTTTAAGGAGCATCCTGAGGCTGGAAAACGTTTCCAGGCATCTGGAAAGGAAGTCCACGTACACGGACATTGTCATACCAAGGCGCTGGTTGGATCACAATCCATACTCGACACCCTCAAAGGTGCCGGATTCAGTCCTATCGAACTTAAAACCGGATGCTGTGGTATGGCAGGAAGTTTTGGCTATGAGGAAGATCACTATGACGTATCGATGAAAATCGGTGAGCTGACCGTATTTCCAAAAGTGCGTGCACTCGAAAACGATGCTCTTTTGTGTGCTCATGGATTCTCATGCCGCCATCAGATCTCCGATGGAGTAGCCCGCCAGGCGCAACACACCGCGGTCATTCTTCAACATCATATCCGTCCATAAGGACAGATAAAATAGGATCCTTCTGCTTAAAGCACCGTTTCCATCTTGAATTCGAAGCTTCGGTTGCAATCGTGCAGTGAGCGGATTTCACCGGTCCTGCGAAATCCAAGCTGTTCATACATCCGGTGTGCATCCAGAAACCGGGTATCGGTCCACAGGTGAATGGAATTGGAGCCGCGGGATCTGGCAATTGCCAGGGCCTGGGTAGTCATCCATTTTCCAAGTCCGAGACCACGATAGTCTGCCTTGAGGTAAACCCTACTCAAATATGGCCCCCGGCCCACGTTCTTTATGGCGATACTGCCTATAATTTCGCCTTCCTCGGTAGTCAATGCCAGTAGTAAGGTCTCATCCGGATCGGCATAATGCTTGTCGTAGAACACAAAGTCGGGCAGTTCATCGATCTGGACAAACGTCCATCCATACTCATCGAAAACAGTACGGATGATATCAGACATCGGCGCCAGGTCTGGCTTAGTAGCGGGCCTTAACACGAAAGTATGCCCATTGATCTGTGTGCTGAAGGAGTTCATATCCAAAAAATACAGGAAAAAGGCAGCTTTTCCACAATTCCTGAGTAAATCATCGTAGCTGAGCGCTTATTGGACAAGTGCAGGAGTCGTGTGCGCCTGTTAGATAGAATCTGAGGTTGCGAAAACCGGATTGAACTCTTTGAGCGGGAGCGCGCCATAGGACTGAGAGTCACCCTCTGTACGTTCGAGGAGCATTTCATAAACAACTTTGTCGCTGCGATAGAAACGTTTTTGATAATAAACCGGTTTGCCTCCCAGGGTGTAAGAAACTCGTTTAAGTAGCATCAATGCCGTTCCATGAGGTACCTTCAGGAATCCAGCTACTTCGTTGGAAGCATTTTCGGCGCTGATTCTGTAGGTCCCGCGTAATATGGGTATTTCATAATCCACTTCCAGAATATCGTAGATGGTCTTTTCGTTTAGCGAATCGGATTCCAGAAGCTGACCATACTTCATGGGTAACCAGGTGATATCGTATGCAATCGGTTCGTTGTCACCCAGACGTAACCGATCGACCCGAACCACCAGTTGCCCTTCTTTGATCTCAAGTTTATCAGCAAGGGCTTTGGTTGCAGGTTCCTGCACAAAGGCAATAACCTGAGAAGAAGCCTTAAGACCTGCTTTTTTCATGTCCTCACTGAAGTCGGTGAGCTTGATGAGGGTTTGAGGATCTCTGAAGTCGCTGACAAATGACCCTAAACCCTGACATCGGTATATCACCGATTCACTCTCCAGGGTTTGAAGAGCACGTCTAACTGTAACACGACTGACATCAAACTTTGTAGCCAGTTCATTTTCTGAAGGAATTTTCTGGTCAGGTTTAAGTGCGCCGGATTCAATCTGATCGAGTATCCAGTCAGATATTTGTGCGTGTAGTGATTTTCCTTGTTGTATCATTACTTGTAAATACAGGATTTAAGTTCATACCAAATATACGGCACAATTTTAGTACAAGCAATACCTGTATCTACAAGTTTGTGTATAAATCAACGATGATACCATATAAAACACACTCATAATATGCTTTAAATGAGTATTTAAGGGTATCACGACTAAATTTGTCATTTTTTTATTTTTTTTGCTATGCTTGTATTGACAAGTAGTAACATTACTTTCTATATTAGTGCTACAACACGAAATCATTATTAAAATTTTATCATGACCGAACTACTGACACAACCCTGGCCCTGGTATGTTGCCGGACCGCTGATTGGACTCATTATTCCATTATTACTTTACTTTGGAAACAAAACTTTTGGATTTTCATCCAATTTTCGTCACGTATGTGCGGCCTGCTTTCCTGCCGGTATTTACTTTTTCAACTACGACTGGAAGAAAGATGGTGCCTGGAATTTGATATTCCTGGTAGGCACGGTAGTTGGAGGATTCATGGGTGGATATCTTTTTGCCAACCCGGATCCGATTGTACTCACAGAGGGAACAAAAGCGTTTTTAAGTGCCAACATGGGCGTGACTGATTTCACGGGTTTTGTTCCATCCCAGATTTTTAACTGGGAGAGTCTGGGAACTGCATCGGGCATCATCATTTTGGCCCTGGGCGGATTTCTGATCGGATTTGGAACTCGCTATGCAGGTGGCTGTACTTCAGGCCATGCCATTTCTGGACTGGCCAACCTTCAGGTTGCCTCATTGATTGCTGTCATTGGATTCTTTATTGGTGGACTCCTGATGACCTACTTCATTCTGCCGGCACTACTGTAGTCTGCTCGAACAATATTGAGAAGTTAATAGACATTCAAATTAAACTGTTATGATGAAAATCTCTGAAATTATCCGTTATCTGGTTTTTGGCATCTTCTTCGGTATTATCCTGGTCAAATCTGAAGTGGTGTCTTGGTTCCGGATTCAGGAAATGTTCCTTTTCGAATCCTTTCACATGTATGGAATTATTGGATCGGCTATCCTCGTCGGAATGATTTCCATCCAGCTGATCAAACGATTTAATCTCAAGGACATTGATGGAAACCCAATCGTCGTTGCTCCTAAAGATGCTACCACCTGGAAAAGATATATCATTGGCGGATCTATTTTTGGACTTGGGTGGGCTATGGTTGGAGCTTGTCCGGCGCCGTTGTTCATCCTTTTGGGCTCTGGACTGTTCATAATTATTGTCCCGATAGTGTTCGCGATTGCTGGAACATGGGTCTATGGCAGATTGATGCACAAATTGCCCCACTAACGAATTTAAAAGAATGATAACAAAACAAAACAACTACGGAGAACAGTATGTATTTCAAACAAATCTTTGATGAAAAACTCGCACAGTATTCATATATCATCGGATGCCAAAAAAATGGTGAAGCAATGGTTATTGATCCAATGCGCGACATTGACACATACATTCAGATCGCAGCCAAAGAAAATCTTAAGATCGTTGCTGCAGCTGACACGCACATCCACGCCGATTATTTGTCCGGATTACGTGAATTGGCCGAGCGGGGAGTAAAAGTCTATGCCAGCGACGAAGGAGACAACGACTGGAAGTACGAATGGCTCAAAGACAGCAGCTACAACTATCAGTTACTCAAAGACGGGGACACGTTCTCTATCGGTAACATCCGTTTCAAAGCGTGGCACACGCCGGGTCACACACCAGAGCATTTGAGCTACTTCGTTACAGATGGAGCTGCAGCCGATGAGCCATTAGGTATCGCGACCGGTGACTTTGTTTTCGTTGGAGATGTGGGACGACCTGATCTGCTTGAATCGGCTGCGGGACACACCGGGAATATGGAGCCTTCGGCTCGCCGTTTGTTCAAGACGGTTGAGGATTTTAAAAAAGTACCTGAGTACATGCAAATCTGGCCAGGTCACGGTGCAGGATCTGCTTGTGGTAAAGCTCTTGGCGCGATACCGGAGACCACCGTTGGATACGAGCTTCGTTTCAACCAGTCCATCCGGGCTTCATCCAGTGAAGATAACTTCGTGAAATTTATTCTCGATGGTCAGCCTGAACCGCCGATGTACTTCGCCAGAATGAAGCGGGATAACAAACTCGGACCAAACGTATTGGGATCACTCCCGAATCCAAAGCATTTGTCCCAGCTTGAAATCGGTAACATGGTGGGCAAAAAAGACAGTGTGATCATCGATACCCGAACCAAGGAAGCCTTTGCTGCCTTGCACCTTCCCGGATCCTTACTTTCTACCTTAAACAAGCAGTTCAACACCATCGTGGGATCGTATGTAGAAGAAAATGAGTCCATGTATCTGGTTGTAGAACACCATCAGGTTCAGGAAGCCGTCATTGACCTGATCCGTATCGGGCTGGACAATATCGTGGGCTACATCACTCCTGCTGATCTTTCACTGTATGCTGAAAATGGCGGCAACGTAGCTACCATGAAAGCCTATACCTTTGATGCCATCAAAGATCTGACCAGTGAAGAAGGATACGCCGTTCTTGATGTTCGCAAAGCCACGGAATATACTCTGGGGAGTATTCCTGGCGCCCAAAACATCGCTCATACCCGTCTTCACGTGCGGGTAAACGAGGTACCTCGCGACAAGAAACTTATTGTTCATTGTCAGGCTGGCGGACGCTCAGCCGTTGCCGCAGCATACCTTCAGCGAGCGGGCTACGATGTGCTCTTTGTAGACGACAAGTACGAGAATTATGAGGCACTGGTAGCAGCTACTGCCTGATCGATTTAGATAACTCCATAGATAACATCAGGTACGGGAGCCGACAACTCCCGTACCTCCTTTTCTCCTTTCACAACATCTCCTCCTTAACTGCTGACCATACAGCCAATCCATGCAAACCTCCACTTCCCTGAAACGGTGGATTCCCATTTTATCATGGCTTCCATCCTATTCATCCAATCTGCTCAAAGGTGATTTGACCGCTGGAATCACGGTCGCCGTGATGCTAATTCCACAGGGAATGGCCTATGCGGTGTTGGCAGGACTTCCTCCGGTGTACGGTCTGTATGCCTCAACCATTCCGCTAATTTTGTATGCTATTTTTGGCACTTCCCGGGAGCTGGCTGTTGGTCCTGTTGCAATGGTATCTCTCATTGTCTTTGCTGGTATCGGCGCGATTGCTGAGCCCGGATCGGATCGATTCATTCAACTGGCCCTCTTGGCCACACTGGGTGTTGGGTTTGTTCAGCTGATGATGGGTTTATTCAGGATGGGATTTCTGGTTAACTTTCTGTCGCATCCCGTTCTAAGCGGATTCACATCGGCCGCCGCAATCATTATCGGAGCCAGTCAGATAAAAAGTCTTTTTGGACTGGACATGCCCGGATCTTTGCCCGTACTGGAAACACTGTACACGGCTATGATGCAGCTGGACACCTTAAATCTGGCCACTGCACTGATTGGTGTAGCCTCTGTTGTCACGATCATCGGTTTAAGAGCCTGGAAAAAAGCCTTCCCTTCAGCCTTGGTTGTCGTTATTGTGGGTACTGCTATGGTAAGCTTCTTTGGTCTGGATGCTGCTGGAGTCGCCATTGTTGGGACTGTTCCGGTCGGATTTCCGTCCCTGACTGTGCCTGCATTTTCGATGGAAGATCTGAGCCAGATCCTCCCGGTTGTCCTGGTCATTTCATTGGTTGGATACATGGAATCCATCGCTATCGCTAAAGCCATCGCGAATAAAAAGCAGTATAAGGTCAATTCCAACCAGGAGCTCATCGGATTGGGAGCAGCCAATGTTGGGGGTGCGTTTTTCCAGTCATTTCCCGTAACCGGTGGACTATCCAGAACCGCGGTCAATAATCAGGCTGGGGCTAATACTCCATTGGCTGCAATAATTAGTGCCATTCTGGTGGCTATCACGGTAGCCTTCCTGACTCCTCTGTTCTATTTTTTACCCAAAAGCGTACTTGCAGCCATCATTATTGTAGCCGTATCGACACTTTTCGATGTTAAAGCGATCAAACATCTATGGCATACCGATCGACGAGATCTGGCCCTTCTACTCATCACCTTCGCGGCAACGCTGTTCCTGGGAATCGAGGACGGCATCGCACTTGGAGTGGTAATGAGTCTGGTTATCGTCATTTACAACACCACCAAACCCCACTCTGCTGAACTTGGCAGACTGGGCGACACCGATAACTACCGAAACCTTGAGCGTTACAAAAATGCAACCATAGACCCTGATCTGGTTATTTTCAGGTTTGATTCTCCCCTCTATTTTGCAAGCAGTAACGCATTTCTGGACCAATCCATCGCGTTGATCAAACAGCGCGATCCAAAACCTACCTGCTTTATACTAGATGCTTCGTCCATCAACTTTATAGATTCAACCGGAATCCATACGCTAGAAGAATTGATCAAACAACTTCATGCTCAGGATATCAAACTGACAATCGCCGGGGCTATTGGCCCGGTGCGGGACATGTTGAAACAAAGCGGGATTATGGATCTGATCGGTTCTGAAAAGTTTTACTTTGACGTTGCCGAGGCTGTACAACACCGAAACAGAAAACACATCGAATCAGACTCCCACAACGCCGCACAATCCAACTTCAGACAAAAATAAATAAACGTTTATATTTGAGTATCATCGAATAACAACCGTATCACGTACGAATCCTGGATGCTAGACGTTTGTTATCTGATGCGTAAATCGACGATTCTGGGTTTACTAATTTTAATAATCATTAAATAACTTCGATATGAAACGTTTATCTGTGAGTAGAATAGGGTTGATTCTTCCTGTATTTTTAGTAGTAATCGGCATTGGTCAGGCAAAGGCTCAAACTTCATCAGGTGATTTAGGCGTTGGGCTCATTTTGGGAGAGCCAACAGGATTAAGCGCCAAATATTATCTGGGAGGTAACAACGCACTCGATTTTGGAGTAGCCTGGTCACTTGGTCGTCACGCTCACTTCCATGTGCATGCCGACTACCTGCGTCATAACTTCACTGCTATTGAGGTAGAGACCGGCACATTACCTTTCTATTACGGCATTGGTGCCCGGGTCCTGGCGGGTGATGATGGTGCTGTTGGTATAAGAATTCCTGTTGGTGTGAGTTATTACTTTCAGAACGATCCACTCGAGATTTTCTTTGAGGTTGTACCCGTTCTCGACCTGGCTCCATCAACTACATTTTCAGGTAATGGTGGTCTTGGGGTTCGTTATTATTTCAATAGACTCTGATTACCAGTCCATTAATCTGATTTGATTGCCATCGGATGTATACACCAGTCCTCTATCAAGGCTGGTGTATTTGATTTGAGCCGACCATTTGGTTAATCGCTTTGCCGCGATCTGGTGTGGGTGACTATACCGATTCCTCAGAGCAAGTGATACCACCACATGCTCCGCATCAACTCGGTTCAGAAATGCATCCGATGAACTGGTTTTACTGCCGTGATGTCCGGCCTTGATCCAATCCGATTTCAATCCCATTCCAAACCTCGTGACCATTTCTTGTTCGGCTATTTCTTCGGCATCGCCGGTGAAAAGAAACGAGGTTTGCCCATAGAGAAGCTTAACTACCACCGACCAGGCATTCGGATCCTGCCCATACTCTCCGTCGCCGGGATGCAAGACCAGAAACGGAGCTTCCGCACATTCCCTTACAACGTCCCCACGCCGCACACGTACCACCTGCGTACCAACTCTCTGTGCTGCAAGCAGATATCCACGAAAAAGCCCCGAACCATAGTCAAAGTCCGACTGATAGATCCGCCCAACTTCGAACTGTTCAAGCAAAGTGAGCATCCCCCCAACATGGTCCCCGTGAGGATGCGACAAAATCACAGCATCAACTCGACTTATGCCGAGTGCTTTGAGTTCCGGCAGAATAACCGACTTCCCCGAGTCGAACCCCGGCGACCAGACTCCGGTGTCTATCAGAACGACTTTCCCCGAGGGGCACCGAACAATTGTGGCATCACCCTGCCCTACATCCAGTACCCTGACCTCTAACTCCCTACCTCTCCCAGCCTCAATCATCTCACTAACACCTGATGTCAAGATCATTCCCAGTACCAACACCAACCATTTCCACCGAAGCTCGGGAACCATAACCGATCCCAGGAATCCAATGAACATCACCCATACTCCGGATAACATCCTGGGCATGGAGTGCACCTGCACCCAGGCCCAATCCTGGCTCCCTACAAATCCAGCCACCCATAGCAGCCCCTGGCCAATCCACTGTGCCGGAATCATAATCCACGTATCAAAGTAGGGCGTTAAAAACGAAATGGGTAAGGCAAACATCGACCACAAAAACAACAACTGCGTCAAGGGAACACCCAACATATTTGCCAACGGACCAGCGATCGAAAATTCCCCGAAGGTAGTCGCAAGTATCGGGAAAAGTCCAAATTGTACCATGGTCGATATTCCGATGAACTGGATCAGGGTTCCCTTCCAACTGAAGCGGATTTTTTTTGGCAACAGATCAGCAAGAACCGGTGAAAGAACGAGGATAACCAGAACAGCACAAAACGAAAGTTGAAAACCAATCTGAAACATAGAAGCCGGATTGTATACCACGATCACCAACGCAGCTACTCCAGTCGTATTCACAGAATCCCGACTCTGTTGAAATAATTTTCCAAATGCCAGTAAAGCAGCCGTTATAGAAGCCCGGCTGACTGACGACGAAAATCCCGTTAATCCGGCATAACCGAATAAAATCCCGACGATGATGAGTAATCCGATAGGTTTACCTGTTTTACTGGACCAAAAAAGAGGGATGATGATCCATATTGGCATTAAGATAAATCCCACATGCATCCCCGACACGGCCATCACATGTGATAACCCAGCCCTGGAGAACACGGTCTTCGTTTCGCTTTCCAGTCCCGACTTATCACCCAGGAGTATCGCTTTTAAAATAGGCTGATATTCAACCGACACCAGTATTTCGATACGTTCATGAACGCTCGCCCGCCACCAAATCCACGACCACCTGTTGGTGTCTGGAGCCCGGCTCACGACTTCCGTAAGGAATCCGGTTCCCTGAATACCTTCCGACTCCAACCATTCAGCTACATTGAAGGCACCTGGATTCCTCTGCACCGGATAGTCACTGACAGTACCCCGTACACGCGCCCTGTCTCCCATACGAAGTGTTTCGATGCCCAAGGCCCGTTCCGGATCACCACGCAACTGTACTTTCGATCGCCATTGAAGTGAATGACTCAGAAAGATCGAGTCGGTGTCCATTTCGATACTTCGCATCCCATTTGGACTCACATCGACCGATGCAACCACACCGGAGAGTTCGAGAGTAGCACCAGATAATCCGTCATAAATCGTACGAATCGAGTCCGCTTCAGACTCATGCTGCATCCAGAGAACCATCCCCAAAAGAAGCATGATCACCATACTGGTTGCATTTAAAACCTGCACCATCCACACGCTGACCGCGCTACGTTCTACCACTAACATCACCCAAAAAACCACACTGACACACGCCAGAACGTACACGCCGGGAGACAATCCCGTTTCTCGCTCAAGGATCACCCCAAGCATCAGTAGTAAGGCATTTCTGACACCCGGATATCGGGCAAATGGAAATTCATAGTGCTGCAGGCGAGACATGTGGTGGACTAAAATGAGTGTTATACCTCATAGAGTCTCACGGTTCGAAATCATTGCAGAATCTGAAGTTATTTCACAACGATTCCTGCTATCTTTTGGTTTATTGGTTCGTAAAACGGATGTCAATTTGAACAAAAAAATATGAAACGACCTGAAATCCATTTCCGCTCACCTAAGTTTGACGATTCAAAAATCGCGGTACCAGCCCACATTGCCCATCTGGATTCAGGTTTTAATGGGAGCATCGGTTCATCCAAGGGCGATGAATATATGGTCAAAAAAAACCTGATTGAGCTACTTGGAGATGACCTCCCCACAACCACGCTGGCTCAGTCCTCGAACTTTCTGGGTTTAACCGCTGAGGCCTATGAAGACTATTGGCGCAATCACTCCATTAAACTGATATCGGGACAGGAATTTTCGATTGAGGATGAAAAGAAACGCCTGCTGGACTGGTTTGTTCCCAAAGCTGGAGAAAGATACCTGGATGTGGGGTGCTCGACTGGTTTATATGCGCGAAGTATTGCCCTAAAAGAACCTGAAGCGGCGGTGGTGGCGTTAGATTTTTCAGTGCCTATGCTTAAAAAAGCACGTGAGAAAGCTGCTACTGAAGGAGCCGAACTATATTTAGTTCAAGCGGATGCCGAGAATCTGCCTTTTTTCTCGGGTACGTTCGATGGGTTGGTCATCGGAGGATCATTGAATGAGTTTGGTGATCCGGTAAAGGCGCTCTATGAGGCTCGACGCGTCCTGAAGTCTGATGGGCGCATGTTCATCATGTACCTGCTGAAAGCCGAAACTATTCTGGGCGGTGCCATGCAAAAACTCAGTGGTATTGGGGGCATCAAGTTTTGGGATGCGAGCGAAAGCGAGCGACTTTTTGAACGAACCGGATTTCAGGTAGAAAAGTCCCTCAAGCTTGGGATTGTACATTTCTGTCTCCTAAAACCTGTTTAACCTCAATCATTTTCATAAATAAAGCTCCTCCGGACATCATCCACAGGAGCTTTATACATTTGAGAAGATGTTGATCAAGAATAACTGTTCAACATAACCGGCATGACCAGCATCAGCATATCCTCGTCTTCATCCTGCACCGACGGACGTACAATGCCGGCGCGATTGGGAGTTGAAAACTCGAACAGAACTTCGGGATCATCGATATTTCCGAGTACATCGCTTAGATATCGGGCGTTGAAACCTATCTCCATATCTTCGTTTGCATATTCACAGGCGATAGACTCTTTAGCTTCGCTGGACATATCAATATCTTCAGCGGCGATCATGAGTTCGTCCGCACGTAATTGCAGACGGATCTGGCGGGTGGTGGAGCTTGAAAAAATTGCCACACGCTTGACCGTAGCCAACATCTGATCACGGTTCACCTTCAGCTCTTTATCGTTTTCGCGTGGGATAACACTCTCGTAGTTTGGATAGGTTTCGTTGATGAGTCGGGTGATGACCATGGTGTTACCGGAGCGGAAGCGAGCATGTTCGCGTGAAATGGTCAGTTCGCAGTCGATACCATCGAGAGCCTTGATCACCAGATTCAGTGCTTTTTGTGGTACAATGAAATTCACAGGTTTTGCTGCGGTAAGATCTCGTTTGATCAGACGCACAAGTCGGTGCCCGTCGGTTGCAGCGATTTTACTTTCTTCGATACCGATTTGAAAATAGACTCCCATCATTGCAGGACGCAGATCATCGTTGGACACGGCAAAACTGGTTTTCTGGATGGCACGTGTCAGTGATTCGGTAGAGGTCTTGATCAGCTGTCCGTCTTCAAGAGAGGGGATTGCTGGAAAGTCGGCCGCTTTTTCACCGGCAAGCTTGTAATTACCTTTGTCCGTCTTGAATTTCACGTTCCCTTTTTCGTCCACTTCAAAAAGAACCGGGATATCGGGGAGTTGACGTAGAGTTTCAAGCAAGCGGCGAGCCGGAGCAGCTACTGATCCTTCGGATGTGATATCTGCATCCACATATTCAACAATTGAAACCTCCAGGTCTGTCGCACATAACTTGACCTTACCATCCTCGCACTCGAAAAGTACTGTTTCGAGAATAGGCATGGTTGCTTTGTTGGGAACAGCACCGACCACTGCCGACAGACTTTTGACTAATTCTCCGCTTGAAACGCTGAATTTCATAGTGTTGATGGGTATGATTTTGATTGTCTAATTCGTTTAAAATAGATTCGAATATAATCAGATATCAGTTAACTGTAAACAGAAAACGGAAAACTGAATTGGAGTGTACACACAAGCGGTGAAAGCGCGAAGTCTTTACACGTAAATCGTGAACGTAGTGAGCGGAAAGAGAAAAAATGGCTAGTAGGCAATTAGGCCAGCTGGCAATTAGGCCAGCAGACCTGATTATGGTAGTATTCCCCCACTCCCTACTCCCCACTCCCCACTCCCTACTCCCCACTCCCCACCATTGGCCCATTTGCCCACTTGCCATATACTCCCAAGACCTCAAGAAACTCACATTTATCCCGTAGCTCGTTAATCACTTTATCCCCTTCACTCGATATCCCATCCATCGATACATCAGCGAAAAAATCATAAGCCCAGACGGTGCCTGGTCGTGGACGAGATTCGAGCTTAGTCATGTTAATGTTGTGCCTGTCCAGGACTTCCAGCACCCGCAATAAACTTCCAGGAGTATTCGGAACTCCGAACCAGAGACTGGTCTTCGTCTCGCCTGAATTGTTAACAGAAACATCGACCTCCGACATCAGCAAAAAGCGGGTGTAATTATTCGGATCCGTTTGGATACTGGGACGTAGTATGTTCATTCCATACAGTTCAGCAGAGTATCCACTGGAGATTACCGCCACATCAAGTCGCCCCAGTTCCTTGATTTCCAGCACAGATCCTGCCGTATCGGGTTTTTCAACAATCTTCACTGGCAACGCTGTTAAAAATTCCCTGCACTGCTCGATGGCCATGGGATGAGACCAGACTTCTTTAATTGAAGCAAGTTCCACCCCCGAATGAGCAATCAAATGCTGGGTAATGTGTTCGTAAACCTCTGCTACGATTGGAATCCGGTAGCGCGATATCAGATCGTAGTTATAAATAATCGATCCAGCTATTGAATTTTCGATGGCAATCAGGATAAAATTCGCTTTTTGGGTCCGGTAATCTTCGAATACCTCTCGAAAAGAGTCCCTGTACAGATACGTCACATTACCAAAGAGTTTGCGCGCTGCTATGTGATGAAACGATCCGGGTTGCCCCTGAATGGAAACAGAAATAGGTCCCGATGCTTGATTATACACCGTTCGGAAATCGCCTTCCGAGCCCGCACCATGATGTTCAGTTTTTTCCGGTTTCATGCAGCATTTTTTCCCTTACATCCAAACTAAATTATTTTCATCCAGAATCACACAAATTCCACGTGAAAATACACATAGTTCACATAAACTGTTATTGAATTAACCACTCATATGATTAAATTGTTACCTGAAGCTTCGCCTCGGCGAAGCGTAGGTATGCTGGTCTGACAGCCACTTACCACATCGATGTTAATAAGAATAAATCATACAAAACTACTATGTCATTCCGATGGGTCTATGCCGATCCCGTCGATGGCGGAGCTGTGGATTCACTCAGACAGGCACTGTTCGGACAATCGAACAACAAACCTGGCTCGAAGTTGTCTACTCAGGCCTCCGAAACCATCGCCCGGTTACTCGCTCTGCGAGGTATTACCACCTACGACCAAGCCAAGCATTTTTTCCGGCCCGACCTGAGCGAGCTGTATGATCCTTATCTGATGAAAGATATGGACAAAGCAGCCAGTCGTTTGGCTGTTGCCGTTCGTGCCACACATTCGGTGGTTGTCTATGGAGATTATGATGTGGACGGTACCACAGCAACGGCCGTTGTGTATGGATTTCTGAAAAAATTCGGGGTAAAAGTAGCGCATTATATTCCACATCGTTTCAAAGAGGGTTACGGAATCAGCGAAGATGGAATCCAGTTTGCGGTAGACAACAAGGTTGATCTTATTGTTTCTGTCGACTGCGGAATCACAGCGGTCGAGGAAGCGAAGTACGCACGGTCTAAGGGAATTGATCTGATTATCTGCGACCACCATACCGCAGGTGACGTGATTCCAGACGCATTAGCTGTCCTGGACCCCAAACGCCCGGATTGTACGTATCCATTCGATGGATTATCGGGTGCGGGAGTAGGATTCAAGCTGGTTCAGGCTACATTAAACAAACTCGGATTACCGCAAAGTCACGCTTTTGAGTACCTGGATCTGGTTGCGATTTCCATTGCCTCCGATATCGTTCCATTGATCGACGAAAACCGTATTCTGATGAGAGAAGGCCTGAAAATGATCAATGCAAATCCGAGGGTTGGCGTCAAGGCCCTATTGGATCAAATAAAGATGGAAGTCGGACGGATCAGCACCTCCAATATCGTTTTTTCGATTGGTCCAAGAATCAATGCAGCCGGACGTATGGGTGATGCAACCACCGCACTCAAATTGCTGATAGCCGAATCGAAGGAAGAAGCCAATCTGTATGCAAGCGAGCTCGAATCCATCAATCAGCGCAGACGAAAAACCGACTCACAGACCATGGACAAAGCCGTTGAAATGGTTGAAGCTATCGATATGGACATGTGCGCCTGTATGGTATTACACGATCCGGATTGGCATCTGGGTGTGATCGGGATTGTGGCATCAAGACTTGTTGATCAGTATTGTAGGCCTGCCGTGATGTTGAGTACCGTTGATGGGAAAATCAAAGGGTCGGCCCGAAGCATTAAAGGATTTAACATCTACAATGCCCTAAAAGAATGCGAAGATCTGCTGATTCAGTTCGGAGGGCACGAATATGCCGCTGGATTAACGATGGATGAGGCCCATTTCGACGCTTTCAGAAAGCGATTCAATGAAATCGTGCAAAAAAGACTCTGTGATGAGGACTTCGAACCCGAATTACTGATTGATGCCGAGATGAATCTGCACGATATCAACGAGAATTTCTGGAAAATCCTGAATCAATTTGAACCTTACGGACCAAATAATTCAAAACCTATTTTTGTAAGTAATAACCTCAAGGTAATCGGTTCACCCTCAAAAGTGGGTAAAGATCACTTAAAACTACGTGTAGCTCAAAACGGCGTGCTACCTGTGAGTCAGGCGTTCGATGCGATCGGATTCAATCTGGGTAATCATTATGAAGCTATCATGGACACACGTGCTCAAGGGACCTCGTTCAGCATGGCTTACACCATCGATGAAAACACCTGGAATGGCAGAACAACACTACAGATGCAGGTAAAGGATATCAAAATTGCGTAGCAATTTTGACGAAAACAGTGAACGGTAAACTGTAAAGGTATGGCGCAAAGAGCGGTGCGTAGTAGTATGTGATTTATCTACTCACATTAGCGTGTATAGCGGTTTACTGTTTTCAGTTTTCTGTTTACTCAAATATCAGCAGCATGATTAGAGTTTAATGATCGAAATCAACTCTGCAGCTATTTGCTTATGCTCCTCCAAAGATGGATGTCCGGTGCAGCCGCTTGGGTAGCGCTTGGTAAACTCAAAAACATCGATACTGGTATCTCCACCTTGATGAAACTCCGCTTTTAAGTCATGAAGCCAGGTAGATAAAATTTCGTTTTTATGCTCCTCGAGAATGGGTGAATTGAGTAAAAGAATCTGTGCATCTGGATATACAGTTCTGAGATGATTCAAGAATCGTCTGTATTCAAACTTGAACTCAGATTCAACGGGTGCAGGACGCGGATCTGGTTTATCCCCGTCCGAAAAATCATTGGTCCCAAGAGCCACAAGCACCAGATCCGCCTGATACCTGGAGTGGTCCCAACGGGTTGAGCTGTCCATCGGATCCGAATAGACTGAGGCATATCGGTCGGGCATAATGGGACCCGGAGTACTCCAGTTTCGATGCATGCCCATACCTGATACAGCGGTAAGCATGTACTGCGCTCCTAATTCACGAGCAACCTGAACCGCGTAATTGTTCCAGGTTGAATGCTGGTCCATCCACTCTGCTTGTCCACACGGAATTTCACGTTCATCCGCTCCCATTCCGCAGGTAATTGAATCACCGATAAACTCAATTCGCTTTTGGGGTAACGCTGGCGCCTGATGAAACTCCTCAGCATAAAAGGACGAAACCGAATTTCGTCCATTCGCCCCCTCTGTGGCTTTGATGAGAATCACGTCGTGTTGTCCTTCACCTGCATCTTCGACCAGCGTATACCGTGATACTCCCTTAACTGTACGGAAACGATGGGATTCTTCTCCATTCACGATTACCGTGAACCAGTTGTACGATCCGCCATCCCTAAACTCGTCGGAAAGATCCACTTCCAGGCGGGGTCCCGAAAAACGAACAAAAAACGACACTCCTGAAGCTCCAAACGACACAGACCCGTTGGACAGAACCTCGTGTCGGCCCATAATCTGGATTTTTGTATCGGTAGGATGGATTACTTGTACGTTGTTCATAGGTTGGGCAAAAACGCTCAGAAATATAAGTAGGAATATCATGTTTGTAGGGAGTAGGTAGTAGGTAGTAGGTAGTAGG
>CAYYPL010000003.1:265980-331066 GCA_964473555.1 uncultured Chitinophagales bacterium
GGTCTGGGGTCTGGGGTCTGGACAAAAATACTTCACCTAATCACTATTCACAAATAACAACTGCTCACCCGCTTACCTGCTGGCCCGTTGACTCTAATTCGTCTGTTTTCAGTTTTCTGTTTTCTGTCTACTTTACAACATGCAAAAATTTATCAACTGCGACTTAGGCGAAAAAGATACTGTTTCGGATTTGGGTCCGGATCTGGAACTCTTGCCGTACATCGATATGGCGAATATCGCCTGCGGTGGACATGCCGGATCGGAGGCTGTGATACGAGCCATGATTCAAGCGTGTGTCCCGTGCGGAGTGCGGATTGGGGCTCATCCCGGGTATCCGGACCGGGAGTCTTTCGGGAGGGTCAGTAGGGCGGCAGATGTTGGGTTGCTGCGTGGATGGTTATCGGAGCAGCTGGGTCGGTTTCGTGGTGTAGCCGAGGCGTGTGGAGTACAGGTTCATCACTTGAAACCTCACGGGGCGTTGTATCATGATGCGGGATCGAGCGAAGAGATTGCCCGGGTTGTAGTTGAGGGTGCGATGGAGTATTTCGGGATGGTGCGTATGGTAGCGCCTCAGGACTCGGCTTTGGAGAGCGTGGCACGGCGTCAGGGGTTAGCGGTTATGGTAGAGGCGTTTGGGGACCGGCGCTACACCCCGTCCCTCGCCCTTCAGTCGCGCACTGTCCCCGGCAGTGTTCTTACCCCCGCAGAGGCCGAAATCCAGGTTAAACAGATGCTCAGTTTAGGCACTGTTCCAACCGAAGAAGGACCGAAACCCATCCATTTCCAAACAATCTGCATCCACTCGGATAGTCCCGATGCACTGGCGTTGGTAAACAGAGTCAAACAGCTTTTGTCATATTAATCCCATATGCCCTCAATCCTGAAAAATCCCCGTTCACCGCTACTTGGAGCCATTTTTCTGATGGCCACATCGGCTGTGGGACCTGGATTCCTGACCCAGACCGCAGTCTTCACCGAGCAACTGGCTGCCGCTTTCGCGTTTGTGATCGTGGTTAGCATCGTGCTCGACATTGGGGCCCAGCTCAATATCTGGCAACTTATCGGAGCTCACCGGGAACGTGGACAACAAATCGCGAATCGGGTCGTGCCCGGGAGTGGATATCTGCTCACTGCTGCCATTGTCTTCGGCGGACTCGCATTTAACATCGGTAACCTGTCCGGAACCGGACTTGGTCTGAATGCGTTGACCTCGCTTCCGATCGAATACGGTGCGATCATCAGCGCGGGAATCGTAACTCTGATTTTCCTCAGACCCTCTTTTCGCGGTTGGATGGATCTGTTCACCCAGGTCATGGGGCTCCTCATGATCGCACTCACCTTTTACGTGATGCTAGCCGGCGCTCCCCCCTACTCTGAGGCCCTGCAACAGGCTGTATTTCCCGATAAAATTGACTTCCTGGCCATCATAACCATCGTCGGAGGTACCGTGGGCGGATACATCAGTTTCGCGGGAGCTCACAGACTGCTGGATTCAGGGATTTCGGGTAAAGAACACCTATCCCAGATCCGAAAAGCATCCATTCAGGCCATCATTGTTGCCTCAATCATGAGAATCGTCCTTTTTCTTGCAGCACTTAGTGTCATTGCAAAAGGATTCACACTCGATCCAGCTAATCCACCTGCCAGTATTTTCGAACTGGGAGCCGGGCCAATGGGTAAAATCCTTTTTGGACTCGTGATGTGGGCTGCCGCTATCACGTCGGTCATCGGATCCGCTTATACCTCAATCAGCTTCCTCAAAACCTGGCATCCGTCCATCGAAAAGCACGAATCCAAATGGATACTGGGATTTGTGTACATTTCACTTGGAATATTACTGCTTGTAGGCCGTCCGGTGCAGTTACTCATCTGGGCAGGTACCATCAACGGATTCATTCTTCCAATAGCACTTGGTCTTTTACTCTTCTCCATCCGCGACTTGCATCGAAACACCGACGTCCGAATCCCACTGTGGCAGTCGATTTTTGGCTGGGCGATTGTAGCGGTAATGCTATATATGACTATTAGTATCTGATGGGGGATGAGGGACGAGAGACGAGGGGTAGAGGGACGAGAGATGAGATATTACCGCATATTGCTCACCGCTCTTCTGCTAATTTAAAATTCTCTTGGCCAGCCAACGTTCTCTCGCGGCAGCGATGTTCTTACGGCAAAGCCGTCTTTCTCTGACCTGCGAGCAGAGTGAGTAGGTATTATTTCATATTCTCGAACTGAACCGGAATCTCGAGGCTCGCTCCTCGAACCTCAGCCATGACCGACTGAAGATCATCGATTTTCTTACCGGTAACGCGAACTTTGTCATCATGAATCGATGGCTGAACCTTAAGTCCCGAGTCTTTGATCAGTTTCATGATTTTCTTGGCGTTATCACGATCTATCCCTTCTTTTAGGGTCACCGTCATTTTGAGTCCACCGTGAGAGGTTCCCTCCGGCTCCTGGAAATCCAGCGTTTTGTGACTCAGCTTACGTTTCACAAAATTCGAAACGATCATTTCTTTAACTGCCTTGATCTTCATCGAATCTTCGGTAACAACACTGATTCGCTTCTCTTTCTTCAAGTACTCAACCGATGTATTTGATCCACGGAAATCGTAGCGGGTTGCGATTTCTTTTACGGTATTGTTGATGGCATTATCGACTTCCTGATGATCGATTTCGTTGACGATATCAAATGATGGCATAACAGTTGAATTTGATTGAAGTTTGCTTCTTATTGCAGGTATTTACTTATGGTGCCAATATACCAAACATCCACCAAAACGGTAAACTCCATGGCAACCTTGAACGAACGCTTTATCCAGACCTGGTCTGAAACCCGAAAACGTGGACTGAAATACTACATGCTGGTTGAAGGATCCATTTTTGGAGTTCTTGTATTCATCATAACCGGACTCATCAGCCTTTGGGATTTAAGTTTTAAAGAAGCATTTTTAACACTTGACGCGTTCTATATGATGATTACTTATGTACTAGGTGGAATCTTACTTTACGCTCCATTGATGTGGTGGTACAACAAGAGAATGTATCGCAAATACACCCAGTAATTGTTGATCACTTGGTTTCTGAATGGTACATAGACCGTTCGAGTCCAAGCATGGCAGTTTTTCTAAGCGGATCCCAGTGGTAATTACCGATTATACCCTCCTGCCTGATCACTCTGTGACACGGAATAAGCCAGGAAACCGGATTGCTACCTACGGCACTTCCTACTGCACGGCTCGCCTTTGGGTTACCCACTGCATTGGCCAATTGCCCATAAGTAACGACCTCACCAGCCGGAATGCTTAACAAGGCTTCCCATATTTTAATCTGAAACGGTGTCCCCCGGACCAATACATTAAATCGAGGGGTTGGTTCCTTTCTGAACATTGGGTCAAACAACCGATTCAGTTTCTGAACTGTTGACATCGCAAAGTCTTCGTTTTCAATTAGCCCGGCGTTTGGCCACATCTCTGTGAACTCACCCAATACCTGATCCCGATTCTCGTCTGCAAAACTGATGGCCGCGATTCCACGATCGTTACCAGCTACGAAACAGTCGCCAAAGACCGATGCTGCAAAACCATACTTAAACATCAGACCGGCGCCTCCACTTCGATACTCTGCTGGTGTGCATGCTTCCATAGATACAAATAGATCATGTAGTCTTGAAGTGGATGACAATCCTGCCTCATGTGTTGCTTCACTTAGAGAACTGTGTTCCCGGAGTGATTTTTTGAGTGAATTCACGGTCAAATATTTGAGAAACTGCTTTGGACTCACCCCAGCCCACTGCGAAAACATCCGTTGAAAGTGGTACTCACTCATCTGCACTTCAGCTGCGACCTCATCAAGTCGGGGTTGCCGCGACTGATTCTCGACAAGGTATTGGATGGCATCTCTAATCTTTGTGTACATTTTAGGAAGTAGGAAGTGGGAAGTAGGAAGTGGGTAGTAGGAAGTGGGTAGTAGGAAGTGGGAATCGAAGAGCAAACACAAGCGCTTTAGCGCGAAGTCTTTGCTCGTAGATCGTGAACGTCGTGAGCGAAATGGGTTGAGTTGTGTGAATGGAAGACGCCTATTTGTGTGAAACAAAACTCATCGGACTACATCACACAACGAAACAAGCTCATTGTGTATACCTAAAGTCTGTAAATCTGAAAAGGGAATCAATCCGGAAGTTTCTATTTTTTGCTTTGCAAAAAATAGAAAAGAGATAAGGGATAAGAGATAAGAGAACCCCTCATCGCTCGTCTCTCATCCCTAATCAATGACTTCAATACTGTTTTCTGTTTTCTGTTTTCTATTCTTATCTTTACTAAATGAACACTAAGCTCAAAAGAAGACTGGTTTTTGTGGTCATTGCCGTGGTTATTTCTGGCATTGTAATCATAGATTCCGCTGGCGTTTTCGATGATCGTCCCTATATCGTGATCCCTCACGGTAATCATAATCACTATGTCCCCCGCGACCGTGATCAAAGTGTTCCTCTGGATGCTTTCCCTACTACCGAACCTCGTCCAGGCGAACGAATCATGCCAAACGGCCAAGTCGTCAGAGAATAACTTTGGCAGGGCAGTTTACTGTTTACTGTTTACTGTTTACTGATTGTTAGACCAAAAAACTGATCAAATTGCCGAGCCATTGCAGCGACTTTTTCACCAGCTGGTAACGAAAACACCTTTCGTATCTGCTCAACACCTTGTGGATTGAGCCCAGGAAGTTTATCAAGCCATCGCCAGGCTACAACAGGAGGTGCAGCAGGTTTCCCAGACAGAATAAATATGGCCTCGAGCATCAATGGCGAGTAAACCCCACTCAAATAGCCCATTTTTGCTTCATCTCCCTCTGAAATCGCCGCTAGAAGCTTATTTTTAGCTTCTCCAAGTCGAAATTTCAGGGATTTGTAGACTTCTGCCGATGGTTTGAAATTCTCAAATCGTTCTCGGGACTCTTCGATCAACTCTGCAATAGCACCACTCGGATCGACCAAGGTTTTGGCATCCAGCAACTGATAAATGAACATCCCACCTTGGGCTATATCGAGCTCAATCTCGGTTCGGGTTCTCCATCTTACTTCGACTTTAGTAGCTCCAAGGACACGCTCTGTCATCCCATGATGGGACTTTGTGAGTACGTAATAATCCACATCCGAATAATCATGCATGCCCCCATAGGCGGCACTTCCTGAGACATAAGTCCCAAGCACCCCGTCCCCGGAGGCATACAGGTCATTTAGTTCCTGAAAAAGTGCATCCAGGGACATGGATCAACGGGTTAAATCAAGGGGCTGGATATACATAGGTCGCCTGCAGTCCAAGTGGAATTCCCAGTGCCCAATAAATCAGCAGGAAAATAGACCAGGATATCAGGAAGATCACGGTGTAGGGCAACATCATCGATACCAAAGTTCCGATTCCCGTATTTTTTACGTAGCGCTGCGCATAGACCACGACCAACGGGAAGTAAGGTAACAATGGCGTGATGATGTTCGAAACAGAGTCACCGACTCGATACGCGGCCTGAGTAAGGTCCGGTGAGATTCCCAATTGCATGAGCATTGGTACAAAGATGGGTGAAAGTAACGCCCATTTAGCCGATGCAGAACCAATTAACAGGTTTACAAAGGCGGCCAGTAAGATGATCCCTATAATGGTAATCTGTGGTGGTAATGCCAGGCTTTGCAGGAAATTCGCGCCTTTGATCGCAATCAATGCCCCAATGTTTGAGTTCACAAACGCATCAATGAACAAGGCACAGAAAAACGCCATTACGATGTAGTACGCCATCGAATGCATGGCTTTGGTCATCGTCGCGATCAAATCTTTGCTGGAGCTAAAAGTACCTGACATAAACCCATAAATGACTCCGGGAACCACGGCTACCAGGAAAATCAGCGGTACAATCATACGCATCAGCGGTGACTGAAAATCGGTAAGGCTGCCCGTAGCAGGATTTCGCAGTGCAGAGTCGGCTGGAAGTGCCCAGAGTACGAGCATCACGAGGGTTACTAAAACAAACAGGGAAGCGATCCAGAATGCTTTAGATTCCTTGGCTGAGATATCTTCCATTTTTGGTAAATCATCGGCAGATGAATCAATGTCCGCACTGGCCAGACGTGGTTCAACGATTTTGTCGGTAATGTACCACCCAACTCCAACAATGAGTAGCGACGAGAATCCGGTAAAGAACCAGTTATTCAATGGGTTCAGCAAAATATCAGGATCCAGGATCTGTGCGGCAGACTGCGTAAAGCTCTGTATTAATGGATCAATCGCCGAGGGGATAAAATTCGCTGCGAATCCACCCGAAACCCCAGCAAACGCTGCGGCAATACCGGCCAGTGGATGTCGACCGGCAGCATAGAAAATCACCCCTCCAAGTGGAATAACAAGAACATATCCAGCATCGGCAGCCGTGTGCGAAACGATTGCAACCAGGATCAACATCGGAGTGAGCATGAAGGTTGGTGTAAACCCCAGGAGCTTTTTGAGTCCGGCATTGATGTATCCAGAGTGCTCGGCAACGCCTACACCCAACATGGCCACCAGCACAACTCCAAGTGGAGCGAAGTTCATGAACACCGAAATCATGTTGGTCATGAACGAAGCAAACTTCTCGAGTGAAAGCAGGTTGTTTACGGTTAATGGCTGCCCGGATCGTGGATCCAGCTCGGAAAATGTCATTGGCGATAAAAACGCTGAGAATATCCAGACCAGAATCATCAGTATCAGGAACAAGATCGCCGGATCAGGCAGTTTATTACCGTTACGTTCAATCCAGTCGAGTGCTTTGTTCAGAAATCCACTTTTATTGGTGCTTTCTTCGGCAGTTTTTTTAGCCATACCACATAGATTTTAAGTTCATATTGACAAGGTATTCACCTATACGACCGCATGAATATAGGAAATGCACTACTCAATTCAGAAAAAACGATACAAATGATTAAAAAATCATTTATTGGGTAGCTGTTGTGTGTGGATAACTTGACCTGAATACCATGTAGACACTCGGTTTATCGGCCGGATTTCAGCTGAACTGACACACCCACGGTGAACTGGTTCTGGTGATTACCCGGAACCATGTTCATGTTTTTCCTCCGTGCAAATCCAACATCCAGTCCGAAGTTATATCCCGACATAGACAGGACCCCGCGATAGGTAACACCCAGCTCGAAATCGTGGCGGTCTTTGTCGTTAAAGTACAGGAAATAGAAGTCCTCGTCGATGCGCTTGTACTCCAGATGCAGCCCATGTACGGCGAAGTCCGTATATCTCCTCAAGAACAGATTGTACCCTAAAGCCCCTGCTGGACCCATTCCGGAACCGAGTAGTTGTCCGCCATTGGTGTATCCCTGCTCAATACTCATGTGGATGTAGTAACTGCCCGGCGGACGAACAAATCCTGTTTTTGACATAGCTGTGTTGGTCAATTCAAATGTCAGCGCATACGTGGATGCATCCTTTGATGGAAAAATCTGAGTTACACCTAAGTTGTAGGCCCTAGCATGATCAGGATGCGAACCGAAGAAACTGCCTCCAAAATCGTTGATAGCAAACTCAACGTAGGCTTCGAATCCCTGAGAAGGGTGCCTCCATCGAGCTGTTACAGCAGCAATCTGGTCAAAGGCATCGTTTAGGTCCAGGCTTACATCATCGATTCCGGGTTGGGCTTTGAATCGATAAAGTGTGACAAATGGATCACCAGAAAAGAGTTTAAAATCTTGCCCGCGCTGTATAAATGTTCGATTGAATCCTAGCTGTAAGCCTGGTACAAATCTTGGATTCAACTCAACGAACAACCCGGAGAAATAGCGCCAATTGTTGTCTAAATTCTCATCAAAGTATTCAGATTCTTGAAGTGCTCCCCAAACTTGTTTAAATCCGATATCGAAATACGGAATTCTGAGTGGTTTTCGCGTCTGAAAATAGAGGTGTGGAAATCCGGGCGCATTTGTGCTCAACAGAATCGGATTGTACCAGGAGGGCCCCACAGACATATTCTGGGTAGAGATACCTGTTCTGAAGTGGGTCAACCTCAGACTGATGTCCGATTGTCCCGGATGAAATTTCACGAATGGTTTGTTGCCATATCGGATCACGTAATCGATGAGCGCATCAAACTGATAGCTATAGGCCGATTTATCATACTCAAGCTGGTAAATCGGATTCTGCTGCAGCTCGAAACTTTGGTTTTGAGAATAATACAGAACTGGCTGAACAGTCACATCCAACATGCCTTTGGAATACTGAAAACCGGCATGCAGTTCGTGGGTGAATCCCCGTCCGTACCACAGTGCCCCATCGTTCATGGATCGTGCGTAAGCGGAGCGGTAGGTGGATTTGAACAGGACATCGGATAGTTGTAACACTGGTCCAGTATCAGTAGAATCTTCGGCATTCATATACCCGATCGCCGACTGGTACGCTGCAGAGTACCCGGATACTGCTCCGGATATGCGCATCACCCGGTCGAAGTCGGAATGAAGTGTTCCCGGAGTCTGCACTTGAGACCATAGTACCGAAGGCAGGGCTAATGAGAGAATCAGAGCTGACTTTAGGATCGATTTCATGTTGGATTCACCAATTTTCCGTGTTCGAATGTGAGCAATACATCGGCTACATCAAAATAACGTTCATCGTGCGTAATTACGATAACTGTTTTGCCTGCGGATTTTAATTCAGGAAGGATTTCATGATATATCGTATTCCGAAATCCGGCATCCTGATTCGAAGACACTTCATCCAGAACCACAATTTCTGATGGATAACTACACGCAAAAGCGAAGGCAAGACGCTCACGTTGACCTTGTGACAGCCTGGTTGTAGAGATCCTGTCATCGTCCACCTGAACCACATTTGACAGACCAAATCGGCGAATCCATGCTGACAAACCGTGCCCACTTACCGACTCAGGAGCCAGTTCCCCGAACAGGTGAAAATCTGAAAACACTGAAGAAAATCGGGATCGGTACGATGCCAGTGTATCTGAACTGATTACTTGTCCATTGTAGCGAATACTTCCGGATTCTGGGAGATACAGTCCGGTGATGAGTTTGGCAAATGTGGACTTCCCGCTACCGTTGTCGCCTGTTATAAAAGTGATTTGTCCGTATGGGATGGTAGCCGAGACCGGACCGAGTCGAAAGTTCACCTGTCCATCGTTTCGGGTGTAACTCACTTCAACAGCCTTAAAATCTAGTATCGGATCACCGACTTGTCCATTGAATGGCGGCAAACTGGTTTGAACAGTGCTTCGCTCCGTGTCTGCGGTGAGTTCACACTCCAAGGCATTCAGACGATCCATAGAAACCTGCATCGCTTTGTATTCGCTGGAGAAATTAGCCAGGGTTGAAAGTGGAGACAACATAAACAGTAAAACCGTGAGTACACCGCTGAATGCCGACGGAGTGGCAATCTGATGTACCAATATGCTGTATACCAATACTCCCAAAGCTGGAAAGAACAGAATTTCGACCGTCCGGATCGAAAAATTGAACAAAATATTTTCCTTGAGTTTGAATTGCTGATGGGCGCGGATCATGGGGGGAAACACGGTGTTGCGGTAGTGATCGCGCAGATATGGATTCAGCTTTAATTCTTTAAGCCCGTACACAAGATCCTCAAAAAACCGATACATATTATCGTAGTGATCGCGGGCTTCCTTGCCAAAATGCTGTGCGCGGCGGCCCAGTGCTGACATCACCGCAAAAATCAATCCAAATAACAGAACGATACCGAATGTGATGCTCCATGACAAAAATAACATATAGACGAAACAACCTAAAACGGTAGCTGATGCGGTAGTGATGGCCGGAATCCGGTAAATCGTGTAGGATATCGTCTGTATATCTTCGGTAAGCACCGGAAAATACTCGGCGCCACGACCTTCCGCCCTACGATAGGATAAATCTAATAGGTGATCGGTGACCCATTCACGCAGCTTGTATAATGCTTTATGGGCCATCGATGAGGTTAAGATCGTTGCCGTGGTTGTGCAGACCACAAATAGTACCCAGATTGTGAGATAGAACCCCAAAAATCGCACGGGATCGGGCGCTTCGATGAGCAGGGATTGATGGACCAAACGAATCATCAGAGTAAGGAAGAGTCCAGATGCAGCTCCAGTAGCAATGGCTCCAATAAGAAACCCAGTTGAACCTTGCCTCAAAAGTGTGATAATTTTCATAGTGCTACTTCGGGTGTAGGCGGGTAAAACTAAACCAACTGCTAGTGGCGAAAAACCAGGGTTGTGCCACTATCACAAACAGAAGATATCCTATTGCTCTTAGAGGATTTAACGGTTTTTGTAGCGCATATCGGATATATTGACTATTACGTTCTGAAAGTCCATTGAAAAAGGAATTAGTCAGAAACCGTCCATTTTGGATAGCCCGCATCGGAAACTTGGCATACGATGTTGAGGTACGCTCTCGCAGAAATATATCTACGTGGGAGTTTTCCCAGGGAATTGCAGCCAGTTTAGTGGCGACTTCAAGTTTAATTAGATAGGCATGTGTGTCGTTTGTGCGAACTTCGACAAATCCAGGTGTGTCGGTTTTTCGAACCAAACGGGTATCCCAAATTATCGGGCGATGACCCAGGTAAAAAATCTCCCAGTCCGGGTGTGTATGCAGAAAGTCAGCGTACAGGGTTGCGGGAACGGGCTTGAGAAAGACCACATCATCTTCAAAGATCAGCGTGTTCTGGTATCCATATTTTACGCATTGTTGCCAGACGTGATGATGCGACTCGAAGCATCCGCGCATGGTTCCTTCAGGATGTCGGTCTGAGTGATAAATCGTAATATCGTGTGGTTGAACCTGTATCGCACGGGCTATGTCCTTTCGTTTTTGGTTGTGAAACCCGGGATCAGGATCGGTAGTAATGAGTGCGATATGATCGATTTTCATTCCGGAAAGATAACGAACTCAGTGCATATCGGATGCAACGGAATGTGTCTTATCGACCAGGGGATCCATCACCCGAAACCAAACCGGAGGAATAAGTGCAAGCAGGATCATTCCCGGGTATCCGGTCGGCAGCTGTGGGGAATCTTCGAAGGTCCTGAGAATCTGGTATTTTCGGGATGCAACCGCGTGATGATCCGAATGGCGAGTTAATTCGAACAGGAACATACGGCTGAGAATGTGATCGCTGTTCCAGGAATGGTGATGCGTAACCTTTTCGTAGCGGCCATTAGGCTGTTTCTGGCGCTCAAGTCCATAATGCTCGAGGTAATTGACAGCCTCCAGCAGACTGAACGACAGAAAGGAGACGATGAGAAAAATACCCACGAAAGCTGCTCCGAACCACCAAAATATTAGAAACACCATCAACATGTGACAAATGGTGAACTGAATCATCTCATTGGATGGTGAGATGATGGGTTTTTTGAGTTTTTTGAGTCGTTCGGCTTCCAGATGCCAGGCGGAAAGATATTGACCAAGGATACTGGGAAACAAAAAACCGTAAAACGATTGTCCTTTGCGGGCTGAAGCGGGATCCTCTTCGGTTGCAACTGTGGCATGGTGACCACGGACGTGTTCTATGGCAAAATGCATATACAGGACACTCAACAGGAGTATGCGTCCAAGCCATTGTTCTGCTTTTGAACTGCGATGGATCAACTCGTGGGCGATCGTAATCCCGATTCCGCCGTTACTGAGTGCAACCGAGAGCATGGCTCCGGCCAGTGATACTCCGGAAAGGGATCCCGTCGAAACATGATATCCAAGCCAGAAAATGAGTCCAAACTGCACGGGAATGAACATCCAAAGGATCAAGGTGTAGACTTTGCTTGCCTTTGCGAGTGCTTCGGCCTCGGCAGACAGGTTGCCGGTATCGCGGCCAACAAGATAGTCAGCCAAAGGAATCACAAGAAATACATACATAACGGGCGTCCAGGTGGACCAGGAACCTATGGCTATGGTCAGGTATACCAAAAGCGGAATGGTATAGGCAACTAAATATCTCCAGGGCGACATAAATTATAGGTTATGCGGAGTTTAACGGTTTCCCGAATATAATTAGAAATAGAACACAGAACACAGTACACAGAATACAGTGCACAGAACACAGTTCACAGGGCACAGAGGAAAGTCAACAGCCCGCGACCAGTTCACATACTTCACGATGTACGGCTCGATGCTCTATAGCTCACGGTTCTTCAAAGATTCCACAAAATCAACAAAGGTATCCAGATCTCTTGAGGTTGTCGGCAGCCCTACGGACACTCGCGTAGCTCCGCGCATTTTACCCAGATACGTAATCATATCCCTGTAATCTCCCTCATCCCGGCTGGTAAAATAACGGGCAATTTCATCGTTGGTCAGGCAGTTGTTGATTTCATCAAGTCCTGGATTACAGAAACAACCGGATCGGATGGATATCATGCGTTCGTTGGCCATTTCTTCTATGTTCTCAAAAGGAATCACGTTTCCTTTCACATCAAAGAAATTCATGATGATGTTCCCACCCCGATTAGCGTAGTCAGTGGGACCAAATATCTTGACTACGGGCTGCCCATTGAAATGCTTTACGTGCACGAGTTTATCGGCAAGAGCCTTGATCACCGTTCTCACTCGATTCGTAATTCGATCGATTCCAATACCTTCTACAAAATCAAGTCCCGTTTTAATGGCGGGAATATCCAGATAGTTGATGGTTCCGTCTTCAAATCGCTCATAGGTTTTGGCAAGAAATCTGTGCTGACTTGCTACCGATACCAGGGTGACCGTTCCACCCGCAAACCAGGGTTTTCTGAGTTTATGAAACGCCGTTTTCTTGATCAAAAGGCAACCAAGTCCGGTTGGATATCCGAAAATCTTATAAAATGAAACACTCACAAACTCAGGCTGTACTTTTTTCAGATCCAGACGTGTTGTCGGGACATACGCTGCAGCGTCAAGAAGCACATCGTACCCCATTTCCTGGGCACGGGCTATCCAGCTTAGGTCGTGTTTGGTGCCGGACACATTCGACTGTGCCGGAAAAGCGAACAGTTTTACCTCACTACTTGCCTGATTCTGAAGTGCCTGTTGCAAGGCCTTCTCGTTGATCTGCAGATCTTCGTACTGCACCGGAACGTACGTGGTCTGTCCCCCCTTACGATTACAATATTCCCGAATCCCATTGACCGAATTGTGATTGTCCGACAACAATACATAACTACTACCCTCATTGAACGGATAACTCTCACCTACGATTTTTAACGCACCGGTAGCATTTTGGGTGAATACACAGATGTAATCTTCGGCATTAAAGAACTCAATGACCTTCGCTCTGCTCTCCTCAACCAGATGAGTCGCTTTTTGAGAAGTTGGATTCGTGGAGTGGGGATTGCCAAGTACTTCTTCGTTGAGCATGCGAAAATGACTGACCAACTGAGATGAACCGTATAAATTACCACCGGTATAATCCAGATAAACGTGACCATGGTCATCTAAGCGTGAAAACTCTTTTCTCCTCAGCTCATTGAAGAAGTCTTCGTCAGGTAAATTCCAGTTACGGCTGGAATACGCAGGTTTTGATTGTGTCTGGCTCATATAAACGTATCAAATCGATAAATTCCGGACTCATACTGAATGAACAGTATCTGATAGGGATATGGTACAAAATTCCGCTAAAAAATACCCGTCCTTTTGCGTTCGAGAATGCGCTCGACAGAGAGATCGATTCGGTTCTCGTCAATAACCCCGCTATCGAGTAACTCTTTGATGATTCGGATGCTTTTTTGCGCTACATCCGGTTCATATGCCAGATTATTGCCAAAGGCAAGGATGTCAACCCCAGCCAGCAGGGTCTGCCTCACCGCGTCTTCGAGTCCAAAATGATGGGTTATGGCATGCATCTGCATATCGTCTGATATGATCACCCCGTTGTATCCCAGCTGGTCACGAAGCATCCCCTGCATGATTCTGCTCGACATCGTAGCCGGATAGTCGGGATCCAGCTTCCGGTTGAAAATATGCGTGGTCATAATCATATCGATGAGCCCTTTTTCAAGAAGATGCACATACGGAGCTACTTCGAAGTCCTGCCAGGTATCGGTCACATCGGCCATTCCCAGGTGAGTATCTGCAAGTGAACTTCCGTGTCCGGGAAAGTGCTTCGGACAGGTCAGTACCCCTTCTTCCCTATGGCCACGAATGTAGGCTTCACCGTGTGCCGCAACCCGTTGGGGATCCTCTGAAAAGGTTCGCTGCCTTCCGTATATGGCTTTGTTTTCCTTGTTGATAGCCAAATCAAGACAGGGTGCAATATTCAGATTAATCCCATACTGTTTCAGAATGGATGCAATGTAGCGCCCTTCCTGGAAGGTACGGCCAGTATCGTCGATCTGCCCGAGTTCGACATGCGATAGGGTAGGCTGGAACCCATATTCGGGCTTGAGACGATTCACCGTTCCCCCTTCCTGGTCAATGGATAGAAACGTTGCAGCGGGCATGTGACGATACAATTGTTCATTCAGTTTCATCAACTGTTCCGGAGATTTGACATTCCGGTCATAGGATTTAAGGACCACATCGTAATCAAACAGGATAATCCCCCCGATGTGACGGTCACGTAAGTCTTTGACGATAGGATGCTCCCGATCAACTTCATAGCCACGGAATCCAATCAGAAGCATTTGGGCAATCTTCTGGTCAATGGTTAAATCAGAGAGCCTGGGAACCTGGGGTAGTTGAAACATAGAAGTACAGATGTGGGTAATTAACGGAACTGGATGGACGGGATTCGGCTATCGGAGAGCATCCAAGACGGCCTTGAGATGTGTGGATTCAATGCTCAGCTGACCAAACATGTCCACAAGCAAGTCACGGTCGATGCGGTTAAAGTCCGCTTCAACCGGAGTGATGCAAACCCCTCCAAAGTCGACCGAAGCGGGAGAAAACAGGATTTTATGATCACCTTCTGCAAAAAACTGATGGGGACGATGTTTCCTCCTTAAAAAAATGATCACCGTCCAGGCCTCATCCCTATATGAAGAAATCACGTTGACCATGGGTTCTTCCATCGTCTGACCAGGGTGAATCTCGTCGTTCAGGGATTCAAATTGATTGTACACACGATCAAATTGGTCAGAAAGCACCTGTGCTGAAGCAGATTGAAGCACGATACATGTTCTAAGTCCATCATCAACACCAGCTATATTTACCTCCTCCGTTTTACGGATCCATTCTCCATGTAGCTCAACAAGTTCGGGCCAGGTGGTTTCAATGGTCATAAACCCGAAATTACCGGCCTGAAAATGCAGATGATCGGGCGCTGAAGCCCCACATCGTGGACCATTATAGAATAACGAATACCGACTTCCCATCGATTTTGAAATGTCCAGCATAGCAGGGAAAGACTCCCGGATGCGTTGGGGTACATGGCTTCGGTGTGGGATCGTAAAATGTTCCGGGAAAATGGGGAATGGATTAACCAGTACCACATAATTATCTGGATTCGAGGTTTCCAGCATAGCGTGCGAAAATTTACCATTTCCGGCAATAACCCCTTTTTGCTCGATGGGAAGGTGTTCCAGACACAGAAAGCAAGTACGCTCTGCGATCGATCTGGCGTCTACTTTTGCCGAACTGGATACGATTCTACCGGGATTGAACTGTAGTTTCATTTCATACCCATCCATCTGGATGGTACGAACCATTACATCCCCCAGTGTAGCAGCTCCTTTTTGAAGCAATGGCCAGGTAGCTTGCTGGTGAGCCAGGAGCGCTTTGGACCGCCCGGCCAGATCAGACTTCCCGTCTGGAAGTCCATAGGCCATAAGTTCTTCGTTACTCAAAAACATGTTCTTAATGTTGAGCTGCCACCAGGTGTTGTCGCGCACGGAGTTCAAACGTTCGAAGCTTGTCTTTGTACGCGTTATGAGCATTCATTTTTACGATATCGAGTGATGCATCCGTGTTGTCTTCCCAGCGTCGCACACAATAGATTGGATCATAGATACGTCCAATTTGGTACTCACGCGAAATGGCCAGTCCAAGTGCATAATCTTCACCATAGCTCACATTGGGGACTGTAATCTGACGAAGAATCGGAGTATAGAACGCCCTGGGTGCTCCAAGGCCATTAATACGGATCGCGTTATTTCGTCCGTTTTCGGGGGTCCATTCCTTGTGATCGATGATTCCGGGTGGTATTGGTTTCAGATTGACATCCGTCATCTCATACGACCCAACTACCATGGCACACTTTTCCTCTCTGAACACATCTACGATGCGCTGAAGCGTCGTTTCGTCTTTGTAAACATCATCACTATCCAGCTGAATGGCATATTTTCCGCAATATTCACTAAAGACAGCTACATTCCAGCATCCGCCAATCCCAAGATCTTTGCGTTCAGGTACCAGAACTTTCAACCTGTTGTCTGAGGCAGCTATTTCCTGAAGTATCTCGAAGGTCCCATCGGTTGAAAAGTTATCTACCACGACCAGATTGAAATCAAAGTCGGTTTTCTGAGTCAACACCGAATATACCGCATCTTTTATGGTACGGATTCGGTTACGTACAGGAATAACTACGGCCGCTTCAACGGGAAACGTATCGCCAGTTTGCTCAACCAACTTGAACTCGGGTTTGAGCCAGGCCCCTATTCGTTTCAGATATTCGGTGAAAGCGAGTTCCATTTCTACCTGGACCTGACGATTGCGCGGATCCACGTAATCGAATACTTTCTCACCCGTCTTGCGCGTGTCTGTCTGTACGGTGCTGTACAGAAATTCAGTGATTCGGACCAGATCCGATCGTTCAGATACCCTGAGGCGGGTATCGTAAAGTCCTGCATGAAGATACTCGGATTCAAACGCGCCCGTTGCAGCCTTAAGCACATCGGACCTGAACAACATCAACGGACCAAAATCGAAGTCATCCCGCACACTACCAAACTGATAATCGTTCACGGGATGATTAGATCGCACATCCCCTTTGATCTCAATAAAATCGGAATAAACCATTCCCGCTCTGGTATCTCGTGCAACCTGAACAAAACGCTCCAGGCAGAATTGTCCGGTGGAAATCAGGGTGTCTTTGGTCAACACCAGTGCAAACTCGGTGTCGGTTGCAGCAGCGATTGACTGGAATGTACCTGAGCTTAACGGTGAATCTACAGACAGGTCACTGGTTTTAGGGGCTTGGACTCCTGAAGGACCAGAAGCCAGTAAATAAATATGTTTGACCAAATCGGAGCTGGCAAATTCATGGGCGGTTTGTTGGGTGAAATCACTGCCCATCCAGGGTAAAAAAACGGTAATCGTATGTCGCATGGTGTAGATGATGTAAACTTGAAAATTGCTTCTGTAGACAGATTCTGTGTCGATGATGGTAGAAATATAAGCAAACTGGGACGCAGTTTCCCGAAATATGACCGAAATCGTAGACCAACAGATCCGGGCATTTCAACGATCCGACAGTCTAACCAGTTCAAAAGTTGGTCTGGCTATCCCTAAAGGTATCGGCCTGACAGACTCTTGTCCACTCATCCAGAGTGTGATCTCGCATAGACCTTCAGCAGACGGTGGATCAGCGTATCCCACTTGAAGCGTCCGGCGAAGTCTATGCCTCTGGCGGATAAACCTTCCCGTGTACAATCATCATCCAGCAATTCGGATATCACTGCTGCTAGTTCCTGAGTACGTCCGGGCTCAACAAACTGAGCATCAAAGTTCCCTGAAATCACGCGTTTGTAGCCCTCATTGGCGTATCCAACCACCGGTGTCCCTACACTCATGGCCTCAAGGAGCACAATCCCAAAGCTTTCTCCAAACAGCGCAGGCGCCAGATATAGCTTTGAATGTGCCATGAGCTCCCATTTTTCAACATCGGTTACGGAACCTGTAAACCGGACACGTTCAAGTCCAAGCTTGGCAACCAGGGCCTCGGCCTGTGGTCTTTGCGGACCATCTCCAGCTACAATGAGGGACAGTTCTTTAAACCGGGACGACAGCATCCGATAGACCTCGATGGCATCCATAAGCCCTTTTCTCTGCTCCAACCGACCTAAAAAAAGCAAGTAAGGCTGCTGCTGAAGCCACGTTGATGGATAAATGGATGAAGTTTCCCGTACAGGAGGATGAATTCCATTTGGAATTACATGCACGTTCGCTGGAGTAAAGCGGGTCAGGTATCTCGACTGCGGTTCCGATACCGAAATAACCTCGTTAAAGGCACGCATAAAATATCTGGCGGCCAGAGGCATCACGTAATCTCCGAGTACTTTCCCAAATCCCGACCCGGAGGGTGTGTCGTGAAAGGTAGCAACGAAGCGAGCCTCAATAACCCTGTTGTTTCGAAGTTCAGCAGCCATCTGAACCAGCTGAATACTCATGAATGGGGTCCATGGAGTGTGGAAATGGATAACGTCCGGAGAAAACCAAGCCAGGAAGTGGCTGACATCCTCTTTGGTTGTTCCGTTCATCCAGGTAACATCAATTTGAGTCCCTCCAAATGGCAGGGTTTTTCCAACCTGTATCGGCAACAGGGCACCAGTTCTCCGTTGCGGATCCTTCAGTGTAACCAGCTCCCATCCCTCTGGTAATTCGCAATTACCCTGAGCCGGACTCAAAACCACAACGTGGTGTCCGAGGTTGATCAACGCATTCGCCGAATCGGTGATGTGAGTCTTCACGCCTCCGTGGCGATTCCAGTTGTAAGGACAAACGATCAAAATTCTCATGGCGCAAAATACATATAAGTCGGTGCGATTCACTACATTTGTATCCGATGAACCCAAAGGAACCAGTTAACCAGGGCCTAAACACCACCCCGCAACCATGCATCTTGCTCGGGGGTGATCAGTTTTTGAAGGAACTTGAAAAAAAATCCACCTGTGCATCGACACGTTTCCTGGTTCAGGTGATGACGTTTGAAGGGGATTCCGCAGGGAAGAAATTAATTGATTTGATGGTGGCTTCACCGGCCCGAAACAAGCTTTTGGTAGTCGACTGCTATTCTGATGTGGTGATCAACGACACCCTGGTTCATTTGCCAGCCGGATTAGTTAACAAGAAAATCCGCTCGGAACACAAGGAGACGCAACGTTTACTTCAATATGCTCAAGATTGCGGGATCAAGGTTTCACGAACGAATCCAATCGGAGCATGGTATCACCGGTATCCACTCAGAAATCACAAAAAATCCATTCTCATAGACGATTTCCTGTTTTTGGGTGGGATCAATTTCAGTGACCACAACTTCGCATGGCATGACATGATGATCCTACTGAACTCTCCACATTTTGCGGACATTGCAGCCCGGGATATCATCTCAAATTCGGAAGGAATGATCACCTCAGGCATACATCAAACCAACGATGAGACACTTTTACTACTAAACCGGCACTGTGAGGCCGAATATACCGAGTTATTCAGCTGGATAAAGCAGGCACACACCTCCATTACCGTCTTCTCACCCTACATATCAGAACCATTCCTATCCGTTTTAAAATCCGTTTCCGATGCTATAGCCATTAAAATTGTTGTCCCGGAGAAGAACAACAAAAGTATTTTTTCGGACTATCTGAAAAGAGAGTCCCATAACGGGTGGTTTCAGTACTGTGAAGTGCCTGGATTAATGTCTCATCTGAAAGCCCTTGTGATCGATGATCGTGAACTCATTTTCGGAAGTTCCAATTTCGACTTTATCAGTTATTTATTTGAAGAGGAAATCGTGTTCAGGACCACATCCGAGCCGATGATTCGCGAATTTAAGCAGGTGGTGCATGATCCTGTATTGGGATCCGCAAGACAGCTTGTTAAACCCCCATATCATCGTATCAAATCGTATATTCCCACGATACTGTGGAAGTTACTTCGCGTCACAGATCCCAAGTCACATCAATTGTACCAAAACCAATGAGGTGGATCAAAAAACTACAGGAAGAAGTTCGTGCCAGTGTACGGATCATCGAGGTGGAAGAACGCTTCGACCTCCTGTTCAGCCGACCTCTCGGACTTTTTTTCGCAAAAATTGCATTTCGGCTGAATAGGACTCCAACCCAGGTTTCAGTCGCCAGTTTACTGACCGGTGTAATCGGGGGTGTGCTCTTTTTATGGCAAAATGATCCCATTTTTGCAGTATCCGGGGCTTTTTTGGTGCTTGTTGCAGGGATACTGGACAGTAGTGATGGTCAGCTGGCCCGTATGACTCAAAGCAGTACCGAATTGGGGCGGATCATTGATGGGATAGTCGATAATCTGGTTTTTATATCGGTGTATGTATGCTCAGCCTTTTACCTGGTCGATAGCTATGGCTGGATCGTTTCCTTTGGCATTGCTTCAGCAGCTGGATATGCCCATAGCCTGAAGTCTGCCGTTTATGAGTTTCATAAATCAGAGTACTTTTACTATGTAGGTAGGTATGAAACAAACCGCGTTCCTTATGCTGAGGAAGTCCGAAAAACGTATCCGAGAGATACTTTTTTTCAGAAGTTTGTCTATCACAGTTACCTGGACTACTGCAGGAAACAGGAAAAAGATGCCTTTCGACCTCCCCCTGTACGTGAACAGTTGAAGGCACTGGCATTCAACGATGAAACCCGTAATCAATTTTTATCCTTATACCAGCCACTGAACCAAAAAATGCTGTTTTGGTGGGCATGGACAGGTGGCAGCAATATTCAACGAAATGCGATGCTTATTGCCATTTTATTGGGCTATGTTGAAGTCTATTTTGTGTTGAACGGTCTTAGCCTGGCTGGACATTTCGCAGTTGGGAGACTCCAACAAAAAACAGATGATGAATTACTGAACACATTTATTACCGGTACATGATGATTCGTACGGCATTGGTCCTTGCAGCGGGAAAAAACACTCGATTTGACACCGGAATCCCAAAGAGTCTGCACCAGGTGGGTGAAACAACTCTGTTGGAAAGACATCTCCGACAATTCCATCGAATCGGCATCCATCAGGTAGCTGTTGTGACTGGATTTCGTGATCAGATGATCGCAGACCATGTCAATAAGTTGAGGGAAACGCTTGAGCACCCGGTCACCCTGATCCATAATCCCGAATTCGACAAGGCAAACGGACTTTCAATCCGTGTGGCCAGATCCTGGATTGAATCTATTTCAGCGTCTCACTTTGTGTGCACCATGTCTGATCATCTTTTTGCCGACTCATTTTATGATATTGCCCTAGACAAGTTCAGTGCACCACTTCCAAACTCCAACATACTTCACCTGCTTGTTGATAAGCCCGGCGATCACAACACATATATCGATCTGCATGATGTTACCCGGGTAGCTGTTCGGGTAAATGATTCCGGAGAACTGGACATTGTCAGGGTGTCAAAGTTGATGGAACCGTATCATTACTTCGATACCGGATTTTTTATACTACATCATGATGTGTTTGATCATCTTGACCTGTGTGCATCTCAGCACAAAAACAGCATATCAGAGCTGGTTAATCACCTGGCTGATCTGAACGAATCCGCGGCAATAGATGTGTCGGGTGTATATTGGAACGACGTGGATACACCCGATGACTTCAGAATGGTACAACGGCAGCTGGATTTCCTCTGAATCGAAACAGCATCCATCACGCTAAAAAGGCGTTTAATCCATTTGTGACCTCAGTTTCAGTGATATTTACCGCGGGATGTTTGAATCCGAAACTTGAAACAGGCTGTATAGTCCCTTTCATACCACGGTCTTTAGCCACCTTCAGCATCCTGACAACATCGATCATGACTCCGGCACTGTTTGGAGAATCCTGAACAGTCAATTTAAGTTCAAGTTCAAATGGAACATTCCCAAACTGATTTCCGTGAATATTGATATAGCAAATTTTCGTGTCTTTCAGATGTGGTACAAAATCACTTGGACCAATACGTAAAGAGGGTTCTTTGGATGAGTTTTTCTCGTTGAACAAGGTTTTTACTGCACTTGTTTTCGATACTCTTTTCGAGGCCAGTCTTGATTCATCGATCATATTCTCGAAATCGGTATTCCCACCCACGTTCAACTGATACAGATTATCAATGGAAAATCCACGCTCAATGAGGTGTTCGACCAGGAGACGGTTCAGGAAGGTGGCTCCAAATTGCGACTTGATGTCGTCTCCGGCACAGACCAAACCAGCCTGAGCAAATCGAGAGTCCCATTCGGGAGTTGAACAGATAAAAACAGGAATCGCATTGATGAATCCCACTCCGGCACTGATACAGGCATCCGCATAAAATTTAGCAGCGTTTTCGCTTCCGACCGGCAAATAACAGATGGCAAAGTCAGCGTTTGTAGATTTCAGGTAGGACACCACATCCACTTCAGGCTGTGTGTCATCGTACTGAAACCGATCTTTCATGTGCGGAGCAACACCATCAAGTACGGGGCCCCTGACCACTGTAACTCCAGATTCAGCGAGACTTGCAAAGATTTCGGTACAATTTGGCTCAGACAAAAGCGCCTGTGATAGGTCTTTACCGACCTTTCTTTGATCTACATCGATCGCTCCAACGATGGAGATATCAGATGGGTGATAGCCCCCGACCCGGGAGTGCATCAGCCCGTATGTAACTAAATTATCTTTATAATATTCAATACCTTGCGCGAATGAAGAAGCGCAGTTTCCGACTCCGATCACCACCACTTTTATCTGTTTCTCGACATCCATAGGATTTCACTTAATCGATGCTCGTTAAAATGACACGAATATTATCGCTATTACTACGTAATTGCAAAGAGTGAAATCAGGCCTCATACATGCTGTTGAATCAATCTCTCGGCAGTAAAAAAAAAGGAACCGTGACAACATCACGGTTCCCCATAACCATCAGAACAGGTGCGATTCTGAATTAATATCGGTAGTATTCAGGTTTGTAAGGACCCTCAACCTGTACTCCAATATACGTAGCCTGATCAGGGGTCAACTCTTCGAGTTCAACTCCGATTTTGGCCAGGTGCAGGCGGGCAACTTGCTCGTCGAGATGTTTTGGAAGGGTGTACACATTGTTATCGTAGTTTTCACCGTTTTTCCAAAGTTCGATCTGCGCCAGTGTCTGGTTTGTGAAGCTGTTTGACATCACAAAACTTGGGTGACCGGTAGCACAACCGAGGTTAACCAAACGACCTTCGGCAAGCAAGATCACATCATGACCATCAACCGTGTACTTGTCCACTTGTGGTTTGATGTTTACCTGTGTGTGACCAAAATTGGATTTCAACCACTTCACATCGATCTCGTTATCAAAGTGACCGATATTGGCCACAATCACTTTGTCCTTCATGTTACGGAAATGCTCGCCACGGATGATGTCTTTGTTCCCGGTAGCGGTGACCACGATATCGGCTTCCGCTACTGCTTTGGACATAGGCTTGACCTCGAATCCGTCCATAGCAGCCTGAAGAGCGCAAATCGGATCGATTTCGGTCACGATGACTCGTGCACCTGCACCCTGCAGGGAGGCAGCAGATCCTTTACCTACATCGCCATATCCTGCAACAACGGCAACCTTGCCAGCGATCATGACATCGGTAGCGCGACGGATGGCATCTACGCAGGACTCCTTGCATCCGTATTTGTTATCAAACTTCGATTTGGTAACTGAATCGTTCACATTGATGGCCGGCATTGGAAGGGTTCCTTTTTTGACCCGATCGTACAGGCGAAGAACGCCAGTTGTGGTCTCTTCAGAGATCCCTTTAACCGTGCGGGCGATTTCAGGGTATTTATCCAGAACGATGTTTGTGAGGTCACCACCATCATCCAGAATCATATTCAATGGACGATCTTCACTGCCAAAGAATAGCGTTTGCTCAACACACCAGTCGTACTCTTCTTCCGACATTCCTTTCCAGGCAAAAACGGGGATACCAGCGGCAGCAATGGCAGCGGCAGCATGGTCCTGGGTTGAAAAGATATTACAGGATGACCAGCGTACTTCAGCACCGAGTTCAACCAATGTTTCGATCAGAACAGCAGTCTGGATGGTCATGTGAAGGCAACCTGCGATACGGGCACCAGTCAGAGGCTTCTCTTTGCCATATTGCTCACGAAGAGCGATCAATCCAGGCATTTCGGCCTCGGCAAGTTCAATTTCTTTACGTCCCCAGTCAGCAAGACTGATGTCTTTAACTTTGTAGTCTAAAATCTCTTCAGTAGTTGTAATCATAGGTAGTTTTTAGTGTAATAAAAATAGTGTGTTAAAATAGAGTGTTTCCCAGAGAAATTCAATTTAAAGTGGCAGAACCATACGCTTTTTGTATAATTTCGACAATCTTGGCGTAATCGCGCTGATGTCCACCGGTGCCAAGTTCCGTACTGATGTAGTTGCCATCGGGACCGATAAAAACCTTGTAGGGGATGCCGGTGATTTCCAGTTTGGTTGCAACTTCAGTGTCGTCGACAACAAACACGAAAGGAAATCCGTTCTCTTCGCGGAATTTTATCACATCTTCGGGTGTATCGCTCCATCCCGGAGAAACCGCCAACACGACGAATTGGTCAGGATAGTCTTCAATAACTTGCTTGAAGGTGGGCATAGCCTGCAGACAAGGCACACACCAGGTTTCCCAGAAATCAACGAGGACTACCTTGCCTTCAAAGTCGGATACATGGATACGCTCATCACTATCCAGCGCTTTGAAAGAAGCCGACTCAATGGTTGAAGTATAATCTGAGGGTTGTTTATCGGCCGATCCACCGCAAGCGTGAAAACACAGCACTCCGGCCAGTAAAATAACTGCCAGAATGGATCTTGGATACGTTTTAAGAAATGAATTCATTTTAGATAGGATTCGTAAACATACATGGATGGCAAGATAACGAAAATTGACGAGGAATAGTGCCAGTTAGAGTTTCTGTTACACAGTACACAGTACACAGTAAACAGTACACAGTACACAGTACACAGTACACAGTACGCAGGATACAGTACACAGTGCACAGTACACAGTGCGCAGTACACAGGGTTTTGAATAGAGATGAGTGACGAGCGACGAGGGATTCCCGGTTAACCTGATACAGGGTCGTATACTGATATAGGCTCATTCCATATTTTTTTGTCAGCCTAAATCAGGAACAGACCACCGTTCTCTGTTTTCTGTACTCTGTCCTCTGTTTTCTGTCCTCTGTACTCTGTTTTCTGTCCTCTGTACTCTGTTTTCTGTTTTCGCAAAGCGAATGAATAGCAACTTCCGGATTGATTCACTCGGAATTAAACCACTCCCCACTCCCCACTCCCCCCATGTACTACAGTCTTCCTGTAATCAATACTTCGTTTTCCTTGATGTTACCGCTGATTAAAATCGGCACAGGAAATCATTTAATGATTCGTCCCCGTTGGTCAATCCAAGTTTTTTACGAAGTCGGGTCTTGGCCATGTTCAAGGTTGGAATGGTTTGTCCGGTGATGGATGCGATTTCCTTGTTGTTCAGATTTAAGCGGACAAATGCGCAGATCCGTTTTTCATTCAGGCTAAGACTCGGGAATTCCCTGGTCAGGTTGGTGTAAAAGTCCTGATGCAGATTCAAAAAGGATGACTCGAACTCATTGAACAGGTCGTCTTCCTGAGAGGATTTCAAATCATTGATCACGCCACGAATCAACTCATGTTGTTCACCACTGAAACGGTTACGATAAGCGATCAGTTTGTCCACCACCTCTTTAATCAGTTGGTTTTGCTTGGCCGAGTTAACCAGGTTCACGGCGATTTTTTTCTCTTTCTCTTCCAGTTGGGTTTCGAGCAACCTGGATTCCATTTCAATTTTCTCGATTTGCTGCTTTTTACTTAATGACTCAACATTCAATCTGTCAGCCATTTTTTTATTTCTTAGTGAAAAAAACACGGCTCCAGCCAGACCTATGACCAGACTTAAAAACAGTAATACATAGATTTTTCTTTGTTTGTTTAACTCCTGAGCCAATGATGCTTCTCTGCTTTCAAACTCAGCGCGCAACTCTTCGGCAAGTAGCACATTTTTTGTCTTATAGACATCCAGGTTCCTTTGAGCTTCCTTACTTACCTGTAGGAAGTATACCGTAGAATCGGCGTTGGTTGATTGCTGATACAATTCAGCAAGTTGATTCGAGGATATGAGGGAAATAACCAGCGCTTCTATAGAACTGGCCAATTCATAGGATTGACGGAAATAGTACAGACTTTTTGCCCGATCTCCACTTGCTGAATACAATTCACCAAGATTCTTGTACGTCGTCGCAATCCCAATCTGATCATTTTGATCCCTACTGAAGCTCAGCGACTTCATAAAAGCCTGCTCTGCCAGATCATATTTACCCGTTTTTTGATGTATCTCGCCCAGGTTATTATTCAGCAGTGAGAAATTCAGATTTTTGGGATCGTTAGCTTCCAGCAGTTCAATGCCACGATTCAGAATCTGATACGCGGACTCAATTTCATTCTGCTCCCTGTAAATAATCCCAAGATTATTGTAAATGGAGGAGAGGCTTAAGTAGTTGGGTTCTTTACCAGAATTGATTTGGGCCAATGCGCGTTCAAACTTGGATTCGGCTTTCTCAAATTCATGCAAAAAAAGATACACCGCGCCTAACCCAATGTAGGTATCCAGAAAATCGATTTCCTGATAGTTAGATTGAGTATTTATGACTTCCAGACTTTTCAGAAAATTGTCGGCGGCCAGATCCATCAGTCCAAGATTAAAGAAAATACGTCCGATCTGGTTGTGATATTTGACGATCAGTGTAGGAGTAGAAATGGAATCTTTGTATTCAAATGCAGTCTGTGCAAATTCCAGAGCTTTTTGTGGATTATTGTTCAGATATGACCGGGAGGAATCCAACAGGGAGGCATAACGGACATCAGCGTGATTTGAAAGATTCTGTGTTTTGATTTCCTGACTTAGACCAAGATTTGGCTGTGCCCAAAAAATTACACTTAAAAAAAACAGTACAAGAAACGAACGTGACATACTCAAAAACGGATTATTGGAAAAATCTGGCTCATCGACACTTTAATAAACTGTTACCTAGTGCTGCATGGTACACTAAACGGCACAAAAATATCAATTAAATGAATAAATTCAATGTGTTAGTTAATAATTTTAACTACTTGAAAATTCGTATCAATGCATCTTTTAATCCTTGATACACCGTACCGAATTGCCACCGGCACGATTGTAGCTAAATATACTGGCCGCTTCGCTGAAAATACCAAGACCTCGTGAAAATGAACCTTCTGTGGAGCTCGACCAGTAATACGCGAATAGGTGTACATCGAAGAGTGTTCCGGCACTGAAATTCCGGCGACCTGCAGATGGTAGTTTAAGCACGGATGCAAAAGCTCCTTCTACATCGTTGCTGGTCCAGCTCTGTCGTTCAGCCTCCCACTCTGCTTGCGTGGGAATCCGGAATCCGGGTGGACATGGATTGTTTACCCCGTCGACTCCTTGCCAAAGTGCCCCATTTTGTGGGCTCCTCCAGTCGAAGGGAGTGTTGGGAGCCAGGATAAAATTCGTGATCCTGGGGCGGTCGGAGTCGCTGAGGGTCATCACCATACCAGAGTTCCGGTTCTGATGCTGATCAGCCTCTCTCCCCCATTGGAACAAGTCCCCATAAGCCAGAGAATCGGTTCTGGAAGTGGCCACCCGCACAGCTCCCAGATTTCTGTCCATCCAGGTTTGTCCGGTAGCAGGATTAAAAACAACTGGGACCTCCACAGGCTGAAACAGCGCAACGATCCGGGTGTCCTTAGTGATTTCAACAACCATTGGATTCCCCGACTCGGTCACATCCCCATCCCAGCGCAGAAATTCCCAGCCTTGAGTTGGCCTGGCACTGACCTGAATCACATCACCCTGGGAAAATGGTCCCGATGACGGACTAATCGTTCCGCCCTCAGGTGGTAAAGCTGTAGTGATAAGATTGTACACAGGCACATTCTCCGTCCCACACGAGAAAAGAAGACTTATCGATACTAGTAAGTATGTTAGATTTTTCATGTTGATCTGAGATGGCGAATGAAAGTGAACTATCCTCACTTCAATCCTGCTGCCAGAACAAAGAAATAGTTACCTACGTTTCGTACTCAAAAAATAGGCAGGAGCATCTAATCGCATCCCAGAATTTGGTGCGCAGGAAGCCAAGCACCACATTATCTTTTACTGATTTTATTCATCGAAATGGCCCTTTGCTGATCGCTTTTAAATCGATTGATCTCAGGATTGCGTTTTTTGGCATGTTTTTGACTGGTACCACGATTCACTCTCTTCCTCCACAAGTTGAAGCTACTGCGTTTCAACTCTCTTCTCATCAGTGCAATCACATCTGACTCTGAAAATCCAAATTGTAATTTGATCGCTTCAAACGGAGTTCTGTCCTCCCAAGCCATTTCAATGATCCGGTCAACATCTAATTCATTCATATAATCACGATGAAAGTTGGTACCCATAGAAACAAAAAAATCCGTAACCCATTATGATGAAATAGATTACGGATTTGTATCGTACACCCGTAGGGATTCGAACCCCAAACCTTCTGATCCGTAGTCAGTAGGTTTAAGTAAATTTCATTTTTCATACTTATTAAAATTATTACGTTTAGTGTTGTTTTAAGGGGGTTATTGTATTACATTTAATTTCAGTGAGTACATTTATATTAACAGAACACAGTACCCCACCGGTACCCCAAAACGTAAATAAATGCCAAAAGTTAAATTAACCGATCCATTTATCAGAAATGAGAGCGTAAGAGCGCGGAAAGATTTTTATGATACCGTGATGCCAGGTTTAATTTTACGGATCAATATATCAGGAACCAAAACATTTGCGTATCGATACGACGAGCCGAATGGGAAAAAGGTACGAATGACCATTGGCCGTTATCCTGGTACATCGTTATCAGAAGCACGTCGGCAGGTCAACGAGTATAAAAACGAGATCTTAAAAGGCAACTATCCGCGAACACGTATTGAGCAAAAAAAAAGGGAGATCCGCGAAATGATCACCTTTGATATACTTGCAACCCGTTTTCTTGCCTCAAAGAATAAAGAATTACGCGTCCGCACCTTTTCGGAATACCAACGGATCATTAACATTGAACTCAAACCCGTTTTGGGTAAAAAAAACATTAAGCAAATCAAAAAGTCTGATATTGCCTCAATCGTTGATAAAATTGCAGAAGTTCGTGACACCCCAACCCTAGCCAATAGGGTATTGAGCCTATTATCCGGAATGTTCACGTATGCAATGGAACGCGGACTTATTGAACACCACCCAGTCATAGGGATCAAGAAAAATAAAAAAGGGGAGAACGTCCGCGAGCGCGTCTATAATGATGAAGAAATACGATCAATATGGGAGGCGGTTGATATACAAATCGATCCAGTACGGACGTGCATTAAGTTTATGTTCGCAACCGGTCAAAGAAAAACCGAAACCGCTTCTGTACGTTGGGATCAAATCAACCTGGACAACCGCACCTGGACAATACCCAAAGAGATCACAAAGAATAAAAAAGATCATATCGTTCCGTTGTCTTCACTAGCTATTGACCTACTTAATGAAATTTATCCATTGACCGGATCAAGTGAATATGTTTTTCGATCTACGCGTAAAGATGCACCCCTAAAATGGCTAGATAAAGCCAAAGATCGAATCAAAACCGTTTCAGGCGTTAATGATTTTATGTATCACAATATCAGACGCACCTTAGCAACTAAATTGGGATCAAATAACGTCGGGCGCACCGTTGTTGGTAAATTGTTAAACCACAAAGGTATGGCACAGGATAATCTGGTAACGGCAATTTATGAGAGGTATGACTACCTGGATGAAATGAGAATAGCCGTTGAGAATTGGGGTGCCGAATTGATGCGTATTGTATCCGGCAATGAAAAAGAGGCCAAAATCACACGAATTGGAGCGATATGATACAGTTATCCACACTGCGACTTAATCCTATCAAATTGCATTTTTATACATTGATACGTGTTGAAAGCTTGTTGAAAAAAAATGTAAAATCTAATTTGGAAACCGTTTATATTCTTGAAGTTCTTTGAATACACTATAAACAAAACAAAACCTTTTTGATAAAAAAAAGCCCTTCAGGAGTCGGAAGCTTCTGAAGGGCAAAGAGTCAAAAAGGGCAACCTCATACACGTAAAGAGGGGATTGCACCGTACACCTTGATTTTTGACTTACACAGTAGTATCACAGTAAACTGTAATTTCTACTTGTAAAAATCTACAAATCTAATCGATGAAATAAAAATTTTTTTTATTTCTCAAATAGGGTGCTTTTTTCTTGATGCTGGTATGAGGTTGTATTAACACTAACACAACCCATACAATATGAAAAATCCTCAAAGCCTTATCATACGTCCAGGCCAGCTATCAAAACTGATCGGAGTTTCAAAAGTCACCATTTGGAGAATGGAGAAATCCGGAGATCTGCCACCACGCGTACAGATCGGTCAACGACTAGTTGGATGGAGAACCAGCGATATTGACGAATGGATTGAGCAACTGAAGACCCCGAACCCAAACAGGGGGTAACAGTATGACACCCAAAAAAGAAGGCTATGCCGGAGATCCGACACAGCCCACATTCACACCTGATAATATAAGCAATCACAGTGATTTAATCACTTCAGAATTGCACCGGAAAGCGCGTTTAAACGGTCAAAGTATGGCAACCCTATACAAGACCAACGTTGGAAGCCTTGACGCGTTTTACAGGTTATTTGGTATCGTTGAAACGTTGTATCCGATACCATTAAGACAGGCGTTCCTGGATGGCTTTTTTGATACGGTTGCACACTATCAAGAAAGGGGTGCAGATGGAACCGATTGACACCTTGACACCCGAAACAATTATCAGTGAGGTTGAAGGCTTCACTGATAGTGTTACCTGGTTTAAACCAACTAACCCACTAATTGAGCCCGTTGAGGAATTGGATTTTATTATTGATGGATTTTGTGCACGTGGTATGATCACAACGATTGGAGCGAGTCCAGGCGCAGGAAAGTCGATATTGACCCAGTTTCTTTTTTCTAAACATCACAATGGATTGATGACAGTGAAAAAAGGCGCTAGGGCTATTTATTTAGTTGGTGCAGATTCCAGCGAAACCGAAATAAGGCGCAGGGCTAGAAGTATCAGGGTTAACGATGGCTTATATACAGTTGAGCCACCCGAAGAAATGTACTGCACTATGGATAATGAGTTGTTTGTGCAGACGCTGAAGGATGCAATCATACAGGGTAAATACGATGCTATCATATTTGATACGGTTGCAGATTACCACAATAAAAGCACGTATGAGGCTGAACTTGTAAACAAAACAATGTCAGTCTTTAGAAGGCTTGCAAAAGACACAAACAGCGCGGTTATTCTAATAACACACACAAAAAAAGGGAGTAAAATTAAAGCGGAATATAACGTTGAAGACATTGCAGACAGCCGGATATTTACTTCGAAATCTGATTTTGTTTTCGGTATTAAAAGTGAATACCAGGATGATTCAACCAACCTGATTGAACTTCAAAACCTTAAAAGCAGGTCACCCCGACCACTTCCAAAAATAAGGGCGCTAATTAGATATGATACTTCAGAAGGGTTAAATATCACAGTAACGGATCGACAATTTAGAACTGAACTGGATTCCAATGATAAAGAGAACAAAAAATATGCTCGAATATCACAGGCTAAACAGTTGAGTGCTGAAGGTAAAACACAACGTGAGATTGCTAAAATAATGGGTTGTTCACTAACAGCTATAAATGGCTACCTGAACACCTAAAATACACGATTAAAAGTGTTCGCGTTCAAATAGACATAGTAAACTGAACACTGAACACTTTTGTTCACCTTATTTGTTCACCAACTGAACACCCAATATGAACACTATTGAACACCGTTTTTCACTTGACAAGAGTTCCAAAAAATACGGTTGCCCAGATTGTGAGAAACGTACCTTCACCAGGTATGTCGATACGATCACAGGCGAAGTATTAAACACGAATGTTGGCCGATGTGACCGTGAAGAAAGTTGTGCTTATCATTACACCCCACGTGAATACTTTGCCGACAATCTGTATCAACCGGCAACGATGCCGGGCAACCCCAAACCATACCGGACGCAACCTAAACCAAAGGCCGGCAGATTGCCCTTCAGCTTAGTACAGGCGACCCTTGACCGATATGACAGCAACCAGCTTATCCGATGGCTTGCAACCATACCAGGATGGAACGTACAGCGAGCCGAACAAACAGCGCGTTTATATCGTGTTGGTACGGGCAGGGAAAAAACACCCGTTGAGGGATGGCCAATTTTTTGGCAGATTGATCAGCTTGATCAAGTCCGATCAGGAAAGTTGATCCGGTACAACCCCGACACAGGTAAACGTGTAAAAGGTGAAGGAATAAATATCAACTGGATTCATTCAATGCTTCAGCGAGCGAACCAACTTCCAACCGATATAAGCCAATGGAGTCTTGATCAATGTTTGTTTGGCTTGCACCTGGTCAACACTGACAAGACAAAGCCCATCGCGATTGTCGAGGGTGAAAAAACCGCGTTGATATGCAGTCAATACCTACCTGGTATGATATGGCTATCCACAGGCCAAAAGAACGGATTGAACCGCGACAAATTACGTCCCATTGCCGGGCGTAAAATTGTGCTATTTCCTGATAAAGGTAAGGCGTTTGATGCCTGGAATCATAAAGGCAGTGAATTTAAAAACGAGTTTAATATACACGTATCAACCCTATTGGAACGCGAAGTACCAAACCAGCACGAAGGGTACGACCTAGCCGACTACCTGATCAGATATGATATTAATACGTTCACAGCTTCAGCACCCGACCCGTACCCGTATGGAGTCAATCCGTACACCGGTGAAATCTTTGACGAAAGAGGCTATCCGGCAGACTGGGATGACATAGCCCCACCAGGTGAAGGCACAGATGAATACAATGATATGATCCGGTTGATCCAACGTGAATTTGACGCAGTGATTGATGAAACGTATGATCCGGATGAAGTACCACAGGAACTTGTCTTCACTGACACCTGGAGAGCGCACAGAAGAAGACAGGCAACCCCGACACAGTGAAGGCGAACCCTAGTATCATTTTTTATTTTTAACGCGGTACAGGGCAAATATGGAAGCCTTTTTTGTACCCCCCCATCAAAATGAGTATTTTACAACAAAACTAACAAGTTAGGAGGGTATCTAATGGCACTAAAACGACGAACACGCAAACCGTTGACACTTGGAGAACTAAGGGCAACCATAAGCACGGCAGTAATCGAATTGGAGCGTATTTATATGAATGATGCCAATGACACAGACCAACGAATCAGGGCAATCAATTCACTTTCAACCATTGCCAATAGCTACGCGAAGTTGACAGAGGTATCCGAACTGGAAGAACGTATTACGGCAATGGAGCAAACCCCAAAACTAATAATGCCAACATTTTTGCCACCCGACAACTATGCAGAAGCTTAGTAAACGAATAGAAAGTATTGAATTGAACCGGATTCAACCGTTGATGTTGTATGTTGCTATCCTGGACACACGTAACACGATCACTGTCAGTAGTGATAAAACAGAACTCTGGTTCACCCGTAAGGAATATGACACCTGGAAGCGCTAAAATATTATCAGTGATAAACAAGTGTTACAAGTCCAGGTAATGAATAAGCCACAAAACAACGCACTATGAAAGCACTACACAAACGACTTGATCAACTACACCTTGATACGTTACCATTCCCGAATAATGTATTCTTCAGGGCGTATAAGTCCGGAATGATCACACACGATGAATACACCTGGATAAGTAATTCAAATATACCCTTCGCACCGGTTATGTGGATGGAATACGAAACGATACCGGAAGCGGATAAATACAAACGTATCCTGGACAAAACCGGATATTTGCCACCGGTTGAATGGATGGATTGACCAACGCTCATTATTGGCGCTTGAATTGGAAACGCTGTATAGAAGAAAGGCGAAAGAGAATCAAAAATTATCTGAAGGTAAAGGTCGTCAGAAATCTGACAACCTTATTGTTAAGCAAGTTGACACACGAAAAGAACTTTCAACCATTGCCAATGTATCACACGATACCATTGCCCAACCTAGTCAATTACTTTCGTTGTGAAATTTGTGTATTCAGGGGTGCCAATTATCAGAGATACACCAGCCCGGCAACCCGACCTTGATATACTATTTTTAAGCCCTATCATTGTATTTCAATACCCCACCAGTACCCCAAAGTAATAAAACACCTTTTTTGATAATAAAAAAACAAGTCACAAAACACACGCAAAACGTTGATGTTCAATGACTTGTTTATTCGTACACCCGTAGGGATTCGAACCCCAAACCTTCTGATCCGTAGTCAGATGCTCTATCCAATTGAGCTACGGGTGCATTTTTAGAAGATTTCAAATATACGGACATAAATGGTGCTGGTCAATGATGAAAATTAGCGAGCAACGAGCTGAATGATCCGGACAAGGCCCAAAGGCAGCATTTTGATTGTGGACAACTCTTTCTTTCAGGAAAAAAACTCAGCGCACAACAGAAAATCCATAGCATCAAATAAAGGTCTGTCGGAATGTGAGTTTAATAGTTAGTTAATAAACAGTTTACATCTTATCTTATGCTTAGACTTACCAAACTAAACACTTATACGAAAATGAAGATCCCATCACTTTTTTCTGCCATCGCCATTGCAAGTACCCTGTTATTCGGATGTGCTGATCCAACAGAACGTGTTCAACCCGTTTTCGTCTCAGAAACCGTTCCCTACGATACCGACGATCCGGCTATCTGGATCCATCCTACCGATCCATCCCAAAGTATCGTGATTGGAACCGATAAGGGCGGGGATAGCGATCAGGGCGGATTATACGTATTCAGACTGGATGGTACCATCGACCATGATCGTTCATTCGTCCCACTGAATCGACCAAATAACGTGGATATCGCTTACGGACTGGTTCTGGGCGCCGACACCCTGGATATCGCTGTTGTTACTGTTCGCAGAGAGAATACGATCCGAATTTTCAGCCTGCCCGATATGACTCCCATCGATAATGGAGGGATTCCCGTATTCGAGGGTGAAACGGATCGCGACCCGATGGGTGTCACCTTGTTCACCGATCTGAATACCGGCATGATCTACGCCACAGTCGGAAGAAAGACCGGACCTTCCGGTTCCTACCTATGGCAATACCAGTTGACCGACTCCGGCAATGGATACGTAACGGCGATCCTGGTACGAAAGCTTGGGGAATTTAGTGGTCTCAAAGAAATCGAAGCACTGGTAGCCGATAATGAACTCGGATTTCTGTATGCATCCGATGAGGGTCACGGCGTAAGAAAGTACTACGCCCATCCGGATAGTTCTTCAGGTGAATTGGCCTCATTTGCATTCGATCAAGTTACGGATGATCACGAAGGCCTTTCCATCTTCAAAAAAGATGACGGAACCGGATATTTGATCCTTTCTGATCAACAAGGACAACGTTTCAACCTGTACACCAGAGAAGGAAATAATATCTTTCTCAAATCTGTGCCAACCATGGCGGTTGAAAGTGACGGTAATGACATCACCTCCGTGGGACTAAACACAACCTTTGCAAACGGGCTCTTTGTGGCAATGTCCGACGATCGAACCTTCCATTTTTATCGGGCTGAGGATATCGTCGGTCTTAAAGAATAGGTAAAATCAAGTCATTTTTACAGACAGGCAGCGCAAAAAGGGGACCTCAGTCCCCTTTTTAGTTTAAATGTCCAAACTTTTTCTGAAAATCTACACTTATCATGGTACATGACGTTCAATGATCCGGCGAGTCTCTGTCGAGTCAGCCCAGCCTTCAGACAGGGTAATCCCAGTACCTTTATAGCTCAGAAACCAATCCTCCAGAAGTTTCGGTACCAGGGGATACTCCGCCAGGATACACTCCCACGTAATACAAGACAGAATACGCAAGGATGAATCTTTGGGAACAACCAGAAGTTTTGCGTCTTCCTCCCCACGATCCACAAGCTTTAGTGTTGCAATTGGATACCCCTCTAGCACCGACCCCGTTTCCACCCTCGTTGATAGAAACATCAGATCAAGCGGATCCCCATCCCCACCTTTTGCTGGATCAGACAAGGTACCCGGAACAAATCCATAATTCGCCGGATAAGGCAAATAGAATACCTTTCGGTCCATTTCAAACACATACGTCTGCTTGTTGATCTCGATTTTATCGTTACTCCCAGCCGGTATTTCTATGACAACATGTATCGTAGTCTCCGTTGAATCTGCAAATGGGGAAAGTGCAGTTACATCCACATAGGTGCCTTCATTCTGATTGGTCAACAACAACGAGCTTGACCCGTCCCGCGACTCGCATCCAAGTGATAACAAAATCATCAAACCAATAAAAAACCCGGTTACGGAGATCATCCGCACCGGGTTGGAGATTTTTAATGAAATGTAATCCGTGTTAGTTAAAGAAATCGAATTTGAGACCAAAGTTGAAACGGACATTGTAATACTCTTCCTGCATGGTTCTGGATCGTATACCCTGATAATAGCGCAAAGGCTGATTGGTCAGGTTTTTTGATTCAGCAAAGATACGAATCCTTGGAGTGATCGAATAGGATCCATTCACGTCAACAAAAGTTTGTTTGTCATAGAATCGGTCTTCGAACGCTTCTCCACCCAGCTCATCGATATAATCACTTGCGTAATTCAACGAAACTCTTAGGTTCAAACGCTCATTTTCGAAGGATAGGGAAGTATTGATCATATTTTTGGCTGTACCAGGAAGAGCTAATCCATCCTCGCGGCCTTCAACCCCATCCGTAGAAGACTCGGTGCGGGTGTAGTTGGCATAGATTCCGAATCCACCCCAAAGCTGACGTTGGACAGCCACTTCAAAACCATACACATCCGCCGAACCACCATTCTCAATGGTGCTGAATTGAAGTCCTGACCCATACACGGGATCCGTGTAGTTATTGAAGCTTCTGGAGTAGATGAACTTGTCGATGTCTTTGTAAAACACCCCAGCGGACAGAATACCCACATTGCTGAAATACTGCTCTAGCATCAAATCAAAGTTCATTGCAGTGGTTGGCTCCAGATTCGGATTACCTCTTGCCAGCTCTTCGTCTTCAGCAATGTAAACCGCATAAGGCACCAGATCATAATAGTTTGGCCGGGCAATGGTATTGGTCCAGGCAAACCGAACAACCCGGTTCGATGCTGGCGCATAACGAACGTGTACACCAGGAAGCACATTCAGATAATTGTTGGTTCCGGTAGTTTCGTTGATGGCTTCCTCGTCCACGTCGTACTCGTTACCCGTATACTCGAGATCCGTATACTCCAGACGCACTCCGGCTACCACAGACAGCTCGTTTGTAAACTGATGATCTGCCATCGCGTAGCCTGCAAAAATATGCTCTTTCGCATTGTAGTTGCCGGGAATATACTCTTCAAGCACCGACTCTACATCAAATAACGCGCGGTTAGCAAGATTCAGATTACCCAGAAATTCACGAGACGCAAAGTATCCGGCCTGATACTGACTTCCTGGCAGGAATCCGGAATCGGACTGATTCGAATTTGGAACCGATCCAAGGTTGGCAAAATCATCTTCATTCAATGGTTCATAAGCAAAGAAGTCGTTTTCGCGTTGCTTGTCCTTCATACGTAGTCTGGCACCGAATTTGATAAAGCCCTTATTGCTGTATGGGTTCAGGAAGTCAATTTTTGCGTTGATATCTTCGTCAGAGGTATAACTGTACTGCTCGGAAATTTCATTCAGTCCAATTGAAAAATTAGTACTCGGATTCGCTAAGGCAGCATTCGGTTTTTCGGGATTAGAAATATCTAAAAAGGATGGTCTGCCGCCCTGACGGAACGAAATATAGCGCTCATTTGGTCGCTCCTCAGATGCTTTTGCATACGTAGCCGACCAGTTCATCTTGAGATTCCCAAAAAGGTGATCACCACCCAGTGTGAGATTCCTGTTTCTTTGGTCCTCGAGTCGAGTCATTTTAACACGGCCGTTGTCAATACCACCTTTGGTCTGGAATTCGACTCTCGCTGGTAAATTATAGTATCCGGTACCGTTTTGAACCGCTTGATTACGATCAAACGCTCGCTGGATCTGGCTTACGCGCATACGGTAACGGTTCTCCCAGTCATCTCTCCAGTTATACATAAAAGAAGCATAGATGGTATTCTGATCGTCCAGACGGTAGTCCAGTGCAACAGAAGTACTCTTTCTCTCACGTCGTACCACATATTTGCGAATATCAAATTCATCGACCACAGCCATTCCATTGTTGGACATTGACCAAGCTGCTTCGATGTTGTCTGAACCAAAGTCGTGGTTGTTGTAGGAGGCAGATACTACTGTACCTAATCTGTTGTCCATAAATCGGTTAGCTGCAACGAAGGATCCTGTCCAGATGGGTTTGTTGCTCAACAGATTGAGTCCGCTTGCAGTGGTAACCGAGACGCGTTGTTCATTTGGAGCAGAACGGGTTACCAGATTTATGGATCCACCGATCGCATCCGCATCCATATCCGGGCGAACCGCTTTGTTCACCTCAATGGTCTGAATCATATCAGAAGGGATCAAATCCAGCTGGATGTTTCGGTTGTCGCCTTCAGCAGAAGGAATTCGCTCACCATTCAGCGTCACTGAATTCAATTGAGTCGCCATTCCACGAATCACGATATTCCGTGCCTCACCCTGATCCCCCTGCATGGTGATGCCTGGAATACGCTTCAGTGCATCGCCGATGTTGTCATCGGGAAAACGCCCCACCTGATCGGCAGATACGATATTGGTGATGTTCATGGCGTTTCGCTGCTGGTTCAAGGCACGTGCTTGTCCACGCAGACCATCGCCCAGAACAATAATGGTCTCTCCAACCGTTGATCCTTGGATCAGTTCGATGGCTAGTGGCGTATTCGTTCCTGAAACGATATTTACCTGGCGAGACACCGTTTCATAGCCAATGTATCTCACCTGAAGTTCGTAGGTCCCGACAGGGATACCAACGATGGTAAAACGCCCGTAAACGTCTGTGTTCGTACCTTTTCCTTCAACATCAACGATAACGACCGTAGCGCCCGGCATCGGAATCCCATTATCATCCGTTACCACACCTTGTAGCGTACCGGTTTGTGCATAGACACTTGAAGTCAATCCTAAAAACAACAAAAACAATAGGATAAAATATTTCATGACACGATTAGGTTAATTGGAGTTATTAAATCGAGCAATGTTATTCACCTAATGTGACGTGTGTGTAAACACTATGTTAAGAAATTGTTAAGGAATACGATCCGCAGAGCAAGTGGACGTACATTCACAGTGAATTCAGGGTCTATAAAACCTCATTGATGTCGGCAAGCCTGAAATGTATTCTCAAAATGATGTAGTACGGTTGAATTAATAACATAAAGATAAACTACGTTCGTTATTTTATCTCAAATCACCGTTTAATCCATACTGATCATGAATAGAATTATCACACTCCTTTTGCTCACGGGTAGCATTTTATCGCTGGGTTGTCAAAGCCAGCCTCAAAACGAACAAACTGCAACGGGATCAACTGACGATACCGTTCTCAGAGTCGCTTTCCTGGGCGATGGAGAACCAAAACCGTTAGCTGAATTTCCAGGAACTGAAGCAGCGATAGCGCACATAAATTCGTTAGCTGATTCGCTTTGGATCGATTTTGTAGCTGGAGTGGGTGACATTGCACACGAAGGCACAGAAATCCAGTACATCGAAGCCACCAAAGTTCTGCAAAACCTGGATCTTCCATTTTATCCAATTATGGGAAATGAAGAGCACAATGAATCTGTGGATCGATACATGACGTATGCCAGACAGTGGAATCCCGAAATCGATACGACAAGCTATGTGTTGGAGTTCGAAAAAGTGGCCTTTATCTTCGCCTCACCTGACTTCAGCAGAGATTTTTATGACACAGGCGCATCATGGATTCTGGAACAAATTCAGCGAGTTGCCCCCAAACCGGTAATGCTGATTGTTCACGGTGCACAGGTTGGTATCTATCCCGAAAATCCTGAAAAAGGAGTCACAAATGAACGCTTTATTCAACAGGTGATCACCCAACCTAATCTTAGATCCGTGATTTCTGGTGACCTCCATATGGATATGCCCCGAGTTGAGCACTCGAAGGAACTCAACGGCGTTCACTACCTTCATATACCGGGACTTGAACGAACCAAAATCCCCGATGAAACGCAACACACTCCTTATGTCAGAGTGATGACGATCTCAACAGATGGGTCCGTGGATGTGGAAACTTACACTGTTGGTAATTTTACCTCACATCCGGAGTTATTCTACTCGTTTAAGATTTGGGAGTAGGGAGTAGGGAGTAGGGAGTAGGGAGTAGGGAGTAGGGAGTAGGGAGAATACGCAATCCCGTTTATTGTTCCTGTTTTCCGTTTTCTGTTTTCACTCGGCGTGCCTCATGATTTGCGACCACAGACTACGTGATTTCACCACGTGTGTTTGGTCTTTAATTCCGTTTTCTGTCTACTAAAATGACAACCGGTAAATGGTCACTAAGGTAATTCCCGTCACGGAACCAGGTAAGATGAGCGTGGGACTGTACTTCCAGACCAGGACCTACAAAGATGTAATCGATTCTTCGGCCAGTTCCACCTTGGACCTTGAATCCCTCAAAAGTGTAATAGGGACCAACATGCCTGTTCATATCCATCGCCAGGGCATCAATTAGGGTCGGTTCTCCATGCGTGATGCGAGCGAACACCGGATTATCCTCGGTGACGTTAAAATCCCCAATCAACGCATACAACTCATCCCCAACAACCTCACCAATCACCTGCTGTATCACCCCAACACTGTTCATCCGAGCCTCTTGCCCAATATGGTCGAAATGGGTGTTAAACACCCAAAATAGCATCCCATCAGACTTTCTGCGAAACTGAGCGAAGGTTAGAATCCGGGGAAATGCAGCGTCCCAGGATTTACTTGCCACCCGGGGTGATTCCGATAACCACCGTGTCTGGGCAGTTCCAGCAACAAGCTCGACCCGTGTCGTGTCAAAAAAGAGTGGGGAGAATTCGCCACCCTGTAGCCCATCATCCCTTCCTACTCCAACCCAGGCAAAGTCAGTAAGTTCCTGATCGATATACTCAATTTGTGAATACAAAGCCTCCTGCATCCCAATCACATCGGGGCGTTCATATTTCAGCATGGCCGCAACATGGTCCCGACGTAAATGCCACCAGTTCTCCCCATCACTCTGTGTGCTGTAGCGGATGTTATAGGTCATAATTTTCATTTCAATCTGGGCGAATGAAGATTGACCGAATCCGATTGTGAAAACGAGTAGGAGTATTGGTGCTAGTTTTGACATTTTTATTGATCTGGTTTTAGTTCACAGTACACAGTACACAGTTCACAGTTCACAGTACACAGTACACAGTACACAGTACACAGTACACAGTACACAGTACACAGTAAAATAACCTTTTCTATCTGAACTTTCTGACCTTCCTGATCTTTATGCGCTAATTTATGTGCTCTGTGTACTGTTTGCTGTGCTCTATTATGTATTTTCTTTTTTCAAAATTTAATCTCAAATTCCGAGATACATTTTTTAATCGCCAAAGTCAGTAGATCGTATGCAAATTATCAATAAGGGCGACCAATACGACGTGGTAATCGTTGGATCTGGTGCCGGTGGTGGAATGGCCGCCAAGATTTTATCCGAAGCCGGTCTCTCCGTGGCCGTGATGGAAGCAGGTCCGGATTACGACCCTGCCCGAGAAGAGGATCGTACCCAGATGCGTCCGCCGTGGGAGTCGCCACGACGTGGAGCCAACACCCAACGGGCTTTCGGTGACTTTGACGCCGCTTTCGGAGGCTGGGAGATCGAAGGAGAACCTTACACCCGAGCCGAAGGCACACAGTTCGACTGGTTCCGTTCCCGCATGGTGGGCGGACGAACCAATCACTGGGGACGTATCTCCCTTCGTTTCGGTCCCGATGACTTCAAGCGCGGCGATATCGACGGACTCAGCGACAGCTGGCCTATCGGTTACGATGTGGTGAAGCCCTACTACGACCGTGTCGACAAACTCATCGGAATCTTTGGCTCCAGGGAGGGTATACGTAACGAACCCGACGGATTCTTCCTGCCCCCTCCCAAACCGCGTCTGCACGAAATGATGATCAAACGCGGCACAGATAAGATCGGGATTCCGGTAATCCCTTCCCGGATGTCGATCCTGACCCGCCTGGTAAACACCGAACGCGGTGCTTGCTTTTTCTGTAATCAGTGTAATCGGGGATGTCGGGTGTATGGGGATTTTTCTTCCAGCAGTGTGCTGATCAAACCCGCCGTCCAGGCCGGACGCACCGATTTGTATACCTACGCAATGGTCCGCGAAGTGACCACAAACGACCGAGGTGAAGCGACCGGAGTGGTTTTCATCAACAAAACGGACATGAAAGAGTATGCAGTGCGCGCTCGTGTGGTCGTGTTGGGCGCTTCGGCGTGCGAGTCCGCCCGAATTTTGCTCAATTCGAAATCAAAAACACACCCACAAGGTCTGGCAAACAGCAGTGGCATTGTCGGCCGCTATCTTCACGATTCAACGGGAACAGACCGAATGGCCATCATGCCCGATCTGATCGACCGCGAACGCTATAACGAAGACGGCGTCGGCGGACTCCACGTCTACACTCCCTGGTGGCTCAACGACAAGAAACTCGACTTCGCCCGCGGATACCACATCGAATACTGGGGAGGCATGGGCATGCCCGGTTACGGATTCGGATTCAATATGAACACCATGCGTAAATATCTGACCGATGAATTCGGGAATCCGGAACGAAACGGAGGCTATGGCGCCGGACTCAAACGCGATGTGCGTCGTATTTTTGGTTCCACTCTCGGTATGTCAGGACGCGGCGAAAGTATCCCTCAATACTCCAATTACTGCGAAATCGACTCCTCGACAGTCGACAAATTCGGTATTCCAGTGCTGAAATTTCATTATCAGTGGACCGACCAGGAAGTGCGGCAGGCCAAACATATGCACGATACCTTCGAAGACATCCTCACCAGTATGGGAGCAACCTTGCTGGGATCCAAGCCAGGTGCAGAATCCAACTACGGACTCGCGGCACCAGGCCGAATCATTCACGAAGTAGGAACCACTCGCATGGGTAACAATCCGAACACCTCGGTGCTCAACAAACACAGTCAGGCACACGATTGCAAAAACCTGTTTGTCGTGGATGCCGGACCGTTTGTATCCCAGGCAGACAAAAACCCGACCTGGACCATCCTCGCCCTGGCATGGCGCACCAGCGATTACATCGTCGATCAACTTAAGAAGCAAAACATCTGAGATATGAACAGAAGAGAATCCCTCAAATTGCTCATCACCGGGTCTCTGGCAACCGGACTCGTCGCCACCGTGGGATGCCAGGATGATCCGACGAAGATGCTTCAACAAGCCGGTGGATACAGCGTAGGTCCATACGGTCGAACGCCCGAGGAAATCGCATATGATTCCAGGCTGCTGGCTGAAACCTTCTTCACCGAAGCCGAGCGCGCCAAGCTCGACATCCTGACCGATATCATTATCCCACGCGACGAAATATCTGGAAGCGCCACCGACGTCAAGGTGCCCGACTTCATTGAGTTCATGATGAAAGACTTTCCGCCGTTTCAGACACGCATGCGAGGTGGACTCGCGTGGCTTGACCATGAATGCAACAAACGCTTCGGCTCCGACTTCGTCAACAGTTCGCAGGCACAGCGGATGGAAATCATCGACGAGATCGCCTGGCCCGATGAGGCTAATCCGGAGAAAGAGGCTTATGTGAGGTTCTTCACCACTCTTAGGAATCTTACCGTAACCGGATTCTACACCACCGCCGAAGGATTCCGAGACCTTGGCTACGTCGGAAATCGTCCCAACGAATGGGATGGCGTTCCCCAGCACGTCATGCAACGCTACGGACTCGAATCCGATCCGAAGTACAGCAACATCTATCTCAAAATCGAAGAACGAAATATCGTTGCCAAATGGGATGAGGATGGGAATCTGATCGGCTAGATCCAGCTTCGCTGGATTTTAGCCGTAAACGGTAAACAGAGTTGAGTAAACTGCCCAAGACGGTTTCATTCTGTTTTCTATGCACTGTGTACTGTTCTCTGTTCTCTGTTTTCTGTGCACTGTTCTCTGTGCACTGTGCACTGTTCTCTGTTTTCTGTTTATCCAAAATTGTCTAATAAGTCTGTATCTGTATGCGCCTCATCATATTATCGACATTACTCATTATCGGATCTGCCCTCGGCTCCCAGGCCCGGACCGATTCCACTTCCGTAAAACATCAACTCCATCAACTCTTCGAGGACTATTCCCGTTTTAACTCGAATCCGGATGGTTACACGGAAACACCTGAAACTACCACACATTCCGACAACGGACCCGTATTTCAGGATGTGAGCTTCGCAGCGCTGGCACGGAATACCGACCAACTCCGTCGGTTCCGCGACCGTCTGCATACCATCAATGTGTCGATGCTGACCAAGCAGGACCATATCAGTTATCGACTGCTGGACCGGACGCTTAAGGAACGTATCGAAGCCTTCGATCTGGGCGACCATTACGTTCCCCTCGACGGCTGGTGGGACTTCCACGCTTCGTTCGCCGAAACTCCGGTCCGCTCCCAATTCCGAAACACAAGCGATTACGAACGATACATCGAGCGTCTCAACGGGTACGGCACCCATACAGACCAGTACATCACACGGCTTCGATCGGCTATCGAAACGGGATGGGTCCGGCCTAAAGTAATCCTGGAAAAGTACATTCCAACTATCGAGGCGCTCGTCACAGACACCGAATCCAGTCTCTTCCACACCCCTTTCACCAACTTCCCATCTACGATTCCCGATTCTACCCAGGCCCGGCTCCGTGATCTTGGACACTCGGCGATCTCCCGGGTCGTTATTCCCGCCTACGACCGATTCGCGCGTTTTATGCGGGATGAATACGCTCCAGCAGCTCCAGTTGACATCGCCATTTCAAGCGTGGATGGCGGCAAGGCCTATTACGAGCACCTGGTTCGTCATTACACCACGCTCGATATCACTCCCGACGAAGTCCACCAGATCGGGCTCCAGGAAGTGGCCCGCATCCGTCGTGAAATGGATGAGGTGATCGCCACGACCGGATTCCAGGGCTCGTTCGTTGATTTTGTAGATTTTCTTCGTACCGATCCGCAGTTTTACGCCGATTCCGAGGAAGAACTCCTGCAAATCACGGCTCTCGTACTCAAACGGATGGACGGGGAACTGCCTCGCCTGTTCAAGAACCTGCCCCGTAATCCATACGGAATCCGTGAGATACCCGATCACATCGCTCCACGCATGACCACCGCATACTACTCCGGCGGTGATTCCGACGGGACTCGCGCGGGATTTTATTATGTAAACACCTACGACCTTAAAAGCCGTCCGCTGTACGAAGTCGAGGCATTATCGTTTCACGAAGCCGTGCCCGGACACCATCTCCAGTTGACCATGCAACAGGAGCTCGGCGAACTTCCCTCATTCCGACAGTCCGGCGGATTCACAGTATTTGTGGAAGGTTGGGCGCTGTACTCCGAGCGACTCGGACTTGAACTGGGATTCTACAAAGATCACTACAGCAATTTCGGGCGACTAACCTACGAGATGTGGCGTGCACTGCGCCTGGTTGTCGATACAGGGATGCATTACAAAGGATGGTCACGGCAGGAAGCAATCGATTTTATGGCGGCAAACTCGGCCCTGACCCTGCTCAACATCACCAACGAAGTCGACCGCTACATCTTCTGGCCAGGACAATCACTCGCGTACAAAACCGGCGAAATCAAGATCCGTCAGCTCCGCGAACAGGCAGAAACAGCCCTTGGCAACAACTTCGATGTGCGTGACTTCCACGATGTCGTGCTCCGTAACGGCAGCATCACCCTCGAAGTACTCGAGGAAGAAGTCTCCTTGTGGATAGAGCAGCAGAAACAGTAAATCGGACAACCAAAATAAGGAGCGTCTTCAAGATAGAGTGAGAGTATTCAAGGAGAGTGTTCAAGGAGAGTGTTCAAGAACGTGTACCAAGATAGTTAAACGATCAAAGACCCCCACTCCCTACTCCCCACTCCCTACTCCCTCTTTCTTCCCAAACTCCGGATCGATCTTCACGAAATACCCAATCAGGAAAGATGGAATCGTAGCGATCATCACCCACACAAAGAAGTGCTGATACCCGATGATATCCTGAATCCATCCACTGAACATACCCGGAATCATCATTCCAAGCGCCATAAATCCGGTGGTAATTGCGAAATGAGCCGTTTTATGTTCGCCTTCGGACACATAAATCATGTAAAGCATATATGCCGTGAACCCGAATCCATATCCAAATTGCTCTACCGCCACAGCAATGTTGATCATCACAAAACTCTCCGGTATGAAATACGCCAGATATACATAAACCACATTCGGAAGATTGATGGCAAAAATCATTGGCCATAACCAAAATTTGAGACCGTGGCGGGCTGCCAAAATCCCACCCAAAATCCCACCAAAAGTCAGCGCCAGAATCCCTACAGTTCCATATACGAATCCAACCTCACCGGTTGTGAGCGCCAGTCCACCGACTTCCTGCGCATCAAGCAGGAACGGAGAGGCCAGTTTCACCAGCTGCGCTTCGGCAAAACGATAAAAAAGGAGGAATAATAGGATAACACCGATCTGTTTTTTCTTAAAAAACAAGGCAAAGGTCCGGAAGAATTCCGTGAACAGGTTCTTTCCGTTATCGTGAACCACCGGCTTATCATCGGCCGGACGCGGAAGCGCAAACCGGTGGTACAGAAAGAACAGGATGAACATCCCGGTAAGCAGAAAAAAGGTAATGGACCAGGCCAGTGGAATGTTCCCGGCCCTGCCACGGAACAATGCCCCCGAATCGGTTTCCAGCTTGGGATCCAGTTGCACCAGTGCCATCGCCGCACGATCCCAGTTTTCGGCCGTGAATACAATCCGATCGCCTTCAATCAGCGAAATGGAATTATCACCCGATTCACGTCCGAAATTCAGCACCACTTCTTCCCCATCCACCGGCGGTGCGGACAAATAAAAATATACCGCTCCTATGTTGCCCACTTTCCCATCATCGGCAATTGGTTCGACCTCGGGAGCAAAACTCTTCCTCAAAAAGCTTTCCAATGGACCCGAAATGAGGCGTGACCACAACGATGCCCCTTTCTCGGTTCCACCAGCACTCGTTGCCACTGCAGACTGTCCATTTGTACTCCCCGAAACCCGGTAAAAGCCCTGGTTCTCATTCCACTGCCGGGCAGCTTTACGGATGGAATCCACCAATGCACCATCAACTCGTTGGGTGGCCACCGTTACATCCTGCGGCCAGGTCAGGATACGAAGCTCGCCGTTCACACCAGCGATCTCCACTTCCGATGGGTGTTTTGGCAGCACCATTTCCGTCGCGGATGCATCCGCACGAATATTCACTTCGATATTCGGAAGTCCCGAGTTACTTTCAACATACCCCGCAAAAATGATCAATAAACCTTGTCCGGTGATCATTGCGATACGATAAAACGTACTCCTGACCCCCACAAACCAGGCCTGATCATGCTTCGATAATCCGAGCATATACAATCCATCGGCCGCAATATCATGTGTCGCTGAACTGAAAGCCAATAACCACATAAACGCCAGCGACCACTGGAAAAAATTCGGCGCCGGAATGGTGAAGGCTACTCCAGCGAGTCCCGCCCCAATCAACAACTGCATCGTGACCACCCACCAGCGCTTCGTCTTCAACAGGTCAACAATCGGACTCCACAGCGGCTTGATCACCCAGGGCAAATACAACCAGCTGGTGTACAACGCGATTTCGGTGTTGGAAATCCCCAGACGTTTGTACATTATGACTGAAACCAGCATCACCACCACGTAGGGAATCCCCTGGGCGAAGTACAACGTCGGAATCCACGACCATGGACTTGGTTTTTTATTTTGATCAGACATTTAAGTCGAGTAATGGGTTATGGGTTTTAGGTAATGGGTAGTGGGAAGTGGGAAGTGGGAAGTGGGAAGTGGGAAGTAGGAAGTGGGAAGTGAGTTCTTCATCTACTCCCCCAGTACCAACTTCCCACTACCACTTCTGTTTTCACTCGGCTAGGCCTCATGATGTACAACCAAAGACTGTATGGCTTTGCCACTTGTGTTTCGTCTTCAATTCTGTTTACTCTTTACCGTTTACTGATATAAATAATACTGTTGACTTCTGGCCCTGAACGCCTCCACATCCTTGTTCAGAAATGCTTCAACGTCCTCAAAGCGCATGCGTCTGGAAAACAGCTCTCGGACCGTGCTGGTCCCCGAAACCCGGTCGAACATCCGTAAACGCGAGTCTGTAGCAAGTTCAAACGGATTCTTATCCGGATGTAGCACATGATGTTCCTGCAAGAACAGAAATTGCAGACTCATGATGTTCACCTTGCTGAAATCGGTGATGTACACCTGAACTCCATGTACCACTTGACCTTGCAACCTGCCATAATACGGTCGCCAGGTCGCTGGACGGAAGACCACTCCGTCGAGTTTTAGATTGTTCATTCGGTCAGCCATTTCCTGCGCATCGATCCACGGCGCCCCGAATAACTCAAATGGCATCGTATATCCAACACCTTCGCTGATGACCTGCAATTCTCCCATGATTCCAGTCGCGGTATAGTAGATCGCCGTATGGGTATGCGGAATGTGAGGGGATGTGGGTACCCAGGGAAGTCCTGTTTGAGGAAACGTCATGGACCGGTTCCAGCCCTGCATCGGAATCACGGTCAATTTCACTTTCTTGCCGCCTTCAAGCATCCCTTCTTCGTTCAGAAAGGTTGCCAGCTCTCCGGAAGTCATTCCATATACATAGGGAATCTTGAACTGACTCACGAACGAGATATATCCGTCCTCAACCAGATTTCCCTCGATTTTACCCCCAAGTGGATTCGGTCGGTCGAGTACCATAAACTCTATTCCGGCTTCTGCGGCAGCCTCCATCGCCAGTCCCATTGAAGAGATAAAGGTGTAGGAACGGCTTCCCACATCCTGAATGTCGTAAATAAGCACTTCCACGCCTTTGAGCATCTCCTGGGTAGGTTTACGGGTAGAACCATAAATAGAGAACACGGTAACACCGGTTTTCTCATCGACGTAATCAGAAACATAATCGCCAGCAGCGATATCACCACGGACACCGTGTTCCGGACCATACATCGCAACCAGTTCAACATTCGGATCAGCGTACAGCAAATCGATATTCGACTGCAGTCTGGAGTTAACACCCGTTGCGTTAGTGATAAGTCCGACCCGTTTGCCTTTCAGGGCTGCAAAACCGGATTGTTCCAGTACATCGAATCCGGTTAGCACGCGCATTTTCTCCAGATTGGACTGAGCCGTTACACTCGAAGCGCTTACGCTAACCATCAAAAGCACTCCCGATATCCATTTCGTTAATTTCATTCCTGTAGATGATTTATGAGAAAGTAGTTGACGACAAAATAGTTAACTACCGCTTTGTAAAACAACCCAAGATTGTAAAAGATAAGCCCCACCATCCAAATTGTAAAAGAAGTTATCGATTGAAGCATAAATCTACGTGTATGAGTACATTTTAATAGCAGTGAGTCGCGAGCAGTACCTCCCCGACACTGTCACACTCACCGTGATGAAATCACACAGTGAGCAGGTTCCGCTCGCCGCTCACTTCAACTACCCACTACCTACTTCCCACTTCCCACTACCTACTACCTACTTCCCACTACCCACTACCCACTACCCACTACCTAACATGAGATCTTTCTTCCTAGCACTAATTCTAATCCTGACATCCATCCAGGCCATAGCCCAGTCCACATCCCGGACTGACCGAGAAACCTTCGAGTCCTGGCTTGTGGAAGGGCAAACACTCCGCGCAACCGGCGTCTCCACCGAAGGACTCATCGAGTTCTATGCCAAAAAACAACTGGGAATCCCCTACGTTGCCGGACTCCTCGAAGTCCCTAAAACTGAACAGCTGGTGGTCACCCTTCAGGGCTCCGATTGTGTCCTGTTCGTTGAACACAGTCTTGCCATGACCCTCACTACCCTCCAGGGCAGCCAGCATTACGACGATCTGGCCCGAAACATCGCACTGCTGCGCTACCAACAAGGACAGGTCAACGGGTACGCCAGCCGGCTCCACTACTTCAGCGACTGGCTCCAGACTAACGAAAATAAAAGCATCATCAAGCTCCTGCACCAGTCAGACGAGACGCTCCCCGTTATGGATCCAGTCAATTTCATGACACAAAACCGGTCAGCTTATGCACAGCTCGCCAATTCCGATTCCCTGTACACGCTCCTGTTGCAGCGCGAGGCGTACCTGCGCGACCGACACATCCGGTTTATTCCCCAGCACCGAATTCCCGAACTGGAATCCACCTTCCAGACCGGCGATATCCTGAGCTTCGTAAGCACCATCGACGGACTCGACATCGCCCACACCGCTATCGTTGTTCGTGATGGCTCCCGAGTCGGATTCTACCACGCCTCGACCACCGGAAAAGTCATCAAAGATCCCAAAACCATCCATGAATACACGACCGGACGCAGAAATGTAAATGGGATTATCGTAGCAAGATTATTGGATTAGGCTAGTGGGCAAATAGGTCAGCTGGCCAGCGGAACCTATTCCCAAACGCTTGCGAAGTAACCTTCTCGCTCGACGTTTACGGTAGGTCTGTTTTTCCGTTTTCCGTTTACTGTTTACCAAGCGTAAAGCGCTTGTGAGCCTATTCTTCATGCAACCCCGCAACCCCACCGGAAACGATAAATTTCATCGCATCACCGGGAGCTACATTGACCGGACGTACCTGCTCTTTGGGAACAATGAACAATTCACCCGAAAAGTTATAGGAATGGGGGAAGTACACCGCAACTTTGTCCTTCTCTTCGAGTTTTCGCAAGTCGGTTTCAGTTAAAAATCCAAGCTTCTCCAGATTGGTCACCGGATTAACCACCACCATCACCGGTTTATTGAACTTCTTCTCTTTGCCCACAAACGCCTGAAACAAGTCCGTAAGTGCCGAATACACCAGGTTCAGAACCGGTACCGACTCGATGACCTTCTTGGAAAAGACCTTTATAGGAGTTGCAATGATCGTCTGACCCAAAAATCCAACAAGGGTTACTATCGAGACCAGAATCAAAATACCCAACCCTGGAATTACGGTGCCTAGCACCGAGTACAAGAATCGTTCGAGTATCCCATCTATAAAGTCAAAAATCAAGAAGATCAGATAGATCGTTACCGAAATAGGTGCCAGATAGAGTAACCCTTGCAAAAAATATCGAAATAGCTTGTTCATAGTGAAAGTATTGGATAATAAATGGGGTGCGAATCCCGTAACTATACTGTATGGCATAATATACACACAGATAGATTTCAAAAAGCTGGAATGGAAGTGATATATGCCACGTTATTTTAAACAAATAACTTAAATAATAACCCGTATCAGGAGATGTATTATGACTACCGCTAAAATAATCGTAGGGGTATTGGCTGGAGTGGCTGTTGGAGCGGCCATAGGTATATTGTTCTCACCCGACAAAGGGACCAACACCCGGAAAAAAATCACCCAAAAAGGGGAAGACATGATGCACGACATCGAAGAGGGTCTGTCTGATATTTATGACACCATTTCAAAAAAATACGGACAAGCCACAGAACAGGTTGAAAAGGCTGTAATGAGCGGAAAGGCTAAGCTGGAAAAAGCGGTACACAAATCGGAAAGTTAATGGCCGGACCAACGGGATTTGACCCGTTATTGTCCGAATACGTGTATCTGATCTGAGGATCTGCCAGATGGTCAGGACTGCTTTTTCAACGCTGCCGAGTTCATGCAATATCTGAGTCCCGAAGGCTTGGGACCATCCGGAAAAACGTGCCCCAGATGTGCGTCACAGGTGTTGCACAGGGTTTCAACCCGAACCATCCCAAAACTACGGTCTACAATATACTTTATCGCATTATCGGACAGGGGCTCAGTAAAACTGGGCCACCCTGTTCCACTTTCAAACTTGACTGAACTATCAAATAGTGGCGTAGCACAGCATACACATGCATAGATGCCCGGCTCGAACGACTCGCAGTACTCACCTGTAAACGGGCGCTCGGTTCCGTGTTGACGCGTAACCCGATATTGCTCGGGAGTCAACAACTGCTTCCACTCCGTCTCCGTTCTTTCAACTCTTCGGTCCGGCTCCGGACCACCAGTCTTTGCAAATGCTAAAATAGAATTCCACGTCATGTTTATTTGGGCATTAATAGCTATTGAGTCTTTAGTTTACGATGAAGTCCATTTAGTAATCGTAAATAACCAGATCATTGACTCTTTTGTCCAGATCGGTTTTCAGTTGATTTACATCAACGTAATCTGATAACATAGATTCTGATTTTCGGTTGAGTATCTCAATCAACATTTTCTGATAGCCAATCTCCGCAATGTGAAACCCATCCAGAATCTCAGAATCGTCAGATCCGAATGAACCGAGAGTTGTAAAATCATATACTTCGTAACCGAACTGGTCAAACAAAGGTTCAAGTAATGGAAAAATCTTATCGATGTACGTGTATCCACCATCCATCCGCATCAGGTCCAATGCAAAATCAGCGTAAGGTGGAAGGAACCCTATCACTTTAATCCCGTTCTGCTTACAATAACTTAAAAATAACTCTATTTCACTGAGAGCCTTATCATCCACCGAATCTCCCATCTCAAAACGATTACCCCTGTTTGTGATACTCTTTACTATATCTTCATGTATTTTATTTAGTTTCGTTTCATCACGCTTCAAAAGCAGGTCTATGTCTATCCCATAATCCATACTTCCATCGTTTCGTAATCCTCGACCATTCAAGAGGGCATTTGAACCATAGTACCTGATATCATCCCGACCGTCAAAATTATCTTTCAATTGGCCTCTCAAAATACGTCCCGTTAACTGTTTATACAGATTTAAATCAATCTCCCAAACATTCCATTTTTCCCAGACAGCAGGATCCCTTCCCGTATGTATTTGATCACTTTGAGCGTTGAAGAGCCATTGGTCCAAGCCAATAATCAGTAGTTTTGGGTGCTTTTGGGGTTCAAAAGTCTCCATGAAGACTTTGTAGTCGCCGGCTCTTCTGATCGTGTATCCGGCATTATAAAACGACTGCTTGAACATACCTTCTCTGAAATGTAGTACTCTGGATGATCCCAATGCCCAGATTTCAGCACGTTGAAGGCGTTGCATATACGCCCACTTGTATTTTGTCAGATTGTCCTGCTTGAGTCCTAACCCTACAATGGTTTTTTCATCCGTATTCAACAATGTATCTGTATTGAAATACATATCTGAATACCGGCTCAAAATAGCCATAGACAATAAAAACCATATACCAATGGCATAAAACGGAATGCCAAAAAGAAGTAACTCTTTGATAAATTTTCGCATATCAAAATTGAAAGTAAATGAAGTCTTGTTCAACTGTGCCTGAATTCAATAGGAATGCGATCATCGAATAGTACAAAGCCCATCTCAAGTATCTGGGCATTAGATTCATTGTCTTTTCGACAGCGTATTGGTCGTGTCTTCCAATCCATTCTACAAGAATAAATACAATCAAAAGTAGGAAAAAGAAAATGGGTCTGATTTCTGGAATACTAAAAAAAGTACTCGAAAATATGTTTATAAGGATATCCACGGCTTGTGAAACCGATTCAGAACGGAAAAATACCCAAGCTAATGTGGTCAACAGAAAGGTTGAAAGTATTTTGAGTAAATCACTAAAAACAGGTACATACCCTCCTGAAGTTATCGGAGCCAGGTTTTCTCTATTTTTCCCCGATAAGAATAGCGGTAAGTAAAACAACGCGTGTAGAAAACCCCAAATGATGAACGTCCAGTTAGCTCCGTGCCAAAATCCGCTTACCACAAATACAATAGTGATATTTCTGATGGCCATAGCCTTGCCCACTCTGCTGCCTCCCAATGGGATATACACATAATCCCTGAACCACGTCGATAATGATATATGCCACCTTCTCCAAAACTCTGCAATGTCCCTTGAGAAATAGGGAAATGCAAAATTGTTCATCAACTGAATTCCAAATAATTTTCCCACACCAATGGCAATGTGTGAGTATCCGGCAAAGTCGCAATAAATTTGAAATGCGAACAGAATACTTCCTATAAGTAGCGTGCTTCCACTGTACGATTCATGATCCCCGTAAATAAGGTTCACGTATACCGCAGCCTGATCCGCTATCAGCATTTTGATAAACAAGCCCCAAAGGATTTGCCTCAGACCATCTTTAGCTGCTATAAAATCAAACTTTCTGAGTGAATTAAACTGAGGCAGCATATTGGAAGCACGTTCGATAGGACCCGCTACAAGCTGAGGAAAGAAAGAAACAAATGCTCCGAATGCGAGGAAATCATGCGATGGTTGAATCTTTCGCCGGTAAACGTCTATCGTGTAACTTAACGTCTGGAAGGTATAGAAACTGATCCCCACTGGTAAAATGATATGAATCCTGTCGTATTCGAAACCAGTCCCAAATAATTGATAAGCAGTAACAAACGATTCTAAAAAGAAGTTGAGATATTTAAAAACAGCCAGTAGTCCAAGATTGACAATGACACTACATGCAAGGAGAAACTTTCTTCGAGTTTCATTTTCAGTAGTTGACAAATATTTTGATAGGTAAAAGTCGACTGTAGTACTGAAAAATATCAGTGTCAAAAACCTCCAGTCCCACCATCCATAGAACACATAACTGGCTACAAAAATAACCCCATTTTGAAGTTTGTACCTTTTCGACGGAATGAGCCAATAAATGGCAAACACCAAGGGCAAAAAAACAGCAAAGTCAATCGAATTAAATAGCACTTGGTATAACCTAGAACGGTGAGAAATTATCTAATGGACTGTTTTGTTATGTTACTTCGAGGCAAGCTACAAATCAATCCCCCTATTCACAACTCATCTCAATTTACCCTGCTCCCTGTCCCCCGCCCCTCCGCTCAACCAGAAAAACTGCTCACGGCTGCTAACTACTGCTCACTACTCTCCGCTCGCGCCTCTTCAATACCGCTCTCCGCTTGTGGCTCACTTTTCACGGCTTCTTCCTTCTGCTCAGGAAAAAACTTCTTGTTGAATAGCAGGATAAGTATCACGGCACAGGATATAGCTACATCAGCCATATTAAAGATGTACGGAAATACGGTACGACCACCGATTTCAAGATTAAAATAGATGAAGTCAACCACGTGGCCTTCCAGGAATCCACCATACCCACCAACGTAACCCATGACCATTCTGTCTATCAGGTTACCGATCGCACCACCAATGATCAGGCCCATAAGGTACATAAAACCGACCGGAGCATCCTGGATGTGCTTGAGTACGTACCCAATGATCACAAAGGTGGCAATCAATGCAAATAAGCTCACATAAAAGGTATCGAGAATATCGATCCCCAGAGCCATACCCGGATTCTTGGTGAACAGGAACGATAACCATCCCTCGATAATGTCCACATTCTGATAAGCAGGTGTGGTTCTTACCTTGAACTTGGTATACTGGTCAATGAAAATAACAGCCAGTGCCGTAATCGACAGAATCAGGGCTTTCTTTTTTACAGGTATAGTAGCCAAATCAGCGTCGTTTTAGTTTGGCTTCGATACTGATTTGCGTGTGCGGAACTGCTTCAAGACGTCCTTTAGAGATCTTCTTACCAGTTACCTTGCAGACACCGTAGGTTTTATTGTTGACACGTACGAGGGCATCGTCCAGATACTTGAGAAATTTTTTGGTGCGATTGAACAACATATAGGTCTTCTCACGCTCCTGAGCATCTGTACCGGCGTCAGCCATATGGTACGAATACGCTGACTCATCCGAGGCGTTCTCTGTGTTGTCCCGGAGCGTTTGCTGAAGGAGATCCAGGTCACGTTCCGCATCTTCGCGTTTTTTCAGGATAATCTCGCGGAAGTACTCCAGCTCTTCATCGTTGTAGGGCGAAATACGTTCAGGCTGCTCTTGGTTTAAGTTCTTTTCCATAGCCATGCGTTTTGTTACTTGGTAGTTCTTTTAATGAAAATCGTCACTTCAGCACCATCAATGTCCCAGTCTTTGGTAAAATCATAATCGCCAGATGGCACGTAATCCATAGACTCAGCAAGAGTTTCAGTCATAATGTACACTTCCATTGCCTTTACGGCTTCACTCGTTCTGGCATCTGTCCTGAAGGCTGCTACAATCCGATCTGTCACATCATAGTCGGCTTCTTTTCGCATATTCTGGATACGATTGACCACCTCTCGTGCGATTCCCTCATTCACGAGTTCATCGGTAAGCTTCGTATCAGCCGCTACCGTCAACCCGTCTTCGGTTTCAACCGACCAGCCAGACAGCCCATGACGAACAACGATGATGTCTTCACTGTGCAAATTAATGATTTCCCCACCATCAAGTGTTACAGCAAATGAGCCTTGTTGCTCAAATTTTGTGATTTCTTCGGATGTGAGTACCCCAATCCTGGCAGCAGTGGCCTTCATCAAGCCTCCGATCTTCTTACCTAGTACCGGGAAATTGGCTTTTGCACTCTTATGAACAATGCCCGAATCGTCTTTAACATACTCGATTGCCTTCACATTCACTTCATCCAGAATGATGTTTTTGACAGATTCTATGGCCGATTTGTCCTTGGTGCTGCTGACCGGTAAAATAATCCGACTCAACGGCTGCCTCACATTGATGTTCTCTTTGTTACGGATACGAAGCACGACAGAACTGATCTTTCTTGCCAGTTCCATGCGATACTCCAGTTGCTTGTCGATGGCGGTCTCTTCAACGGTCGGATAAAACGATGTATGGACAGAAAGTTCATCTTTCCCGGTTACTTCGTTCAATCGCTGATACAACCACTCTCCCATAAACGGAGCAACCGGACTGATCAGCTTGGCTACATTCATCAGACATTCAAACAAGGTCTGATACGCCGATGTTTTATCGAGCGTCTTGCCTTCTTTCCAGAAGCGGCGGCGGCTTCGGCGCACGTACCAGTTACTGAGCTCCTCAACAAACTGCTCAACCTCCCTGCACGCACGGGTTACGTCGTAGTCTTCCAGATACTGATCTACCATCTTGATGGTGCTGAACTGACGGGAGATGATCCAGCGATCCATTTCCGTACGCTCTGCATACGGCACCGGTGCACCCGAATACCTGAACTTGTCAATGTTCGCATACATCGCAAAAAAGCTGTACGTGTTCAATATGGTGTTGAACAACTTACGCTGCGTCTCTTTAAGACCCTCTTCATTGAATTTCAGATTCTCCCAGGGCGCAGAATTACTCATCATATACCAGCGGGTACTGTCAGCTCCGTATTCTTGCAGAATTTTGAACGGATCAACGGTATTGCCTTTGGACTTACTCATCTTCTCCCCTTTGGCGTCGAGTACCAGTCCATTGGATACCACGTTCTTGAACGCCGGCTTGTCAAATAACATCGTTCCCAGCGCGTGTAACGTGTAGAACCATCCCCGGGTCTGATCCACCCCTTCGGCGATGAAATCGGCCGGAAAGTTGGTATCGAAAACTTTCTTTTGCTCAAATGGATAGTGCCATTGAGCAAATGGCATGGCTCCGGAGTCAAACCACACGTCGAGTAGATCAGGAATTCGGCGCATGGTACCACCATCAGTCGCTTTCCAGGTAATTTGATCGATTACCGGCCTATGAAGATCAATTTCAGCATCTTTTGGTAAACCGGCATACTTTTTCAGCTCATCGACACTGCCAACAACGACCATTTCTTCCGGATTACGGTCGTTGACCCAAATTGGGATGGGTGTGCCCCAGAAACGCTGACGCGAAATCGCCCAGTCTACGTTGTTTTCAAGCCAGGTACCAAATCGACCGGTTCCGGTACTGGCAGGCTTCCAGTTGATGGTCTTGTTTAGTTCAACCATGCGGTCACGGACCGCGGTGGTTCGGATGAACCAGCTCTCGACCGGATACGACATCAAAGGCGTGCCTTTTCGCCAGTCATGCGGATAATTATGCAGATAGGTCTGCTGATGATACAGAACGCCACGCTGCTTGAGGGTACGGATCACTTCTTTGTCGGCATCCTTGAACCAGAGCCCGGCAAATTCGGTGATGGACGCATCAAAGCATCCGTCCCGGTCGACCGGATTAAACATCGGAACCCCTTCGCGAACGGAAGTGTCGTAGTCATCGGCACCGTAAGCCGGAGCGGCATGTACGATGCCGGTACCATCTTGAGTAGTCACGAATTCAGCTGCAACGACCTTCCAGGCTTGCGACTTGTCAAATTTCTGGAGCGCGTAATCAAAGATCGGCTTGTATGTCTTTCCCACAAGATCAGAGCCTTTAACACGTTTAATGATCTCGTATTCTTCCTTGATCACGGCTCCAAGTAGATCCTCCGCGAGGATGTAATGCGTCGGCTTTGGTGCATCATTGATGCGAATCAATACATATTGAATGCTGCTGTTCACGACCAGCATCATGTTGGATATCAGCGTCCAGGGAGTGGTCGTCCAGGCCAGGAAGTAAGTGTCTTCGGCCTCATCCAGCTGAAATTTGACGTATACAGATGGATCCTGAACCTCTTTATACCCTAAACTCACTTCATGTGAGCTCAAAACGGTACTGCTGCCCGGCGAGTACCATTGGATTTTGTATCCTTTGTAAAGCAGGTCTTTGCGATAAAGCTCAGAAATCGCCCACCAAACCGATTCTATATAATCGTTTTCAAAGGTTACATACGGATTTTTGAGGTCGACCCAGTATCCCATCCGGGTGGTCAGGTCATCCCATAGATTCTTATACCGAAGTACGCTTTCACGGCAACGGGCGTTATACTCAGCCAATCCAAATTTCTCGACCTCAGCACGACCCTTAAGCCCCAATTCCTTCTCAACCTCAATCTCGACCGGCAAGCCGTGAGTGTCCCAGCCAGCCTTTCGCATTACCTTGAAACCCTTCATGGTTTTGTACCGGCAAAACAGGTCCTTGACCGTTCGGGCCATGACGTGGTGGATGCCCGGTTTGCCATTAGCGGTAGGTGGACCCTCATAAAAAGTGAAGGGAATCCCGTCCTCTCGCGTTGCAACACTCTTGTCAAACACCCCGTTCTTCTGCCACCACGCCAGAATCTCTAACTCGAGTTTGGCGTAATCGACTTGCTTAGCTTCCTGAAACCTTTTCTCCATAAAGGATTGAGTTTTATAATTTCCTAAAGACACCAAATATACAACTTTTTTGCGAAATCTTATTGAAGCTAATTGCCACTTTAATTTGGTTGCAAAACATACTAAACTATACACTCATTCCTGATTCGTTGAATTACACCTGATTGTTTAGACTAATTTGTCACCACTATGATGTCATCTAATTACTATTCTATTTCTCTGTTTATTTCAGTTGCCCTGTTCTCGATCACCAGCTGTACGTTGGGCCCCAACAAAGACAAAATGGCTTATGAAATCGATGAACTTGAAGCTCAACTCACCGAACTTTATCAAAAATCCGGGCGATCCGATGCCACCATCGCAGCCAGTACACAACTGCGCGACCAGTACATCCGCTTTGCAGATACCTGGAAATCCGATTCCTTATCTGCCGAATTTCTTTTCCAGGCAGCAATGATCGATGCCGACATTCACCAGGATGTCAACAATGGTCTCACCTATCTGGAACGAATCGTCAATGAGTTTCCAGATCACCCAATCCACTCAAAAACTCTGTTCCTGATCGCATTTACCTACGCCGAGCAACTCAGCCAGTTCGACAAAGCGCGCGATGCCTACGAAAAGTACCTGGAGCTGTATCCGGATGGAGAAATGGCTACATCCGTGCGTTTCGAACTCAATCATCTCGGAATCCGTCCCTCTTTCTTGCCCGAAGACGACGATTCTACCTCAACAGAACGGCCTCTGGAAGAATAACCACCGTGGTTTACCCTTCAACGACAGCCAAAAAATTGCTATCTTTCCAGACTGCAACGCGCTTTTTACGCTAATTTTTCACCATACGTTGACTTCGTAAACCCATTTTAATCATGAGTAATTCTGTCAGAGTACGATTCGCCCCATCCCCAACCGGAATGTTACACATCGGCGGATTACGTACAGCCTTGTACAACTATCTGTTCGCCAAACATCACCAGGGTACGTTCATTCTGCGTATCGAGGATACCGACCAGAACAGATACGTCGAAGGCGCCGAAGACGATATCAAGACTTCGTTGAAATGGGCTGGTATGCAGTACGACGAAGGTCCGGATGCCGCGGGATCCTGCGGACCCTATCGCCAAAGCGAACGCTCCGAGCTCTACAAGAAATACGCCCAGGAACTCATCGATAACGATCATGCCTACTACGCCTTCGATACCACCGAAGAAATCGAACAGATGCGCGATCGGCTGCAAAAGTCGGGTAATCCGTCTCCCAAGTACGATTCCATTACCCGTATGTCGATGAAAAACAGCCTGACTCTCCCAAAAGACGAAGTCGAGCGTCGGCTGGCTTCCGGAGAAGAATATATCGTGCGGCTGAAGGTCCCTCGCAGGGAAACCATCAAATTCGAGGATGTCATCCGCGGCGTGGTCAGCTTTAACAGCGCCGGACTCGACGATCAGGTTTTGATCAAATCAGACGGACTCCCAACCTACCACCTGGCTAATGTGGTTGACGACCACACCATGGAGATCACGCACGTGATCCGTGGCGAAGAATGGCTCAGTAGCGCACCAAAACACATCTTATTGTACCAATATCTCGGATGGGAACCCCCTCAAATGGCTCATTTACCACTGATTATGAGTCCCGCCGGTGGCAAGCTCTCTAAACGTAACGCAGAAGAACTCGGGATTCCAGTGAATGTTCGCGACTACATCAAAGGGAATTACGAACCGGATGCCCTGGTTAATTTTCTGGCCTTTTTGGGATGGAGCCCGGGCGACGATCGTGAGATTTTATCGATGCAGGATTTGATTTCCGAATTCGATCTGCATCGGGTGAGCAAAGCCGGAGCGGTGTTCAACATGCAAAAACTATTGTGGTACAACGAACAGTACCTGCGGTCACGATTCAATGAAGACATCCTCCCCCAATTCAGACAGTTCCTGTCGAACGAAGGGCTCCAGGCACCCTCGGATACCTATCTGCTCCACGTGATCGACCTGATGAAAGAACGGGTCTCTACCGTGAATGACTTACTCCCCCTCGGACGCTATTATTTTGAAGCCCCCTCTGAATTCGACGAAAAATCGGTAGCCAAAGCCTGGAAAGGCGACGCAGCAGAGCTCGTTTCCCTGTATCGGGATGCGATTTTCGCTGCTACCGATTACTCGGCGACAACACTCAAGGCGATACTCACTGAAATGGTCGAGTCGCGTGGCCTCGGTTTCGGTAAACTTATGCTTCCTGTGCGCATCGCCGTGACTGGAATGGGATTCGGTCCCGATTTGTTCGAAACGCTCGCGTTGTTGGGTAAACAGGAAGTCCACTCACGACTGAATACTGCCCTGGATAAGCTTTCATAATCTTTGTTGATTTAACAAGGATTTGATTAACTTCGATTTTTCAATTTGAAATAATCCAAGGATGTATGTCTGTTCAGAAGTATAGATCACACCTGCTGCTGGTCCTGGTCATATTGATCGGCTGGTTTGCCCAGGATTCCCTGTTAACCGACACCACAGTAGCTCTGCAGGACACTGTATGGAGCACAACGGGCGCTGATACTGCCTTAGACACAATCACCCAGGAATCCACTGTTTCTTTGGATGAATCCAAACCCGACTGGACCAGCATTTTACCTCCTATCCTGGCCATCGCGATTGCCCTGATCCTTAAACAGGTGCTTATCTCCTTGTTTCTGGGGGTCTGGCTGGGTGCCTGGCTCGTTGCCGGTGGATCCCTGGGTGGCATCTTTACCGGATTCTTCGATACGATTTCGGTGTACATCGTTCCGGGAATCGCGGATGCCGACCGTGTAAGTATCATCGTGTTTACCCTGTTGATCGGTGGAATGGTTGGCATTATCTCTGCAAACGGTGGTATCAGAGGTATTATCAGTGTCCTGATGAAGTTCGTCAAGACCCGTATTCAGGGACAACTGGTTACCTCTTTCCTTGGTTTTCTGGTCTTCTTCGACGATTATGCCAACACCATGATCGTAGGTAACACAATGAGGCCACTTACCGATAAGCTTACCATTACCCGTGCCAAACTCGCTTATCTGGTGGACTCTACAGCCGCTCCGGTCGCTACTATCGCCCTGGTGTCTACCTGGATCGGTGCTATGGTTGCATACATCGCAGCCGCCGAGTCTAATATGCCCAACTACACCGAAGCAGCCTATCTGGTGTTCATCAATTCGTTACCCTATAACTTCTACGCCTTTTTTGCCATCGCATTTGTGTTGATGATTGCTGGTTCAGGGCGTGATTTCGGACCTATGTTAACGTCGCGTATGAATCTGTTACGCGCTAAAACAGATCCCGAATACGACACCTACAAGGTTTATCATCAAAACGAGGATGAAAAGATTGAAAAAATCGAAGCACAGTCCAGCTGGATCAATGCAGCGCTTCCGATCGCAGTTCTGATCATTTCAACCATATCCGGACTCTTCATCACCGGTTCCGGTAGCACGATTCAGGAAATCATCGGATCCGCAGATTCATACAAATCACTGGTTTGGGGTGGACTCCTGGCTATGGCTACGGCCGGCGTCATGACCATCCTTCAGGGCCTGCTCAGCCACGAAGAGATGCTCAAAGGCATGCTCAAAGGGATGCACGTGATGTTCGATGGACTCATGATCCTGGTTATGGCCTGGGCATTGAGTGATGTTACCGTTGCCCTGGGCACTGCCGACTACCTGGTCAGCGTGTTCGACGGCGTATTGAATCCATACTGGGTTCCGGTAATCATTTTCGTGATATCCGCAGGAACAAGTTTTGCTACGGGATCCAGTTGGGGAACCATGGGCATTCTGATGCCTATCTCTGTCCCCCTGGTATGGAACCTGGGAATCACAGCCGGTCTGCCTCCTGAAGTAGCCAATGAATTGATCTACGCCAGCGTAAGTGCGGTTCTGGCCGGATCGGTCTGGGGCGACCACTGTTCCCCGATTTCCGATACCACCATTTTGAGCTCTATCGCCTCACAGTGTGATCACATTGAACACGTGAGAACACAACTTCCTTATGCCATTGTGGTCGGAGTGGTAAGTATTCTGGCCATCATCTCAGCCACCGTACTGGATATATCGCCTTGGATCATCTATCCGGTCGGTCTTGCACTCCTTCTGGGAGTACTCTTCAAATTCGGACGATTTGCCAGCCTGGAGGACTCCAAAGATCCCCACAAGGATATGGCAGGATAATTCATGCAATCAATCACAGTGTTCAGGGAAGAAAACTAATTTTATGGGATTCCGATCATTTTTGGCACGACCTTATGCTCGATACATCGCGTCGAAAGTGAAAAAAATGCAGGATAATGCTGTTTCTGATCAGAAAGTAATTTTTAGGAATATCATCTCAAAGGCCAAAAATACGTCATTCGGAATCGACCATAAATTCGGATCAATCAAAAGCTACGACGACTTTAAATCATCGGTTCCCATTCGGGACTATGAAGGACTCAAGTCCTATTTCGACCGCATCGTTGCCGGAGAGTCCGACGTACTTTGGCCGGGTCGTCCACGTTTTTTTGCCAAAACATCCGGCACCACCTCAGGAGTTAAATACATCCCTCTGACCCAGGAGAGTCTGCCCAACCATTTCGGTACGGCACGCGATGCTTCGTTCAATTACGTGTATAAAACCGGAGATTTGAGCTTTATGGACGGCAAGATCATCTTCCTGTCCGGCAGTCCGGTGATGGACAACACGAACGGTATCCCGACCGGACGCTTATCCGGAATCTCCAATCTGCTGGTTCCGGCCTGGCTTAAAACCAATCAGATGCCCACATTCAACACCAACTGCATCGAAGATTGGGAGCCAAAAGTATCCAAAATAGTAGATGAAACGTTGCTCGAAGATATGCGCATGATATCCGGCATTCCGCCCTGGGTACAGATGTACTTCGAGAAACTGCTCGAAAAAAGCGGGAAGTCCAGCGTATCTGAGATATTCCCGAACTTCAATCTGTTCATCTACGGTGGAGTCAATTATGAACCGTATCGCGCCAAAATTGAACGCCTGATCGGCAAACAGGTTCACGCACTGGAATTGTATCCCGCCTCCGAAGGATTTATCGCCTTCCAGAGCGATCCCGACGACCCGTCCCTCCTTCTGAACACCAATTCTGGCATATTTTTCGAGTTTATACCCGCCTCCGAGTATTTTAGTGAGCAACCAACACGACTGACCCTCGATCAGGTACAGACCGGAGTATCCTATGCCCTCATCATCAACAGTAACGCCGGGCTCTGGGGATACTCGATCGGTGATACCATCGAATTCACGTCCCGTAATCCGTACAAACTTAGAGTAACTGGACGCATCAAGCACTACATCTCCGCATTTGGCGAGCATGTAATCGGAAAGGAAGTCGATGATGCCATGCTGGAAGTCAGCAGAGCCAAGAAGGTAAACATTACCGAGTTCACGGTTGCCCCGCAAGTCAATCCCGAATCCGGATTACCCTATCACGAATGGCTGGTTGAGTTCGATACCCTGCCAGATGACCTTGATGCATTTGCTGCAGCACTCGATGTCTCTATGTGCCGCCAGAACATCTATTACAACGACCTCATCAAAGGACACATTCTCCGTCCATTAGTGCTCACACCTCTCAAATCCGGCGCCTTCATCGAGTATATGCGATCCGAAGGCAAACTAGGTGGACAAAACAAAGTCCCCCGCCTCTCCAACGATCGGAAAATTGCTGAT
>CAYYPL010000003.1:331166-336489 GCA_964473555.1 uncultured Chitinophagales bacterium
GTAGCGGTTGATTTCGTCACCATCTGACAATCCGTCGCCATCCGTATCCGGATTCTTAGGATCGGTTCCGTGGGTCAGTACTTCAGCCCCGTCGTTCAGACCATCACCGTCGGTGTCTGGATTATTTGGATCGGTTTCATGCTCCATCAGTTCGGCATAGTCGCCAAGACCGTCATCGTCGGTATCTGCACTCAATGGGTTGGTATTGTGAACGAACATTTCATCATAATCAGATAATCTGTCACCATCTGAATCGCGTGCTTTCAGTTGTTCTGCACTCAAAGAGCGGAGGAACTCGATGGTTAATGGATCCGGATCAACAATCTCCTTAGGGGAGCAACCGGTCGCTACAAGAAGGGCAACAACTGCCATCGTAGCGAGATTTTTAAGATGTAGTTTCATGTGGGGTCCTTTAGATTCTTCTTTTTAGTCGGTATTGGTGTGTAATGTACGTTTAAAAGTCTTGGTTAGTACCTTTTATTCATGTAGAATACGAATTTAAAACGTTTTTTACCAATTTCATTCTCTAACGTACCTGCTGAAATTATTGTATATCAAAATCGTGCAATCTGAAAATATTTTCCGTAAATTTGTGGCTCTGTTGAAAAGAACGGGGCTATAGCTCAGCTGGCTAGAGCGTCGCGCTGGCAGCGCGAAGGTCTGGGGTTCGAATCCCCATAGCTCCACCCCATAAAGCCTTGTGTATCAACCGATGCGCAAGGCTTTTTTTGTTTATTCTAAACCCCTAAAAACATCTACTTTACAACTCAACTAAGAAACAGTATTTTCCCCGTGGTCATTCTACCATTTTAATTTTGTCAGAATCATTATGGCGGCTCCTAAAAAAGTCACGTTTAACAATAAGCGCGCTCGTGAGTTTTCAGATGCAGTAAAAACACGGGTCAACGAGTATTTCGCGGCAAACAATTTATCTACACACGCCAATACGGAGATGGTCATCAAGACCGTTATTTTGCTGGCAGTGTATTTCGGAGCCTATGCCCTCATTATGACCGGTGCACTCACCCTGTGGCAGATGTGGATTCTTTGTGCGGTGATGGGCATCGGAATGGCAGGAATCGGATTCTCGGTCTCACATGATGCCCTTCATGGAGCATATTCTTCAAATAACAAGGTGAATACTGTCCTGGGACTCACCTTCGATATGCTCGGAGCCAACGGATACATCTGGAAGATCACCCACAACGTGATCCACCACACCTATACGAACATCCATCAGCACGATGAAGACCTCGAAGTAGCTGAGTTCATCCGGCTTTCTCCACACTCCGAGTACAAATGGATACATCGATTTCAGCATATTCTGGCTTTCCCGGCGTACAGCTTCGCGACCTTTTTCTGGGCGTTCATCAAAGACTACCGGTACTTTTTGAAACCCAATCTGGGTCCGTATGAGAACAAATCCCACCCGATCAGTGAGTGGGTTATCCTCATTGTCACCAAGATTCTGTACTACACCTACACTATTGTTTTGCCGTTGACCTACCTGGACATCACCGTATGGCAGTGGCTCATTGGATTCCTGACCCTTCACATGGTAGCGGGAATCATCCTGGGAGTCATTTTTCAGCTGGCTCACGTCGTCGAGCAGACCGATCATCCGTTGCCGGACGAAAACTCCCGCATCGACCAGCACTGGTTGGTCCACGAAATGCAGACCACCGCCAACTTCGCCCGTGAAAACAAATTACTGTGCTGGTATGTCGGCGGACTCAACTTTCAGATCGAGCACCATTTGTTCCCCAAAGTGTGTAGTATTCATTATCCGGCCATTAGTCCCATCGTAGAAGCCACCGCCAAAGAATTTGGTGTCCCCTACCACATGAACCAGACCTTCCTCGGCGCCGTCGCCTCACACTACCGGGTGTTGAAAAAGCACGGGAAGCCGTAGAAGATAGGGAGTGGGGAGTGGGGAGTGGGGAGTAGGGAGTGTGTAGCAGTAAACACTGTAAATACAGCGAGCGGGTGAGCGGGTGAGCGGGTGAGCGGGTGAGCGGAATTTACGCAATGCCGGCTACTGCCCTGTGTAGACTGATCATAAAATTTTTTTAGCACGGGTGTAGTCGTGCACTTCCGGTTTATCGTTGGGACGTGGATTATTGCAAGAATTCGGAATAGGTATCTGGATTAACCAGTGTCAATTCATGATTTGGATAGTTGGTGATAAATGTTTTGGGCCACTTTTGTTTCGCTTTAGCATTCCACTTAAACTCAAAAGCTTTAAGTAGACCATCTTGATTTTCTAGATAGTTGATTTCTTGCTGCTGTGTCGTTCTCCAAAACCAGGTTGAAGCGTATCGCCCATTCACGAGATTTGCTTTTCGGCGCTCGCTTACCAAATAATTTTCCCATAAGGCTCCAACGTCCGTACGAAGTCCGATGGGTTGGAAATTCCGAATAATCGAATTTCGTATGCCATTATCGTAAAAGTACACTTTTCGTGATTTCTTCAATTCATTCCTGACATTTCGACTCCAGGACTTTAAAGAGAAAACAACAAATGACTTTTCAAGTAGATCGATATAACGGCGTACCGTTTCGAAATCGGCTCCAACCGTTTGGGCAAGCTCATTCAAAACCACTTCACTACCTAACTGAAGTGCAAGTGCTTCTAACAAACGAGGTAAGACATCGGGTTTTCTGATATCCTGAAAGGTGAACAGGTCCTTATACAAATAAGAACTTGAGAGTTCATTAATGATAGTAACTTCCTGAGTAGGATTTAAAACCACATCTGGATAGGATCCAAAAATCAACCTGTGCTCTAATAGTCTGCGCTCTTCGAGAAATCCATAGTGTTTTTTTAACTCTTGAAATGAAAACGGATACAATTCAAAATCAAATTTACGTCCCGTGAGCGGCTCATTGATTTCGTTTGCAAGGTCAAGTGCAGAAGAACCCGAAACCATCAGTTGTGTGTCTGGAATCTGATCGACCATAAGTTTGAGTGAGATTCCAATATTCTTGACACGTTGAGCCTCATCAATAACAACGAATTTTGAATTTCCGATAAGTGATCGAAGCTGAGTAGATGTAGGATTGGTTAACGCAGCCCTGATGTCAGGCTCATCGCAATCAAGCCACAAATGGTCTGGATTCACATCAAAAGCAATTTGTTTGAACAGGGTTGTTTTCCCTACTCTTCTTGGACCAACAACCACAATAGCTCGTCCAAGAAACAGCTTTTCGCGAATGAGAGCTTCCGTATCCCGCTTTATTGAATATTTTTGGATCATAACCGAAAATAATTATAATATTTTTAGGTTACAACCAAATATTGTTATGAATTTGCGTTTTTCCTGAAACCGTTTGAAAAGTTTTATCTTGATGGACAATTTATCATTCACGGGGAACGATTTCAGTTTTGGGTCAGGGACCAGGTTTTTTGCCGTGTGTCTATCCGGAACAACCGACAGTGAAGCCTACTGGAAAGTCTATGCTCCCAGAGAAGACGGGATACGCCTGACATTCGATACACGAAAATTAGTGACCCACTTTCAAACGTACCGTCAGCCCGAAGTCCGATGGGTTGATCATTCCGAATCATCGAATTCCGGATTCCATAATGACTCGCCTGGAAGCACTATTGCACGAATGTGTGCTTCGGTGCCATGGAGAGATGTAAGTACTTAGAATTCAAACTCTTGCCATAGCAGATGACTGCTGTATACAAGCAAAAATAATGACATTACGTCATTTAAATATCCTAAAAGCATAACTATTGGTCATTACAGTATTTATTTTTACCTTTGATTAAAAAAATGTTTTCCAGAACAATAGAAAATACGATCAGAGAAAAGATTAATGGAGGGAAAGCCATTGTTGTAGTTGGTGCACGACAAGTTGGCAAAACAACCTTGTTAAATGAAGTTCTTAAAGACAAGGACTATTTATTCCTTGATGCTGACGATCCTGCAACACGAAATCTGTTACAAGGTCCAACAACAGAACAGATTAGAACGTTTATTGGTGATTACCGATATATTTTCCTCGACGAAGCTCAAAGAATACCAGGAATCGGTTTGACTTTGAAAATCATTACAGACCAATTCAAAAATGTTCAGTTATTTGTGAGTGGCTCATCATCATTTGATTTAGGAAACGAATTGAATGAACCATTAACCGGAAGAAAATGGGAATATGAACTGTTTCCTATTTCTTGGGAAGAATATGAAAATAAACTTGGAGTGATAAAGTCTGAACAGCAATTAGAAAACAGATTACTCTATGGATTTTATCCAGAAGTCATTAATAATCAAGGAAAAGAACGAGAAACTTTAAAAAACCTTGTCAACAGCTATTTGTATCGTGATATTCTAGCATTTTCGGACATAAGAAAACCTGAAGTCCTTGAAAAATTACTTCAAGCATTGGCTTTACAAATAGGAAATGAGGTTAATTACAATGAAATTTCACAACTCATTGGAATAAATAAAATTACAGTTCAAAAGTATATCGAAGTTCTGGAAAAAGGATATATCGTGTTCAGACTGAATAGTTTTAGCCGGAATATTCGTAATGAAATCAAACAGAACCGAAAAATCTATTTTTATGACAATGGAATCCGAAATATGATTATCAGCAATTTCAACCAACTGGATTTGAGAGTTGACAAAGGAGCTTTGTGGGAGAACTTTTTAGTTTCGGAAAGGAGAAAACAGAATCTATATAAAGATACGTTTGCAAAAATGTACTTTTGGAGAACAAAGCAACAACAGGAAATTGATTTTGTAGAAGAAAATAATGGTCAAATAACTGGATTTGAATTCAAATGGAACAACAAAAAAGCAAAATTCCCCCAGAGTTTTATAGAAACATACAAAGCTGAGGGACATGTTATTGACAGGAAAAACTTTAGAGAGTTTGTGAAAATTTAACAATGCCTGTGCAGAACCGGAAGCTGCTGGAAAAATCCGAGAGCACTCCCAAGCCCGAACGGGGATCAATAGTTAATCGAAATTGAGTATAATATGAAGTTCGATTTCAACTAAGAAACATCAACCCGTGGTACATGATTCGGGGAGTATTACAATCGGGAATACTCCCTGGAACGAGTTGGGGATATAATTTAAGCGGGCAAGCGGGCAAGCGGGTAAGTGGGTAAGTGGGTAAGTGGGTAAGCGGAATTTACATAGTCCCATCCACTGCCCTCTGCACACTGGTCATTTCTTTCTTTCCGCTGGCCTGCTGGCCAACTGGCCGTTGTAATCGTACAGCGAGACCAGCAAAGCGGGAGCTCACCGTACGATTACAACTTTCCCCCTCCCAACCTGGTCGTTGGTGTTGCCGGTGGCTACGATGA
>CAYYPL010000004.1:0-267162 GCA_964473555.1 uncultured Chitinophagales bacterium
ATTACAACTTTCCCCCTCCCAACCTGGTCGTTGGTGTTGCCGGTGGCTACGATGAAGTAGACGCCGGTGGACACTTTCTGACCGGACTCGTCTAATCCATCCCAATCTACGCGTCCACCTCGGGTCGTGAAGCGCCTGACGAGGCGCCCATCTACGGTTAAAATGTGCACGGTGGCATCGTCGGACAAGTTTTCGATGACTATCCGGTCACCGGAATTGTTTCTGTAACTATACGGATTCGGGAAAACCCTCAGCTCATCCATCGAAGAGACTCCCTCACGTTCCAGCGTCTTGTAACGGACCAAACTGGTGGCCGTTGCAATGTACAGCTCACCGGTCTCCGTGTTCAAGGCCAAACTTTTGATCGAGTTCGACGGCAAGGGAGAATTGCTCATCGTGAAATGGCGTATGACTCTTTTACCGGATTCTTCAATCAAATAGATTCCATCTCCATTCGATCCAATCCATTTCTGATTGTTGGCATCTACTGCCATCGATGTGACCCGAACATCCCTAAGTAATACCCGGTCAAATGCCGTGGTGTCCTCATTGATCAACGGCTGGGAGCGTCGCTCCTGTGCGGTCCCGTTGATGACCCGCTCCGGAAACAAAAATCGTCCTATACCCCGATCGGTTCCAACCCAAATCTCTCCACGACGATCCTGTATGATGGCGTTGATTTTCTCGTTCGGGAGTCCGCCGGATTCCAGATTACTGGTTAGACGCACAAACTCCCCGCTCCCCCCTTCCGGATTCTTAGCCACCAGTAATCCGCGACCAGTCAGTGTATTGGTCATGAGAGGAATCCATTTTTGTCCATAACTATCAACAAAGACATCCCGATACAAACTTCCTGCACCAACCTGTGGAATACTGGTGTAGACCTTCCATTCTTCCGTTTCCCGATCAAAACGAGCCAGCGGATTTTCTGTATTGCTCCAGGAAACTGCCCAAAAGTAGCGTCTGTTCTGGCGGTCGGGTGATAGTCCCGTAGCTACGTAGAAGTCCGGAGCGGGCGTAATTCCCGGCAATCCTGCGGTCTGATTGTTGTATAACTCGATGTCACCCGATTCCCGGTCAAGTCTGGCTATCCCATAACCCCAGGTTCCGGCAAAGTAGTCGTCGCCATACGAAGACACATTGAAAAAACTGTTCAGTCCACGATCCCGAATGAATGAATTCGTGTTTCGAAAATAGTGTTCCCAGGTATCGTCTTTGGTCAATATCGAAAACCCGGTGTCGTACACGCCGATATCAAACTGACCCGGTGCCGGACTCGTACCCACCAGCAATTCACCTCGTTCAGTGACATGAATGTTTTCAAACAGGTTGAGTCGTGGACCCTCAGGCACGTAGTACTCAAGTTGGCTCGAGGAGGCTTGTCCGAAACCCAGGCCCGACTGTGTCGTTCCCACCCAAACCGAGTTGCCACTCACCAGGGTAGTGTTTATGGCCTGACCGTCATTCATGGAAAAGATTGTTTGGGTGTCGCGGGTTTCCGGGTTGTGTCTGAACACCTGTTGCGCAGTTGAAACGACCCATTCCGAATCAGACTTCACCTGAATATGGCGAATTCCTGATGGAAATATGGAGTCAATCTTCCAGTTTTGTCCATTGAAGTAATAATTAATACCACCGGATGAGGCCAGTATGCGGTTTTGAGAAGAGGCCGCGTGGCTTACAGATCGGTTCACGAAGCCGTTTTCGTTGTCGAACACTTCCCAATTGTCCGGCACCTTCAGATCCACCGATCGAACTCCACGAACCAGTCCAAAATCGGTACCCAACACGATACGCTCATCCGAAACCCACATCGATCGAACGGGCGATGCGGTCGATAGGCGTCCGAAAGTTGTGTAGGTATCAATCACGAAAAACCGCTCGATGTTGAACTGGACCAGACCAAAGTCGGTCGCGAGATACAACACATTCCCTACTAACTGGATGGCATTGATTCGATTCGAGACAAATCGGTCGTTTCGGCGGATGTCGTCGAAATGCCGGAATTGGGTGGTACTGACATCGAATTGGCTGATGGTTCCGTCAGCGTAAGAAAGCCAGATGATTCCAGACGCGGAAAGTACCATATCAGTGGCTTCAATAGCGTATTTACCATCGGCTTTGTTGAAGATAATGGCCTCACCACCCCGACTGTATCGGTAGAATCCACCGGTCGTGAGCACAAATAGCTGACCATTTGGTCCTTCAACAATTTTTTTGACAGTATGTTGTGCCGTAAACAGCTTCCAGTAGTCATAAGCGGGGTCCGGGTCTTCAGAAGTTGTTGGATCTTGAGCAGAACCCTGCTGATATCCGCAAAAAAGTAACGCCGTAAGGATGAATATGTACTGAAATTTGTGCATGGCACAGTTTACGCAACCAGCCTAAACATATCAATTCGGGGTAGAAGAAAATTCCCCCTCCTAAAATAACCTGGCTATCGAAAATCCAATGAAATAACCGCTGCCATTTAACTGTTTGGCGGCATCGAGTCTCAACAGACTGAATAATCCGTTCAAAGACATCCCCAGTTCGTGATATTCGCCATTTTGGAAGGATCCGGGCCTTCCTGTACTCCATAATCGCTGTTTACCGACATTATGTACTCCGTGTGACCCGTACACGATAATCCCGATTCCTTTCTTGGCTACCGATTGCAAGCCGATCAACTCAAAGGGAATGGTCCGGAAGTTGTGTTCCCAGTGCAGAGCCGCCAGCTCGGTCGACAATACGGGTAAACCCCCTGTCGTGCGAAAGGTTCCGAACGGACTAAATCGCCCGAGTGCCATATCCAGCCCGTGTAACCGATGCAAGGGCGCTGTTCCCTGCGTCGTTCCTGCTACCAATCTAAGATCAAGGGTGTTGGGCATAAACCGGCGCTTGTAAAAGGTATTAAACCGCCAGGTCACATCGGCATGCCAACGGGTGTACTTAAAGTCGCTTCCTATCGCATCAGATGACCATTGAACCGTGACCGAAGCCGATCGCGACCCAATGGCTCCCCAGGTCTGCTCCAAATCACCGTAGACCAATTTCACTTCCGAGTACACGTCCCTGCCTGCATCTACAGCCAGATTTTCCCTCTGAATGATTCCACCTGGCAAGGAGTAATTGGTCAATTTCTGCATGGATCGAACGTCCTGTAATCCTCCTCCAATAAAAACTTTAAATTGATTGATTCCCGGACGCACTTCGACGCTTCCGGTAGCTCCTGTCGACAAATAGTAGTCGAAGTAGTCCTCCGCACCCAGGAAGGTGTAGCTGGCAGTTAAACGGGAATCATAGATCGATTCTCCAAAGATATTGGCCGTCTGTTCACCATAATTCACGTTGATTGAACGGATCATTTTGTTTCTGAACCTAAATTCAGAGCCTATTTCATAATCCCACTCTTTGCGGACTGTGGTGTATTCTCCGGATGCGAACGGTCGCCAGACCCCTTTTAAGGGTACATTATACCGAACGCCCAGACGCCCTCCGTCCACCCTGTTATACCCGAATTGCGGAACCACTCCATCGAAGGTGCTTCCAAAAAATCGCGACAAAGGACCCGGTTCCGAGGAGTCGTCATCTGAAGTTTGTACAAATCGGGACAGTGCTCCCGTCGGCATAAAAGCTTTTTCAAGTGTCTGAGTGGAGTCAAGGGTTGCATACGCCATCGACTCCTGCTCATCCAGTGGGACACGCTGTAACTGGATACGTGACTCCGATGCCGCATACGCTATGCCTAGCGTATCCACTACAACCCGGGTAGTTACTTCGTACAGGGAGTCGGGCAACAGGCCGTTTACTTCATAGTTGGTCAGTCTGGATAGCTGATTGAAGGTAATAGCTGGAAATTGCAGGCCCGGGAATCCAATTTTGATGGTCCCATTGATTCGTACATCGACCGGCAACCAGAATTGACCTCCGAAATTCGAGAACTGCTGCTCATAAGCCAATCCAAACTCCTGAATTGGTGGCGGAAACATGACCGATTCACCAGGTTTAAGTTCCACTTCAATCAACGCAAAATCTTCATCCAAAACCGCGATCATTCCTTCAAACGTAGGTTGGAGCTTGCGTTTAGGTGACACCGATATATCAAATACCGTTTTGTCGTCCAACTGACGGAATCCCTCAAGCTTGAAATGATAATAATCCAACGCTTTTGGATGGGTTACCCCAACCAGCCGGAATCCTGAAATCGGGATATCATCGTCGTAGAAATTCGGCAGATTGGTAGCCGATGCAAAGTTCATTGTCGGGTCAATATTCGAACTTTGCGTGCGTGAAGTAATCACTTCACGAGTCCCGCGGCGCTTGTCCCAAAACACATCCGACAAACTTTCCGTGATCGTCACAATACCCGTATCGTTTTGTAAGCGCTGCCTTGAATACGCCTCAGCCTGGAAGGTGTTCAGTGCATCGCGCCATATTGGTTTACGTCGTATCACCTCGCGCATGATTTCGATAGCTGGATCCTCGCCTGTTACCACAACTTCTCGTAAATCAACTGCGATTGGCACAAGTTTTACTTCCAAAAACTCAGGCATCTCCGAAAGTTTTATAACCTGGGAGGTGTATCCAATAAACCTAATGTTGAGCTCCGTAGGAAAAGAAGGAATCTGAAGTTCAAACTCTCCATCGGAGTTTGTGATAGTCCCGCGGTATGTTCCTTTGATCTGAACTGTGGCTGCCTCCATCGGTTCGTTGGTTTTTGCGTCTATTATGCGTCCCTGAAGGAGTTGCTGGGCGTTCACTGTTGGGATGAAAGCACAGTAAAACAGTGCCAGTAGAAGGGTAAATCTGATCAAGACGTGTGACATGTTAAAATCTAGTGGTTGGGTGAATTTTGTTCAACCGTGCGCTTTACGGCAATTTTAAAGAGTTGTTCTGGTATAGAGGTTACCTTGCGCAAAGTAATACTAACAAAATATATAATCCGAAATTAAATCTAACTGGGTTGTTTATTCGATCTACTTGTGTCTTAAACAACCCAATAATCGAACACTAAATTTACCAAATACAGTTATATTTCAACTGCTTAGTATCAGACCCGATAGTTCAACAGGATAGAATAGAAGCCTCCTAAGCTCCAGATCTGGGTTCGAGTCCCGGTCGGGTCACTTGTTCAGATACGCATGGGCTTTGATGAGGTCGTTTTGGATGAGCTGGTGTCCGGCTTGCTCGATGTTGACGGTGAGTACTGCGCCGTAGTTGGCGTACAGACCACTGAGCTTCTCTGTTTCTCCGGTTGGCATCAGGGGATCCATCGATCCGAACGACATCCAAACCCTGCTTCCAGTCAAATCCGGCCTAACTTCTGGCACTAGTGGGGTCATTGGACGCAACAAAACAGACGTCGCGAATATTCCGGGATGCAAAAAGTTGATTGCCGTGATGATGTTGGCTCCGTTCGAGTAGCCCATGGCCATAGATGAACTCAAATCCAGATTTTCTTCCTGCATCAACTCCAAAATAAACGATTGGAGCTGCGCTGCCCGGCGGATGATATCGGCTTCGTCAAATACACCTTCCCCTAGACGACGAAAAAATCTGGGCATGCCCTGTTCCAGGATGTTCCCACGAATTCCCAGGTAGTTAACACCAGATACAAGCTGCTTGGCCAGGGGCAATAAATCACGCTCGGTACCACCTGTCCCATGAAAATGGATCAATACCCGTTTTTCATCCGGATTACCCGATCTCTCCAGATGATAGTGGTGTGGATGGGTGAACGTAGTCATGATCAAAACTCCGTTTTTTTGCATTCTGAACGTAGATTGTCCAGCATGTCGTTCAAAATTGCAGACTCCTCCTCGGATAATCCCGAAGCAATGGAGTCCATCTGCCCGGACATGGCATCAAGGCGTCCGAGCTTTCCCAGGCCCAGATCCGTTATGGTAATATCTACCCGACGGCGATCCGATTCACAGTTCACTCTGGAAACCAATCCGTCCCGGATCATACGATCGATAATACGCGTAACATCAGAATTTCGATCCAACATGCGTTCTTTCACCAGTGAATTCGTTGAAGGATTGGGATGTTGTCCACGCAGAATTCTCAAAATATTATACTGCTGCATGGTCAGCGACTCCGTTTTCAGAAACTCCTGCATCTTCGAGCTGATCGCATTATACGTGTAGATCAGATTAATCAACACCTTTTGTCGCTGATTCCTGAATTTGAATTGCTGAATTTCGTCTTCTAATCGCATAATGAGTCCTACTTAAAACGTATGAACGGAGTGGGTAATCCTGTAAACGTCACAAATGTTGCTCTGAAGTTGATCTTAACCGGCTGATCGTCAAAATGGAGGCTGGAATTCCTGCTAATGGTCAGTAGTGTCCTTTAATTGTTTAAACAACAAAATATACGAAACAATTCCGGTCTTGCAAGGATGTGTTTATAATAGGTATAGTAGGATTCAAAAATAGGGTTGAATCCAGCTTGGTCAGACTGTTTTACTTCGGAATTCTACTGGTTCACCTGACGCACGTTGTCTATCCACGACTGCGTCTGATAATCTTGAACAAGAACCAGCATGAGTTTATCGGCTTCTTTGATGGAAGGCACATTACCCATTCGGACTCTAAACCACACCTCTCCGGTCGACTCATCTCCGAATTTAACGGCGTAGGCATTTTCAAAACCCCGGCTCTTCCATAAGGCGACCAGCTCTTCGGCTTTGGACTCAGACCTCCAGGATCCAACCTGCACAGAAAAAGCCCCATCTGAGGCATAATTGATATTCCGAAGCTCGGCTGCTTCGCGGGCTTTGTCTTCCTGCTGGCGCTGAATGATGGCCAGGGAATCCAATCGAGACTGTTCAATTTGTTCCAGACGGACTCTCTCCAGTGAATCGAGTCTTGCCTGCTCACGTTGACGAAGTTCCTCCTGAGTAGGACCACATGCCTGGATGGCTAAAACAACAGTAACAGCCATCAGGATAAAGACTTTAATTGATTTCATAGTTGTTCCCATTTCAGCACAATCAGTTGGGCGGGCACCTGTATTCTGATTGCTTGTTCATGTTAACCTTCAATATAATAACGACCATAAAGAAACTATCATTGTTGGGGCAATATACAAAATCGAATTTTAAATCCATTTTATTACTGAAGTGGGAAGTAGGGAGTGGGAGGTGGGAAGTGGGAAGTGATGCTACCAAATCATACTACCATCTGCCTACCTCCAACTACCGCTTGCCCGCTTGCCAATTAGCCGGTTTTTTCATTTTTTTTCTTTGAATTAGATTAATTATTTGTTAAACTGAATTGCGCTCAAGTAGCGTCTCTCTTGATGAATAGTTAAAGGCGGTGCGTCTGATACACGTACCGCCTTATTTTTTATATGATACGTCAGTCAAACTTGGACCTTTTCCCAATAGATTCAGTTTCTTGAAACATCCCGATTCCTCTGCCGTATAAGCGTTAACGTGTCTTTTTGTCTGAAATACATGCAACAAGTTTTCAGCATGGAAAACTTTCTTCGCTTTACACCGAATGTTGTATATTTCCGCATTAACAGAATAAGCCCGTAAATCAACATCACCGTCATGAGCAGTTTTAACATTCGAACCCGCAATATCGAAGATTTCGACATCCTGGATTTGGATGGAGAATTAGACGCTCATACAGCACCCTATCTGGAAGTTTCACTCAAAAAGCTCATCGACGGTAATCGACAGCGTATAATCGTGAACTGCCACAAACTTGAATATATCTCAAGCGCCGGACTCGGGGTTTTTATGGCCTATATCGAAGATGTACGGTCTCTTGGCGGGGATATCAAGCTTACCAATATGTCACCTAAGGTGTATAATGTATTCGACCTCCTCGGATTCCCTACCCTTTATGATATTCTCGACGACGAAAAGGACGCCATCGATAAATTCTGTTCTTAAACCCTATTCCATCCGCATTCGTGTCAGCTTTCAACGAACATAGTATCCTGGTTACCGCATCAACCGATCAGATTTCGGATGTGCGTAACTTCGTTGCGAAACACGCTTCCACAGCAGGGTTTCAACGTGAGGATGTGGATGCAATCCGGCTGGCAGTTGACGAGGCCTATACGAATGTGATCAAGCATGCCTATAACTTCGACAATACCAAACTGGTCAGTATCAAAGTCGGATTCAACGGACAGGAATTTCTGATTACCATCTCTGATGAAGGACGCAGTTTCAATCCGGACAACTACAGCGAACCTAATGTAAAGGAACGCATCATGCTACGTAAACGTGGAGGCGTTGGGGTGTATCTGATCCACAAGCTGATGGACCGCGTCGAATATCGAAAACAAGGCATCCAGAACGAGATTTTGATGTCGAAAAAACTTTAATCCTGTAAATCCACCCCCGATTTTGTCTGCAGGTAATGAACAGCTTGACGGTCGGCATGCTCGGTTTGAACTCAAAACCCTGCTCGACACATCCCGGATGCTCATCGAGTCGCACGACCTGGATTTCGTGCTGAATAATTTGCTCCTGATTTCAATGGGTAAACTGTTCTGTACAAAATCTGCCATTTTATTGTGGAAACCTTCCGGAGAATACTACGAGGTTTCAAAAAACAAGGGAAAAACAGGACTTTTCGAGGGCCAGCATTTGTATGTTGACCTGAGCGAGTCGCTCGACAGTAAATCGGTTATTAACGTTTTTACAGATAACGACGGATCCCTGCCCTCTTTGTTCGCAGAAAATGGAATAAGCGTACTGTTCAATCTGAAGACCAGCTCTGAACACATCGGATATCTGTGTGTAGGATCAAAAGCCAGCAAAGAGGATTTTTCGGAGCGGGAGCTCGAGTTTATCGAGAACCTGGTAAATATTTCGGCCGTTGCCATTTCCAATTCATTACTGGTGCGTCAATTGAAAAACACCAATTTGCAACTGGATCGACGCATTCAGGAGATCCACACGCTGTTCGATCTCAGTAAGGAGTTCAATGCCAACGTGGATCTTGAACCCATTCTAAAGATTTTCAAGTTTGCACTTCTCGGTCAGATGTTCATCCGTACATTTTTCCTGCTGCTACAACGCAAGGGAGAAACTCCCCAACTTATTGTACACAGCGGCATGAAAACGATGCCTTCGGAAGAAGAAATCAAACAGCTGCTTGACCTGAAACACACGGTCACCCGCACTACAGACTCCCACCGCCATCGTTTTGACTCCGTCGCGGCCAACCGCATTGAAGCACTGATCCGGTTGGATCTGCAGGATGACATGGCGATTCTGGGGGTCGGACAACGTGCTACCAACGAGACGTACGAACCCTCTGATTTCAACTTCCTGAGCTCACTGGGGAATCTGGTGATGCTATCCATCCAGAAAACGTATCTGCTCGAAGAACGTCTTGAAAAACAACGAATCGAGGAAGAACTTTCCATTGCCAGAACGATACAGGAAAAGTTGCTCCCGAGCGCAAGAAAATCGTTTCATAATCTTGGAATTGCAGCCATGAATGTGTCGAGCCGCCATGTTGGGGGTGACTATTACGACACGATCGAGCACGGCAAAAATCTGTACCTCGCTATTGCAGATGTTACGGGGAAAGGCATCCCGGCTTCATTATTGATGGCCAATTTACAGGCCATGTTGCATGTTTTGACGCCGATCAGCGGTACTCTGGCCGAGGCAACTGGTAAAATCAACGATATCATCTACAAAAACACACCCAGCGACAAGTTCATCAGCTTTTTCTGGGGTTGGTACGACTCTGAGTCCCGGGAACTTCACTATGTTAACGCTGGGCATAATCCGCCCTATTTACTTCGGGAAGGTCATAAAGAACCTATTTTGCTTTCTGAGGGAGGAATTCTGCTAGGTGCCATGCAAACCCTGATTCCCTACAAAAGTGCGACCATCCAGCTTCAAAAGAATGACATCATCGTGATGTACACGGACGGGGTGACCGAGGCGATGGACGAGCTCGAACAGGAGTATGGCGAAGATCGTCTGTTAGCATGCATGAGGTTGAACAAATCTCTGGATGCAGAAGGGGTCATGGATGCGATTGTAGATGATGTGAAAGCGTTTACAAACAACAATTACAACGACGACATCACCATGCTGGTGCTCAAGCAGGGATGAAAAAACGGGTAATGTTAACGCTACCCGTTCGTTTCGTTCAGTTCCTGAATGATAATCCGCTGAATCCGAAGGTCCATCCATTCCGTTTTTGGGCGTCCTGGTCCTGTGCCAGGGTTACAATGGTCTGGTACATCCGGTAGCGGTTCAATACATCACGCACATAATTTACCGTTTCTGTGCCACGGGCAAACCCGTGTCGTGCTTTCATATAGTACTCCGGCCGCATCAGTTTGAGTAGCCCGTCTTCAACGTGTTCCCAATTGTTTGGATCCTTGTTGTGGTCAATGGCAATCCTGCGGGCATCTGCGATGTGTCCCATCCCGGAATTGTACGTTGCCAATGCCAGTTGAAGCTGACTGGTTGAATCCAGATAAGCATAGTGGTCGAGATGTTCTTTCAGGATTCGTACCCCTTCTCGCACATTCAGTTCTTCGTCGTACAGCTCGTAATCGGCGAATTCAGAAAAGCGGGGGATTACCTGCATCAGTCCGACCGCTCCCGCCCAGCTTTCGGCATATGGATCGAACCGGGACTCCTGGGCCATCACTGCCACTACAAGCTTCCAGTCCACACCCATCTCATCGGCAATAGGACGTACCAGAGAGTCGTAGGGTGACAATAGCCCGGCGTATTCTGTTTTTGCAATCGGCGAACGGAATCGGTGAACCATGATTTCGTTTTCGAAATAACGGTGACGCAGCATATTTAATAGCATGGAACGCTTGGGTTCACCATCCAATTCGCTGATTCTGAAGTGATCAGCGAGGAAGGCATCCATCTGGAACTTGAGCTCCGATGCGTTGCGTCGGATTCCCCAGGCTACCACATCGCTGTTAGTCAGGGAGGGTCCGGCAGCGATACCATTCACATAAATGGCAGCCGCATTGAAGAGATTATCGTCGGCGATGGTTGCCTGGATATCACCATTGGCAACAGAAGTAATGAGCCCTTCCGTATCCCAGTTTTCAGGAACCAGTTCAATATTGACATCCACTCCGTTCTTTTGAAGTTCACGCAGTGTAAAATAGTAAGAACTTCCACGGCGAACCGTTACAGTGAGTCCGTTCAGGGCATCTATCGAATCAAAGGTATCTTGCAAATGGGATGGTAGGACCAGGATCTGGTTCACCAGATTGTAGGGCTCGCTGAAGCTGATGAATTGGGCTCGTTTGGGAGTGATGGAGTAGTTTTGAGCGATAACATCGCCGTCGCCACGGTTGAGTACATCGATCGGATCCTCATTTTCCTGCGGAATAACCACTTCAACACGCAGATTGTGCTGCTTGGCGAACTCCGACAGGAATTCATACTCGAATCCACGTTCCAGGCCATGGTGCAGAAAATAGGAAACCGAACCGTATCGCGTGATGAGACGGATGGATCCGCGTTCTTTGATTGCCTGAAAGTCAAGATCCACGGGATCTTCGTAGTTCAACTGGAGATGATCGGCATTTATCGAAGCAGTAATTTTAACCCAGAGTGCGATGCTCACGACGAGCGTAACGAGCATTACCAGCAGTGTTAATCTGTACTTGTTTGGAATCATGCATCATGAATTTCGTGAATGGGGCGAGGGAGATCGTTACCCCGTTAATCAAAGAACCCGAATGTCACGTTCTTCTGTTGTTGAATTCCCTCTTTTTTTGTCCAGACAATAAGCTGGATTTGGTTTGCTAACTTTTTCTCGAATAAACGTGTATTGGTGATGGTTTATTGAGTGAATCGATTAAGAACAAGTATATATTTAAGATAACGATTTTATACGAAAGTCAAGTATGTGCGGGGGATAGAAACATCGGGGATACTGAAAGGGCTTTTTCTGGGAAATTGATCCTAAAAAGCGACAATATTCCGGTTAAGGCCAAGATTTATTTGAGAATTCTAATCTCCGATCAGGCTAACTTCGACGAACGTGGACCCCTTCTCCCCCACCAGGTCATGAAGATTCCGACCATGATCACAGACATGGCGATCATAGACGAGAGGATGGGGATCTCACCAAACACCGCTACTCCCAGAAGTGTGGCAAAGACGGGCTCGGCCAGGATAAGTGTAGACAATAACGTGGCAGAAATAAACTTGATCGCATAGTTCATGGATCCGTGTCCGATGATGGAGGCGCCAAGAGCCAGGGCGAGTCCGGACAGAATGGTCTCGATGGGCTGATTGAACGAGGTTCCGAGAACCAGGGCGATCAAAACCGTGCCAAGCGCAGTGAATCCATAGACGGCAAAGACGTAGTCGAGCCAGGACGAAGTCACGCGGATTTTCTGACTGATGAGGATATAGAACACAAAAAAAACAGCGGCGACCATGGCCATCGTGTTACCCAAAAGTGGGTTCGGGAAGTTTTCACTGGGTCCTGAGTCAAAGACCCCGAGCAAGACAGATCCGGCGAAGGCGCAGAAGACACCGATCCAGCTTAATACGGGGAATTTCTTTTTCAGGAAGGTCGATTCCACCAGAATGAGCATAATGGGGTGAATGGTGACCAACACGGAAGCCGATGCAATTGAGGTAAAGAAAAGTGATCCGATCCAGAGCGTGAAGTGGGCAGAAAGGGAGAATCCAGCCAGGGCCGTCCACATCAGTTCTTTACGCGTGCGGTGGATTTTCGGGACATCCTTTCGAAGCTGTTTGGCTATCCAGAACGGAAGTAGCATTAAAAATGCCGAGACTGTACGTACGGTTGTGATGGCAACCGGGTCAGCATTGGGTCCGGACATGCGCACAATAATCGGGGCCAGGGCGAACATAGCCAGTCCGGCCGCCAGCATCAGATAGGTATGGACAGGTGCAGCCGTGACCGTTGAGTTGCTCATACGCTCAGCGGATCCTGTCCATGGACTGGACCAATTTTTCGTCTTTTAGGATAGCAGCACGGGCAAGAACCTGGAGAATCAGCGCAGCAAAAAGCAATGCGGATCCAGTGGCGAAAGACAGCGCATGTTCAATCGTTCCCGGAGTGAGCACAACGGCAACGGAAATAGCGAAAGCGATAAGCTGGAAAATCATCGCCTTCCCTACAGTAGTTGCCTGAGCAGGTCGGTCGTTGAAGCGGAAAATAGCCCATACACTCAACACGATGGAAAATGCGATAGCCGCAATGAACCCACTGAGTATCCACGCTGCAGGATCGGCAAGTAGCTGTACGAACAGAGGGGTAAAATGTGTGGCAAGCGTCAATATAATGGCAAGAATGAGGTATACTGTTTGGATTCGTTGGATCACGGTAGGAATCGGTTTTTGGTTGAAAACGGTGTGTATGGCTTAAATATACGGAATCTTGAAGAGCCTGAGAGATACTAAATTTCGGGTGGATTTGGATAGTTAATGCACTAACTTTGTCCGGCTGAATACTTCGCTACCGTCCATTATCGAACACAAATAATTCCTTTCATATTTGATTCTCAAACATGGAAACCGATCCAAAACGGACCCTCCTCATTGAATTTCTTCTTTTTGGCGTAGCCTGTATCTGGGCGTTCAACTTCTCGGTCGTCAAGATCAGTCTGGGTGAGATTGATCCGATGAGCTTCAATGCGATGCGGTTCTTTTTGGCCACCTTACTGATGTGGGCAGTAGTACTCTATCGCAAGGAATGGCGCCCGATTCGCAAGGGAGACTGGATTTACCTCATCATTTTAGGTGCTTTGGGGAACACCTTGTATCAGTTACTGTTCATATTTGGACTCGAACGCACCTTTTCGGCCAATTCGGCGGTCATGTTAGGCACGATTCCAGTTTGGGTGGCGGTTACGGCGCATTTGTTCTCCGACGAAAAGATGACGCGGTCGAAAGCGGTCGGAGTGTCACTGGCTTTCACCGGAGTGATGTTCATCCTACTGGGCAAGCCTGAGCGCATCAGTTTCGGGTCCGAAACCTTCATCGGCGACCTGCTCACGCTTGGTTCCGCCTTTGTATTCGGATACTACACCGTGTTGTCCAAAGGCTATCTGAACTACTATCCGCCGTTACAACTCACCACCATGTCGATGACTGTTGGAGGCATGTCGCTCGTTTTAGCAGGCATCCCGTGGCTCGTGGAACTCGATTATGCGGGTATATCGTGGTCCGGTTATGGGGGAGCGTTATACAGTGGCATACTGTCGGTTGGCATATCCTATATCATCTGGAACTACGGACTTCGTCAGGTTGGGGCGGTTCGCACTGCCACGTATCAGAATCTGGTACCTGTGCTGGGACTGATCCTGGGATTCATCATCCTTGACGAAAAACTGACTACCGTGCAATATATCGGATCAGCCATAGTTATAGGTGGGATTATCCAGACCCGCCGGAAGTGATGTCAAGCGAGTTCAACGATACGTTAAAATATAATTAACAACAGCCTCGCAGGTGTAAATCGCGATAATTCGGGTTATCGGTTATGCGCAATAATGGCTATATTAAGGGATTAATCTAAATTCAAGATCGTTCATGGTACTAAAATTAGCTTTAAAAATATCATTTTGCATCGTCATAGCCATTGCTACAACGGGTAGTTTATCGGCACAAAATAATTCCACCCAAAGACCTGGTAATAACAGTACTGCTGGCTCTTTTGTATCGCCAAACGGAGACGCGATCTATTATGTAGACGATGTGGGACTCAGAATCGCGAGCGAAAGCCCATCCCTTGAGGGGTTTATAGATCAAAGTTCTTACTATCTGGGTGCTAAAGATATTTTATCTATAGAAATTCGCAGTACGATTCCGGTTTCCTGGCGTGGTTTAGTGGTTAACGCAGAAGGATATCTGGCCATACCAACCGTAGGCAACATTAAAGTTGGGGATCTGAGTCTTTTAGATGCTAAACTGGCAATCAAGAAGTTGATTTCTGAGCGTTACAGAGCCGATGATATTGTAGTTATCCTGGAACTTCCGAAACAAGCACACATTCACGTTGTCGGAGATTTTAACAATCCCGGCAGATACGCTTTCCCTGCAAACACAAGGCTTGACCAGGCTATCATAAACCTACTTGTTGGATTCACATCCACTGAAGTAGAAGGTTCCGAAAATCCGGTAGTCCAGAGAAAAAGTTTCTATTTTGGGGGTAGGTCGCTTGATTACATCGGAACGGGTGAATTCGACCTGAGTGTCTACAATCTGCGGAATCTGGAAATAATACATCGGGATGGGAAAACAACGAATGCCGATTTATTTGCTTATCTGAATGGTGGTATCCTGAGTTCCAATCCCTATCTCAGGGATGGAGACTTGCTTACCATCCGCAGATCAGACGCCTTTACTCCTAAAATATCGATTTCTGGAGCTGTCAAGTCTGGATTTTCTGCCGATTTCAGAGAAGACGATACCGTTTCAGGGCTGATTCACATCGCAGGTGGATATAATGCAGATGCAGATACAACCCATTTCTTTGTCACCAGAGTGATTGATGGTGAGATTCAACAGTTAAAAGTAGACCGATCTGACGCGTCTTCTGCTGGATTTGAACTCATGTACAACGACCGAATTGTGATTCCAAGAAGTAACAGACAGAGCAATAATCAGTCTGTCTGGATTTCTGGTGAAGTGAATATGCCGGGAAATTATCCGATTATTGAAAATGTGACAACTTTTGATGATGTGATCCAACTAGCTGGAAACATTACCGATGAAGCACTTTCAACAGCCGTGTTCATTGAAAGATCCCGATCCAATGACTTTTATGAAAAATTCGGCTGGTCTGAATTACAAATGATACAGCGCTCCGGAGATTTACTGCTTGAAAGTATGGATTACATCCAACAGGAAAGATCACTGGCTACCCGATTTATTTTTGTAAATCCTCTGGAAAACAACGAACGGGTCACCCTGAGAAATGGAGACAAGATTCACGTCCCCAGAAACGACGAACAAGTACTGATTATGGGTCAGGTGAAACGAACCGGATACTATCCTATCTATTCAAACTACAGCGTAATGGATTACATACGACTTGCCGACGGTCTGACCCTGGCAGCTGAGAGTGATCGTATTTTTATCATCAAAGCCGGCTCCAGAGACTGGTACAAACCAGGTGAAGTATCGATTCAAAGCGGTGATATCATTTTTGTTGACAGAAACATAGTCGATACGTTTCAGGAAAACAGAAGCTATCTGCTTGAAAAAGAACAACTAAATCTGCAGCGAAAACAACAGCGACTGACCAGTTTCCAGGTCATTTTATCTGCCGTTGCAACCATTACAAGTGCTGCTCTTACCTATATCGCATTAACCAGAGAATAATTACATAATGAGTTTAACATATCAGCCTATCAGCTTTAAGGAAATAACTCGGCTAGCTTATTCAAATTATAAAAAGCTATTTTTATTGCCTTTAGTCGTGTCGATTGTGGTAGCTGTTTCCACTTTATTTATGGATAACATTTACCGGTCAACTGCAAGTGTACTACCTGCTGAGGACAGATCCTTTGGTATCGAATCGTTACTGGGTGGACGCATTGGAGGTTTGGCCAGCAGTCTGATCGGGGGCGGCAGATCAGGTCCGTTCGACCGATTTCTGGTTCTTCTGAATAGTGATACCGTTCAAAGGAGAATCATAGAAGAATTCGACCTGGTCAATGTGTATGAAAAGGACACTCACCCCTACCCTATGACTGAAACCAAGAAAGAACTTGCCAGAAATACCAACTTTATCGGTGTTGCCGAGGGGAATTTTTTAATCGAAGTATGGGACAAAGATCCTGAACGTGCTAAAAAAATGGTTGAATTTTACCTGGAAACATTGAATTCGTTCAATGTAGAGTTGAAGACCAATGAAGCTCGTCAGTACCGGATGTTTATTGAAAAAAGATATCAAAAAGCCTTTGATGATGTAGATTCGCTGAGAACACGAATGGCTGAATTCCAGTCTGAATATGGCGTGTATGAACTACCGGAACAGTTAAAAGCCTATTTTTCAGTTATCGCAGAGATCACATCAGAACAGCTTCAGGCAAAGATTGCAGTGGAATTACTGGAAAGCACAGTGGGAGTGAATTCCCTGTCGTACGCTCAAGCTAAGGAAAAACTGGACATTCTTAACAATAACTTGTCTCAGACCTATCAGAATACCAGCAACAATCCGATCTTCCTTGAAGTTGAAAAACTACCCGAGATCGGCAGAGAATACTTCGAACTGCTCCAAGAAGTGGAACTACAGACCGAGATCTTAAAATTTCTGGTCCCTATGTACGAACAGGCAATGCTGGAGGAACGAAAAGCTCTGCCAACGGTGACCATCGTGGATTACCCACAGGTCGCGGAACGTAAGGATAAACCGTTCCGGTCGCTGATTGTAATCGCATCCCTGTTGTCGGCGTTTATTCTGATGTTCAGTGTACTCGTACTTCAGTACATGTACCAGAAAAACCGTGGATACTTCAGGGATCTGGTGAATCGTTAACATGCATCTCTACGATCAGGCACGTTAGAACAATACTATGACCGAAGAGATCCAATCCCAATCCTGGATATCCCGTATCAGTCCCGTATGGGTCGCGTTCGGATTTATGGTGGTGCTACTTCCGCTTATCATTGTCAACATTCCTGGACTGATCTTTCCCTTCATCCTGCTTCCGGTCGTTGCACTGGGAGCTTTTCTGGTGCTTAAGGACAAGCGCCACATCGTATTGACGACACTCGTTGCCAGTGTGTTTGTGGTCTATAATGCACGTGGATTAGATCTGGGTGAGCTAGGTTACTATGCTATGTGGGCTGCAACTCTGGCTTTTGTGTTTATCCCGCACCTGTTTAGCGCCCGTTTTAGGGTGGAGAATGCGCTGGACAAATACTACATCCTGTTTAGCATGACCGTGCTTCTCGCCCTGTTCGTGGGACTCGCATTCAGCTCGACCGGCGCCGCACCACTAACGGAAGTGCTCTATTTTTACTCCGGAATCCTGTTTTACTTTGTGATTCGTCCACATTTGGATGACAAACACTTCCGTATCGGACTCTTTGCCGTGTTTTTCTTCATTTTCCTGTATGTGGTACTTCGAACCTATCTGTCCTATCGCTCAGCTATTTTGAACGCCGTGCAGGAGTGGGAGTTGAATTTCGCGCGTGGTGCAGGAAACGAAAACTTTCTGCTGATCGGAGTGATTTTTGTCTCGGCTGCATTGCTTTACGCCCAAAAAGTGTGGCATAAAGCTGCGTTGATCCTGCTGTTTGTCCTGACGGTGGGTGCGATCATCGTAACATTGACCCGCAGCTTGTGGGTTACTAGTGTACTCGGCATCGGAATCGTCGGATTTTATGTGGGAAGGTCACAACGTCGCCGACTGATCGGATACGTGGGAGTAGCTGGAGTCATAGCAACCATCGTGGCATTGATTTATCTGGATGTCACGCTGTTTATTCTGGAATTGCTTGCGATACGATTCAAATCCTTTACTCAGGGTCTACAGGATATTTCGGTGACCGACCGAATTTATGAAACCCAGCGTGTTTGGAACATGATCACTCAAAATCCGATTCTTGGGTGGGGATACGGAACCGAGTTTCAGAAATACGACGTGCTTTTCCGCCGGACCAGTTCCTTTACTTCCTACATCCACAACGGATACCTGGCTATCTGGTTTAAAAACGGCATTATTGGGCTCATCGCCATCCTGGCATATGTGTTGACGCTGTTCATTTACGCATTCAAAGTGTACAAGAAAACCAGGCTGGTCACCATTAAGATCCTGATGATCACGATCATGGCCTATATTCCCACAGCGGGACTGATGAACGTGACCTCACCGGTCGTGTATTCCTATGAAGGAATGTTGCTGTTGATCATACTTGGGTCTGTTGTATCGTGGTACACGGTCAGGCAGGAATCCTTTGAGAAAGATCGTCTGACCTCGGAACAGCTCGCCTAAGGAAGCTGAAACAGGCTACGAAAATAATTCCAGGATTTGGTCAGGTATCCCTTATCTGCCGTGACGAATCCCTGAATTGCAAACAGGGGCACTCGTATGGCGTATCCTGTGTAATGGATGAGGTAATACATCCATCGTTTCAGGGGTGGATTGTGTTTCTGGAAGTAGATCAGATTGGTCTTTGCGAGATGTTTGACCGAGAAATAGGGCATCTCATCGGTCGTATTGCCTCCCAGATGGATAATCGCCGTCTTGGGATGGTACCATACCTGTCCGCCGGACTCTTTCAGACGCCAGCACAGGTCGTTTTCTTCGTTGTAGAAAAAGAACGTTTCATCGAATCCACCCAAACGCTGTAGTTCTTCACGGCCAGAGAACAGAAATGCACCTTTGGCCACATCCACCTGCATGGTGGTGTCTGGATGCGTGTAGTTTAGATGAAACTTGTTGAAGGTTTTTGAACGCTTAGCGATATGATAGACGAAAAAGTACTCACCGAATCGGTTGCTGAGCGTATCGAAGTCAAATACGGAGGGTTGATGGGTCAAATCCTTGTTGAGGAACTTACAGCCAATCAGTGCGTTTCCACCGATCTGCTGGTAAAAACGGATCATTTCCGAAAGGGTATCCTCCAGGAAAAGCGTGTCGTTATTCAGATAAACGACATAGGTTCCGCGGGCGACCGCGAGTCCCTGGTTATTGGCAGCCGCGAATCCCCGGTTGGTCTGGTTCTGAATGAGAACCACATCCTTCAGACCATCCAGAAAAAGACGTACATCCAGTTTATCGGAGTTATCGACCACAATAAATTCCAGTGCGATGTTGTCCGGGGTGAATCGTTGTACCGATTCAATGCACTCGCGGAGCATTTCGCCCTTGTTGTAGTTCACAATAAGGATAGATACATCAATCATGGCACAAAAGGTAAGGGATAATCCATCAATTGGCGACTAAAAAAGATAGCGCAATAACCGTTCACGAAGCTCCGTTGGAAGGACCCTGAATATGGCCTGGCGCTCGAGATCATTGAGTCCTTTGGTCCAGAACAGCACAATCAGTACCAGGGCTACAAGGACCGAAATCGAGACCGTGATAACCGTTACCGGCAGATAAACAGATATCAGCAAAGCTGTGGCGCCGGAGAGAATAATGAACAGGGTTGTCCCATAGAGTTTGATCTTTACAACAAATGCGATCAGAGTGAGCATCACAATCAGCTCAAAAACGGCTCTGATGATGCGAGCCAGCGCAGCGCCTTCAATTCCGTACACCGAAATAAGCCAGTAGGTCAGTGGTATTCCCACTACAAGCAGACTCAGATAGGCCAGTACACCCAGTTCGGGCCGACCGACACCCTGGACCAGAGTCTGCACTACGTAACATAGTGCGATCACGAATACCGAAAGTACCAGGAGTCTGAACACCGGGGTTGCAACCAGCGCAAAGTCTGCGCCTAGCCACAGTGTCAGGAATAATTCTGCGGCCAGACTCAGGAAGAAGCAACCCACCGCGAATCCGAAGGCTAGGAGTTTGAGGGCTGTGTTATACACAATCCCAACGGCTTCGGACTTGTTGGCTGTGGCTAAGGTAAATGCAGGAAACAAAACAGCCACCACGGCCATTGGAATGATATCCATTTTCATCAGGACTTCCAGTGGAGTGGAGAAATACGTGATATCGACCATCCCAAGCAGCGCTCCGATAATAAACCGGTCCGCCACGCCAATCAGCGTGGACAAAATGATCCCGCTCACGATCCACTTACTGAAATTGAATAAGGGTCCGACCTGTGACCGATCAATGAGCAGCGGAATCCATTTTTTATCGTAGACCTTGCGCACTTCCAGATACAGCTGGATAGCGTTCAAAAATCGGACCAGTACCGTTGTTATGACTACAAGTATCAGCGACGAAGAGATCATTACCACCGCGGCTGGCAGGATGTAATTGAGTAATCCGTAAACGATACTGTAGATATTGATCACTTTGAAACGCTGATGAAACTCCAGAATTGCACGGACTCCTGACAAGGTGACCAGCACTGGATACGCAAACCCGATAACCATCAGTGAATTTATGGCGTCATCGTGATTCGCGGGATCGATGGTGAGCCAGTTGGTGACCAATGGAGTGCTCAATACACTGATGAGTATCCCACCCAGTAACCCGAGGGAGATCATCATCGTCAGAGCAGTACCGATGATGATCCGTTTTTGGTCAGGCGAGGCATCGGAGTTGTCGGAGAGCACCTTGATGATCCCGCGCGGCAGCCCCATATCCAGTATCGACGTGTAGCCCACAAAGACCCAGACAATGGCCAGGATACCGAACAGATCCTTGCCCAGATGGTCCATAATGATTGGAATACCCACCAGCGCAGCGACCATGGGAATGGCCTTGCCCAGGATATTGAACGTGGTATAGACCGCTATGTGTCTGGAGCTGTATGGGTTTTCGTTCATACGTTCAACCATCCAACGGTTTGAATGAACCCATCATTAAAGAAAAAAAATGCATAAACGTGCTAAAAGCTGCTTCACTTGGAGCGTGACGGTGAAATATATGCATTTTGGGTGGGCAATTGTTCCGATATTTGAATAATTTTGGAAGCTAACACATTGTATCGACTGATTCTATCAGCTCACACGTAATTATTCAAGCACATTTCATGAAAAAAGCACTGATTATCGGCATTACGGGGCAGGATGGCGCCTATCTGGCCGAGTTGTTACTGAACAAGGGATATGAAGTCCATGGTCTTAAACGTCGTTCTTCGCTCCTGAACACCGAGCGTATTGATCATTTGTATGAGGATCCACATTTTTCGAAGACCAAATTTCATCTGCATTACGGTGACCTTACCGACGCTACGAATATGATCCGGTTGATCCAGGAGATCCAGCCGGACGAGATTTACAATCTCGGAGCGATGTCGCATGTGAAGGTGAGTTTCGATATGCCCGAATACACGGCCAATGTCGACGGACTCGGAACCTTGCGTGTCCTCGAAGCCGTCCGGTTACTGGGAATGACACATAGAACCAAAGTCTATCAGGCTTCGACCTCCGAGCTGTACGGACTTGTTCAGGAAGTCCCGCAGACCGAAAAAACTCCGTTTTATCCACGTTCTCCGTATGGCGTTGCCAAATTGTATGGCTACTGGATTGTAGTCAACTATCGCGAGGCGTACAATATGTTTGCCGTGAACGGGATTTTGTTCAATCACGAGTCCCCGGTGCGGGGCGAGACCTTTTTGACTCGTAAGATTACTCGTGGCGTGGGATCCATCGTAAACGGACTCAGTTCTTGCATCTACGTCGGAAACCTGGATGCCAGCCGTGACTGGGGACACGCCAAGGACTACGTCGAAGCAATGTGGCTGATGTTGCAGCAGGACAAACCCGAAGACTTTGTCGTCGCGACCGGAATCACGGTCAAGGTGCGTGATTTCATTCGGATGGCCTTCGAAGAAGCTGGAATCACGGTTGAATTCAGCGGTTCCGGTATCGATGAAAAAGGCATCATCACGGCGGTTCAGAACACCGAGCACCAGGTACAGGTGGGACAAACCGTCATCGCCATCGACGCCGAGTATTTCCGTCCGACCGAAGTCGACTTATTGATCGGTGACGCCACCAAAGCCGAGAAACTGCTTGGCTGGAAGCCGAAGTACACCCTGCGTGAAATGGTAAAAGAGATGGTGGACAGTGACATCAAGTTGATGCGCAGAGTGGCCCACCAGCGCAGTCTATAACCAGAAACACATCATAGAGAGAGCTCATGTTAAAAACAGACCAGATTTATGTCGCCGGGAGCAACGGAATGGTGGGATCGGCCATCGTTCGGGCCTTAAAAGCCGATGGATACACCAATTTGCTCACTCGATCGTCGAAAGAACTCGATTTACGCGACCAAAAAGCCGTGATGGACTTCTTCAAGGCGGAGCGGCCGGACTACGTGTTTCTGGCCGCGGCCAAAGTTGGAGGCATACTGGCCAACAACACCTATCGCGGTGAGTTTTTGCACGACAACCTGGCTATCCAGCTGAACGTCATCGAAGCTGCGCGCCAGTACAAAGTCAAGAAGCTCATGTTCCTGGGATCCAGTTGTATTTATCCTAAGCTGGCACCTCAACCACTCAAAGAAGAGTATCTACTAACCGGACTGTTGGAGTCCACCAACGAGCCTTATGCCATTGCAAAGATTGCAGGCATCAAAATGTGTGAAGCCTATCGGGACCAGTACGGATGCAACTTCATCTCCGTCATGCCAACTAACTTGTATGGCCCGAACGACAATTTCGACCTGAAAAACTCCCACGTGCTTCCCGCTTTGATCCGCAAATTCTATACTGCAGCAAAGGAAAGTCAGGATCACGTTGAAATCTGGGGCACCGGATCACCAAAACGCGAATTCCTGCACGTCGATGACCTGGCCCAAGCCTGTCTATACCTGATGAAATCCTACGACGGACGCGACTTCCTGAACGTCGGCACCGGCGAAGACATCAGCATCAAAGAGCTCGCTGAGATGGTCGCCCGCATCGTCGGCTTCGAAGGCGAACTCCGCTTCGACGCCACCAAACCCGACGGCACTCCCCGCAAGCTCATGGACGTCGGTCGCCTGCACTCCCTCGGCTGGAAAGCGAAGATATCGCTGGAGGAGGGATTAAAGAGTGTGGTTCAGGATATAAAATCTGGGTTGATTACCTGGTAACAAGCGCACAAAGCGCCCAAAGGGCAGGAAGGGCAGTTTTTAGTACGCAATGCACAGTTTGCAGCCTTTTGACGAGGGATGAGGGATGAGAGAATTTGGTTTAAAAAAAATTCGCTCGTCCCTCGTCTCTTTACTTAATATATCTACTGCACCTTCTGCCCTTCCTGACCCTTGTGCGCTTCTTTATCTAATTTGCAAACTAGAACCATCAAAAAAATGACAACATTGTTGGTTAGAAACTGCAATTTGCTTATATTTTTGCTAGTTAAAACCAGCAATGATAGATCCACTTTATTCATTTCACGCAAATAGCATCCGACAGACGAACAATACGTTTGTGCGGTTCCTGTATGATAACATACATTGGGATCAGCGTATGCTGGCTCTGAAAGGTCCCCGAGGAGCCGGTAAAACAACGCTCATGCTGCAACGAATCAAGTATGGATTAGATCTCCCATCCAGTAAAGCGCTTTATATCACGGCCGACCATTACTGGTTTTACACGAACACACTTTACGAAACAGCTGAGACTTTTTATCTGAATGGTGGACGGTATCTGTTTATTGATGAAGTTCACAAATATCCACGTTGGTCCAGAGAGCTGAAGAATATCTATGATGGATTTCCGGATTTAAAAATTGTCTTCTCGTCATCATCTGCACTGGATATCTACCGCGGAGAAGCCGATCTGAGCAGACGGGTGATTACATACAACTTGCCCGGCATGTCGTTTCGGGAGTATCTAAAGCTTAGGGGAGTTTTACATCATGACTCGATATCTCTGCATGATATTACCTTCTACCACGAACAGATTGCGACAGATATTGTAAGTAAGATTCAAGATTTGCCCTATTTTCGGGAATACTTGAAAGTTGGTTATTTACCCATAATTACGGAGAGTAGAATTGAGGATATTCCATTGCTCCTCATTCAAGTCATAAATGCAGTAGTTGAATCTGACTTGGCGTATATCGAAAGTTTTGATAGCGGAACAGCCAATAAAATCAAAAAACTATTGGGAGTCATCGCCGAGTCTGCTCCCTTTAAACCTAATATTTCAGCATTAGCCAGAAAACTGGATATCAGTCGGGAGTCGGTAAATTTGTGGATCGCGTATCTTGCAAATGCTGGTTTATTGAATACACTTTCCAGGGATGGGAAAGGTGTTTCAACACTTCAGAAGCCCGATAAAATCTTCCTTGAAAACACAAACTTTTCGTACGCGCTAAAGCAAAATCCCGACATTGGCTCAATCAGAGAAACCTTCGTCATGAATCAATTAACTAATGCCGGATTGGATGTCGTGTTACCAGAATCCGGAGACTTTTTAGCAAACGGACTTCACATCGAGGTTGGTGGAAAAAATAAAACCTCGAAACAGCTTTTCAGCATCGAAGAGTCCATAGTTGCAGCTGATGTTATTGAAATCGGATACAGGAATACGGTCCCACTATGGCTGTTCGGGTTTTTGTATTAACTCCCAACCGCCTCACTGAACACTGCCCCACTACTGTTTTTTATGAGGAGGGACGAAAGAATTCCCCTCATCCCTCGTCCCTTGTCTAATCACATTTACTGCACCTTCTGCCCTTCCTGACCCTTGTGCGCGATTATTGCCTACATTGCAAGAGGTATGGTTAACTAGTTAGATCTCTATATAATTCAACGCTCCGTTTTGATATCGAATCCCATGAGAACTTCTCGGCAGCAATGCGTAAGGCATTGGATGACAGCCGATTGCCCTGGTCTTCTAGCTTTGCGAAGTCGATAATGGCTTGGTGCAGTTCTTCGACGGTGTTACCGATGAGACAATCTTGCTGGTGGTGGATTGGTATTCCTTCACAGCCGACGGACGTGGTGATGATGGGTAATTCTGCGGCCATGGCTTCGATGATCTTGATGCGCATGCCACTGCCGGACTTCAATGGCACGATCATGGCGGCGGACTCGTGCAACAACGGCACCACTTCTGACACAAATCCCACGACTTCCACATTGTAGTGACCATCAAATTTGGTGATCTCGTCCGGAGCACCACCTCCGGCAATGACGAGTTTGTAGTCGGGAAGCACCTCGTGCAGATCCATCCAAACCTGATGCAAAAACCAGAGCAGCGCCTGAACATACGGTGCCCAGCCCATGCTTCCGAGAATTAGAAATCGCTTCTTACGCGGTGTATTTGGATCACGTCGGAAGGTGTCGAGGTCTACACCCACGGGTAACGTAGAGAATCCGGGTCGGTGACTGGATCCTGCAGGAATCATCTCTTCGAACAACTTCCTGTCGACATCCGTCAGTGATATCACATGATCGAACCAGGTCATTGCCCGCGCCTCGTACCGTTTCATCTTGGAGGTCTGAAGGTTCATGAACATCCGGTTGTGCAGACTGGACTCGTGCTCGGCCATGCGTCCGAAAATGATGTACTCGGCGTTATGCTGTCGCAACACCAGTTTAGCATGCGGCCAAAGTTCCTTGACCAGCGCGACATACGGAGCCATGTACACCCAGTCACACTGGACAATATCAAACCCGGGATGATCACGTTTCACGGTTCGAAGCAGGTCGCGGAAGGTGTCCCGATCGAAACGCAATGCTAGGTTGTACGGACGAGCATCAAATAGATTCTTAAACGCCGAAACGGGATCATATTCCCGAAAATTGGCCGAAACCGAGTAGAGCGGGAACTCACGACGGGTCTGCTCGGGATCCTGTGGATGCCGGTTCGATTCGAACGCCGCCACAACGACATCCATGCCCTGACGCTTGAGATTCACGAGATTATTGAACACGGCGATAGCGCCTCCATCCACCATGGGGGTTGGAATGCGAGGCAATAAATTCAGAATTTTGAGCATGAAATTGTGTAATTTTGACGATCCGCGGAAAGTTAACCCTCCACGAGAGATTCCACAACCGCGAACCACATAACGCATCAAAAACCTAAGCAATTTGGGCGCATTCGAGGGTGTCCAGTCCACATAATGAAGAAAATCGCTGTTGTTAACCGGTATTATCCGCCTTCACCTGCCAGCACAGGTGATCTGGCCCATGAACTGGTGCACCAGCTTCAGGACGAGATGCCCGATAGCGAAGTGTTTGTGGTGACCACCGACGCGCCGTATAAAGGTGGATGGAGACAGGAACTGACCATCACTGAGCGTGTGCTGAAATCCAAGGTGCTGTACACAGGCGAAAACAGCGTACTACGATTCGTAGCTGGATTCCTGGAAGGGCGTGAGTTGGCGAAGCTTGCCTTTTCGGAGGCCGATGTGGTCATTGCGATGACGAATCCGCCGCTGGTAAACTACTGGATGGGGAACTATGCCCGGAAAACGGGCAAAAAGTACATCGAATGGACCTTAGACGTGTTTCCGGTGGCGTTTGCCAAAGCGGGATACGTGGGTGAGTCGAGTCCATTTTACCGCTATTTCTTGAAAAAATGCGGCGAACTTGCTCCCGATATGAACCTGTTTTTGGGCGAGGGACAACGTGAGTTCGTGCACAACGCTTTCGGATACAAACACGATTATGTACTGCTTCCTTGCGGAATCAAAGACACGCCTGTGGGTCCGGAGCCTGCATGGAAGTCCGTGGCTGGGGACAAAACCGTTCTCGGATACGTCGGGAACCTGGGTGAAGCGCATAGTCCGCAGGACGTAATTCGCCTCGTTGAACTGGCTGATCCCAATCGGGTACACTTCGTGTTTTCCATGTATGGCGCCAAAGTGGAGTCCGTTCGCCAAGCCCTGGGTGAGCGGCCGAACATCAGCTGGTTCGAGAACATCCCGGATTCAGATCTCACCTATATGGATGCGCACATTGTCACCTTATTGCCTGAATGGACCCACATCAGCGTGCCGTCCAAGGCCGTTTCGGCCATCTGCATGGGCAAACCGATTGTGTTCATGGGACAATCTGACTCCGACAACTGGCGTATGTTCGGTGACGCCGGGTGGAACATCGACACGTCGGTCATGGATGAAAGCCAGATCAAAGCGGTTCTGGAAGGAATTTCCGACGAAACTGCTCAAAAGCAGCGCGTTAATGCAGCGAAAAGAATAGCTAAGGATCTCAAATCCCTTCAAAAAGCAACTATTGAGCACTTAGCGACCTGGATTCGGGTTAACACGTAATTCAGCATGCTGAATTTAGAAAACGGAAAACAGAAAACCGTAAACAGCCATACAAGACATCTGTCAAAAGGGCCGTTTCCCTTTTTCAGTTTACACCTTGCGCCACGAAGTGGCTCTTTAGTAGGGTAGTTCTCCGTTTTCTGTACTCCGTTCTCCGTTTTCTGTCAACTGTTTTCGGCGTAGCTCCGCTACGCCTCAAATCCTCGACCCACCACTAAGCAGATACAATACCGCCATCCTCACCGCTAATCCATTGGTGACCTGATTCAGGATGATGGCCCGGTCGCTGTCGGCGACTTCGCTTTGGAGCTCGACCCCACGGTTGATGGGTCCGGGGTGCATGATGATGAAATCGGGATACTTTTCGAGGTGTTCCAGCTTGATTCCAAATCGCTCGTGATACTCGCGTACGCTCGGGAAAAGTCCCTGTTCCTGTCGTTCCAGCTGAATGCGCAGCGCCATGGCCACATCGCACCAGGCCAGGGCTTCCTCCAGATTGTAGGTCACATCGACATCCATATCCTTGATAAATACCGGCATAAAGGTCTTCGGACCGCATAAAATGACTTTTGCGCCGAGTTTTCGGAGTCCGATGATGTTAGATCTCACGACCCGGCTGTGCAGAATGTCTCCGATGATCGCGACTTTGAGTCCGTCGATGCGTCCGAGCCGTTGTTTCATAGAGAACATGTCGAGCAGGGCCTGGGTCGGATGTTCGTGGGCGCCGTCTCCGGCGTTGATGATATTCGCATCCACGATTCGGGCAAGGAAATGCGCCGCTCCCGGACTCTCGTGCCGCACTACCACCATATCGATCTTCATCGACTCGATGTTTCGGATGGTATCCTTCAGCGACTCCCCTTTTTTCGTACTCGACGACGAAGCGGAGAAATTGACCACATCCGCACCCATACGTTTCTGTGCCAATTCGAAGGAAATGCGTGTTCGGGTTGAGTTCTCGTAGAACAGATTCACGATGGTTTTGTCGCGCAGCGTGGGAATCTTAGGCACCGGGCGATCCAGGATTTCACGGAAAGAAATCGACTGATCGAGAACAAATCGAATGTCATCGGCGGAATAATCTGCGAGTCCGAGCAGGTCTCTTTGCTTAAAGATATAATCTGACGGTGTCACCTGATCGCTCATTGCGCACCTCCATCAGCCGAATCACCGTTCATCGTCACCACATACACGGCATCCTCTCCATCGGTCTCTGAAAACAGCACGCGTACCTCTTCGTTTTTGTGCGTTGGGACCGTTTGTCCGATATAATCGGCGATAATTGGAAGTTCTCGGTGTCCGCGGTCGATCATGCAGCAAAAACGGATACTTCGCGGACGACCGTAGCTCATCAGAGCCTCCATCGCTGCCCGGACCGTTCGTCCGGTATAGAGCACATCGTCCACCAGCACGATATCCTTTCCGGCCAGATCAAACGGAATCTCGGTCACCTTCACTTCAGGCATCTTGTTCTTCGAGCGGAAGTCGTCGCGATAAAATGTGATATCCAGCACACCCAGGGGGATATTCAGATTAAATTCTTTTTGGATGTGTAGCTGAACCCGTTTGGCGATATACACGCCGCGCGTCTGCATTCCGATGATAGCCAGGTTAGAAGCGTCGTCGTAGGGTTCAATAAACTGGTGAGCGAACCGCCTGAAGGTGCGATCCATGTCATCTGCGGAAAGAAGTAAGGCTTTTTTCACCAGTCGCTTCTCGTCTATGTTGCGGATTAGGTAAATTTAGTGATGAAAATCGGTAGATAAAAATTTATGTACACATTCACGGCGCTTTTAGCGAGTTCATGTGCGGTTGAACCTGCAACGCAGGCTTTGGTGGTGGCTTTGCCACACGAAAGTGGCGAAAACGCCGGTGGTTTTTTTGTAAATCGGCAGAGCCGATGAGAAAGAGTAGAAAAAACTGGAACTGCGGTAAAAAAACAAGGGGGACCGCCAATGTTCTCAATTCTTAAAATGGACTCGTTATAAAATCGAGTACTCAGGGTAATTAGCAAGTGGGAATTCGGAATCAAAATTCACGTATTTACTTGAATTATTGGATTAAATTCCAAATATTTATATAAATTTTTGGAATAAAGTCTATATAATTATGAAAATTATCAAAAGAGCACTTGAAGAATCCTTCCATAACAGGCTTAGTGACCCCAAGGCTATCATTGTGTTGGGCGCTCGTCAGGTTGGTAAAACTACCCTTTTCCGTTCGCTAATGACCAGTATGAATGATGTTTTATGGATGAATGGTGATGAACCAGATGTCAGGGCTGTGTTAAGCAATACGAATTCTGCTAATCTCAGAAAACTGATCGGAGGAAGCAAGTTTCTAGTGATCGATGAAGCGCAGCGTATCGAAAATATCGGATTAACTGTCAAATTGATTGTCGACAACATCCCTACGGTTAAAGTAATTGCTACTGGATCCTCATCCCTTGAGCTAGCTAATCACATCAACGAACCCTTAACTGGACGAAAATGGGAATTCCAACTTTATCCGCTAAGTACATCTGAGTTGGTTGATCATCATGGTTACCTGGAGGAAAGTCGTCTTCTGGAACATAGATTGGTTTATGGTATGTATCCAGATGTGATCAACGAGTCTGGTGGCAAAGAAATGGATATTCTGTTGCAACTATCCGACAGTTACCTATATCGGGATTTACTTGTCTGGGAAAACATCTATAAACCAAAACAACTTGAGAAACTTGTACAATCGTTGGCTTTTCAGGTTGGACAACTGATTTCGATTAATGAATTAGCTAATCAAACAGGGCTGGATAACAAAACCGTCGAGCGGTACATCGATCTTCTAAAAAAGTCATTCGTTATTTTTGAGCTCAGTTCATTCAGTCGGAATTTACGCAATGAGATCAAGAAGCAGAGTAAGATATACTTTTATGATAATGGAATCAGAAATGCTGTGATCCGACAGTTTAATCCCCTTAAATTAAGAGACGATGTGGGTGCTTTGTGGGAGAATTTTATCGTCAGCGAACGGATCAAGTTTAATGGATACTTCCACAGAATGCGCCAAACTTATTTTTGGCGAAATCATGCCCAACAAGAAATAGATTTAATTGAAACTGACGGTACCGATATTCGTGCATTTGAAATCAAGTGGAACTCTAAGACCAAAGCAAAATTCAGCAAATCTTTTACCGAGGAGTATAATCCTAAAGAAACAACTGTAATTTCTCCCGAGAATTACATGGATTTTCTACTGCAAGATCGATGAACATGCATACCCCTTTGACCCCCAAAATCTTCTTCCTGGATCGCGACGGTACCATAAACGTCGACACCGATTTTGTACATAAGCCGGAGGAATGGAAGTTCTGTCCGGGGGCACCGGAGGCGATCCGGCGTCTGAATCTAGCCGGATTCAAGGTGGTGGTGGTGACGAATCAGTCGGGAGTGATCCGTAAACGGTTTTCGATGGCGGATGTGGTTAGGCTTCACGAACACGCTGCCAAGCTGCTGGCCGCCGAGGGCGCTCATATAGATGCCTGGTATGTGGCTCCGTGGCACCCGAATCTGCATGACGGACTCCATCCTCGATTACTCTCCGACCGCAAACCTGACACGGGAATGTTTGTGAGGGCGCTGCGCCGATATAAAGCGGATCCGAAGCAATGTTTTATGGCGGGGGACAAACTTTCAGACCTTAAACCAGCTATCGAACTGGGAATGACCCCGTTTCTGATTAAATCACGGTTTTATGAGGCTCAGGACAAATCGTTTATTGCAAGTCATCATATTCCTGTTTATGACTCGTTACTAGGCGTTGTGGAAGATTTGAATCGGTAAACAGAATAGCGATGAGGGACGAGAGATTCTCTTTAACCTCATCCCTCGTCCCTCATCTCTCATCTCTCATCAATAACTGTGCTCCGTGTACTGTTCTCTGTATACTGTTCTCTGTGCTCTGTGTACTGTTTACTGTGTACTGTGAACTGTGAACTGTGCTCTGTGTACTGTGTACTGTTCTCTGTGAACTGTGCTCTGTGCTCCGTGTACTGTGGTCTGTGTACTGTGTACTTTTTATCTTGTTGCAACACGTATACTTTTTGGTTGCAACAAAGCGTTGATATATTTACTTTGAAGCAATACAAAAATTCAACACTTGATGACTATGAGCAAGAAAGACACTATTGTTTGGTTTGGCATGAAGGTGAGTCCGGAGGAGAAGAAACGGATCAAGAAACTCGCGGAATTACAGGGACTTAATCAAAAAGAGGCCGTGCTTCAGGCTGTGGAGGAGAAAATCGCCAGCTATGAAGTGGCTCCGAAGTCGGGCTCTTTGCTGGATAAACTGAAACCATTTGCGGGTGTAGTGAACAACACGGAAGGAGACCTGGCAACAAACAAAACCTATCTAAAGGACTATGGCAAGCCAAATTCTGATAGATAGCGGTCCGCTGGTTGCATTGCTCTCCAGCATCGAAAAATACCACCGATGGGTGCTTGAGCAGCTGTCTGATATGTCAGGGGAGTTGGTCACGACTGAGGCTGTCCTGTCTGAAGTAGTTTTTCTATTGAGACATCATCCAACGGCATTGAATGCCATTTCGAGTCTGGTGAAACAAGGAATTCTTCACATTGATCGGGCTTTTTCGGAATCTCCGACGGAGTGCCTAGAATTAGTATTGAAATACGCAGACCTACCCTCATCTGTAGCTGACGTTTCATTGGTTTACCTTCATTCAAAGCTAAAAAACTCAGTCATTTTCACACTCGATTCTGATTTTCTGGTCTATAAGGACAAATCTACTAAACCATTGAGGCTGGTCGCTCCGTTTGTCTGAAATTTTACCCAGCTTCACTCGTCACATTTCTAAAAAAAGTGGTACCTTGAGGCCTGAATGAATAGCGCAACGTTGTCGGTATGTCGAGGCGTCTCTGATGGATTTGGTTGATGTATAAGATTCACGGAGAGCGGCCAAAAATACCTTCAGACAACAGGCGCGACGAGTTTTAAATTATTACGAGTACCTAATTTCAATAGTATGAATATTCACGAGTATCAGGCGAAAGAAATTCTCAAACAATACGGAGTGTCAGTGCCAGCCGGAATCGCAGCATTCAGCGTTGATGAGGCAGTCAAGGCAGCCGAAACGCTGAAAGCCACAGGGGCACAACTATTTGTGGTAAAAGCCCAGATCCACGCCGGCGGACGCGGAAAAGGCCGCACGGTGAAGAGCAATTCCAAGGGAGTCATCCTGGCTCGTAGCGTTGAGGAAGTAAAATCCGCAGCGGAAGGATTGCTGAACGACGTTCTGGTTACCATCCAGACCGGTCCGGAAGGAAAACTGGTTCAGCGTCTGTACATCACCGACGGTGTTGACATCGAGAAGGAATTCTACGTTGGTGTGACACTGGATCGCGCAGTTTCTAAGAACGTGATCATGGTTTCTACCGAGGGTGGAGTTGAAATCGAGCACGTTGCTGAAACTACTCCAGAAAAGATTATCAAAGAATGGATCGAGCCGGGACACCCACTCCATCCGAATCAGGCCCGTCGCCTCGCTTTCGCTCTCGGACTCTCCGGTGATGCGTTCAAAAAAGCGGTCAAGTTTATCCAGGCGCTTTACAAAGCGTTCGAAGCTACGGATGCATCCATTTTCGAGATCAATCCATTGGTATTGACTCCGGATCAGGACATCATCGCACTTGACGCCAAGATCAACTTCGACGAAAACGCGCTGTATCGTCATCCAGAGCTGGCTGAACTGCGTGATGAGTCCGAGGAGAACGAACTCGAGCTCGAAGCCGGAAAATACAATCTGAACTACATCAAACTCGACGGAAATGTGGGATGTATGGTAAACGGTGCCGGACTAGCCATGGCCACGATGGATATCATCAAGCTTGCGGGCGGACAACCAGCTAACTTCCTGGATGTAGGTGGTGGAGCGAACGTTGAAACCGTGAAAAACGGCTTCAAGATCATCCTGAGTGATCCACATGTTCAGGCGATTCTGATCAACATCTTTGGTGGAATTGTACGTTGCGATCGTGTAGCAAATGGTATCGTTCAGGCGGTAGCGGATCCTGAAATCGCAGCTAAAGTGGCTAATATCCCTATTATTGTTCGACTGCAAGGCACCAACGCGGAAGAAGCGAAGGTCATCATTGATAACAGCGGACTGAACGTGGTTTCAGCGGTGTTGCTCAAGGAAGCTGCCGAAGCCGTGACGAATGCGATTGCGTCATAATAACGTCGTGAGAACGTGAGAACATGAGAACGAATTTCTCATTTCTTGTATAAAATTGAAGCCGTCTGGAGTAATCCGGGCGGCTTTTTTTTGAGCACGCTTTGCGTGCGAAAACAGTAAACGGCCCAAAACAGCGCACTTCGTGCGCCATTTTGATGAGGGACGAGGGACAAGCGATGAGAGAATTTCTCTCGTCTCTCATCCCTCATCCCTCGTCTCTCATCCCAAACCAAAACTTATTACTGTTTTTTACTAGCCAAAATCGTATTGTAATCAATGTTTACCTTTACTCAATCCTAATACGCTGATGTTGTCAAAATCATCTTTATTCAGATGGCTGATGTTAGGTGGCATCGCCATCTTTGCATCCAATTCAATCGCAATCGCTCAATCCGGAAGTGCTTCGGCGACGGTCGGTGATGTTGGCGAAGAAATAGCCGACTGGACCAAGAAATGGTCCGTTACCGGCCAGGAAATGTGGAACGAGTGGCCCACCGAGTCCCTCGAGTTCACTACCGACGAAGGTACATGGATGAACCTGGATGTGAGTCCCGACGGACAACATATCGTATTCGACCTGCTCGGAAATATCTACATCATGCCCATCACTGGCGGCGAGGCAACTCCCCTTCGCATGAACCAGGCCTACGAAATCCAGCCACGATTTAGTCCCGACGGACAATGGATTTCTTTCACCTCCGACTACGCAGGCGGCGACAATATCTGGGTGATGCGTCGCGACGGATCCGATGCGCGTCAGGTTACCAAAGAGTCTTTCCGACTCATGAACAACGCGGTTTGGGCTCCCGAAGGCGATTATATTATCGCCAAAAAGCACTTCAGTTCTACACGCTCTCTTGGTTCCGGTGAGCTCTGGATGTTCCATATTTCAGGTGGAACAGGCGTCCAGCTGGTCGAAAAACCAAACGAGCAGCAGGACCTCGGACAACCTTTCATGTCGCACGACGGGAAGTATGTGTACTACTCTCAGGATGTGTATCCAGGCGGAATGTTCCAGTACAACAAAGATCCCAATAGTCAAATCTATGTCATCAACCGTTACGACCGTGAGACCGGCGAGCGTGAGCGAGTAACCGGCGGACCAGGTGGAGCAATTTCTCCAACTCTGTCTCCTGATGGAAAATCCATGGCATTCATCAAGCGCGTGCGTACCAAATCCGTTTTGATGATCCGCGACCTCGAAAGTGGCATGGAACGCGCCATTTACGACAATCTGAGCAAGGATCAGCAAGAAGCCTGGGCGATTTTCGGCCCATTTACCAATTTCAACTGGACCCCGGACAGCAAACATCTGATTTTCTGGTCACACGGAAAAATCAACAAACTCAACGTTCAGTCGCTGGAACTCACTCAGATTCCGTTTTCTGCAACGGTCAAATACGAAGTAGCCCTGTCACACCGTGTGAAATTCGATCCTGCTCCGGACACATTCACCGCCAAGGTAATTCGCCACGCAGTGACATCCCCGGATGGTAACACCCTCATTTTCAATGCGGCTGGATATCTCTGGAAAAAGTCTCTACCGGATGGAACTCCCACCCGACTCACTTCTGGAACCACCTTTGAATTCGAGCCTGCGTTCTCGCCAGACGGCAGTAAACTGGTCTATGTAACCTGGAGCGACACCGAGTCCGGTGCCATCATGAGTCTGGATCTGAACCGCCGTAATGCGCAACCCCGTAAACTGACCACCGAAAAAGGTATTTATCGCGAGCCCTCTTTCTCACGGGATGGAAAAATGCTTGTGTTCCGTCGTGAAAGTGGAAATGGTCAGCAGGGCTATGCCTACACGCTGAATACAGGGATTTTCACCATGCCGACAGGTGGTGGCGAGATGACACTGGTGCGTCGGGGTGGATCGAATGCGGTATTCAACACCAAAGGAGACCGGATTTTCTTCCAGGCCGGAGGCGGACTGTCGTCGTCGTTCCAGAGTGTGGATCTGTCGGGTAACGATGCCAGAACCCACTTCCGCTCGACCTACACGAACAGTTACGTCCCGAGTCCGGACAACAAATGGATCGCCTTCAGTGAGCTCTTTAAAGTGTACATTGCTCCGCTGCCAATGGCGGGAACCGACATCACGTTAAACGCAACGACCAAGGCTATTCCAATCGCTCAGGTCGCTGAAGATGCCGGAATCAATCTGCATTGGAGCTCCGATGGAAGCAAACTGCACTGGACACTTGGCGAGGAGTATTTCACTGTAGCCCTGACCGATGCATTTGACTTCCTGAGCGAAGGCAAGAGCACCAACGATGAAGACAGCGGGGTTGATCTGCCACTCGGAACACGAGATGGGATTATTGTCGGACTTGAATTGACCACTGACAAACCATCCGGAACCATTGCATTCATCAACGCACGAATCATCACGGTGAACAGTACCGACGAGGTCATCGAACGCGGCATTGTGGTTGTTACAGAAAATCGGATCACGGCTGTTGGCGCCAACGTTCAGATTCCAAATGGTGCAACGGTTATCGACCTCAATGGCAAAACCATCATGCCTGGACTCGTGGATGTACATGCGCATATCGGAAACTTCCGTAACGGACTCCCACCAAATCAGCAGTGGGAATACTTCGCGAATCTGGCTTATGGGGTGACTACGGCACACGATCCATCGTCTGACACCGAGATGATCCACGCCAACTCCGAGCTCATTAAGGCTGGACATATGGTTGGTCCGCGTGTTTTCTCCACCGGACGCATTCTATACGGTGCTGATGGCAATTTCAAGGCGGTCATCAACAATATCGAAGACGCACGTTCTGCGATTCGTCGTACCCAGGCCTTTGGAGCGATTTCGGTGAAAAGCTACAACCAGCCTCGTCGTGACCAGCGTCAGCAGGTGATGCAGGCGGCTCGTGAGCTGGGAGTACTGGTGGTTCCTGAAGGTGGGTCTACTTTTACTCACAACATGACCATGCTCGTTGACGGACACACTGGAGTGGAGCACAACATCCCCATTTATCCGGTTTACAAGGACGTGATGAATCTGTGGAAGACCAGTAAAGCGGGGTACACTCCCACCCTGGTCGTGAACTACGGAAGTATGAGTGGCGAATATTACTGGTATCAGAACACCAATGTGTGGGAAAAAGAGCGCCTCTTGACGTTTGTCCCACGAAGCGTGGTCGACGGCAGGAGCCGTCACAGAACCATGATTCCGGATGAAGAATATCAGAATGGTCATGTGGTGAGTGCCGCATTGGCAGCAAATCTGCATCGCGAAGGAATAAACATGAATTTGGGCTCCCACGGACAGCTTCAGGGACTAGCTGCTCATTGGGAACTGTGGATGTTTCACCAAGGTGGATTGTCTGAACTGGAGACCATTCGAGCCGCAACCATGAATGGTGCCGAATACATTGGGATGCATGATCACATTGGTTCGATTGAACCTGGCAAACTGGCGGATTTGATTGTATTGGATGGGAATCCGCTGGCGAATATCCGGAACACCGAAAATGTGACCCATACGATGATCAATGGACGTCTGTACGATGCTGCAACCATGAACGAGATGGGAAACAGAACCAGAGAGCGTTTGCCCTTCTGGTGGGAGCGTGAAACTGAGGGTAGCATTCTGGATAACTTCCCGACCTTTGGTGTCGTAGAGTACGTTGAAACCTGCGGCTGCGGAAGGCATTAAATTAAATTTGGGTGGGGCTTGCCCCACCCAAATTGTGAACCAGCTTCTACGAAGCCGAGAAGGTCAATTTCATCGCGAAAGGCGATGCATCGCTTCGAGAACGTACAACCTATTTACAGGGATATACTTATTAGGTCCATTCGCGAAATGATTCGTTCATTCAGGGTATGTTGTTGGTCGCTGAGTTTTGCGGCCCAAAAATAGGCGCCCAACAATCACACCCATCATTCTCCTATCTCTTATCTGTTTACCCTTTTCGCTTTTAATAAAATAGTGAAGCGAAGCTTCTCTATTTTATTAAAAGCATCTTGCGCGTTAATGTCACATCAGGAGTCTGAAGTACATACAGATACACTCCACTTGCCCAGTTTGAGGCATTGACTGCAACCTGATGACGCCCGGCAGACATCACCTGATCCACCAACGTCTGAACGTTACGTCCGGTCGCGTCATATACATCCAATCTTACCGGAGCCGATTCCGGAGTACTGAACTGAATTAACGTACTCGGATTAAATGGATTCGGATAATTTGCCGAAAGTGTTACTTCACCGGGTATCTCCAGATCGTCCGTTTCGATGCTCACACTCACCGCAGCTTCAAGCACAGCAGAATATGCATCTACTTTACCATTACCATATAGATTATTCGGTAAGGATCCTGTGAATCCATCGGTTCGGGCGGTACGGGTCAGTATATCAGCGACCTGATGATAATCCAGTATTGGATTGGCCTCCAGCATCAGGGCAACAACACCGGCTATATGGGGTGAGGCCATACTTGTTCCCTGAGTGAGCATGTATTGCCCCCCTTGAGCTACGTTCTGCCTGTAAACACCACCTTGTTCCGCATAGGTATCCCAATCCGACTGAATGGTGAGATGCGATGAGAGTACAGAGGTGATTCGCTGCCCAGGTGCCATTATGTCAGGAGCGGTTCTTCCATCACGAGTTGGACCTTTACTGCTGAAATCAGAACGATCTCCAAATGTGATTTCACGATAGGTTTCACCATCATCCGTAGTTTGTGACATCCAGGAATTGTCGTCGATGTCAGTCCATCGTGAACGCGTTATATACGATCCGACCGACAACACTTTTTGGGCAGTTGCAGGCGCACCTACCGTGTAATCGGTATTTCCGATCAGTTCAATGGAGTCATCAAATCCGATTTCTGATCCCCAGAACGCCCCATCAGTGAACCACATATCCATTCGACCCGGTGTTGTTCCAGCACCGATGATCACACTCCAGATATACTCGGATAGATCCACGCTGGTATCGTTATCGGTAATCAGGATCTGAAACTGTCCGTCACCATTTCTTGGGTCTTTTGTGTTACTGGTAACCATAACGTAGTACCCAATCGTATTTCCATCCAAAACGATAGGTACTGGATCCAGTTCACCATCAGTAAAGCCGGTATTATTTCCAATAGCAACGTTCGGGGTTAAGCCTTCAAATATCAGATTGCCCTCATCGTCGATCGAGTAGTAAGCCAGCCTGATTCTCGCCACTGATCCAGCATCATACCAGCCTTCCACATAGTTATATGCATCACTCACCGGATACATCACGGACTCATAGGGCAGACTGCCTTGTGAAATCATTCCGCCCGCGTGGATATAGTCCCGGCCTTCGTTACCTGCGGCCGCAACAATGATTCGCCCTGGACCGACCAGATCTGACAACATGGTTTCATAGGCTGAAGAACCATCCAAAGGTCCATAATTACCACCCAGACTCAGATTGGCAACGGCTGGTTTCCCCAGAGAAGTAGCCTTCTCAAATATCCATTCAACCCCATCGATTACATCTACATCACTGAAGCCTCCGTCGCTATCTGCATCACGTATGCCTTTTACAATCACCAGATCTGCCAGTGGTGCAACTCCAGTATACTGCACGTTTACCCTCCCATTTCCGGCAGCGGTTCCCGCTACGTGGGTTCCATGACCTCCCCCTCCATTGCCGTCTCGTTGTGTGACGGAAGCAGGATTAATATCCAATTGCGCTTTACTCCATTCCTGATTCGTACCATCGCTTTTCATTTCCAGCAGATATCTGATACGGGAGCCGGAGCTGGTTGAAAAGTCGGGATGACTGAAATCAATTCCCGAATCCAGGACGCCAACAACAACTCCTGAGCCACGGTATGGTGCTGATATTCCGGTTCCGGCGTGAAGCAGGTTGACTCTGGTGTCTTCCAGAGCGCGGTTGATGGATGCTCTACTTTTCAGGGATGCTTCTACAAAACGTACCGATTGGTCCCTGACCAGGGACTCAAGAGTACTCAATGGAATCCTGCCCGCGGCAATGCCATTGATCTCAGCCAATGATACAAATCCGAGGTTTTGCAATGCCGAAGCCTGAAACCCCGACTCAAGCCTCACAAAAACATCGACCATAGGCTCACCGGAACCTGTACTGAAAGCGACTGGGAGTCCGATATCCGGGTATCCGGCCAGGGGTCCCGATTTACCAACCCGGCTGCGTGATGCCAGTATCAGACGTGTCACTCCATCGGCTTTGGATGCCAACACATCATCGTGATCTGGTGACTGAATCCCCGGTTGGGATTCCTGAATTTGTTGTAATTTAATCGCCGAGTTCACCGGGTTATACTGCAACGAACGTAGCTGTTGAGAACTGGCCGTACTGAAACCAATAATGAGAATCAATACGCTAAGTGAATATGCTGAAAAGACCTTTTTCATAGTATGAGTCGTGTTAATGAATAAGCTTATTGAGGTGTGGCAAGCTGTAGTAGACTTTGGATAAAGTAATAGAGTTTTGACAAAAAATCTCATTAATCAATATGTTAGCTCAATTTTTAACGTATTAAACACATGTAACCTGCCCTCTGCCTGCCGCTAACTGCTTACTGCTCTTCAGCTTCAGTAATGTTAACTTTCTGTTAATATAATTTTTCGTATGTTTGCCAGTCCTGATGACTGAGGGATTCAGCTAAGGAGTATACTTACGCTCCTATCAGGGTTCCAACCCAAGGACTACATACTGTTACAAGCGCTTATTTTATGAATTATTCGCTATTTGATTTTCTGCAACTCATCGGTGCTCTTGGAATTTTCATTTTCGGGATGAAAATCTTCAGCGATGCCCTGCAAAAAGTCGCCGGAAACAAACTCAGGTCCATCCTGAAGGGAATGACCCGAAACCGATTCGTTGGTGTCCTGACCGGGTTCGGAACCACCGCCATCACACAGTCATCGAGTACCACCACCGTAATGGTTGTCAGTTTTGTAAACGCCGGCCTTCTCACCTTCATCGAGTCTACCGGCGTGATCATGGGAGCCAATATCGGCACTACCATCACAGCCTGGCTGGTATCCATATTCGGATTTAAATTCCAGATCACTCCAGTCGCGATCAGTGTAATTGGGATCTTCTTCCCGTTCCTGTTCTCCGGAAACGTTAAACTCAGAAACATTGCCGAGTCGATGATCGGATTCGGTATTCTGTTCATCGGTCTGGAATTCATCAAGAACGCCGTCCCAAACATCTCCGACAATCCCGAAATGTTCCAGTTCCTGGATAGCTTCACCGATTTTGGCTTTTGGTCGACCCTCTTATTTGTTTTTGTAGGGACAACACTCACACTACTCACCCAGTCGTCCTCAGCTGCGACTGCAATTACACTGGTTATGTTGGTTCAGGGATGGATCACTTTTCCCATTGCTGCAGCAATGGTATTGGGAGAGAACATCGGGACCACAGTAACCGCGAATATCGCAGCATTAGTAGGCAATGTGCACGCCAAACGAGCTGCCCGATTCCACTTCTTTTTTAATGTTGTCGGAGTGATCTGGATGCTGGTGGTGATTACTCCGTTTCTTCAAATGATTGACTGGGCTATCACCAACATTGTGGTACCAGATAGTCCTTCCATTTTCATGGACACCGAGGAATCCAGAACGAACGCCACCTTGGCCCTGTCTTTATTCCATACTCTGTTTAACGTGCTGAATGTGACCGTGATGTTCGCGTTTGTCCCTCTGCTGGTCCGGTTTATCGAGCGGATTCAGCCCGAAAAAGGAGGGGAAGAATCCTTCAAACTTGAATATATCAATGCCGGACTGATGTCTTCCCCAGAGCTGTCGATGGCCCAGGCCAAGAAAGAAATTGTTCTTTTTGCCAAACTCATCGAGAAAATGCACTACAGCCTGAATGGCCTGGTCTTCAAGGGCGACAAAAAACGACGCAAGTTCATCGAGAAAATGATGAAGCGTGAGGAAATTACAGACCGCCTTGAAATTGAAATCGCGGAATATTTGCTGAAGATATCGGAAAACACCAACTTAACTACCGAAGGGACCCGTAAGGTTCGCAATATGCACCGGATCGTGAATGAACTGGAGCGCCTGGGTGACCTATACTATCAGCTATCGAAAATATTCGAACGTATGATCGATGAAGAACAGGAACTCCCCGATGAAGCCCTGGAAGAGATCAAGCAGGTGATGAACGTGGTTCACGATGCGCTGATCATAATGCGAAGCAACCTCGACGATCCGAATCCAGAGAAGGTTTCCATGGCCAAAGCCTATCAATTGGAAGAACAAATCAACGCACTTCGGGACAGTCTTCGAACGAAACACTATGCTCGTCTGGAAAACTCATCTTACACGCTGAAAATGGGTGTTGGATACCTGGATGTGCTGAATAGACTGGAAAAAGTCGGGGACCACATCATCAATGTGAGTGAAGCTGCTACTGACAAAAGTCTGAAAGAACTCAAAGCATCGCTCTGAGACCTTCAACCCTTCAGGGTTTCCGGTCTCAGAAAAGGGATAAGCGAGTAGAGTCGGCAGGAAGAATTTCTTGAGTCTCTTGTCTCTTTTCTGTTTTCCATCGAAGGGATTGTTCAGGGGCACAATATGCCCTAAACAACCCCTTCGATGGTTTCCTTAATCAGCAGATCGACCACCGACTTCACATCCCCTGTCTGCTCGAAGCATCTGATCTGACGATCTGCAGAATTCCCGCCCGTCAATATGTTGTGTATATAGGAGATTTCCTCTCGGATCCCAACTTCGTCTACCACGTCATCTACAAAGGTCAACAGCTCAAATATCAGTTTCCGGGCTTCGACTTCCTTCTTTTTGCCCAGGTCCAGTAACTTGCCGTTGAGTCCGTACCGCACCGCTCTCCATTTGTTTTCCTGTATAAGTTCCTTCCGATACACCCTCCACGACATATTATTGCGTCGTAATTTGAGCAATTTTGCCACCAATGCCACTTTCAGGGCACAAATCGCAATGGCCTCATCAACTTTGGTACATACATCGGTAATCCTGAACTCCAGGGTGGGATAACGGGGCGATGGCCGCAAATCCCATCGAATCTTCGTGGGTTCATCGATACAGTTGGTTTTGATGGCAACATCAATGTACTCCATGTATTCTCCCCACGACCGCAGCATGGGTGGAATCCCGGTACGGGGCAGGGATTCAAAGACCACGGACCGATACGACTGGAGTCCAGTGTCGTATCCTTCCCAAAAGGGAGAACTGGCCGACAACGCGAGTAAATGCGGACAAAAATAGCTCAACTGATTCATCATATCGATGCGTAGATCATCATCTTCAAGTTCGATGTGCATATGCATCCCGCAAATGAGCAACTGACGGGCCAAGACCTTGTTTTCAGTCACCAGCCCCAGATATCGGGTACGTTCTGTGATATTTTGCTTCGACCACTTCGAAAACGGATGCGTTCCTGCTGCAATGATGGCCAATCCGTGCTTCTGCGCAACTTCATGGACTATTTTTCGGGCATGAATGATGTGCGCACGCGCATCCTGAATGGTCTCGCAGACCGGAGTGGCAACTTCAACCTGACACTGCAGCATCTCGGTCGTAATCTGGTTTCCCAGCTTATCCACTCCCCCTTTGATGATGTCTTCAACCGCAGAACTAAGCTCACCCGTTTCCGGGTCTACGATCATATATTCTTCCTCAATCCCGATCGAGTAACTGTTTGGTTTTTTTTGCATACGGCCTAACTGATGGTGATGATTTGCACTCGCAAAGAATGATAATTCACCTCAAAAAGCAATAGGTAAAGACCGTTGCCAAAAAATATTTACAGCATCACAACCAGAGCCTAGACTCTGATCCTGGTTTTGAGCTGATCCATCACTTTGACATAATACGCTTCGTACTGGGCAACCACTCGATCCTGCTCAAATTCCTCGGCCCGAGCACGAGCTGCTTTTTGCATACGTTGATGTAGTTCATCATCTGAAAGTAACGCCACAATCCGATCAGCCATACTTTCGACATCACCGAGCTTACACACATACCCGGTAATTCCGTCCCGATTCAGCTCAGGAAGTCCACCCACATCGGAGCTGACTACAGGTACTCCACAGCTCATGGCTTCCAGTGCCGCAAGTCCAAATGTTTCCGAAGCCGAGGGCATCATAAAGACGTCGGCCAGTGACAAAATGTCCTCTACATTATCCTGTTTACCCAAAAACCGCACATGCTCGCAGGTTCCCTGTTCACGACACTGCTGCTCTACTACCGGACGCTCGGGTCCATCGCCCACAAACAATAATTTGGCCTTGACTCCACTTTCAAGCACATGCTTGAACGCCGCGGCAACATCCTGTACCCGTTTTACCTTGCGGAAGTTACTCACGTGCACGATGATCTTCTCTCCCTCGTGCACAATGGCCTTGCGATAGTGATGACGATCGTTGCGGACAAACCGCTCCAGATCCACAAAGTTCGGAATCACTTCGATACTCTTGTCAATTTCGAAACGAAGATAGGTTTCATCGCGCAGATATCCGGATACAGCTGTAACTCCGTCACTCTGATTGATAGAAAAGTTCACAACCGGCAGATAACTCGGATCAGACCCGACGATAGTGATGTCCGTACCGTGCAAGGTAGTGATGATGGGAACGTGCGCCGCCTTTTCCCCTAAAATCTGCTTGGCCAGATACGCACTGGTGGTGTGGGGTATCGCATAGTGCACATGCAAGAGATCCAGTTTCTCGTACTCAATGAGATTGACCATATGACTGGCTAACGCCAGGTCGTACGGCGGATACTCGAACAACGGATATGCATTGATCGATACTTCATGAAAATTGATATTGGTATTGAACGCTTCCAGTCGCTGAGGTCGCGCATAACTCATAAAATGTACCTTGTGCCCACGCTTGGCTAATCCTTTGCTGAGTTCTGTGGCTACAACTCCGCTTCCCCCATAGGTCGGATATCCAACAATTCCGATATTCATAGTCTACCCCTTTTTTAAACTCTCCCGACCGACAATTTTTGCCCAATCGGTAACGTTTGCTTCTTGTCGGAACGGCAATTACCAAACGCTATAAAATCTTTGTCACAAGTTAGCCAATAGTTGAGACGATTGTGCGTAAATAATCGTTCCATTAGGGTGACCGGGCGAAACGAATGGGTTTCGACCTTAGTCCGCATTTTTGTATTTTAGCGCACCAAAATCTGTATAAAATCAGCGATACTTTCATGGCAGGACATTCCAAGTGGGCTAATATTCGCCGAAAAAAAGCAGTGGTGGATGCAGCCCGATCTAAAATATGGACTAAAATCATTCGTGAAATCAACGTCTCATCACGCGACGGCGGGGGCGATCCTGCGGGTAATCCACGTTTGTTCCTGGCTATAGAAGCGGCCAAAGCAGCAAATATGCCTAAGGACACCATCGAGCGTGCTATTAAAAAGGGCACTGGCGAAGATAAGGACGGCAATGATTTCGTGGAGCTGTTGTATGAGGGATACGGTCCGGGTGGAATTGCATACATCGTGGAAGCAACCAGCGACAACGTAAACCGTACCGCCGGAGAAGTCCGTCATATATTCTCGAAGTATGGAGCCAGCCTGGGTACACCCGGTTCGGTTTCCTATATGTTCGATCGCCTTGGAGTGATCACCATCAAATCGGATGGTATCGATGAAGACGAGTTGACACTGGTGGCCATCGATGCCGGAGCCGATGACATCAAGGCTGAGGAGGACTATTTCGAAGTCCGTACCCGTCGGGAGGATCTCTACCAAGTCAGAAACGCCCTGCAGCAGGCCGGATACTCGATTGATTCCGCTGAATTGCAATACGTTCCGGGTACCATGGTCCAAGTTGACGAAGAAACCGCCATGGGCAACTTCAGACTTATGGAAAAACTCGAAGAAAACGACGATGTGGCCAATGTCTTCAACAACATGGAAATGGACGATACAGCAGTCGCTGCGGCCGAAAAGATGTAAATTCAATTAGATAACCCAAATGAACATCCTGCTGCTCATAGCGCTACTATTTGTCACAAACGACGATGCCCGCCGGGCAAATGAAGCCTATCAAAGAGGAGATTTCGCTGCCGCAGAGCAGGCCTATCTGAAGGCGATCGAACAGAATCCGTCCGACGCCCGACTTTATTTCAATCTGGGCAACGCCCTTGCCCAGCAAAAAAAATTCGACGAAGCGGCCGCAGCGTTCGAGCGGTTCAAAGATCAAACCAATGATCCCGTGGAACGTGCAAAAGCCGACTATAATCTCGGGAACATCTACGGTAATCAGAAGAAATGGGACCGTGCTGCAGAACAGTATCGTCAGGCATTACGACAAAATCCGGACGACCCCGAGGCCAAGTACAATTTTGAGTATTCCAATCGTATGCTCCAGGAACAACAGCAGCAGCAACAGCAACAGAATCAGAACCAAAAACAGGACCAGCAAAATCAGGACCAACAAGGGGAACAACAGCAGTCCAAGCCTGAACAAGGCGACGATGAGCAGCAAAATGGTCAGGAGCAGCAAGAACAGCAGCAACAGGAGTCGTCCGGCAGCGATTCGCAGCAGCAACAGCAACAGCCACCTCGAAACCCGAACGAAATGACCAAAGAGGAGGCTGATCGGATTCTGAACGCGCTCGACAACAAAGAGCAGGATCTTCTCAAAGACTATCACAAAAACAAGATTCCATCCAAAAAACGCAATGTCAAAAACTGGTAACGTGTTCCGGTACGGTCTCTTGGTTCTGATGACGTGCTTCGTCGCGGGAGTGCTACACGCACAAACGGATGTACGTGTTGAAGCAACTGTTACCGAAGATCAGGTTTTTCAGGGCGAGCGGATCAATTACAATGTAGTCATTAGCGGAAGTAACTTCCGGAATGTCGGAGTACCTCAGATTCCCAACTCATTCCCTGGGTTTGCTCTACTATCAACCTCTCCCTCTACTTCTACCAGTTACCGGATTATCAATGGAGCAGCGAGCCGTAGCTATTCGTTTGTGTACACGCTGGTTGCCAATACACCGGGACAGTATACCTTTGCTCCCTCCCAAATTGAGGTCGATGGTCAGACCTACACCACACAACCTGTACAGGTTACTGTAGTGGATCGAGGCAGCGCTACCGGAGGGGGTAGCTCCCAAAGTCCGGATGTATTTATCCAGGTCGAAATCTCCGATGCCACTCCCGTGGTGGGACAACAAATCACAGCTGACCTGGTGCTGTATTTCCGTGCTCCGCTCGAAATCGTCTCCTACCAGCCCAGCAGTAACTGGGTGACAGATGGATTCTGGAAAGAACTGGTCAGCGACGGATCTAATCCACAAGCCGAGTCAGTGATCAGGGATGGGGAGCGATTCCGAAGAGCAGTTCTGATCAAACATGCTCTTTTCCCCGGGCGGCCCGGCAATCTGACCATCGGCGAAGCCAGAGTGTCTGTCAGCGTCCGGAATCCGTCTCGATATTCAGACCCGTTCAGTAACTTTTTCGGTGGGTTTGGCACCAACCAGCGAAGTATTGACCTGCAATCGGATCCTGTACCTGTTACCGTACGCGCCCTGCCAACGACCAGTTCGAAGACCGTGGGTGCGGTAGGCGACTTCCAGATCACCCGAAGGCTCAGTACTCCAGTAGCGACTGTCGGCGAAGCGGTTGAGGTGATAACCGAGGTACGTGGTACGGGGAATCTGGCACTGATATCTCGCCCAAACTTTGAGTTTCCAGCCGGATTCGAAGTTTTTACACCACAGGATGAAACGTCCATACGCAAGGAATCCGGAATCATTTCTGGTACCAGAACCTTTCGGGATATCGTTATCATACGCCAGGCCGGAACCTTCACCATAAACGCCGAAGATCTCGCATTCTATGACCCGCGCCGAGCCAGGTATGTCAATGTGAACCTGGCCGCGCTCCAGCTCCTCGTGAACCGCGATGAACAGGCCATCGCAACGAGCATAGAGCAACGAAATCTCGGTGTGCTACCCGTCACCGGAGTGGTTACCTGGCAACGGGCGACGCCGGCATCGATATGGAATCACTGGTGGTTCTACGTACTGATCGTCCTGCCGGTAGTCCTGATCCCTCTGGCTCTGATCCGCAAGCGTGAAGACGATCGCCTTCGGGGAGACCACAATTACGCTCGACGTGTCCGTGCGTTGGAACGCGCGTCCGCTACCCTCGACCAGGCATCAGCCCTCACCTCAACATCTGCCCCCGACATCAAGTCCTTCATGGCTCTGATCCAGAATGCCATCTATGGTATCGTGGCCGACCGCCTCACACTTCAAGAAGCAACGCTCACCGACCAGAAAGTCATCGAACTGCTGTCGGATTCCAAACTCGACGAAAACAGCCTGCGCGAACTACAGAAAATCCTTACCAAGTGCAGTACCATCCGATTCGCACCCGTTATTGGCCGCGACAATCTGACACACGAACTGGAACGGGTCAAATCACTTGTAACCAAAATCGCAGAGGCGATCTGATGCCAGTACTCCGCTCCTTTTTTCTATTCGCTGCCTTTACCCTGGCCACGCTCCTTCCGGGAGCCTTTGGGCAGTCCGATATGCAGCAACGATTTAACCAGGCCAATGAAGCACTCAATAAGGGCCAATTCACCCAGGCCCTTAACCTGTATGAATCCATCAGAGAAAGTGGATACGAGTCCGGTCCACTATACCTGAATATGGGCATCACTGCCACACGGCTCGATAGTCTTGGACTGGCCAAGTACTACTACCTGATTGCACAGGATTTCGGCGATGTACGCATTGCATCCACAGCTGCGCTGGACTTCGTAGATTATGAACTGGGTCGACGGGGAGCTCGCCTCCCCGAACTGGCGTGGACCCGCATCACGCGTCTTGTGTATTTTGAACTGAACCACACCACATTTGTTGCAACGGGACTCCTGGCCATCAATATCGGCGTACTGTTTCTCATTATCAGCTGGCTCCGACAAGCATCCCGCACCATCAACCGGTATCTCGGCGTCGTTTTCATGAGTCTGGGCGGTGGTGTTTTATTTATAACCATACTGATATCCTGGCAGTCGATGGGGTACAAACAGGGCGTTCAAATCGTGCGCGAAGCACAAATTCACGCACTCCCAGACCCCCAGACCGAAATAATCCAGACCGGATACGAGGGATTTCAATATATTGTGGATGTGCACAAAAGTGCGACTTCGCCCGACTGGCTGTATGTACGCCTGACCAATGGCTCCCGGGGCTGGGTACGGGCCAGCGCGTTGAATCTATTTTAATACGTACGTGGTACAACCACCCTAATTCTGTTTACTGTATGTCATATCTATCCTACATCGATCAAAATCAGGAAAAATTTACAAACGAGCTGTTCGAGCTGCTGAGAATCCCAAGTATTAGTGCCGTAACTTCTCACAAAGGCGATGTCAAGAAAGCTGCCGAGTTTTTACGGGACAATTTTATGGATATCGGACTCCATAACGTAGCTCTATTCGACACGCCGGGCAATCCTGTTGTTTACGGTGAGTTTCTTCAGGCCGGACCAGATAAACCTACCGTCCTCATTTACGGACACTACGATGTGCAGCCCCCCGAGCCCCTCGAACTCTGGGAAACCCCACCTTTCGAACCTACCGTCCGGGATCATGACGTGTATGCACGGGGTGCCAGTGACGACAAAGGTCAGGCGTTCACCCACGTAAAAGCCATCGAAGCATGGCTCAAAACCGAAGGCACCATTCCGGTGAACATCAAGATCATGATCGAAGGCGAGGAAGAAATCGGCTCCGCAAACCTGGTTCCTTTCCTGAAAGATCACAAGGAACTGTTGAAATGCGACATGGTCCTTATTTCTGATACTTCCATGTTCGACAAAGATGTTCCTTCTATCACTTATGGACTTCGGGGTCTGGCCTACATGCAGGTTTTCGTTCAGGGAACCAATCGTGATCTGCATTCGGGAACCTACGGCGGTGCAGTGCAGAATCCACTTAATGCACTGTGCGAAATCGTAGCCGGGCTGAAAGACAAAAACGGTGTCATTCAGATTCCGGGATTCTATGACGATGTGATCGACCTGACAGATGAAGAGCGCGAAGCCGCGTCCAAGCTCCCATTCGATGAACAAGCGTTCAAAGACTCCCTTGGCATCACAGAAGTGTTTGGCGAAAAAGGGTATTCAACCATTGAACGCAAGTCCGCACGCCCAACCCTGGATGTAAACGGAATCTGGGGCGGATATCAGGGCGAAGGCGCCAAAACCGTTCTCCCTGCCAAAGCCGGGGCAAAAATCAGCATGCGGTTGGTTCCGGATCAGGATCCCAAAAAAATCGCACAACTATTTGCCGATTACGTGCATCAGATTGCCCCAAAAGGCGTGACTGTCACCGTCGAAGAACATCATGGTGGTCATGCTGCCATGACCGATCTCGGATTCTATGGACTCCGAGCAGCGGCCAAAGCCTTCGAAGCTATCTATGGGAAAGAGCCCTTGTTTTCACGTGAAGGAGGATCCATCCCTATTGTGGCAGACTTCAAAAAAGTACTGGGTGTCAACTCCATTCTTATGGGATTCGGACTGAATAGCGATGCGATTCACGCACCAAACGAGAAGTTCTCGTTGACGGACTTCCATCGGGGCATCAAAACATCTGCCAAGTTCTTCGAGTTTCTGGCAACAACTCCAGTAAACGACTGATAAATACTAAAAAATACCCGAACCTCAGCTTTCGGGTATTTTTTTGCTCGATTTTTTGCAAATTGGATAGACTTATCCAGTCAATTTCGTGGAAATGAAACTACAACGCTCCATCTTACTGGCATTCTTACTGTTTCCCATTACCGGACTACAGGGTCAGTCCTTTCTGCAAGTCAGCTATGGCGACGATTTGTTCGCAATCGGGGGTGGTGCACGCGGGCTCGGTATGGGTGGTGCACAAGTAGCCCTGGTCAATGATGTGACCGCTGGCTTCTGGAATCCGGCCGGCCTGTATGGAATCTCTGATCGCCAGGTATCCTACATGCATTCGGAGCGATTTGGAGGTATCGTTAGCTACGATTATGGAGCTTTTGCCATGCCTCTGCGAAATTCCGATGACGTCATAGCAATTTCGTTTTTCAGACAGGGAGTAGATAATATCAAGAACACGCTGAATGCCTGGGACCGTGAGCGTGATCGACCTGTTGGAAATCCGGATGCCTTTATCACTGAATTCAGTACCTACGATCTCGCACTGTTGCTATCCTATGGGTCGTTGGTTCAGGAAAACATAACCTGGGGGACTACCGTCAAACTGATTTACAGTCATTTAGGGCCATTTGCCAACGGATTCGGTTATTCGGCCGACATCGGTGCTCAATATAGGGGTGAGCAGTTCGCTTTAGGGGTAAATCTGAACAACATCACCACCCTGATGAAACTCTGGAGTGTCAATGAGTCCGAACTTGAACCCCTGCGCGACTATTTTGGTGACGACACGCTCAACGATGCGTTTCCTACCGGACAAAACGAATACACCCTTCCGTCTATACGTATCGGGACAGGGATCTGGCGGGAATATGGGGATTATAAAATTACGGTAGCACTCGACCTCATGTCGCACTTCGATGGCAGAAAAACCTATCACTTCAATGCGGGTCCGGTGAGTTTTCAACCACATCTGGGAACAGAATTCTCATACAAAGAGATCCTGAATCTACGTCTGGGTCTTACTGATGTCTATACCGATTCTGATTCACGATTTTATGCCTCACCAACAATAGGTACCGGGATTCGCGTCAACAAATTATTCATCGACTACGCATTCAACAGCTTCGCTGGAATCACGGCTGATCTGGGAACCACGCACCGTGTTTCGGCAAAATTTTCGTTTTAAATCCGTATCTTTTCTGCGGAAAAAAACGATCACTTTAACTACTATTATTTATGAGCGATTTCAAAGGTAAAACCTACAAGGTCGTAATTATTGGAAGCGGACCCGCGGGTTTAACGGCAGCATTGTACGCAGGTCGGGCAGACCTGGCCCCGATTGTGTTCGAAGGTCCTGAGCCCGGCGGACAATTGACCACGACCACGGATGTTGAAAATTTCCCCGGATATCCACAGGGAGTTATGGGTCCGCAGTTGATGCAGGACCTTCGCGAACAGGCCACCCGATTCGGTGCAGATTGCCGTTGGGGCGTTGTAACCGACATCGACATGAGCAAACGTCCATTTAAGCTTGTTGTTGACGAAGAAAACGAGTTGTTTGCAGAGTCTGTAATCGTGGCAACCGGAGCTTCAGCCAAGTGGTTGGGACTACCAAGTGAGCAGCGTTTACGTGGAAAAGGCGTTACAGCCTGTGCTACCTGTGATGGAGCATTCTTCCGTAATCAGCACGTCATTGTGATTGGTGGCGGAGATACGGCTATGGAAGAAGCCACTTTCCTGACCAAATTTGCCAGTAAAGTAACCATCATTCACCGAAGAGATGAATTCCGTGCATCTAAAGTCATGCAACAGCGGGTATTCGATAATCCCAAAATCGAAATCAAATGGGATTCAACCATTGATGAGGTTCTGGGTGATCCCGTGGTCCAGGGTGTCCGGCTCAAAAACCTGAAAACGGGTGCGCTTGAGGTTCTGGAAGACGTAACGGGTGTATTTCTGGCTATTGGACACAAACCGAACACCGATTTGTTCAAAGGAGTCATCGATATGGACGAAACGGGATACATCATCACTCTTGGAAAATCCAGTTACACCAATGTGCCTGGAATTTTTGCCTGTGGTGATGCTCAGGACCATGTGTATCGCCAGGCGATTACAGCGGCCGGATCCGGATGTATGGCAGCCATCGATGCCGAAAGATGGCTCGAAGAGCAACATACCTCCGTCGAAACCGCATAAAAAAAGGATTCGGCTTTCGCCGGATCCTCAAACTGGATTTACCCATTTAAAAGGCGCTGAGAAGGAAACTTCCAGCGCCTTTTTTTAGGACTCATCTACAACTTCGATATCTTCGGCCTCCACTTCCTTTTGGTCATGACGCTCGTCGCGTTCGACCAAAATTGTAAAATCTGATACCATAAGGGCCACAAAGGTCACTGCTGAGATGAATGGAGCCAGTACAATCAGTGCTCCGATGCCACTTGCCCCAAACGTTAAGGAGGTACTCAGAAGCTTTTCTCCCTTATCGTTCTTGATGGTCAGTTTGCGGACATTGCCTTGGCGGATAAGCCGTTTAACCTCTTTGACAAGGTCCTTTGCCGATACTTTAATCTCTTCGAACATTGAATGTGCCATAGTAAGCTCCAAAAAGTGTGAAATAAAAAATGATTTTGCAAGGAATCTGCGATTCAGGACTCATTAGTACGTGAACCCAATAATAATGATTCGAACGATTATATGTTAGCAACCGTACAATCTGCAACCACTTTTGGCATAGATGCACACATTATTCACGTAGAAACGCACGTGGCCTTCGGGCTTCCACGGATATCGTTGGTCGGACTACCTGACCGAGCTATTAATGAAGCTACCAATCGGGTTGAGGCGGCACTCAAAAACAGTAACCTTGACTTTCCCCGCGGACGCATCACCATTAACCTGGCGCCCGCAGATCTTCCCAAAGAAGGCAGTGCTTTCGATCTACCCATAGCGGTTGGACTTCTTTTTGCCTCGGGACAAATCAAGGAAGTAGATCTGTCGACCACGTTAATCCTTGGTGAGCTGGCGCTCGATGGATCTCTTCGGGCCGTTAAAGGTATCCTTCCCATCGCATTGGAAGCCAGAAACAAGGGATTCAAGAACCTGTTGGTGCCTATGGTCAATGCTACCGAAGCCGCTGTAGTCTCCGACATATCCGTATACGGATTCAAGACCATAACCGATGTCTGTGCATGGCTTCGTACACCTGACCCAAACTATCTGGTAACAGTAGACCTGAACGATATTTTTAATGCCGTGCACCATACATTAAGTGCTGACTTTGGGGATGTCCGGGGACAAGAAAATGTGAAACGTGCGCTGGAGATCGCAGCGGCCGGAGGCCATAATCTCGTTCTTGTAGGTCCACCGGGATCCGGAAAAACCATGCTTGCACGTCGGTTACCCTCCATTTTACCACCCCTGACACTTGATGAAGCCCTTGAAACGACAAAGGTGCAGTCTGTTTCCGGATTAACGCGCAAAAAAGGTGGATTGATCACGCAACGACCTTTCAGGTCGCCACATCACACCATTTCACATATAGGACTTGCGGGTGGTGGCAGTGTTCCGATGCCAGGTGAATTGTCGCTGGCTCACAATGGAGTGTTGTTTCTGGATGAACTTCCCGAATTTCAGCGAATGGCACTCGAAGTGATGCGGCAACCCCTCGAAGACGGTTTTGTGACCATTTCCCGAGCCAAAATGTCGGTCACCTATCCATCAAGGGTAATGCTTGTTGCGTCGATGAATCCATCTCCGGCAGGTGACTGGATGAATCCATCGACTGCATCTACCTCCGATATGATACAGATGCAACGATACTTGAGTAAGATCAGCGGTCCTTTGCTCGATAGAATCGACCTGCATATCGAAGTCAGAAAAGTTCCCTATGAGGAGCTGATGTCGTTAAAAGAGGGAGAAAAATCAGACGAGGTTCGTGAACGGGTTATTGCTGCCCGGGAAGTACAACTGAATCGGTTTATGGGTATAAAAGGGGTTTACACTAACGCACAGATGGACACCAGGCTGGTTCGGGCGCAGTGTAAACTTAATCCCTCCGGCGAATCCATTTTGCGTAAAGCGATGGAAGTGCTTGGGTTATCGGCCAGGGCACATGACCGCATCCTTAAAGTGGCCAGAACCATAGCCGATATCGAAAAATCAGACCAGATTCAGGCAGCACATATTGCCGAGGCCGTTCAGTACAGAAATCTGGACAGAAAGGGGTGGCTGGGATGAAACTGTAAGGAATTTAACTTTACAATGTGCCCGAAGGTTTGTATGATACAGGAACCGTAATTCAGGCCTTATCATGGAACAAAAAGCTATTGATCGATTACTTGAAGAACTTCGCAGCTCGGATGTGTTCCGGGAGTATGAACAGGCGTATCATGAAGTAACACACCTTCCTCTGATCATTCGGTCTGCGAACGGAAACGAAATCCTGGATTTCAATCCGGATCATGAGCGTGATTTCTGCCACTTCATGCGTCAGCACAATGATAGCTGCAAAACATGTATCCACCTGGAACAAAAGCACATCGATTCCGGGAATTCAGTAAGTAAAACCTGTTTCGCCGGGGTACATGTGACCGCAGTTCCCATCAAAGTGCATCAGGATGTAGTCGGGTATCTTCAAACCGGTGAGGTTTTACTTGAAAATCCAACTGCCGATAAACTGGAAGAGTCAGCCAGGATCTTATTGGAATGGGGAATGAAATTATCGTCGGAGGACCTGAAACAATTGCTGGAAAGTGGTCCCATTTTATCGCCCAAACAGTATGAGGCCGTGATAAAAATGCTCGAAATCTTTGCCAAACACATATCCGAGGTCGCTGCCAAGATCTCAATTTCTCCAGAACTGAACGAACCCGATGGAATCAAGAAATCCCGAAACTATATCGAGAAACATATAGACGAGAAGATTACATTGGACCAGGCGGCCTCAGTGGCAAACATGAGCGCATCACACTTTTGCCGAGTGTTTAAAAAAGCTACCGATATGAATTTTTCGGAATATGTGGCACGCCATCGTATTGAAAAGGCAAAAGATATGCTGGTTGAATCTAACTATACAATGGCGCATGTCGCCTACGACTGCGGATTCAACTCGGTAACGGATTTCAATCGGACATTCAAAAAAATAACTGGCATCACTCCTACCGATTACCGTAAATCTACATGAACATCACCCCACTAGCTATTGTTTTGGTCGGAGCCGGGGGTGCAGCAGGATCATCACTCCGATACATCCTGTCGGGTATGGTGCAAACTCAAACGGCCAGTGGATTTCCTTTTGGAACGTTAATGGTTAACCTGATCGGGTGTTTTGTAATTGGATTACTTGTAGGGATATCCATCTCGGCGCCCGTAAAGATGAGCGACCATCTTCGCCTGTTGTTCGCTACCGGATTCTGTGGTGGATTCACCACGTTCTCTGCATTTTCAGCAGAAACTGTTGCATTGGTCGACAAGGGGGAAATGGGATTGGCGGTTACCTACATATCCATTTCTGTTTTGATGGGTCTGGCAGCTACTTTTGCTGGTATTTTGATCAGTAAATAAACCATACTGTTAGCCTGAATCAGGTGTCCCTCTCAGGCTGTTGTATAGAATCGTAACGAAAGCCCGCAGCACTTAGTGTCTGACAGACAGGTCAGATACATTCAATGCAGCGCCTACAATTCCCGCGTTATTCAGAAAAGAAGCGGGTTCCACCCTGGTTCTCAATTCTATGTAAGGCAACACTTTGTCGGCTTTGTTGCTGACACCGCCGCTAATGATGAATAGATCCGGATGAAACAGTTTTTCGTAGTAGGATAACACCATTTCGATGCGTTTAGCCCATACTTTTCGCTTCACACCTTCCTGAAGACGAGAAGTTTCCGAGGCTCGTTCCTCGGCAGTGAGTCCTCGTATTTCGAGCTTACCTAAATCGGTATTGGGAATCAGGATTCCATTGTAGAAGAGTGCAGTTCCAACTCCAGTGCCGATGGTAAGGATCATGATCACACCACGTTCCTGTTTTCCGGCGCCAAAGCGAAGTTCGGCGATGCCAGCGGCATCGGCATCATTGATGACAACAACTTCATTGTCGGTCAGCTCTGAAAAAATGAGCCCGGCATTGACATCCTGCCACGATGGATCCATATTCCAGGTTGAAAGCACAATTCCGGCACGAACAGACTCGGGTATCGCGACTCCAATAGGTCCATTCCAGTTGAAATGTGACACCATCTTGTGGATAACAGGAATGATTTTATGCGGAGAAGTATCTTCAGGAGTAGACAATCGAAATTTATCCGTCACAAACTCCCCGTTTGAGGTGTCTACAACGGCACCTTTGATTCCCGATCCGCCAATATCAATTCCCAGGACGTGCATCAGACATTCTGACCGTGGCAGTGTTTGTATTTTTTACCGGATCCGCACGGACACGGGTCGTTACGTCCAACCTTTTCACCAACCACAACTGGCTCAGGTTTCTTTTGTTGTCCGCCCGCGGCCACACCCTTAGGCTGCTGTGGCTGCCCACCACCGAGTTGCACCGAAAGATTAGGTGCCTCTTCGTGCTCGGTGCGCAATTTGCTCATATCGATTTTACGCTTCGTCGGAGCTTTGGCCTGAGTCAGTTGTTCCTGATTATTAGCTCCCTCCGGCATCGCTTTCCAGATCATGGAAATGACTTCCTGATTCATCTCTTCGACCAGCTCAGCGAACATATTGAAAGCCTCGCGTTTGTACTCAAGCAAGGGATCTTTCTGCCCAAACGCACGCAATCCGATACCTTCTTTGACCGAATCCAACTCACGCAAGTGCTCCATCCATTTGTCATCGATCACAGCCAGAACCGCAGCACGCTCCATAGCATGAACCAGTTCCTTGCCTTCTGTCTCAACTGCCTTGTCAATTTCAACGACTACTCGCATGCGCTTCACCCCATCGTTGAAAATGACCTGAACCGAAGTCGGTTTGTTCGGCATTTCGCTTTCGTGTATCTGTTTGACGATTTTATAAAAAGGCTCTGCTAAAATGCGAGTCTTGTTCTTGTACACTTCCAGTGCGTGGTTCACAAGATGCTCGGTCATCCCATCATCACCCAGTCGTGCCCATTTTTCACGCTCGATTTGTGCATCTACAGCAAGCATACGGATCAGTTTCTCCTGAATCTGCTCGTATTCCGCATCACGATAATGGTCTCCTACGATGGACTCGATCAGCTCATACAACATGTTGTACAGATCGCCGCTGAGTCGGTCGCCCAACAAAGCATGTCGGCGGCGCGCATAAACTACTTTACGCTGGTTGTTCAATACGTCATCGTACTCAAGCTGGCGCTTACGGATACTGAAGTTGTTCTGCTCTACTTTAGACTGGGCACGTTCCAGCGACTTGGTTACCCATGGGTGCTGAATGACCTCGCCCTCGTCAAATTTCATGCGATCCATGATGCTGGTGATTCTGTCCGAACCGAACAGTTTCATCAGGTTGTCTTCGAGTGAAACATAGAATTGCGATTCACCTGGATCACCCTGACGACCGGATCGTCCGCGAAGCTGAAGGTCTATTCGACGGGAATCGTGTCGCTCGGTGCCCAAAATGGCGAGTCCGCCAAGCTCCTTGATCTCTGGACCCAGCTTAATGTCGGTACCACGTCCTGCCATATTGGTTGCGATGGTAACAGCTCCACGCTGACCCGCCTGAGCAACGATCTCACTTTCACGCTGGTGTTGTTTGGCGTTCAGTACGTTGTGAGGGATTCCGGAGCGCTGTAGCATTCGGCTAACCGTCTCAGATACTTCAACGGAGGTTGTACCAACCAGAACCGGCTGTCCTTTTTCGTGGTATTCCTTGATCTTGTTGATCGCGGCATTGAACTTTTCGCGTTTGGTACGGAATACCAAATCTTCCATATCGTTTCGGGATATCGGACGGTTGGTCGGAATTTCTATAACTTCAAGCTTGTAGATTTCGAAAAACTCGGATTCTTCCGTCACGGCTGTACCGGTCATACCGGAAAGCTTGTGATACATACGGAAGTAATTTTGAAGTGTGATCGTCGCGTAAGTTTGGGTCGAACCCTCAACTTTCACGTTTTCCTTGGCTTCGATGGCCTGGTGCAGACCATCCGAGTATCGACGCCCTGACATCACACGTCCAGTATGCTCATCTACAATCTGAACTTTGCCATCGGTTACGATATATTCGTCGTCTTTTTCGAACAACGTGTATGCTTTGAGTAGCTGGTTTACCGAATGGATACGCTCGGACTTCTCCGAAAACTTGCGATACAACGCCTGCATCCGCTCGGTTTTTTCGCGACGGAAATCTTCGATCAGTTTGGCTTTTTGCTGTTCTTTGTAGTCCTCACTGAACTCAGTGTTGTTTACAATTGCATCAAGGCCTTCCGCTTCACGTCGGGTCAGGTCTTCTTCAATAATCGAGGTTTCGACACCCATATCAGGGATGACGAAAAACTCAGGATCTTCGTTATTACCCGTGATCAACTCACGCCCTTTTTCGGTCATTTCAAGGGTGTTCAGCTTCAAATCGACCGCATAGTACATGTCCTCATCCACAAAAGGCATGTTTTTGGCATTGTCTTGCAGATAGAGATACTCGGTTTTCTGAAGGAGTTTCTGCATGTCTGGCTCCTGCATCAGTTTCTCGAACTTCTTGTTTTTGGGGAAACCACGTTTTGCACGTAATAGCAGAAGTCCGGCCTGGTCCTGATCCCCTTTGGTAAGTGCTTCATCGATCTGCATCAGATACTTGGCTACGAGTTTTTTCTGCATCTCGACCAGGTTTGAAACACGTGGCTTGAGTTCGATGTACTTCTGGGACTGATTGTCCTGCGGTACCGGACCGGAGATGATCAGCGGAGTACGTGCTTCATCGATCAACACAGAGTCTACCTCATCCACAATCGCATAGTGATGTCCACGTTGAACCAGTTGATCCTCGCTCACGACCATATTATCACGCAAGTAATCGAATCCGAACTCATTGTTGGTTCCATAGGTAATATCGGCACGATACGCCTGACGACGTTTGTCGGAATTCGGCTCGTAAAGGTCAATGCAATCGACCTGGAGTCCGTGGAAGTTGAAAATCGGGGCATTCCACTCGGCGTCACGTTTCGCCAGGTAGTTGTTTACGGTAATGACGTGCACTCCTCGACCGACCAAAGCATTTAGATATGCAGGGAAAATCGCGACCAGGGTTTTACCCTCACCGGTTTTCATTTCGGCGATTTTACCGAGGTGCAGGGTAACGGCACCGATGAGCTGAACATCGTAAGGCACCATTTCCCAGGTGATCTCGTTACCAGCTACCATCCACTTTTTACCCAAATGACGACGACAGGTTTCCTTCAATACCGCAAAGGCCTCGGGCATAATGTCGTCCAGTACGTCCTCGACCGTATCCAGCCACTCCTGATCGACTTTGTCCAGTTGCTCAGACAATTCCCGACGCTCTTCAATGGAAAGATCCGCCTCCAGATCGTTGATTTGCTTCTTCAGCTCCGTGATCTGCTTGTCAATTTCAACCGTAGCTTCTTTGATTTCTTTCCTGAATTTTTGGGTCCGCGCCCGGAGCTCATCGTCGCTTAAGGCCTGAAGCTCGGTCTCGAAAGACTTGATCTCGTCGATGTAAGGTTGGATTTTCTTGAGGTCGCGATCGGATTTGCTTCCAAATAACTTTGAAAAGACTCCAAAAACTTTGTCAATCATTGTAGTATGCTTCTAGAAAAATGCGGTAAAAATAGTTCAATTAATGGGATTAAGGTACGGCTGATAACAGCCAGCATCAAACATGGATAACCTATTTTAACCGTTAAAATTGTGTATTTGGGATAAAAACGGAGTAGTAGAACAATTATTAAAAATTGATGTTCTAATTTATGAAAAATTATCTTATTTTTGTTGTCTTTCGACAAAAGGGGCCAGTCTCCATTTTATTCAACACATTTAACTGAAGACAATTACCAGCAATGAAACGCACGTTCCAACCCAGCAGAAGAAAACGCGTCAACAAGCATGGCTTCCGCTCCCGCATGGAAACGGCTAACGGACGCAAGGTATTAGCACGTCGTCGTGCCAAAGGCAGACACAGGCTAACCGTTAGCGATGAGCGAGGACCGAAATAGTCCTTCTGGCGGGAATCGTCTTCCCCGAAGGATGATTCTTCGGGGTAAAGATTCTTTTGACACCCTTTTCAAAAACGGCATCCGTATTGCTGCCGGACACATCGATCTTCGATACCTGACCAGGCAAGATTCAATCCACACGATTCAAGTAGCTTTCGTTGTGGGACGAAAGACAGGCAATGCGGTCGTCCGAAATCGATGTAAACGCCTCCTCCGTGAGGCCTATCGGCTCCAACAGCACATCCTGGATCCGATTTCATCAACCCGATCCGTTTCGATCAATATGGCTTTTATTGTAAAATCTGCAGACCTGACATTCGATAAAGCGATGGCCGATGTGCAGAAATTACTATCTTCTTTGTTGAATCGGATAAACCTTCCAGGCGAGCTGCCATGAAATATTTGTTAATTTTGCTCGTCCGCGGGTATCAGGTAATGATTTCACCCTATTTTCCATCCAGTTGCAGATACTCGCCCACGTGCAGTCATTATGCCATCGATGCCTTGCGTACGCACGGATCCATCAGAGGCTCGTGGCTTGCCATCAAACGAATTCTGCGCTGTCATCCCTGGGCGGAAGGCGGACACGATCCGGTTCCCCCGAAACACACTAACGCAAACGCTTCTAATCTACCGGAGTAATTTTGGATAGAAATACAGTTATCGGCCTTACGCTGATGTTCGCAATCATGATGGCCTGGTTTTTTTACATGGCTCCCAGCCAGGAACAACTTGAACAAATCCGCCAGGAACAACGCATTCAGGACAGTCTGAGGGCACTCCAGGCTGAACAGATGGTCACGGAAGGTCGAGACAGTATCGGGCTCACGTCACCATCATTTACGGGAACTGACGCCGAGTCTACTCCCGATGTAATGTCTCAGTTTGGTGTTTTTGGACAAAACCTGGCTCAGGACACTCTCATTTACACAGTAAATACTCCTAAAAAGCAGATCCAGTTCTCCAACCTGGGTGCCGGTCCGGTAAAAATCCAGCTCAAAGAGTACCAGAAGTGGGATGAAACTCCGGTCCAGATGATTGCCGACACCACCCGTTCGACCTATTCACTCGGATTCGTAAGCACTCAGAACTACAACATAGAAACCGACCAGCTACTGTTCACGCAGCTCACTGAGGGATCCAGGGTGAGTATTGAAGAGGGACAAACATCCGTTTCGTATGCGCTGACACTTCCCGAAGGACAACGTCTAATCTACACCTACACCGTTAACGCCAACGATTACACCATCGGTCTGGTTGTTCAGTTTGACGGTGTACAGCAGTTTATGTCCGATAATAACGTCGAATTTGGATGGAAGTCGCGTTTGAATCCATCAGAGCGTTCACGTAGTTCCGAAGCCATGTATACCTCTGGTTATGTGTACAGTGGGGAAACACTTGAGCAGTACATGCTGGAGGAAGCAGGTCGTAATGAAGATATCATCACGGGTACTGTCGATTGGGTCGCAACCAAATCCAAGTTTTTTACTCAGATTATCAAACCTGAGGTTCCTGGAACTGGCGCAATCATTACCAGTGAAGTTGACGGTGATCCAACGAATGAACTGACCCAGCACCATTACACCTCCACCCTGCGCACCCGAATTCCGGAAAGCAGCGTGTTGAGCTTTAGTCTGTACACGGGTCCATTGGAATACTACACCATTCGTGAATTCGACGAAGTAGCCTACGAAATGGTCGATGTGGGATACCGATTCATCAACTGGTTCTCTGAGCCTTTGGTCAAGTATGCAATCCTTCCGGTCATCACCACATTTGGCGATTGGTTCGGTAATTTCGGACTCGCGATCATCGCGTTTGCATTCCTGGTTAAGCTGGTTCTGCATCCACTGACCAAGAAGAGTTTCGAAAGTATGGCCGCGATGCGTGAACTACAACCCGAGATGAAAGCCATCCAGGAGAAATACAAAGAGGATCCGGCCAAGCAGCAAAAAGCCACGATGGAGCTGTTCAAGAAGGCGAAGGTGAATCCACTCGGTGGATGTTTGCCTAACCTGCTTCAGTTCCCGGTACTGATTACCCTCTGGAGATTCTTCCAGAACTCGATTGAAATCCGTGGCGAGGCGTTCTTGTGGGCGAGTGACTTGTCCGCTCCTGACGAGATTATCAATCTGCCGTTTGAAATTCCGTTCATGGGAGATTTCATCGCGGGATTCGTACTCCTGATGACCGCCAGTATGGTCGTTCAGATGAGAATCTCGGGACAAGGTGGCGCAGCGAATCCACAGATGAAGATCCTGCAGTACATCTTCCCTGTCATGATGCTCCTGATCTTCAACCAATTCGCGTCCGGTCTGAGCTTGTATTACCTCGTGTACAACATCCTTTCAATCGGACACCAGATGCTTATCAACAAGCAGATTGACCACGTGAAATTGATGGAAGGCATCGACAAGAAAAAAGCCAAAGAAATGGCCAAAGAGTTGAAGGCTAAGAAGTAAGAATAGTATATAGTACACAGTGCACAGAGTACAGTACACGCGGGTCAGATAGTGCAGAAAGTGCATATTTTTGATGAGAGATGAGGGATGAGCGAATGTCTCTCATCTCTCGTCCCTCGTCCCTCTTCAAGTTTATACTGTGTACTAATCACTAAATTAAATGTCCCTAATCCACCCCCATTTCCCGATTGTGAGGTATGTGGACGGCACAAAAATGCTGTTCAATCCCGTCATGCGGCAGATGGTGGCTGACAGGCCTGAAGAGCGTGTCCGGTTGAGGACGATCGAATTTTTGTGCCGTCGGGCTGGATTTTCGCTGAATCGCATGAGTACCGAGCAGGGTCTGCATCACGGATTTGGCGGGCCATCGACCCAGCGTACCGACATCGTGTGCTTCGACTCGGCTCATCATCCGTTGTTGTTGGTCGAATGCAAGGCCGAGGGGATCAAAATCGACGAGAAGGTTGCCGTTCAGAGTGCGAGATACAACCGGAGTGTCCAGGCACCCTACGTGCTGTTGACCAATGGCGTGAGTGACGTGTTGATGGCTATGAAAGAAGACGGCGGTGTGGAGGTATTGTCCGGGTGGGAGCGGGTATCCGAGCTCATGTCCGAGTCGCGACGCGACTCGGACTACTGGGAGCAACGCGGATTTGTGAGCGTCGGAGCAGATGGATTGAGTGACGCGGCGACCGATTGGTTGACGCGGCTGTATGAGGGAGACGGAGCTCAGAATCAGTATGTGCAGGTTCCTGTTCCGGGCGAATTGCTGGGGGGAATGAGCGGAGTTATGCGTCCGGTGGTGTCGCAGTACATGCGTGTGTATCCGCGGGAGGTGTCGGGAGCGCGGCAGGCCATTGGGTTGGTGTCGGGGGTGGTGAGAGTGTCCGGCGAGGATTCGCCCAACGCCGTGTTGATCCGGATTTACAATGATCCGGCGGTCTCCGCTTCAAAATGGGAGATTCGCAGCATTTATTTTCACGAAACTACGCTTGAATTGAGAGCAACTGTCCCAGATTCAAATGCAACTCCAGCTTTTCTACAACTGGATCACCCGAATCCGACCGAGCAACTCACCCCGATTTACGTCATTTGACATTCTGTACTTTGGGTTACTTCAACGGGGCGTTCCATTTCTACTCGGTTCGCATTATCTTCAACTCAGAACGAATACTTACGTCATGTATTTTGATGTGAACCTCTAATTGGAGTCTGTATGTACGCGCACCATCGCAAAAAACTCTACGAACTGTACGCCGATCAAAAAAATACGCTGATCTACATCCGCGGAGCATCGGTTTCCCACCGCTACAATACCGATTTCGAGTATCCGTTTCGACAGGAATCGAATTTCTGGTATCTGAGTGGAGTGAATGAGCCTGATTTTGCCCTGATTCTGGATCCTGCAAAGCAGGAGTTTCACTTGTTGTTGCCACGTCGCGACGCGATGTATGCGGTATGGATGGGTTTCGTGCGCAGTCCGGAGCATTACAAAACCACGTTCGAGCCCGATTATGTACACTACACAGACGAGTTCGAAAGCGTGCTTCGGTCCTTGTCTCCTTCCAATGTGCATTGCATCAGTGAATCCGATGCCCGGCATGTACGTGAATATGGATTCCAGGCAGAAACCGGAGAATTGTCCGATGCACTTGCCTTCTGCCGTGTACTGAAAACATCCGAAGAAGTTAAACAACTACGCATCGCCTCAAAAGTTGCAAGTCACGCCCACAAAGCCGTGATGAAGGCAGTTGCTCCGGGTAAGTATGAGCACGAAATGATGGCCACGTTTCAGTATACCTGTACCAACGCCGGACTCCGTCACCAGCCTTACGGCGGCATCTTCGCGGGCGGATACGGAGGATCGGTTCTGCACTACGTAGAGAACGATAAACTATTGGATAACAATACGTTGTTTCTTGTGGATGCAGGCGCTGAGTCCAATGGCTATGCGGCCGACATCACCCGGACTTTCCCCGTTAACGGACGTTTCAACCACGAGCAGGCTCTTGTGTACGATATTGTGTACCATATGATCGAACACTGTCTTTCCTTGTGTAAACCGGGAGTAGAGATGGAAGAGATCCAAATTCAGGCGGCACGTTTGATGGTTGAGCAGATGGTCGCTGCTGGATTACTTCACGGTGACGTGGATGTGTTGATGGATAACGATATTTTTGCGCTGTTTTTTCCCCACGGTATTGGACATTTCCTTGGGCTCGACACCCACGATGTGGGAGGATATCCAAAAGGCGTAGAACGGATCGATCGACCCGGGTTGCGATACCTCAGAACCCGTCGCTTACTCGAACCGGGCATGGTCGTAACCATCGAACCTGGACTCTACTTCATCCCTGCTTTGTTGGTTCCTGCTTTCGAAAACAAGGAACAATCCCGCTTCCTGAACGTGCCCGAGCTCCGGAAATACCTGCATTTCGGAGGGGTTCGTATCGAAGACAATATCGTTATCACCGCTTCCGGACACGAAAATTTAACCGACGTTCCAAAGTCACGCAGTGATATCGAATCGTTCATGAAATGAATTTCCATTTAACCCATTCTCCATGAAATCCCGTTTTTCTTTCGTTGTAATAGTCCTCCTTTTTACACTTACTGGCGTTGGATTCTCACAATCCGGCATAGACACCCTTCAGCTGAAAACCATTTTTGATGAGCCATTTCTATCCGGAGTTCGTCCAAATCCAAGTGGATTCGATCCATCCGGCCGGACGGTCTTCTTCAGCTGGAATGACTCCTCCATGTCAGTAAGCGAGACCTTCCGTGTCGATCTGGATGGCAAGAACCTCCGCGAAGCGACGAAATTGGAACAGACTTTACGTACCGCTACTATTTCTCCTGACAAAAAACGCATTTTGTACACCGAATCAGGCAATCTGATGATCGCCAGCGCCGATGGCAGCAATGCGCGCATACTGGTGTCGAGCATCGGTAATGATTCGAACGGACAATGGTCTTCGAAGGGCGACAAAGTGGCCTACACATCCAACGGAGATGTATGGGTCATTGATGTGAACCAGGCATCGGTGCGTCAGGTTACCCGTCGGGCGTCAGGAACTCCGAGTTATTCACTACGAAACTGGGCCGACGGCGATTCATTGCTGGTACTGTCCCAAACCGACAACAGCGAGCATCGCGAGGTGTTTTTCCCTGAATACATCGACAAGTTTGTCAAGCCGGGTGGATCGCGTCGAGGCATTGCGACCATGTCGTTGCACACGGTAAACATCGATTCTCGCGATATCAAAACGCTTCTGACAGGCAAAATCAGTCTTCGTGGCGTGGTTGTGAGTCCGTCAGGACGCTATCTGATGACCGATCAGGCCGATGAGTTCCTAAAAAACCGCGAAATTGGTGTGTATGACCTTCAAAATAATAACACATACACTGTAATCCACTCAGAAAGTACTGAAGGCTGGATCTCTACCGGATTTGGAAGTGCCCGTTTTGCGCCAGGTACAGACCGGATTTCGTTTACATCCGAACAGGACGGATGGGAGCATATTTATCTGGTGAATCCGGATGGTAGCGACCTGAATCAACTGACTTCAGGGACTTGGGAAGCTTCCTGGTATCAGTGGTTGGATGACCAAAGAATGGTTTACGTTTCCAGTGAAGCGGATCCAGGTGTGCGTCATATAGTAGTTGCAGATCTTCGTCGCGGCAGCCACACGACCATCACCGAGGGCGACCAGTACAGACTGGGATTCAATCTGAGTCCGGACAATAAGCACATCATTTTTCGAAAAAGTTGGTTTAATCAGCCTGATGATCTGTATGTGATTAATGTGGATCGTCCACGTGGTGAGGTGAAACTGACCAACAGCATTCCTGAGCGTTTCAATCAGATCGGATGGAGTATGCCCGAGTACATTCGTTTCACCGGACGCGATGGAGAGACTGGCCTGTCGATGGAGCTCATCAAACCGTATGATTTTGATCCCGCGAAGAAGTATCCGGTTGTCGTGTTTGTCCACGGTGCTGGATCCCTCCAGAACGTGTACAAAGGCTGGTCGAACAACTACTGGCGCGAGTACATGTTCCATCATTTTCTGGCAAAAAACGGGTATGTCGTGATTGAAGTCGACTATCGCCATAGCCTGGGATACGGACGGAAGTTCCGCGAAGATGTGACCACCTGGATGGGTAAATACGAGCTTGAGGACATCATTGACGGTATCGATTTCATTGCCAAAGACGGATACATCGATGTGAATCGCGTGGGTGTTTACGGAGGAAGCTACGGCGGATTCATGGCGCTCTATGCCGTTTCACAGGCACCGGATCGATTTCATGCGGCTGCAGCGTTGCGTGCGGTAACCAACTGGGAGAACTACTACTACGCGAATCCATGGTACACGGGTCCACGTTTGGGACATCCGGATACCGACCGCCAAAACTATGACCGAAGCTCGCCGTTGACCTACGCCGACAGCCTGAGTCGTCCGGCGTTGATTCTGCACGGACTCGTTGACGACAACGTAGGATTCCAGGACGCCATGCAATATGTCGAGAAACTGATCCAGTCGGGCAACACCGAGTTCGACTTGATGGTATATCCATCCGAAAACCATGGCTTCGTCTCACCAAAATCCTGGTACGATGAGTATTTGAGGATATTCAATTACTTTGAGAAGCATGTGAAGAAGTAGAATTTAGTTCGCAGTACATAGTACACAGTACATAGTACAACGTAGAAGTTTGAAGAGGGATGAGCGATGAGTGACGAGGGTTTTCAGCTCATCTCTCGTCCCTTTACTCTATCCTCGTCTGTTATCTCTTATCTGTTATCTCTTATCTCTTATCATAAATTAGTATCTTTGGGCTTCATTTGAAGTCCATTTATGCGCAAAGAAATCGACATCCGTGTCACTCCGGAAACGGCCGGAGAACCTGATCAGCTCAAACGTTATGTATCTGGAGCCGTGGGGCATCCACTCAGCTCCATCCTGCATGTCGAAATTAAACGACGGTCGATTGATGCACGCGGACACCAGGTCAAAATCAACTTACGGGTCGAAGTGTACATCAATGAACCTTATGTTTCCCAGCCCGTTTTGCTTCCCGATTACAAGAATGTAGCAGCGGCTGAACCGGTAATTATCGTCGGGATGGGTCCTGCCGGACTCTTCGCTGCGCTCAAATGCCTCGAACTGGGACTCAAACCGGTCATTATCGAGCGAGGAAAGAACGTCAAGGACCGCATCAAGGATCTGAAGGGAATCAACGTCGATCATGTAGTTAATCCGGACTCGAACTACTGCTTCGGGGAAGGTGGTGCGGGCACCTATTCGGATGGAAAACTGTACACCAGAGCCAAAAAACGAGGCGATATAAACAAGATACTCGAAGTGCTGGTCGGATTCGGAGCAACGGAGGATATCCTGGTCGAAGCTCATCCACACATCGGGACCAACAAACTCCCGGGAATCATCGCATCTATGCGGGAAGCCATCGAAGCACATGGTGGTGAGATTCATTTCAACACGCGGGTTGTGGACTTCATGCTCGACGGCAACCAGATTAAGGGCGTTGAAACGGCTTCCGGGGAGCGTATAGAGGGTAAGCACGTCATTCTTGCCACGGGACACTCAGCGCGCGATGTGTTTGAGCTGCTTGTCCGTCGAAAGATTGCAATTGAGCTCAAACCGCTCGCCATCGGAGTACGGGTCGAGCACGAGCAGTCGCTCATCGACCGGATTCAGTACAGTTGTGAGGTCGACCGCGGCCCTTATTTACCACCGTCTCCGTACAGTATCGTCAAGCAAGTTGGAGGACGTGGTGTCTACTCGTTTTGTATGTGTCCGGGTGGAGTTGTTGCTCCGTGTGCGACCAGTCAGGAAGAGATCGTCACCAATGGATGGTCGTCGTCGAGACGGGCACGATCCACGGCCAATTCCGGTATCGTGGTAGAACTTCGTCACGAAGATTTCAAGCCTTTTGCCCAATTTGGTCCACTGGCGGCCATGGAATTTCAGCGTGCCATCGAGCATAAAGCCTGGATCGAGGGTGGACGAACCCAAACGGCTCCAGCGCAACGTCTGGTAGATTTTGTAAACGGCAAAGTGTCCGGTTCGCTGCCCAAAACCTCTTATGCACCTGGAATCACCAGCGTAGATTTGCGATCTGTGCTACCTGATTTCATCTACAAAACACTCAAAGGCGGATTCCAGGAGTATGGGAAGTCCATGAAGGGTTACCTTACTAATGACGCTGTGGTACATGCACCCGAAACACGCACTTCGTCTCCTGTCCGGATTCCTCGTGACCCCGAAACCATGCAGCACCCACAGATCAAGGGATTGTATCCGTGTGGTGAAGGAGCCGGCTACGCCGGAGGGATCGTCTCTGCGGCGTTAGATGGTGAAAAAGTGGCGACTTCCGTTGCCACTTTTTCAGAAAACAGATAAAGGAAAACAGAAAAGAGTGGTAAGCCGCATCTAGCACACGAAAAAATCCGCTAGCCACTCCCTGCTTCAAAATCTCTTCTCTCTTTTCCGTTTTCTGTTTTCTCGCCGCAGGTACCTATTTAGATAGTGTACCGTGGATTTGGTTCATTTGCATCAACGCCGCTGACCCATACCATGCATGCAACTCCATGACCAAACGCCCGGACTGCACCGCTGGATCCGCAGCGGTCAGTGCCTCGGCTTCTTCCATAGTAGCATCAAACACGAAAATGCCCCGGATATCTCCCCCATCCAAAAAAGGTCCAGCCAGCACCAGTTTCCCTGATTCCGCCATGGAAGCGATATGCGCCATGTGTCCAGCCTGGATTTCCTGGGCAGCGTTGGGATCCTGATCGCGATTCGGTCCTGATTTCAGAAACGCCATCACGTATCGTTTCATGCCATAATCGTCCGCTCCGAGTTCTTGCGCCAAATCGGCATTATATTTCGATTCCGTAGTGTCTACAGCGGCCACTTCGCTCGTTTGTCCAGTCTCCATTCCACATCCCATGACCATCACAATAACAACTATCATTACTAATATCATCGACACACCTCATTGTTTTATCATGATTTACCTCAAACAAGTTGTTATTAGTTGTTTAAACAACTAAATTATGCAGTAGGACAAATATATAAACAATACCATCATGTAGCTATGGGGAAAACTGAATCAGCCTATGTAGTTCCGGCGCAGACCCGCATCGGACACATCCATCTCAAAGTATCTGACTTGCAACGAAGTCTCAATTTTTATTGCGGACTCCTCGGATTTGAGCTGGTAACCATGTACGGTGATCAGGCAGCTTTCATTTCTGCGGGTGGGTATCACCATCACATCGGACTGAATACCTGGTACAGTAAAGGCGCGCCTCCTGCTCCACAGCGAAGTGCCGGACTTTTTCACACTGCGATTTTGTATCCAACCCGCCGGGACCTGGCAGTCATCACCAGGCGACTGATCGATGCAGGCTATCCGATTTCGGGTGCCAGTGACCACGGTGTTTCCGAAGCCATATACATGGATGATCCGGATGGAAACGGCGTCGAACTCTATCGCGACCGCCCTGAATCTGAGTGGCCCCGTAATCCGGATGGAAGCATCAACATGTACACCCGCGCCCTGGATCTTGAAGGGTTACTGGCTGAGGTATAGACCGAAAAAGTAAATCCATCATTTCAAAATGAAAGCACAGACTAGAGTTTTGTAGACTTAACCTTTTTTTTGCGCGCTATTTTTACTTTTCCCGCCAACTTAAGTTCTTCTTCTTTGAGGTACGTGTAAATTTTATTGATGTCTCCACCAAAACGATTCGACAAGTCCTCACGGGCTTTTCTAACATCTAATAAATCTTGATCGTTATTCATACGACTAATATACAAATTCTTCTGGTGTACATATAATTGGTAGGCGATACCCCTTACTCTCTACCAAAATTTCTAGTTTTGATCTTATTTCTGCATTCGCAATATGCTTGAAATTCCAAGTAAGTATAAAATCCATATTATTAACACATGCAATCGAAATGTGTAACGCATCAACTTCGGCTTTATTTGGAAACGGTGTTTCTTTGATTAAGAACTCCGCCAATTTATTCGCATCTGGGGTAAGTTCTAGAATAGGTAGTCGTCGAATATTAGCTAATCTTTTAGTAGCAGCTTCCGGATCTCCGTTTGATGCTTCTAGTATAACAGGCATCGCAACATATAGTTTAAAATCCTTCTTCCTTTTTTCCCACCAAATGTTTGTAGTTTGCTGCCGGGCAGCATTTATCAAGTTAGATGAGGGTTTTCCTGTCAGCTAACTGAATATTGTCGTCTCAACGTATATAGTTTTCTTCATCGATTAATATGCTATGTTAAGTTCCACCACATAAACCTCAATACTGAATTGCTCACTCTGATAATCGGTTAGATAGAGCCTACCATCAGAAACATGCAGCAGCCTTAGTCCCCCAGGTAGATCAAAGCTCCCGATCGGACTCCCATCTGCCTCGAGGACCAAAAACTTGGGAGAATCGTGCGTACTCAACCAGTATCGACCAGCATCATCAACAAAGAGGGACTCCGCAAGTGACTTAAAAGCGGGAAAGTTGGCAGACAGTAGATTGCTGAATGATGAAGCCCGACGTGCTATGGCAGTGTCTTTCTCGGCAACTGTAGTGGGTACTGGACTCAATTGAATTTGAACAGAATCGACCAGATTCATCTGAATGTCAAATCGTTGAATCACTGACTCTCCGTTTTTTAGGATGTGCACATGTCCGTCACGACTTCCTTTCGTAAAGGTACTATAGGTAAAAGGCATTGAAAGCATGCTGAAATTACCCCCATCAGGGTTGACCAGATATACAGCATCATTGATTTCGGCTTTGTTTCCAATTACCAGGTCTGATTCGATATCAACAGGAGCAATCCAATGCTTGTAGGTATACACTCCCGGAGTTGGAACCTGCGACATTGTGGCTCTAAAAACACTCTCCTTTCCATTTACAACCACCGGAAACATCCCAATTTCAGGATGGGTTAGCACGCGATCGAGAACCCATTCATCAGCCTGTTTGCGAAAAACCGATGTGCGAGCCTGTCGTCGATCTGCGACGAAAAGTGTGTTATCTGGAGATACGATGACATCAATGAGATGCAGAAACTCCCCCGGACCTGATCCAGCCCGGCCGATTTGCTGCTTGAAATTCCCATTCGAGCCATACACCATTAGTCTGTTGTTCTCAGAGTCAGAAAGTATGATATCACCATCCAGCGTAGTCGCAACAGCCGTAGCATACACAATAAAATCATCCTCCGGCTCATAAATCGACATCACATGTTCAACCTCCAGCAGTGGGACATCACTCGTTCTATACGCTCCAGACTGTTCAGATGTGGATGAGCATCCGGCTAGGATAACAATTGCAATCAAAACTGTGAGTCCGCGTGACATAAACGACTGGAGGTGATAAAAAAGCATTGGAATTCGATTTGTTGGAAGACTAATAACCTTAAAATAGTACGTTACTCTTTACTTCCAAAGTCCAGAAGTCAAGTTATAGCTTTACAATTGATTCTCATTTGTCAACCTAAAGCTTGACCAATGGCAAAATCTGTGCTTGCCAACATTGGTGTTCACTAAAGTCGGGATGTATATGTCACTCTATTTTAACTCCACCCCTACCGTCGATACCTCTTGCGGTCTATGGACCAGGCGCCGCCGCCTTTGATGAGTAGGAAGGCGCTTCCGATGAGCATGGCGAGGTCGTTTCTGGATTCGTGGAGCATGCTCAGGAGTCCGTAGTTGCGTAGCGGACGTAGCGCAAAGCCCATGAATTCGGTCCCGAGCAGGATCGGGATTTTTGTCGTGAACAGTGCAACGAGCATGGTGATGATGAGCGGAATGGCTGCCAATCGGGTGTAAAATCCGGCTAATACCATGGCTCCACACACGATTTCGACGACGCCCACGAATGGACCCATAATCTCTGGATACGGAATCCCGATGCCGGCAAACCGTCCGGCTCCCAAATACTCGGCGTATAAAAACTTCTGGATACCTTCGGATACAAAGACTAGTCCGACCAAAAATCGAATGAGAATTGTGGTTTTGTCAGCGTCGGTGCGCTGTATGGTGTATTTGTTCATGATCAACGGACTGGGGTATTCGTTTTCTTTCGGATGTACTACAAGTTAACAACATTGTGTCCTTTAAGGTATTGTCGCACATTAATTTTAATGTTTTGTAATGACTTCTACCGAGGGGCCAGAATGCAATAACACACTCTTTATTTGGCATCACACCTCCCAAAAACACATCAGGCGCCCAACAAGAGCGCCCGATGCGATGAGAAGTTCTTAAAAACAATTCAATCCAGATAGACTATTCCATTCCAGGGACATTCACAGGTTGATCCTGATGAAACCAGAATTTTCCAGCCGGACGGCTTCGAGGCCATTCTTCGTTCAAGGTGTCCCCTTCGAACAATCGACCATTGATCATGACTGACTCAATGGTGTTGGTGTTGCGGATGTTCTCGAGTGGATTCTCATTCAGAATGACCAAATCGGCCAGTTTACCAGCTTCGATAGATCCCAGATCTTTTTGGAGGCCAAGGGCTTCGGCTCCCTGAATGGTGGCAATGCGAAGCGCAGCATGTGGATTCATGTCGTCCCACGCCATGGTCCAAAGCTCCCAGTGATACCCGAGGCCCTGCAATTGTCCATGGCTACCAACGCCGTTGATTCCACCCGCTTCGTAGTTTTGCTTCACGATTCTGGACTGGCGATCCATGACGTACTCGTCGTCATGAAACCATCCGGCACTACGTCGACGAGTTTTGCCTTCGATTTCCTGAGCTGGGGTGAAGTTTAGTAACTTGGCGTCGTTGGACGGATCTTCGTGATTGTAGAAGTAGTTTTCTGCCCATGGACCGCCATAGGTTACCAACAAGGTCGGGGTGTAGGCCATTTTGGACTCAGCCGTGACCTTAATGACATCGCTGTACACGGGTGAAATCGGATAGTTGTGTTCCTGTCCCGAGTAGCCGTCGATGAGCATGGTCATGTTCAGTTTCATGTCGAGTGATCCTTCGGTTGTTGGCATCAACTCCTGCTCTTTGGCAGCCTGGATGATCCACTGGCGCTGCTCACGGTTTCCGGCTACGTACATTTTGATGGTCTTGGTGTCGTAGTACGAACTGTAGCGCTTGAGCACGTTTCGGGCATGATCAAGGTCTTTGATATTCTCACTCCAGAATACACCTGGACCGGTTTGATAAATGCGCGGACCCACTGCGAGTCCGGAGGTCACCATGTCGGCGTAGTTGAGCAAGTCGGTGGTTCCGGTCTGTGGATCCCGAATCGTGGTCACGCCGTAGGCCAGATTCGCCAGGAAGGTCCATACTTGTGGTTGGTGGATGTTGCGTACCGGACGCACGTGGGCGTGTGTGTCGACGAATCCAGGCACGATGGTCTTGCCGGACACGTCGCGGATGGTGGCGTTGGCCGGAATTTCGACTGATCCACGTGCCCCAACTGCTTCGATGCGATTGTTACGGATCACAATGTCAGCATTTTCGATGATTTCGTATCCGTTCATGGTGACGGCGCGTCCGCCACGCAATACGAGCACGCCCTCGGGAGTATCTCGGTTCAACGAAACCTCAATACGGACTTCGGTCGGCGTGTAATCCTCAGGACGCTTAGGCTCATCGGCTTTGGTGGTGTCGGCTTCTGCAGCAGCTTTGGCCGCGGCTTTTTCCTCGACACTCATGGCCTCTTCGGCTTTTTTACGAGCTTCGTCAGCTTCTTTCTTGGCCTTGTCGAAGGCTTCCTGCTCGCGCTCACGGGCTTCAGCATCGCTCAGTTTGTACGTGAGCAACGCGTTACCGATAGACCAGTGCACGGTGCCTGAGTCCCAGCTCCAGGTCGCGAATTGTCCGCCAATATCCGTGAGTTTTCGCGCAGGGAACGCGGCGTTGTCCGGATTTCCAACGTTGATGGTAGGCGCACTTCCGGCACGCGGAACCGTTACAACGTACACGTCGGTTCCGATGGTTGCTAATGCCTGATCACCACGCGGTGCCATGTAAATTTCGGAGGCGCGGTCTGGCTGGGTGCTTCCAGGAGCCGTACTTCCAGTCACGGCCACATGAGCACGCTCATCGGTGCCATCATAGCGGATGGAGACCAATCCACGCATGAAATGATTCAAAAAGATGCGGTCGTTATCGAACACAAAATGCGGATTACCACGACCATTGGTGTCGGTGATGTAGTTCACATCCCCACCATTTGAAGATACCCAAACGAGGTCCTGCGATGAGAAAGGCAGTCCCGGACCTGGATACTCATTGTACACACGCGCTACACCTCGGATCGCAACGATGCGCTCCTGGGTCTTCGACCAGGCCAATTGTTGATAAATAGCTGGCTGATTGGTCAGTTTCTGCGCATTTCGACCGTTAGAGCGGACTTTGTAGATGTGTCCACCTTCAGCTGGATCCCAGGTTGCGAATGCAATCCAGTTTCCATCAGCCGACCAAACCGGAAATGCCTCGGTCACATTCATGTTGGTGAGTCGGCGTGGTGCCCCATCCGGCATGTCTTTGATGTAGATGGTGTTCAACACCGTGAATGCCAGCTTGCTTCCATCCGGAGAGGGAACTGCATCGCGAATTTGACGCGCGGTGAACTCAGCTGTGTCTTCAATTGGATATTCAAACTGCACCAATGGACCCAACTCGATCTCGGTATCGATTTCAAACGGGATTTCGGTGGCCTGACTGCCCTCGGCAATTGGTACCCGCCAGAGTTTTCCACCCCAGGTGGTGATAATGGCACGATTGTCGGGAGTAAATGCCATGCCCGGAAGCACATCACGAGTCGCACGCGACTCCATGTCGTCGCGCTGCACGGGATACGCCAACCAACGTTCGTTGCCGGTTGCCAGATCACGAATACGAAGTCCGGTCTCGCCATCGTGTCGGGTTCCGTACACCAACCATTTGCCATCTTTCGACAGCGTCGGACGAAATGCGGATCCCATGCGCTGGGTGACCGTGCTCAAGTCACCCGTTTCGCGGTCAAACTTCGAAATCTGATACTGTGGGAAAATCGCGTTGTACTGCCAGTCCCCTGTACGCTGTGTCAGCCACAGATACCGGTCATCTGCGCCGAACGCCGGTTCGATGGTCTTCAGGTTGCCGGGCGTATCGATGAACTCAAGCCCGTTGCCCCCATCCACGTGATACATGAACAGCTTGTGCACCCCGCCCCGCAGATTCGCACGCGCCGCAATGATATACTTGCCGTCTGGAGTGTACATCGCGCTCTGGAATCGGTGATTCTTCCCGTTGGTTCGTTGCGTCACTTCCTTCGTTTCAAGCTCCAGCTCGTATACCCCTTCGCCTCCATGTCGGTCGGACACAAACACGACTTTCTTCCCATCGGGCGAGTACCTTGGTTGGGCATCGAATCCCATTCCATCGGTCAACTGGACAGCCTTACCACCAGAAATCGGCAGCTCATACAGGTCGCCCATGAATTCCATCACCAGTCTTTGTCCGGATGGGTGCACATCGACCGAAAGCCAGCTCCCCTCAGTCACATTCAGCGACACACTTCGATCCGGTTTCAGTGGAAGGCGCTCGTGGCTGGGTTCAATTGCGGTAGAATCGCTCTGTGCCAGCGCGGTCGACACCTGACCGACAGACACCATCACAACCGACAGCGTCACCAGCACTGCCCTGCGGAGTAGTTTTTGTATCATAAATATAGCTTTTTAGGTTCTCAAATCGGATAAACGGGCTGACTAATGGCCCGATAACTTCGAACATAATCAATTTGAACGACATCGTTTGTAAATAGCTATAAATGAATCAGTTGAAACAATAAACCCCAATCAAAGCCTTTCAGGACCTCAAATCGGGGTTTCTACTTCACTTCTTTCACAAAAGAACCGAATTTTAGCGTCGGTATCTACTGAACAACAGACAGCACCATGTAGTACAAAGGCATTCCAAAAGTTATGTTGAACGGGAATGTAACCGCAAGAGCCATTGGTAAATACAGTCCTGGATCAGCTTGTGGAACCGTGATCTTCATGGCTGCTGGAACCGCGATGTAGGACGCACTGGCGGCCAGTACTGCAAACATAAACTGACTGGAAATATCCTGGATGATCAACGTGCTGAGTAGTCCGAATACGATTCCGTTGATGACCGGAATCACAATTGAAAAAACGAATGGATATACCCCATATTTCACCATCGATTTGAGCTTCTTTCCACTTTCGATTCCCATATCGAGCAAGAAAATGGCCAGGAATCCGGCGAAAAGCTCATTCGTGAACGGTTTGATTCCCTCGGCTTGCTTGGCATCGGCCATCATTCCAATCACCAAACTGCCCAATATCAACAACACACTTCCATTGGTTAATGAATGGTTGATGATATCACGTTTTTTGATTCGTGGCCCGTCATCGTCTGATTTATAGAACTGTATCAACATGAGTCCCGCGATAATCGCCGGTGCTTCCATCAAAGCCATGATCGCAACCATATAGCCACGCATAGTCATCTCCATCGACTCGAGATAGGCCACTCCGGTGATGAACGTAACTGCGCTCACAGATCCATATGCAGCTGCAATCGCACCGGCGTCGTACACCGACATCCTGCGTTTCAGAATAAAAAAGGTGTAGATCGGAATGATCAACGACACTACCATGGCAAGTCCCATGGTCCCGGCAATTTCAAGTGTAAACGATTCGGATTTGAGAGCCTGTCCACCTTTGAAACCAATAGCAAACAGTAGATATAAGGAAATAAACTTGGATGAATTTGCCGGAATTTCAAGGTCACTTTTGACATACACCGCAATAATTCCGAGCAAGAAGAAGAGTAACGCCGGATTACTCAGATTTTGAATCAACAGATCAAGTTGCATGTGGTTGAATAAGTTGGAGTTTTAGCGCCCAAATATCGCATGCAATATCCATAAATAGTATTTTATATATGTTATAAAACACATAATGAATTTTTATGAACTATACGTTAAACCAGTTGCGAATCTTTCTGAGCGTTGTCGAGACTTCAAGCATTACCAAAGCGGCTGAGGTGTTGCACTTAAGCCAGCCAGCAGTTTCGATTCAGCTGAAAAATTTCCAGGATCAATTTGATGTCTCACTAACGGAAGTCATCGGACGCAAACTGTATGTGACCCAGTTTGGACACGAAGTCGCAGAATCGGCTCGAAGAATCCTCCATGAAATCGATCAAATTCAGTACAAAACAAGTGCGTTTAAAGGAATTCTCACAGGAAAACTTCATTTGTCTGTGGTTTCTACAGGGAAATATGTCATGCCATTCTTTTTAAGTAGTTTCATGCGCAAGTATCCCGAGGTGTCACTTGTCATGAATGTAATGAACAAACAAAGAGTCATTAATGCATTGGAAGCCAATGAGAGCGATTTGTGCATGGTGTCGATTGTACCGGACAAGCTGTCCGTAGGGCGCCTGGACCTACTCCCTAACAAAGTATATCTGGTAGCTCCGAAACATGCACCTGACACCTTCAAAGAGCTACTTTCGGGACCGCTTCCCTACATTTATCGCGAAGAGGGATCCGGCACACGCCAGGTCATGGAAGGATTTTTGACCCGGTATGAAATCACTCCCGACCGAACGATTGTATTGTCGACCAACGAAGCGGTCAAGCAAGCGGTGGTAGCCGGCATTGGATACTCCCTGATGCCGATCATAGGTATCCGGAATCAGCTGGTCAACGAAGAACTGAAAATCATTCCCGTCCGCGGACTCCCCATCGAAACCACATGGAGCCTGATCTGGCCAGCATCCAAACAGCACTCGCCCGTAGCGCAGGCGCTCCTCAACCACATTAACACCGAAAAAGAACACATTATCAACGAAAATTTCGGCTGGTATCAGTCGTTTTGAAGAGGCTTTGCCCGCAAGGCCACGGTGTGCCACATCATGCCGATAAAGAGTACCGCTACGCCAGATAACCAGATGGTGGGCTCAATCCAACAGGCGAGAAAAAGACAGCCGAAGAGCCCTAGGGCTGGTACAAATTTGGGATAGAGTCTGAGTTTTTCGGGTAGCATGAGGGCGGACAAGTTAGTGATGGCGTAGTAAATGAGTACCGTGAATGCACTGAATGACCAGGTGAAGACCACATCTCCACTCAATACTAACAAGCCGATGATGACTCCGGTGACCCAAACAGCAGCAGCCGGACTCTGGGTCTTCGGATTGATTTCAGCCAGTCGATTCGGAACATCCCTGCGTCTTGCCATGCTTAAGAGCACGCGCGACAGTCCGAGTAGCAGATTGAGCAAAACGCCGAGCATGGCGGTTATCGCGGCCAGCGTGACAATGGTTCCAATGACAGGCAACTGAAACGCCTGGGCAACCATCATGAGCGGAGCAGCTTCACCTTCTACACTGGATCCGAAGGCTTCGGCGCCCATGGAATGCAACGCAGTTAATGTGACCAACAAGTATATGATCACGATCACCACCATGGCCAAAATGATCGCCTTTGGAATGGTTTTTCGGGGTTCAGCGACTTCTTCACCCAGGGTTGCAATGCGTCCGTATCCGGTGTAGGCTACAAACATAAGCGCAGCAGCGTACAAAACGTTGGTCGACTCCACTCCGGAGAATGCGTTGATGATGGGATCGGTCGGGAGTCCGTTCACAATTAGTCCGGCCGTGACCAGCGCCGCGAGTCCGAAGAGGGTAAACGACACGATCCATTTGTTGGCAGTGTTGCTGCGTGAAATACCTCCGGAGACCAGGTAGGTCAGCACAGTCAGCAAGACAATCCCCGAGGCGGGCACAACCCACGAGTCTGGATGATAATCGAAGGCGTAGAATAGGTATCCGATACATCCCAGTACCGCGGTTGCCGCTGAGGCAGACTTCGCGACCATGAACATCCATCCAGCCGCAAATCCGGCGTAGGATCCCAAGAATCGGTATCCGTATTCGTAGGTGCCTCCACTAACCGGATGAGCCGCTGCCAACTGCGCCGATGAGAGTCCGTTGAAGGTGGCAAGTATCGCTGCAATGATGATCGCAAGCACGATTCCATTGCCAGAAACTTGTGTGGCGATGGCAATACTGACAAAAATTCCGGTTCCGATGATGGATCCAAGTCCCATGAGAATAGCGCCAGGGACTCTGATAACACGTTTTAATTCTGTATTCATTGCCCCAAAATAATGAAATCACCTCACTTATCGAAGGATTTCAAGTCGATGTTCATGATTACATAATGTTGTTTTAACTTACTGCGTACCGTCTATGATGTATTAATCTATATCCACATGGAAACCTTTGTTTTAGCCCTAGACCAGGGAACAACCAGCTCTCGTGCTATACTCTTCGACCAATCGGGGTCCATCAGAGCCTCAGCGCAGAAAGAATTCCGGCAGTTTTATCCGCAACCGGGATGGGTGGAGCACGATCCCATGGAGATCTGGTCGTCTCAGGCCGGAGTTGCCGCCGAAGCCGTAACCAAAGCCGGAATCAACGGAAAGTCCCTGGCTGCCATCGGAATCACAAATCAGCGCGAAACGACCATCGTGTGGAATAAATCCACCGGCAAACCCGTGTACAACGCCATTGTCTGGCAGGACCGCCGCACTGCCTCGTACTGCGACCAGCTCCGAGCCGACGGCCACGCGCAGACGATTCAGCAGAAAACCGGACTCGTGGTGGATGCGTATTTTTCCGGCACCAAAGTGAAATGGATCCTGGATCATGTGGATGGTGCCAGGGACAAAGCCCGACGTGGTGAACTCGCTTTCGGGACGGTCGATTCCTGGCTGGTCTGGAATCTGACGCGCGGAGAGCTACACATTACCGATGTGTCGAATGCATCCAGAACCCTGCTGTTCAACATCCACACCATGGAATGGGACGACGACATGCTGGAACTGTTGGACATACCAAAGGCAATACTGCCGGATCTTCGGGAGTCGAGCGAGGTCTATGGACATTCCAAAACCACGATTTTTGCCACGAAAGTCCCGATTGCGGGCATTGCGGGGGACCAACAGGCTGCGCTTTTCGGACAACAATGCATCAAGCCCGGCATGGTCAAGAATACTTACGGCACCGGATGTTTCATGCTGATGAACATCGGAGACAAGCCGGTTCCGTCTAAAAACAATCTACTGACGACCGTTGCCTGGAAAATCAACGGACACACACAATATGCCCTCGAGGGATCGATATTCATCGCCGGAGCAGTGGTCCAGTGGCTTCGGGACGAGCTGGGAATCATCCGGACTTCGAGCGATATCGAGGCGCTTGCTGCGTCGGTTCCGGACTCCGGAGGCGTGTATCTGGTTCCGGCTTTTGCTGGACTCGGGGCTCCGTACTGGAATCCCTATGCCCGCGGAACCATGGTCGGAATCACGCGGGGCACCTCCGCGGCTCACATCGCCCGCGCGGCTCAGGACGCCATCGCATTTCAGACGCTGGATGTGCTGAGCGCCATGAACGCCGACTGCGGTATCGATATCCAGGAACTACGAGTCGATGGTGGAGCAACAGTGAACGATACGTTGATGCAGTTTCAGAGTGACATTCTGCAAGTACCTGTCGCTCGGCCAAAAGTGACCGAGACCACGGCACTCGGTGCTGCCTATCTGGCGGGACTCGCCGTCGGATACTGGAAAAACGTCGGCGAAATCAGCGCCCAGTGGCAGGTCGAGCGGGTGTTTGTTCCTGAAATGGGGCACCTTCAGGTTCAAACATTGACCAAAGACTGGCATCGGGCGGTTCGGGCGGCTCAAATCTGGGCAAATGACAGCGATTAGCGTTGATTAACCTTCCAAAAAGCAACACGGACACCTCCATCTAATGTGGAAACGTACGTGTGGTAGCCCTCAACCAAACTAAAGGGAACGAATCGATAACCGATTGGGTTGCATAACCATATCCACTATCATCCAACCGACTCACTTCGAGGCACGAAACCTCTTCACCAAACAGAAACACTCACAGTCTGTACTTGAGTGTGAGTCCGCCCATGCCCAATTCAATGTCTTTACTGGTAACGTCGCCCAGTGGATATTTCATATACACTTCGAGTTCTAATTGATTTTTTCTTCGATCTGGAGTAAACCCAAACGAAACGTTCAACATCCTGCCCAAGTCAATTCGATCAAAAGCACTAACCCGTTCGGTTTCCTGGTAGTTCGACTGACGAAATGTTAACTCTACATCACCAGTGTTAGCATTCAACGTCGAAAATCCGTTGTAGTTGGTTCCCCGCTCGCGAATGGTCTGGCTCAAATAGACCAACGAAGATACACCTAGCGTCATGGTGTAGCTGCTGTTTCCGGTGCTACCCAACTGAACCCGAGTATTGATAGGAATATCGATCGCGGTGTAGCGAAAATCGTAGTTTTCACCCACACTGACGTCTAACGTTCCGCCCGTCAGCCACGACCCGATCTCTCCGGCCCGTTTCGGCTGCGGAATCCCTGGATCATTGGCTTTGTATTCGAATTGGTTTACAGATATGAGTCCACCGGTAGCCACACTCACCACTTCGTTCAGTTTCCAGTATCGCAACGCACCCGCCACGAATCCGACTCCCTGCGCAATCTGACTATTGGTGTAGTTCACCATGGATCCCAACACCAGCTCAACGTTTCGTTCGCCTTTTCGAAATGGAGTCAACACCCGCTCCGAGTAGGTCAGCAAAGGCTGTTGGCTTGAATCTATTTCGTTCGCCTGCTGAGCGATGAATCCATCTGTTGTGTTCGCGTCCAAAGCAGAAACCTGCTGTAGTTGTGACCGAAATGGGCCTTCCATTCCAGAGTTTACCCGGGTTGTAATTTCATTTGTTTTTACTTCAGTATCCGCAGCTGCTACAACTAATGGCGACTCTATCGCCTCTTTTAATTGCGGTGAGAAAGTCGATGATGCTGAGTTGTCTTTTGATGCAGAAACTCCCATCAACGTGGATCCTGTTGATCTTGGCTCTGAGGCGAAATCCGCCTCCTGTGGGAGTGAATTAGCAGTGTTTTCCGCTGATTTACCCGACATCGAGTCGAGTTCAGAACCATTTGAGTCGACTTGAGGCACAGCTGCGATCATTTCGTCTGTTGACGGTGGCATATGATCCGGAAATGCTGTTAGTCCGTACTGATTCCATAGGTACATCGCCCCAAGTAACATCAAAACCGAAGCAGTAACCAGCACCCAGTACCCTAGTGATGACCTCAATCCACTACCTGAAACCAGGCCCTGGCGCATATTTGCGAACGCAACAGGATCAATCTCCTCATGATAGGAGTCGAACACCTCGCGTACTTTATCTGAAAATTTGTCGTCAAACGAACTCATGATCGCCTCCCGGCAATGCGTTGTTCATATAATGTTGCTAATGTCTTTTTTGCCCGGCTCAAATGAGACCTCGACGTCCCGGGTGCGATGTCGAGCATGCCCGCGATTTCATCGTGCGAGTACCCTTCGACTTCATAGAGGTTGAAAATGACCCGATGCAGATCCGGTAGCTCCTTGAACAGTTTCAGAATATCGGTAGCATCCAGATTCAGCACATGATCGTCGGGCAGTCCAATGGAGTCATCTAAAGGAACCGCCTCAAGTACTGTGTTTTCCCGATACTTTCGGTTCATCCGGTAGTGATCCAGCGATGAATTCACCAGAATGCGCCGAAACCATATCTTGAACGGACGGTTCGTGTCGTAGCGGTCAATATGTCTGAACACCTTCATAAAACTGTCATTCAAAACTTCGAGAGCATCGTCGCGGGAATACGTGTAGCGCAGGCAGACCGACATAGCGAATGCGTAGTACTGTTTGTACAGAGCTTCCTGGTGGCGGAGTGATTGCTTGCGGCAGCCATCAATCAGTTCTTGATCACTAAACACGTTTGAATTCGGGGTCTGATGGATAAAAACGGGGTCTTTACGCAAAAATAAGGAATACGGTTGCCTGCATCTATCACATCATTTGCCGATAATCTGTTCTCCCTACTCGGTTTCCAATGGATTAACAACCTTGCCCATGAACAGTACCGTGTTTGTGGTGCGTTCTCGGATGAGAAACACAAACGGTTTGTTGACCTGAAACACCTCAGGTATTGATGTCACGGCAATACCTGTTGTTGTAACGGCAGCAGCCTCTGTACCCTGTTCGTTCACTTCCACAAACGTGTTCTGTTTCACGAAACTCACAAACAGATCCGCATCAGAAATGCCGGAAAGATCTGCGTTGTTCGGATCAAACGCATCCAGCATTCCAAGCGCCATCAGATCATCATTCAGCACTTTTTCGTAAGAAAATGAAAATTTGGGCAGTTCCACATCCCATTCTCGAAACGATCCAGCAGAGTCATCAAAGGAGTCGAGGAAATCTTCATCCATTTGCTGAATAAATTCCGTGAAGTTTCCTTCCGGCACAACGATTACCATGCTGAAATTTTTACGCCCATAAGGCAGTTCAATTTGTTTGTAATCACCATCCCATTTTACGATTGCTTTCACTTTTCCACGCATAGTCGGAACCATGAAATGCGGTGCCTCGTCGCCCTCTCCCGTTGGAGTAGGATTCACATAAAAAGGCATTTCCTGAGTTTTGGATGCATCAAAGTGCGAGGTCCAGTTGCCTTTGAAATACACTGCGTTCATGATTAACATCACCAACTCATTCTGGATGGAGTCGAGGACTTTCGGGATTTTATTGTTAGTGTTGTCTGCTGCCCATTGGTTGATGATGCGAAGGGCGTCGGAGCTCAAGAAGTCGAGTCCGCGGACGGTGGCGTCGAAATCGTTATCCATTGTGGACAAAAACGGTGCCTTGAAGCTGAACCCATCTCGATAGAAAATTGCATTGGCGATGTCGAGAGTCACAGCCGGATCCGCGTCCATAAGCGCTTCCGTCAGCTCTTTGTAGCTCACATTGATTTCGGATAGGGATTGGTCAGCCGGATACTCCAGCATCTGCTGGATCTGGGCACGAGTGTTGACGTTAGTTCCGTTAAGCAACATGGTCAGGTTGATACTGGCGCTTAACGGAGATATCATCAGGTTCCCTGGCTTCTGCGCCGAAACACGCTTCATGAGTCCAAGGCCAAAATCGTTGCTGTTCTCGATGAGTGCTTCGGTCAGCGGAGTGAGTGGGATCACCTTTGGTTCAGTTGGAAACTCATCGCCGTGCTCAAAGATCGAACAAGACGACAAAAACAGTATTCCAGTCAGTAAAAGTGTCTTTAGTGCAAAGAATTTCATAAATCATACTATTTGTGAGTGTTTATCTGACACTACGATCGAAATTCCCGAAATGCTGCAAGATGTGTACGAAAATTTAATCCATCGCCTGATACACGGTGCTCACAAATGACTCCAGCGCTCGGTTATCAATCCATCGAAGTACGATTACCAAATCGTTTTGGTCGTCTACAATAATATAGTTACCTCCGAATCCGGCGGCATAATATACGTGCTCTGGAACACCTTCCCATTTGGTGTCGCCTTTGAGCAGCCACCACATGTATCCATATTCTGCGAAGGGTTCAGACGGTTCAATCATCTCGTTGATCCAGTTCTCTGAGATCAATTGTTGACCACTCCAGTTGCCGCGTCGCGCGAACAATAATCCGAATCGGGCATGGTCCAGTGTACTGATAAACAACCCGCCACCATGGTGTCCTCCACCACTGACAGACTGCATTTCGATGCCGTCAATAAGTGTGTTCGAGTTTTCGTATCCATACCATCGCCAAGTGGTCGAAGCGCCGATCGGATCCATAATCCGATCTTTGATGACCATAGGAAGTGGCTTTCGGTACACATGCAGCAACGAATAAGCGAGCACATTCACGCGGACATCATTGTATTTATACACGGTACCAGGCTCATTCAACTTGCGCTGACGCCACTCATCCATGCTGCCTTCACGTGGCGGACGATCGGTCCAGTCCCAGATTCCGAACAACTCTCCATACCAATCTGAGTTCTGCTGTAGCAAGTGTTTCCAGGTCACTTTTCCGTTGTGATCTCCATCAAACGTTTTGTCCCAAACGTACTTTTTGACAGGTTCATCTAGATGTTCGATCAATCCGTCATCAACCGCAAGGCCGACAACGGTGGACAGGTAGCTCTTTGTGACACTAAATGTCATGTCGACGCGCTCAACATCTCCCCATTCAGCTACGATGTATCCATCTTTGATGATGAGTCCGGTCGGCTCCCCACGCTCACGGGTCGGACCAACGATTTCATGATAGGGTTCGCGACTGAACGCCTTCAAAATGGCCAGTCGCAGATCTTTTTCAACCGAATTCTCGTTTTCCTGAGCAATTTTGACTGCTTCGGTAATTTTTACGGCATCCAGACCAAGTGATCCTGGATCACGTTTTGTCCATTCACTTTTAGCCGGATAAAATTCCTGAGCCAACACATCTTTGAGTGGCAATACCACTAAAGCAGCAAGTATCAAGCTACCTAAAACGCGACGAATCAACATTGAAATCAGAATTCTATACTCTGTTTTGGATAATGATCAGGCTCACATCAAGACCCGGATCACTCGCCTTTGACATACTTGTCGAACCACGCCAGATATCGCTCGTAACGGTCTTTAATGAAGGACATATCTGACAGTCCGTGATGTTGTCCTGGATAAACAACCAGCATGGTTTCGCGACCAAGTCGCTTCATCGCCTGATACATCTGCTCGGAACCGAGTATCGGGACATTCCAGTCCGATCCACCACCCATCCAAAGTGTTGGCGTAGTCACATTGGCAACCTGGTTGAACGGTGAGATTTTCTCCCACTTTTCCGGAGTTTCCCAGGGTAGTCCCAGCTCGGCTTCCCAGTGACGCTGGTAATGGTCATGACCATAGTTTGAACGCATGAGTGTCTCGCTGGCACCCGAAATCGCGCCTTTGAATCGACCGGTTTTGGTAATCACATAGTTGGTCAAAATACCCCCATAAGACCACCCACCAACACCAAGACGCTCCGGATCCGCTATTCCACGGTCAATAGCATAATCTACCGCTGCCATAACGTCTTCATAATCTTTGTTACCCCAATCCGCGAACAGAATTTCAGAAAACGCCTGTCCGTATCCCGATGACCCCCGTGGATTGATCATCAATACTGCGTAGCCATTGGCAGCAAAAAATTGTGGAGTAAAACTGTAGCTGTGATCATACTGCGCAACCGGACCACCATGGATCCACAGCAGCGTTGGGTACGATGTACCCTCTTCATATCCGATCGGTTTTACCAAAAATCCATGGATTTCGGTTCCATCTTTACTTGGAAAACGAATTTCTTCGAATGGAGCTGATGCGACACGTTCGGTAAATGCAGCATTTGCAGAAGTCAGCTTGGTAAGCTGCCCCCTTTCAAAAGAATGGATCTCAGCGGGAGCTGAAAACGTACCCAATTGAACCGCGAAATATCCATTTCTGTGGTCGAATCCATATACCGTTACATCGTTTTCGATATGACGCGTAAATCGGGAGCCATCGGTGCGGATACTTGCCAGTTGCTGATCCCCGGCGTCTTCAATAGTGAAGTAAATGGTGCGACCATCTTCACTGAAATCCGGATCGCTGATGTTTCGATCAATTGACTGGGTTAGAAGTCTTGGAGTTCCTGATCCATCTGAAGGCGTTAAAGCCAGATGAGTAGTAGCATACCAAATTTTCTCAGGCTGTACAGAAGTTGTATAAGCAATGGACTTTCCATCCGGACTCCAGCTCGGTGAGGTATCGGCTCCTGGATTCTTTGTAACCTGGACTAATCCGCCTTCTTTTTCGCCTCTGTCAGCTGAAACCACCCAAATATCGGTATTAAAATTACTGTCTGGCTCTTCGGATCGGTTACTCACGAAGGCGATGGACTTTCCGTCGGGACTCCAGGTCGCACCAGAGTGATCAAAGTCGCCCTGAGTGAGTTGAACCGCACTGGAATCACCCGGAGTGTACACATAAATATGAGTACGTAGTCTGTTCAGATAACCCACATAATCCTGCTTGAATTGAAGCCGGTCAATCACATACGGACGCGGATCATCACTTTCATTTGGATCTTTATCCTGAATGGTCAGCAATAACCTCGATCCATCCGGTGCCCAGGAATAACCCGAAATTCCCTGTTCAATATGCGTCATTTGTTGAGCTTCCCCGCCACGACGATCCAGCACCCAAACCTGGCTTTTAGAGCCGTTGCGAGATCCGGAGAATGAAAGATACTTCCCGTCTGGGCTCCATTGCGGATTCCCTGCCGATGTACCTTTTTGGGTCATGGGTATGGGTTCACCTCCTTTAGAAGACACCATCCAAACTCGGGTCTCTGACTTCTTGTTTTCGAAATCTTGTTCTCGAACGGTATAGGCGACCCATTGTCCGTCGGGACTAATCGCCGGATTTCCGACCGATTTAACCGCAAAATGGTCTTCGATGGTTGCCGGAGACGGTTGGGCGACGGCATTTAATGTAAAAAGTACAGCGATCGACAGTGCGATAAAGCCTGTGTATACCTGGGTTCTCATAATTCACATACTATTGGGTTAAGCGTAAGTCTTTACGACTGATTTACTTCGGTTTAATTCAGATGCGCCAATCTATTCATTTCGTCACTACCTAGCAACGAATCAAGCAAAATGTTTACTTTTTTTGATCCCCCTGGATTTTATCGATCATATTGTACTTCACCTGGCGCATTTGCCATCGTTCGCGGGCAAACTTTTGCATGTCGGAAACCGTGTCTTTTTCGTCCAGAATCTCGAGTCCCAACAGCGTTTCAATAATATCCTCCAGAGTGACAACCCCATCGACACCTCCGTACTCATCCACGACCAGAGCAATATGTTCTTTGGTTTCCAGCAGTCGCTCCCACACCACGTACAATGTATTTGTGTTAGGAATCATCACGATATCGCGACGAATATCCTTCAACTTCATTTCATGATTGTCTTCAGCGAGTTTTTCAAAGACCTCCTGTCGAAACACATAACCTGTAATGTTTTCGGTTTCTTCGTGATAAATCGGAATGCGAGAGTATTTCAGATAGTCTTTGTCCTCCAAAAACTCCACGACCGTTGTATCCTCATCGGCAACAGCAACAACCACACGTGGAGTCATAATCTGTGTAACCCGGATATTCTTCAGTCTGAGTACATTCTGTATAATCTTGTGTTCTTTTTCGGAAAAAATTCCCTCATTTGCTCCAATACTCGCAAGAGCTGAGATTTCATCACGACTGGTAGTTTGTCCGGTGTCACCGGAAGAGATCGCTTTAGTTAAGATCGCAGACACATAAACCAGTGGATACGTAATGATGATAAACGCACGAATGAGAAAAACACCTGGTTTCGCAAGACCGCGCCAGTAACGTGCACCAACAGTTTTGGGGATAATTTCAGTTAATACCAGAATCAGAATGGTTAAAACGGCAGAGACAACACCAAAATAGGCCTCGCCGAAAACTTTGACGGCCTCTGCACCTACTCCAGCTGCTCCAACCGTGTGGGCAACCGTATTCAAGGACAAAATCGCCGAAAGTGGTTTATCGATATTACTTTTGAGTTCGACAAAAGAATCAGCCCACTTTTCTCCTTTGTTTTGACTCACCAGTAGATAGGACTGAGGCGTCGAGAGTAACACCGCCTCCAAAATCGAACATAAAAACGAGATAACAAGAGCCAGAGAAAGATAAAAAAGAAGTAATCCCATATAGTATAACTATTAAACCCCGAGTGGCCATGTTCGATGTACCAACTCGAGATCACCTTTTTGAATGTAAAATGTTTTAGTCGAGGAACGTTACAGCGCCAGTAGAGATGTCATACATCGCACCTACAATCATGAGTTTACCATCCGTTTCGAGTTGAACGAGTTCCGGACTATTTGCCCGGATGTCAGAAATAGCATTGCGTACTTGTTCTGTACCAACCAGGTCAACGTATTCGTGTGAATCGACCTCGAAGGGAGTATCGCCTGATTGATTGATTTCGTTTGCACGAGCAACTGCTGGTTTGATTTTTTCAACCAACATGGTCAAGTTACCAAATTTTGCATCTGCAATTGCCCCTTTAATAGCTCCGCAGGATGTGTGACCCATCACTAAAACAAGTTTCGCACCGGATAAAGCGGTTGCGAATTCAATCCCTCCAAGAACATCTTCATTCACAACATTTCCTGCTAGTCGAGTACTGAACAGATCACCAATGCGTGTATCAAAAATGGTTTCTACTGGGACACGGCTGTCGATGCAGCTTAATACGACCGCATAAGGATATTGTCCACCTGCTGTTTTAGCAATTTCAGTTTGATAGTCACGAGTACGCATCGTGCCATCTAAAAATCGTTGGTTCCCATCTTTGAAGGCTTGGAGAACTTCAGCAGGAGTCATAGTATCTCTTGATTCCTGGGTCAATACCGGTTCAGTATCGGTGACTATATCAGCAGCTGTTTGCTCAGTGGCCGGAGCACAAGAAATCCCCGTAAAAGTAAGTATTGTAATAAGATAGACTAGGTTTTTCATTGTTTTTTAGTGTTTAATTTGGCGCTTAATCTTAATTAATAACTGGCGCATCAGAGACTTGAGCTTCAATTAACGAGATCGAAATCAGATTTTGGCTGACTCCAGTAATGAGGGGGATAAAAATGCGGATAATGTGACGGGATTTTATCGATCCACATTAGAGCACTTAGTCAATACTAAATTCGAATATACATCAGATTCAATGAATTGCATAGTATTCAGGTGATAAATGAGGTTTTTGTAATAGTAGTAGTACTGGTGCTTTCCGATTAGCTTAAATCCATCTGCTTACCTTAGCTGAATAGGTCAGGTACTTTTCCCCAAAAATTCGAGTGAGATGTCGTTCTTCAGGTAAAATTTGAAATCGGTCCATATACAGTTTAAAAAGTGCCGGTCCAACTAGTGCAATAGGTGCAGCGAAATACACAAAAAGTGCCAACAAGGAACATAGCAATCCAAGATACATTGGATTTCGACTCCAGGAATACACCCCATTGGTAACCAAGACCGATGAGTTTTCAGGCGTAAAAGGATTCACGGTTGTTTGCTTATTTCTGAATTCGATCACTCCCATCAAGGCAACATACCCCCCAAATAGAGCTAGCGGTCCAATGATCATCATTTTGTAAAGCATCTCCAGCTCAATCTTAAAAGCCGAACGTTGGACGAAATACATAATGACCACACAAACGATAAAAACTCCAACAGGAGGTATGCGCATTTCGAGGATCTTCATGAGACTTAAATGATATTCAGGATGCAGTTTACACCACCCAATCTACTCAATAAAACAGACAGGTGACAAGATAAGGGAAAAATGAAATGGCCTTGAAATGAGAGACGAGTTATGAGGAACAAACAAAATCCCTCTGATCTCATATCTTTATATCTTATCAGATAACTAAGTTTTTTGTTCCGCATGAACTAAACTATTTGTATGTTTGTTTAAACAACTATTAACGAAAAGTAGCATTTACTGTACCATGATGTACTCAAAGGATGTTAGATCATGAATTTTCAAGGTTATTTGAACTTATTTGATGAGATTTTATCGGCCGAGAATCCACAAGCACCATATGACAAACCAGCATATATAAATTACGTCAAGCTCAATCAGTCAAGAATGGCTCGATGGATGAAAACCTTGAAAGTTAATCCTGATTTAATGGATACGCTGAATGATCTAGAAGAAACTCAACACTGGATAATAATTACTGAACCTTGGTGCGGAGATGCGGCTCATACCCTTCCATTTTTAGTCACATTGGCTGAGAAATCCCCCAAAATTACCTATGAGATACAACTTCGGGACTCCGAACCTTATCTGATCAATGATTATTTGACCAACGGTGGTAAAAGTATACCAAAACTAGTCGCAAGAGATATGGAAGGCATAGATTTGTACACTTGGGGCCCCAGACCTGTAGCATCCCAGGAAATTTTCAATAACATGAAAACTGAAGGCGCCTCTTTCGATGAAATTACTCTGAAACTTCAAATTTGGTACAATGTCGATAAGGGAAAAAGCGTTCAGCAAGAATTACTTGATCTCATGGCTCAACAAACGGGTTAACTTGTTCAAATCTACAAATTAGCTGTTTTCTAGCTTTCGCTGTCGTCTGATTATGTACTTCCAGGTAAGAGATCCAACAATCAATGCCAAGGGAAGTGCTCCAGGTTCATCTTCTACAGTGATCATAAAGACTAACAATAATAGGCCCAGTACCAAAAGTAGTGTAGATATTAGACTTTGTGATTTGTACATAGTATGATGCGCCTCAGTCATGATCTGACGTTTTAGATTAAAAATTTATTCCTTTGATAAGTGATTCAAGGGCTTTCAGGTGTACCTCAAATGCGTTTTTGCCATCATGAGTTACCGAGTAGTTCGTGTTGGGTTTTCTTCCAACAAAAGATTTCTCGACTGAAATGAAGCCCTCCTTTTCGAGTGCTTTCAGATGAGTAGCCAGGTTACCGTCAGTTGTATCAAGTAGATTGCGAAGCGTGGTAAAGTCCAAAGCATCATTCACCAGAAGTGCTGACATCACCCCAAGTCGGATTCGGCTCTCAAACGCCTTATGTAAGTCGTCAATATTCGTTTTCACCGCTCGTACCTGTAATACATATAGGTTCCATATACTATATGGACAACTCCGAATCCAAATGCCCAAATCATGAGGCTGTAATCAAGCAAAAAAGAGGCAGCCAATCCAAGAATGACTTGAATGAGGCCGAGAATCTTTACATCGTCGAAAGTAAATTTTCCAGCGTGAAAAAGTGCCAGTCCATAGAAAATCAGTGTAAGGGGTGCAACAAGGCCGTACAGACCATAATTCATTAGAATCAAAATCAGAACTGCTCCTGAACTTAAAGGAACCGCCATGTTGGCTACCAATTGCTTTGAGGCTGCATTCCAGACACTCTCCCCCTTTTTCCCGGCATTCTTTGAAGAAAGTGCAATAGCATTTCCGATTGCAAACACCATAGCGGTGAGTCCTGCATAAGCAACATTTGGGATTACCGCCATAAATTCCGGGTCGGTCTCGACTGTATACATCATTTTGGTCGGATTCACATCAAAATAGAAGTATGTAGCAGCAGCGGCCAAAAGGGCATAGAATCCAGCAATTGTACCTGCCCATCCGGATAGAGACATAAACTTGGATGATCGTTCCATCATAGAACGGATTTCGGCAAGGTCTTTCAGGTAGTCGTTTTTGTCTTTCATTGTAAGGGAGTGGGTAGTGGGTAGTGGGTAGTGGGTAGTGGGGAGTGGGGAGTGGGGAGTATGAGAACGGAGAACGAATTTATCTAACGTTCACTTGTTTTCTTGTGATCAACTTCTCGCTTGCCTAGCAAGCTACTTACGCAAGAAAATACTGCTGACGTAGGTGAAAATCGCTGTCGCTAGAGAAAGTGAACATGTTCCGTCCGCTTTCCCGCTTCTAAATATAAACCAAACACACTTTGAAATACAAAGTGGAATCTGAATTATTGTATCTCTTCGAACAGTTTGTAGTGGGTTTCTTCCATACCAAGGGATTGGTACGTCATTTGAGCATTCACATTTTCGCGTTCAACATACAAACGGAATCCACATACTCCGGACTGGCTGGCAGCCATGTCCTTGATCACTTTGTACATAGCTCTGTATACCCCTTTACGGCGAAATTCAGGGCGGACATACACACTTTGTATCCACCAGAACACCCCGTTTCGCCAGTCGCTCCATTCGAATGTGATCATGAGAGACCCGGCTATTTGTCCATCGGACTCCGCCACCATATAGAAACCATACTCGGGATGGTTGAACAATCCATGAACGCCGGGTTCAATTTCTGATCGTTTTAGAACTTTATCTTCTGTTTCCAGTGCCATCGCGATGTTGAACTCGATGATAGTCTGGGCGTCGGAGGGTTGGGCTTTTCTTATAGTCATAGGGAGTGGGAAGTGGGTGATTGGTAGTGAATGGTAGAAATTGTGCGTTATGTGGCTTCAAGCGACGTTATGTCACTTAAAAGACCCGGATTTAAAATAACAGGATAATTATCAACATCCCGAACACGACTACGCTCCTGAGCATATATTTAACCACTTTCAAAAGCTACAATTCAAAACCGTGCAACATGTATGGCGAAAACTCTGTGCATAAATTTTTGATTTGTTTTTGATATAACAACAGTCAAATGCAGATCATCCGGATTTATGACTCTACACGTCGTTCATCTGCTAAAAATACTATCACTACACCCTAAGAGTTTCGTATTTTTGGGCACTTACATCCGGAACCCATTCAGTTTATGTCAAACCCGTCCAAAACCAGACAAAAGCCGAAAAGCCTTTTCAGACGATTCATTCGTTTCTTGATTTTATCCATTACTGCGGTTCTCGGGACGTTACTCTTGCTTATCGTTCTACTCCGCTGGGTGAATCCTCCGTTAACAAGTTTCACGATCAGAGAAGACTGGACCGCACTCAACAGAGAATCCTATAACCTTCGAAGCTACTGGGTTGACTACGACGACATTCCCGATCCAATGAAATGGGCGGTTGTTGCCGCAGAGGATCAATTGTTCTGGACCCACAATGGATTCGATGTGCAATCTATCCAGGAGGCATGGGATGATCGTCAGGCTGGGCGCCGAACCCGCGGTGCAAGTACCTTATCGCAGCAAGTTTCCAAGAATCTGTTTCTGTCTGGATCGCAGTCGTTCATCCGGAAAGGCATCGAAGCCGGAATCACGGTTCTGATTGAATTGATCTGGCCAAAAGAACGCATCCTCGAAGTGTATCTGAACATCGCTGAGTTTGGTCCTGGAATCTTTGGTATAGGCAAAGCGTCTGAAGTTTTTTGGAACACATCTCCTACACGAATCAACTCAGATAGAGCAGCAAGGCTCGCCGCAGTTCTTCCGAGTCCGAAACGGATGCGTGTTGAGCCTCCATCTCCGTATGCGGCTCAACGCAGTCGATGGATATTGCGACAGATGCGTCAACTCACCGGACAATCATTCGGAGCACCGCGTCAGCAAACGACCACATCCGTTACATCACCGGATAGTTCAACAGCGCAACGTCAAGCTGATACGCTGAGCACGGTGCCGTCTCTTCCAGAAATCCAAACTCCGGAACAACGTACATCTCCTTCAGACACGACAAGATCTGAGAATTAGTTCTATACACTCAGCTTTTACTCTTTTTGACGTTCGATTTTTGCACACGTGCGTCAATGTGTCTAATTTGGCCGCACACTCTCAACGTTCTTTAGTCCCTCATCGTGTATGAAATCAATTAAACTACTCAACTTCCTGGCGGTTGCCTTACTTATTTTAGCGACCGATGATTCTATGTACGCGCAGGAATACTCTCGCAATTTGCCGGTGGACTACTCTTCGGTAACCGAGTCTACAGTTACCGTCAAAGGTCAGCGTATCCCCTATTCGGCCACAACCGGAACCATGCCGGTGTATAATTCAAAGAATGAACCGGTTGCATCCCTGTTTTTTGTGTACTACCAGCGCACCGATGTCCGTGATAAATCCACACGTCCAATCGTGTTTTCGTTCAACGGTGGACCTGGTTCTGCATCGGTCTGGATGCATATTGGCTACACCGGACCTCGCTTTCTGAAAATCGATGCTGAAGGAAATCCGATTCAGCCTTATGGAGTAGTAGAGAATCCGCACTCCATTCTGGATGTGGCCGATATCGTTTATATTGATCCGGTGAATACCGGATTCTCTCGCATCTTGAGTGAGGACGCCAAACGCGAAGACTTTTTCGGAGTCAATGCCGATATCCGTTACCTGGCAGACTGGATCAACACATTCGTTTCACGGTACAATTTGTGGCGTTCACCCAAATTCCTGAAAGGTGAAAGCTACGGAACAACACGTGTTTCCGGCCTCGCACGTCAACTTCAGAACTCACATTGGATGTTTTTCAACGGAGTGATTCTGGTGTCTCCAACAGGTCTCGGAATCGATCGAAGTGGTCCGGTTGCACGTGCCAATTATCTGCCCTATTACGCGGCAACCGCCTGGTATCACAAAGTACTGAGCCCGGATCTTCAGCAAAAAACCCTTGAGGATTTGCTTCCAGAAGTTGAAGAGTACACGATCAATACCCTGATTCCGGCCATGGCAATGGGCGGATTCCTGGATCCAGCGAAGCGTGACGAAATCGCAACGCAGATGTCCCGCTACTCGGGACTGGACAGGGAAGTCCTTTTACAGCACAATTTGGCAGTACCCACATCATTTTTCTGGAAAGAACTGCTTCGCGACCAGAGTTTGACCGTTGGTCGACTGGATTCTCGTTACCGCGGGATTGATCGTCAGGATGCGGGCGAGCGATACGATCATGACCCGGCCCTCACCGCCTGGAATCACGCATTTTCACCTGCCATCAACTACTATTTGCGAGAGGTACTTGGATTTAAAACGGACCTGCAGTACAATCTGTTTGGTCCGGTTAATCCATGGGATCGTTCTGGCGACACTACCGGAGAGGACTTGAGGTCAGCAATGGCTCAGAATCCCTATTTGCATACCATGATCCAGTCCGGATATTTTGATGGCGGAACGGACTATTTCAATGCCAAGTACACCATGTGGCATCTGGATCCGAGTGGCAAACTCAAAGATCGACTGCGTTTTGAGGGGTATCACAGTGGACATATGATGTATCTGCGACAGGAAGACCTGGCGACTTCCAACGAACACATTCGTGAGTTCATTCGCCAGTCGATTCCACCTGCTGGTACTCCGGCCAAGTACTGAGAAAAGATGAAGTTTTTAACTGGAAGTTGAATTTCATTTTTTTATCACTCAGGCAGGATTCCTGGTACAAAATTAGAGTATAGGTATAGTCTGATTTACTAGTACTTATAAACAGGTCCATCGATACATACTAGTTGCCCTGATGCGGATAAAATTAACACACTAAAAAAACCTAGTTTATATTTTTTTCCTGGTCAAATGGCCACGCAGTAACACAATTCTTCATCATTTTCCAGGAATGGCAAACCCATTCCGGACTCCATTTAACTCCTAGTGGTATTGCTACATATCTGGAATGGCGTAGAATAAAATTGGCGAAAAGTGAACAGTTGAAGTCGTGGTTTGATGACCGCCCCAGTGTTTCTTGTAGGAGATCTTTATATCCCAACATGTTAGGCGAATCAAGAACAGAGTACAACAATTGGTTCGAGCGGCGAACTAAAATCTCATTCAGAAGCAGGTTGTTTGCGTCGTAGGTTGCTGGTAACACTACGCCCGCACCAGAAATATCTAATAGTATTAAAGGATCATTGCCACCACCAAGGAAATTTGCGACATTGAAATCTAAATGAGATTCGACCATTCTTGCACTGCTTACAAAATCCATAAAGTTGATCCGTTGAGTCTCCATACTTGCTCGTTCGGGTGGCTCGAGACAAGCAACCACCTCATCGAAATAGGGTTCAAACATAGATGGATTGGGGTCTTTTGATTTTTCGCGGATATATTGGACATAATTACCCGTGATTTGTCTGACCGATTCATGTTGTTGATCTCCTGATTGCAACCCAATACAGGGTAGTTCATAGAGTGGTTCGCGTTTGATATATAACCCATTCCTGGTTTCATGAAAATAAAAATTTGGAGTTTGAAAATAGGAAAATAGATCTAAGCTTCTAGCCTTCAATAAGTTAACCCGCATTTCTTCTGATACTACGGTACTTACCTCCATTTTGATAAAATCGAAATACATTATGGACTGATTGCGCGTGAACCAAACTACAGTTGAATTTCCCTGGTTTTTTTTAGATTTGTAAACTGGTGAAACAATCCATTGAAGTACAGCTTGAAGTACATGGTATCCGAAGGATCCATCTCTGGTAGTTCCGCCATAGAAGCCTAAAAAAATGCGAGATATTCGTGCCTTATCGTAATTGTTCTGCCAATATATACGCCCCTTGCCTCTCCAAATTCCTGCACGTACATGTACAACTGATTTCCGGATTAACTTCGATTTAATCCATTGTGCGAAGAATAATTCCGCAATGGCCCTTATTTTTTTTTGTACATTCCTTTGCACGCGTGGTTGAGTATGAATCATAACCAAGCCATCGAAGATAGACTGATGAGTGATGGGGTGGCTAGTTGGTAGAATTCTACAGATGATTTAGGTATTTGAGACAAGTATTTATCGTTTGTCCTGTGATTTACATCGCATGCTAATCTATTCAGCCAGCAGGAATTTCAGCGGAATATGCAGACGTTCTTTCCATGCCAACTCATTGTGGCCTTGCCCTGGAAAATAATGTGTAACCCACAACTCAGATGAATATCCCTTCTGCTGCATCATTTCATCCACTCTTGCCTGAGTAGCTGGATAAAAGGAATCAAGATCTTGATCTCCGGTGTCGAAGTAAATCTTGTTGCCACCAACGGCAGGTAGATTCGCCTCCAGATAGGATAAAAAAGCATCTGGAATAGGATTATGCTCAAACTGTGTAGCTCCAATCCAGTGAGTGGATATTGCTGCAGCACCACCAAATACATCGGGATACTCACAAATAGCATACAATGATATTAATCCACCCATACTACTCCCCATTACAAAGGTATTCTGTTTGTCTGTATACACGGAATAGGTAGAATCAATGTAAGGCTTCAGCTCTTCAACCATGAACCGAAGATAATTGTCAGCGTTTAGACTTAAGGCTCCATTTTCATATCCGGACCTGGTTAATTGTGCCCTCAGCGTATCTTGTTGAGTAGTGTTTAAAAAATTCAGTGCTTTTTCAGGAAAATAGTCGCTGTGCCTGGTCTTCTGCCCATTCCAAATACCGACAACAATGAATTTGCGCGTCTCGCCCGATTGTTGCAAAACACCGGCAATATCATCAACATCCCAGGCCTGATTGTTCCAGGTTTTGGTTGAATCATACAGCATTTGTCCGTCGTGCATGTATAAGACCGCATATTTCTCGGTTTCGGTGTAACCCTCAGGTAACCAGATGTCGATATTTCTTGAAGTTACGTAAGTCGATTCAACGTTCTCTACACGCTCTATACGACCATCCACCACAGATGGTAATTCTGGTTTACTGCAGGAAGACAACAAGGTCATAACGCTGACAAATAAAAGGTAACGTATCATATTCAATCGCGAATTTGGGATATAAGCTGCAATACAGGACTATTTACTCGTGTCCCCAGGGTGCCGGAGGGGTTTCGATCGGTGTGGTCAGGTCGAAATCAATTCTCCAGCTCCACTCATCGCCTCGAACCGTTCCGTAGGTGTATCGGACATTCGGTTCAATTTCAATTCTCCATCCTCTGAAAATACCGGATTCTTCGGTACGCGGCAGTGACTGGAAAATCTGGACTCCGGCTTCGTTTTCCCCATATTGAAATCCGCCATACATCGTGACTTCATCTTCACTTCCATCCGGTTTGCGGTGATCGTGACGGAGCTCGAGACCGTCTTCGTGCTTGGTAAATATCCAGGTTCTGGACCGATTCCACTCTCCATCAGCAACGGTCTGAATATGAAACGGAGCCTTGAGCACGTTTTCATCACACTCACGAAAATGAACGACCAGAATATCTTCGAAGGTAATCATGTCGTCGCCCGGAGGAGCTGTTGTGAGTCCGCCCTGATAGGCATTACCACAATGAAGGGCCAACGCATCAAAAAAGGCCTCGTACGGTTGTTGAGCACCCAAAGTACTCGCCTCGGCAGCGTCATCACTTGCTTTTTGGCATGAAAATGTGGCTAAAGTGAGTAGTAGCAAAAGAATCGATGATGGTTTCATGAGTTTTATTAATTCAAATCGTTAATCAGTTGTAATGCTTTTCGAGTTACGTCTACCCGGGATGATATAAAATCCTCACGTGACAAACCAGGACCTGGTTGAACTTGTGTCGCAAAGAAAACCAAATCCTTTTCAGACTCCACAAATCCAACAAACCACCCCACTGTCATTCCATCAGCAGTACTCAGACCCGTTTTACCACGTAACGTGTATCCGTTATCTTGTTCAATGATCATGATCCTTAGTGCCGAGTCATTCGTCTTGTCGGAAAGTCCCAGTTGATTTTTCTGAAACCGCACCAAAAAATGTATTTGCTCAAGAGCACTGATTGAGGAGGGTCCACTTAACCAGAAAGAGTCTATCGATGTAGAATCGATCACCATGTTTCCATACTCGAATTGAGCCAGGTAGTTCTTCATCGCCGAGACTCCGATTTTCCTGGCCACTTCCTGATAGCAAGGAACACAGGAGTAATGAAAGGCCTCTTTAATGGTTAAATCCTGTTCCCAGTTTTTTAATGCCCGCGGTTGATTGTCCCAGACGAATAAAGTAGACTCAGGATCAATAACACCAGTTTCCAGTCCAATCAGGGTGTTAGGAATTTTAAACGTAGATGCGGGTATACGTGCGATCGATGCTTCTTGAAAATCATTTGAATAGATTATCTTTTGATTCAAATCATAAAGCACCATCACCCCCGAGATATTGGCCTCATCGAGAAGATCATGTAGTTTTGGCTCAACACGATGCTCCGGTTCGTCATTGCTGGAGCTCACCTTTGTGATCGGTAAAGATTCGGTTGATTTGAGTGAAACCAGTGTCACAAGTGTAATGAGCCAAAGCTTCAGCAGGTGTATGTTGAATATGATCATAATTGAAGAATGTAACAGGATTAAAATCTGATTGATTATAGGTATAGGCAGGTGTTGATTTCCTGGCTGCTATTTGTTTTACCGTTTTTCTGGTAAACACTACAGTACATGGTAGTATACAAACCACATAACCAGGTAGCTGTATGTCATATGAGCCAGAACACCCGGCCAGATCGACTCACTTTTCTCACGGATGAACCCCAACATCCACGCAACAACCAGGGTTGTCGGAAGCCACAATGCAACTACATCAGCGTCATATCCGGTATAGAACAGCTGTGCGGCAAAGGTAAAGATCCCAGCCTGAAGAAAGGCGGCATTCGACCCGGAAGTTTTTTCCTGCAACATACGCTGGATGTAACCCCGGTACAGAATTTCCATGGCAAATGGCACTGTAACTAGTACCGGAAGTGCTAAAAACCAGAATTTAGTAGTTGGATGAAGATCCGAAGGCACAACCCCGAGTCTCCAGTCGAGATCTTTAGCGTACTGAACCATCCAGCTTGCGTCTGAAAGACCAAGGGTAGCCCACGCCAGACTTACAGCCCCTGCTGCCAAAACCGCTCCACAGAACGGTGCGACAATCCACCAGAACCAGGCTTTAGGCAGCCGGATTCCAGCTTCGCGACGTCCATCCGATCCACTGAACACAAACGGATACAGCCAAACGATGAGCATCGATCCAAATATCCAGTCGGTGTCAATCCACCCAAAGTAATACGCAGCCAAATGCAGAGCCAACAGGACACTAACAACCTGCCAAGGCTCTTTGATTTGATTATTTATGAGCGGTCGAAATAGTTGCATTACTCATTCTCCCAGTAAGTTCTCAATGTCAGACCTTAATATGGGCAAATACTTAATGATGATACTCCAAACAATTTCAACTGAAACCGAGTCATATCCGTGAATAATTCTATTACGAGTATCAACGATTTGACGTGCATGTTCTACGGGTAGATCACTCTGAATCTTTAGTGCTCGATTTAGTGCTTCGCCAATTATTTCAATATTTCTTTCAACAGCTCTTTTGGTTTTGATATCTGAAGCGAGTTGATCGAATGTAAAATCATCATTCTCGAAATAGCTTTCTATCTCGTTTAACGACTGCAACACTTCGTAAAGACATACCTTGATGTAATCATCCATAAACTAGCTTTTTGGATGTATTTATCGTGGCCATTAGATATGGATTCTTTAGCGCTTGCTCCTCAAGCAGATCAACTGGCCGTTTGAACATAGATTCCAAGGCTGATTTCAGGCCGTAATAATTGTCAGCGTAATCTTCGCTTCTAATATCCCAGAACTTGACAACAAAATCTATATCACTTGAGTCGTTAAAGCGGGTTGTTAAGACTGATCCAAATACATATAGAGTCTTTACCCTGTACTGCTTGCACAGGTTATTCATCTCTTCAGTATGTTTTTGAAAATCACTCATAACACTAAAATACAAACAAACACTCAGTAGGCAAATTAGTGGGACTTTTTGTTCGATTTAACGAATATTGCCCTCATTCATTACATCGAAATGGACCCTGATCAACACCTTGTTGAGGCAGAACCAACACAACCGCACTATGAGGCGGCAAAACTATACCATCTGTGGATGGACTCAGGTTGTGATACCGGGTATCGTTTCCGCTGGCCAAAACTGGATGTATGCGGAACCCCTCGAGATTTTCGGTCATGAGATATTCACGATTCAAGGCATTAAACAAAATCATAATTCCATCCACAGCAGGATCCAAATCGGATCCGCCACAATAGCTGTCCGAGATACTCATGATTATCAAACCTGGCTCCTGTTCGGCACCCGTGTTGTAAAATCGGATGCGTCTATGGACGTCTTCAGCAGCTTCGAGTCTCAACAGCGGAGTGCTGTAGCGAACACGAAGTTGGTCCATGAACACGGCATGTGCCCATTCCATGTGTTCACGCTCGACTTTGATCACTGGATTCATCAAATGTCGACGCTGCTCCTCCCACCGACGCTCATTGTCCCATTTTGGAGGCATTCCTGTCGCCCAGTTGTGCGTATCCAATGTAAAGTCGACCCGGTTGAACCAATCCCCACTGTCGTAGCTGTTTCGATCCATCGACTTTGAGCGCAACATATCCGTTCCCAACTGATGGAACGGAATCCCCTGGCTGTAATTGATGATGGCCTGACTGAGCGTATGAACAAACACACGATCCCACATCCCCATGTTCATCGGAAGCTTGGGCTGGGTATTGTCCCACAATGTTTCATTGTCGTGCTTATCGATATAATTCACGTTTTCCTGTGGAAGGAAGGTATAACCGATTCCTTCATTACCGCCAACTACCTGCTCTCCGAAACGATTCACATAAGGATATGTCTTGAGGTTCCCGGCCAATCCAACACGAATACGATCGCCATAATCCAGCATACGAGCCCATTGTTCAGAGGAGTTATTGCCGGCGTCCTCATTAGGAAAAACGTATTGCCCGCTGGTAAAGCCCTGATTCCGGACCCAATCCGAGAACATACCACCTCGAATCGCATCCCGATTCCGATCGTTGAAGTTTCCGATACCTGTTCCGGCCAGATTGAACTGGGTCGCGTTTACAAAAATGCGGTCATCCGCCACTTCTCCGAAATTCCATCCTTCTCCATAGACATAGACCCTGTCTCCTTGTACCCCATGCTGTTCTGGTGTCAATGTTTTCAGGGCTTCCAGGATGTTCTCCATCACGTACACCGGATGATGACCCATAAGATCGAACCGGAATGAATCGATTTTATACGCTTCGGCCCAAAGCAGAATCGAGTCGATCATGAGCTTTTCCATCATGTTGAACTCGGCGGCCGTGTTCTGACAACACGTTGAAGTTTCGATATGGCCCGTATCGGGGGTTCGACGCATGTAATAGCCGGGTACGACTTTGTCCAGCACCGAACGATCGCTGAGCCCGGCACTGGATGTGTGATTATATACCACATCAACGACTGTGAGCAGACCAATTTCATGCAGTCCCAGGACCATTTCGCGAAGCTGAAGGATACGAGGCGTCCCCTCTGGATCCGTGGCATAACTTCCCTCCGGAGTGTTGAAATGATAGGGATCGTATCCCCAGTTGAAGCCATCAAAACTGGCAAGTCCGTCGGATCGATCAGGTGCTTCGTGGTGTCCGATACGTAAATATGGTTCCTGAATGGCGTACGTTACTGGATCACCCGCTGATACCTGCTTGAATACCTGGCCAATCGGTGTGGACCCATACGTTTCGCAACCTTCTGCGAATCGCGGATGAGTGATGAGATCACAGATGCGTTCGTAGGGATCGTTCAAATCGATTCGCTTCGACCGGTCTTCTTCAATGGTGCTTATATCGTTGAGCGGAAGCAAATGCAGGTGCGTCAGTCCCGCATCAGACAATCGTTTCAGATGCGCCATTCCATTGCTCAACGGTTTGCCATCAACTCCGTTATAGGTAAAAGCACGATACATACCACGATCCTCGGCGGGAACCGAGTCATCCCAGATGCTGAAATCTCGGATATGTCCCTCATACACCGAAATATCGGTCGGACGCGGAAGTTCCTTCACCAAATTATCCCAGCCAGCTGGCTTCAAATTGGCATCATCCAAGTTCACAAACTGCGAAAACTCCGAGTTCATGGACAAACTCACTGAATATGGATCTGTGACCTCATAGTCATGGATGCGATTGGTACTGTAATGATACACCTGCATCGAGAACCTATAAAACTGACGATCCAACTCCCCGCCCCCCAAAAACGTCCACACCCCATCATCTGGCACCCCTGCCTCCACCGGCTCAATCCACCCCGTAGCCTGCTTGGCAGAATTATACACCCTCAAACGCACGCGTTGAGCCGTCGGTGCCCAAACCCGCACCGATATAGAACCATCCTCCGAATACTCAGGACCCAACTTCCCGGCGTACGTATACAAGTCATCGATCACTCCAGGCGCCTGGATGTGGGTCACCTGCAGCAATTTCCCCTGCGCATCATACGCCGCAGCCAGGTACTGCGATCGCAGGGTGGCGCGTATCTGCGCCGGTGTCGCTTCTACCCGTAACTTCGGCCAGTCGCGGACATGCCGGTAAATATCCTTCGAGTCGCGCCACCCGGACTCTGGATCCAGCACCACATTGATTGATTGTCCACCTTCAATGCGGTCACCATTGAGCAAAAGAGTGCCAGTCGGACTATAATGGATCTTAAACGTAGTCGCACCATCCGGAACATCCCAAATCATTGTCGATGCATCAACCCAATGAGCACGTGCACCATCAATCCGGCCATCAAGAGCCGTCCGAACCTGACTCATTTCATGTAACATGGGCTGTTCAGAAGTGTATCCAGTTAACAACCCCGACGCTCCAAACCCAACAGTGAGCATCCCTAACACCAGTGACTTGATCATAACTATGAGATTTGTGAGTAGAACCCGGGCAAGTTAGATAAAAGCGGGCAAGCGGGCAAGCGGGCAAGCAAGAAGCGGTGGAGCGGTTGAAAGTAAGGGTAGTAGGTAGTAGGTAGTAGGAAGTAGGTAGTAGGTAGTGGGGAGTAGGAAGTGGGAAGTGGGGAGTGGGGAGTGGGGAGTGGGGAGTAGGGAGTGGGTTCAGCTCGTTGCTTGCTGCTTCCTGTTTTTACAGCTCACCGCTCGCCAGAAGGGCGGTTTTCTGTTTACAGTTTACTGTTTACTGATAATGTTTTTTCGTATGTTTCGGCCATGTCAGAATCCTATCGTGCACTAACCCGAAAATATCGTCCGCGCTCATTTGATGATGTTGTTTCTCAAAAGCATATCATCAGTACGTTGCGCAACGCCATTGACCAGAACCGCATCTCCCATGCGTATCTGTTTTGTGGTCCGCGTGGCGTTGGTAAGACGACAATGGCCAGGGTTGTAGCCCGTATGATCAACGGCGTGAGCATGGATATCGACGGCGAAGAACTCGGACGCACACTGGATATTATCGAAATTGATGCTGCTTCGAACAGTGGTGTTGATGACGTACGGTTACTGCGTGATGGTGTCAGGGTGCCGCCACAACAGGGACGCTTCAAAGTCTACATCATCGATGAGGTTCATATGTTGTCGAAGCCGGCCTTCAATGCGCTGTTAAAAACGCTGGAGGAACCACCAGAGCACGTAAAATTCATTTTCGCAACGACCGAGCCCCATAAAGTGCTGCCAACGGTCATGTCAAGGGTGCAGCGATTCGACTTCAGACGTATCAAAGTCAGCGAAATCGTCGACAGACTGAAATTTATCTGTGCTGAGGAAAAAATCACTATCGATGAAGCCTCATTGCACCTGATTGCACGAAAGGCTGACGGAGCACTTAGAGATGCCCTGAGTATACTGGATCAGGTGATTGCGTTCTGCGGAGACGAGATTGAATATGAATCCGTTCTGGATGCACTGAATGTCATAAGTACCGACAGACTCTTTGAGCTTACGGATTGCGTGTTAGACCAGGATGCTTCGCGCGGGATGCAGATTGTTCATGACCTGATGCTTCAGGGTCATGACATTCAGGAGTTTTTGGTCGCTCTGACCGAGCATATTCGTAATTTGTATTTTTCGCAATTTGCTGGCGGTGAATCCACCTTGCTTGAAGTTCCCGAAGAAGAACGTGATCGACTTAAGCATGCAGCCAAGGCGTTCAGTGAGCACGATCTGCTGCGCATGATGCATCTCACCAGCGAAGCCCAGATAAAAATCCGGGACTCACAACAACCCAGGGTGCTGCTGGAGATATCCATTCTCAAGCTCATCATGATGGACCGCTCCGAAAGCCTCCAGACTCTACTCGCCGAAGTTCGCGAGCTTAAAAAAAAAACTGATATAAATGGGCTAGCAGATTTTAGTTCACAGAGCACAGCGCACCGTACACAGGCTTTTGATGGCCAGAAAGTTCAGATAGGGCAGGAAGTGCAGAAAGACGGGAGCAGCGAACAGCGAGCAGAACCCACTCCCCACTCCCCAATCCCTACTTCCCACTCCCTAGGAAATGGAGATACTCCCTCATCCATCATCACTCCTCCCTCATCCACTAGCAAAGCTCTCTTCGGTGCTCCGGCGATAAAGAAAAAACCACGGAATAGCGACGAGGGACAAGAGACGAGGGCGCAGGGCAGCACACAGAGCACGGTTCACAATGCGCAATTAAATGCGGATCAGAAAGTTCAGATAGGGCAGGAAGTGCAGAAAGACGGGAGCAGCGAACAGCGAGCAGAACCCACTCCCCACTCCCCAATCCCTACTTCCCACTCCCAATCAGAATACAGACGAAAGACGAGGGATGAGGGATCTGCGCACAAAGAACAAGAAGGTCAGAAAGATCAGACAGTTCAGGAAGAGGGAACCCCCTCCTCCGCTCCTCCGCTTAAAAGCTCTACCACAACTACACCTTCTGAACTTTCTGACCCTCGTGCGCAGAAAGCGATGAATGGCTCCAATGCATCTGAGCCACTGTTAGACAGAAATCTCATTGAAAGCAACTACAGTGCTTGGATTGATGTCATCCGGGAGGGCGGGCATCAGGTTTTAGCGCTGAGCCTAAGTAAGACTCGATTACTGGAAACGGGAGCGGATTGGATTCAACTCGAGTGCCAGGATGATTTTATCGCTCAAATCATTCAAGAACACCAGGAAAAATTGTGCGTGGTGTTCGGAGAATTGATAAATAGAAACGTCTCGATCAAAACTAAGGTTTTACAACGCACGAACACACCATCAAATAACGATCCCTATACGTTACTGATGCAGTTGCAACAGGAACGACCCATCGTAAAATCCATTGTGGATGTGCTTGGTGCAGAACTTGAATATTAATCATAGATCACTACAGGAGAAATAACCATGAATATGGCCGATATGTTTGGTAAAGTGCAGGAAATGCAGCGAAAAATGGAAGAAACCAAGGCGAATCTGGGTAAAATCGAGGTTCAGTCGGAGGTTGGCGGCGGAATGGTACGCGTGACAGCAAATGGAAATCGTGAGTTGATCAGCATCAAAATCGACAAGGATGTAATCGATCCAGCTGACCCCGAAATGCTCGAAGATCTGATTGTAGCGGGCGTGAACAAGGCACTGTCAGAAGCCGACCGAGTTGCCAAAGAAAAGATGATGGAGGTCACCCGAGACATGATTCCAGGCGGAGGCATCCCCGGTATGGATTTATCAAAATTTGGGTTATAAGTTAGGCAATAGGAAGTGGGAAGTAGGTAGTAGGTTTTCAAACCGTGTACTGTGTACTGTGTACTGTGTACTAAAATAGCTCTCTACTCCCTCATAATTCCGTTTACTGTTTACCGTTTACTGATAAAAATGCACCTCACATCCGAAACCTTAGAACGAGCAATCGAAGAGCTGGCAAAGTTGCCCGGCATGGGACGCAAATCAGCCCAGCGAATGGCGATGCACTTGCTAAAACAAAGTGATGACCACGTCAATCGTCTGGCTCAATCGTTGTTGGATCTTAAGTCTAAGATTATTTACTGTACCGTCTGTTTTACGATAACCGACTCGGATCCGTGTCCGATTTGCTCATCCGAAAAACGTAAAAACGGACAAATCTGCGTGGTTGAGGATCCCAAGGATGTGTACGTCATCGAAAAAACGAACGAATTCAAGGGACGATATCACGTCCTCGGTGGAGTGATTTCTCCCATGGAAAACATCGGTCCGAATGATATCCGCATCAAAGAATTGCTAGACCGCATCAATGATGAGTCTCAGGGCATCACCGAAATCATCATGGCCTTGAATCCGGATGCCGAGGGAGAGGCAACTGCCTATTACATCAACAAAATGGCCAAAACGTTTGGTGTGAATGTAACCCGCATCGCACACGGTGTTCCTATGGGGACTGAACTCGAATTCATCGATGAAGCGACGTTGTCCAGGGCGTTTTCGGGCCGGAATACATTCTAAAAATGATAATTAATGTTGCTTTTTTTTGTTTAAATCTTAAAACCCTCCATCTGTAAACTATCGTTAGTAAACTGTTATCTGTTAATCTCAATATCACTGCCTTTTAAAAAACTAGAAATGAAGAAAAGACTGGTAGTATTAAAGCAACTTTTCAGTATCTACCACGAATTGAAACTCATGATGAGATTATTGTCCTCAATAGGGATCAATAAATTCAAAACTGTACTGTTTTACTCCAATCTTCGCAAAGACGGATCCGGGGCACAAATTCACGACGAATTGATGGCCTGCGGATTTTGCTTCGCAAACGGGTTGACGTACGCGGGTACTTCAGCTGCTATAGATTCTATCGTAGGGAATGCGCTGCGAAGAAAAGTTGGACTTCCAGTGAATCAAACTCCAGATAAACGAGTAAATCTACCATCCGAACTATATCGCGATGACAAAGACCATACGCGTTTTAAGCGGATCAGTAGCTACTTTTTACAGAAAGCTGGATTCAATGTCCCATCTACACCTGATCAGATTTTCTCTGACACATTTATAGAGCATCTTCGCTTAAGTTCGTCCTCTGATTGCACCACAATCAGTAACAACGTGGTCATTCATATCAGACGCGGCGATGTTAATCTCACCAATCATCCCAAAAGATTCACGGAGATAGCCTACTATGTGGATCTGATACAACGTATCAAGGCACACTCTCCTCGATTTAGATTTATTGTTCATAGTGAAAGTCAGAATCTATCTGTTGAAGAGATTCAGGAACTGGAATCGGTCGGAGCTACGCTAAAATTAGATGCTCTACTCACAGTGGTCTGGGAAGATATGATCAGGGCTGAGATTCTTATACCTGCAAAAAGCTCATTTTCTTATGTGCCAGCCCTTTTATGTTCCGGGACTGTTGTGTATTCCCCCTTCTGGCACCAGAAACGTTACAACTGGATTGACTATAATCATTTTGATGAACATTTAGTTAACATTCCCAGGTAAGTGAGTCTGAAAATATTTCTTTGGTAATAAACGACGACATAATTTACTTATCGACAAACTTAAACATCATACTACAGTAAAAAAGGATGAAAATCCCCTTACAAATAGCGTTTTTCCGGGTGAGAAATCGACCGATTTCTCGTCATGCTTTCGTATCGGTTTTTGAATTTCGATAAAACATCGATCACTAAACCTGAGTACTCTCGTTCCGACATCAACATCAAATAATAGCTCCAGATAGGGTGGGTTAATGTAAATCGTCTCGTTTGCTGAGGTTCCTTGGGAGCATCCTCCCCCGATTTCCAGGTAGCTCGAAGTTGAATTGCGAATTCATCCAAATAGATTGAATCTACAATACCCAGTGATTTCCCGAGATCGACGACCTGCACGACCCAGGCTGCCGGGAAAATCCCAGAAACCAGCAGCGAACGGATCGATTGGACATCCTCTCTTGTCATTTCTTTCAGCAGATTCAATGTGTCCATCAAGTGGACAAGATAGGTTCCTGTAGCCAGATTCGATGCCTGGAACACCTGCTGTACGGAGAATAAGAATCGAGATCGGATGTCCGGTATCAGCAGTGACCTTGATACAGGTTGCGTTGATTCCTGAGCATGGTTACACAATGTGGCATACAAAACTCGTAAATTGGCGTCTGTTTCTGTGTATAGTACATACAGCTGACAACTCCGTTTGTCCGATGTATGAACAAAGATGCGTTTTGTTCCCGCGATGCGTTCGGCGAAATACCAGGGAACGGAGTGGGAGAGCTCATAGCCGGATTCGTCCAATGCTGTTTTTACCTGATCATAGTCCTCGCGTTGTATGAGTACCTCAGCCATCGGGTTGGATCGAAACCAAGTCGGTCCGGGTTCTCCGATATTCTCAGCTAATCCGTTGATGGCGAATACGTTAACTGGAAGTGTTCTGAATACAGCGTCAATCCGTTGCACATGCTTTCGGAGTAGTTGATTTTTGGTCCAGTTGTATTTGGGCAACCCGCTCAGAAAATTAAGATTTTTTGAGCCTACTATTTTCCATGAAGGCATCCAGTGAGTCCGTTGGACCTTTCGGATGATATGATGCATGATTAAATGGCATCCGTAGGGTAAATCATCATACGTTTCTACATCGCCCCAAAAGGAATCCCATTGACTCCTTTCAATTTCCGAACTTCCCAAAGCCATCTGTAAAGCCAATCGTTCTTTGACCGAGATCTGTTTCACCCTCGAGGCATCCCCATCAGATGTGCTGAGGGTATATAACAGATCTCTTCTTTCAGTCATGATAAACGAATTAAGTGGTCTTTGATACACGCTGCATTCCGTTGGAGTTCAGGGGCTAAATCCAGATAATAACAGGGGATTTTTTCTGTGAAACTGCGCAAAAAACGATAATTGGATGGACCAGATAACGGAACCCAAATGGAGGTGCTTGGGCCGAATACACGAAATGCATCCGCAGGACTCGCTGGACTAATTCCATGCTTGATCCCTGATTTTATTCGGGGGATTAAAATACTGCTGATAGGGAGCGTAGTGACCATTTTATCTTTAAGCTCTGGATACAGAAATGCCAGATTCTTTCCCTTTTTTGCAAACTCATCGGTTCCGACAATCATTTTATTGAAAAAGGGAAACCGGTCTTTTACATCGTGATTTAATTTAACCGCGTTGTATATGGCAAATGCACGGGGAACCGGATCCAGACTCAACATACATTTATCGTCGCACAAAAATTGCAACTCCGGATTCATCAGGCAGGTCAATGCCGTCGTTGATTTTCCGGATCCGCTGTTTCCAACCAGAAGCGCACCTTTACCCTGAAATCCGACAACAGCAGCATGCGCCATGTGCCAGCCGGCGTCTTCGAGAATCCAGTGTATGATCGACTGAAACGGAGTGGCTCGATCGTAAATGGACAGCTCTTCTACACCACGGGTCACCACAACTCCCGATTTAGACGGGATATGGTACCAGATTTCGAGTCCGATGGTTGGCGCGTGAAGAAACTTCCAGTACTTCCAGTGAATGAATCCGCGTTGCCCATAACCTGTATACTGGTCATCGGCTAATGGTGGCGAAGGGATGTCCCCGGCCGATCGGCTTCGGTCTACCCACACAATAGATCCAATCTGAACACCGTCGGCTTCATCACATTTCAGATGCATGAGAGACGAGAAATAATTTGCCGCGTGTGCCGAGCCGTCGTGGTGAATCATCAATCGACTGCCTTCAACCGGCATCCTGAAACGGCTCGTTACATACTGATTTTTGTAAAAATCATATACCAGTTGCATTTGCTGGACATACGCATCGCACGCAGCAGCTTGACCGGGATGTAACACTGGACTACTCATCTGATGATTCCGCCTCCGATAGGGATCGTTGCTGATCCAGTTTCAATTTCAGAGCACCAAAATATCCCTTGAACACGTTTGACCGATCTACCCGAGTCATGTTTTGTGCGTGAACCCTACGATAAGCCAGTGTATCGGGAAACGAATGAAATATCAGGTTCGCAGTCAAAGACCGGGAATACCAATCAATGATGTGATTGACGTGTGGATCCGTATTAAATTGACCCACCTTAAAAAAGGAATCCCTTTTTATCAATAACGATTGAAGGCTGAATGAGACCTGCGGTTCATCCAACCACTGCATGGTTTCTGCTGTTGCAACCGATTCAGATGAAGTGAATTGTCGGGTCGCACCGAACACACCGTCAACCTCAGGGTGATTCATCAGATACTGCAGTTGAAGTTCCAGTTTTTTAGGAGTCCAGAGGTCATCGGCGTCCAAAAAAGCAATAAAAGGTGCGGTGCTGCGCTCGATCCCGAAATTAATGGCACCTGGTTGTTTTACCCTGCCCGGCTGTAACACCGTAACACCCTCAAAGGCGCGAGCAATAGTGGCCGATTCATCCGTCGATGCGTCATCTATTACCAAGGTATGATGATTGGTAAACGACTGGTTGCATATACTATCCAGGGCCTGAGCCAGAAACGCTTCACCGTTATGTACGGCTATTATCACATCGACTTTAGAGGTAAAAGGGGTCACATATCCCCCATTGTGCTGGTTTGGATGGTGGAAGAGCCAGAAGTAATTGTCCTTCGGCGAAGCAGTGTTTTATAAACCATTCGAATTGCATCCTTGTGTATGGTTGCAACATGTGAAGTTTGATTGTCACTATGGATACGTCTGTCCACCAACACATCTGGATTAAAATCCGTCTCAAGACCTAAGTCGATGGCTCTTACAATCCAATCTGTATCATATCCCGTTCTCAACGACTCATCAAAAGGTCCGACTTTTAAAAAAACTTCTTTGTACATCATCATACAACTGGGCAGATATCCCGGCTGGGGTTTGGTCATAAACTCGGGACGAACCCAGGCAGGTGTACCACCATGAAGTTCCTGATATTTTGAATCAACAAAATAATTGTAGTTACAAATGCTATAAGATTCCTTTTCTGACGAGATTACCCGATCGGACTGCGTCTGTAAATAGGTTGGATGCCATACATCATCGTGATCCAGAAAGGCAATGATACGTCCAGTTGATTCTGCTGCTGCAGCGTTTCTTGAACTCGCGGGACCCTGGTTGGCTTGTTGTAATACCTTGCAGGGAACCGGTGATTCACTTGCCAGCTGACACATTAGCTCGAAAGATTCATCAGACGAGCCATCGTCTATGAGAACAATTTCAGCAGGTTGAAGCGTTTGTCCCCAAACGGATTCCAGGGTCGACCTTAAAAAATCTTGCCCGTTATAAACGGGAATAATGACACTAATCGACTTCATCGTTTTGAAAAATTCCATCTTCTTTTAAATGACTCCGGCATGACTTGATTGGTGCCCCTGAGCTTTCTGATGTACTTTAAGTGACCTTTTATCATGCCCTGTGCATCTGCGGTCATACTCTGTTCGTGTTTCCTGTGGTAAAGCACGATCTGATCAGTAAATAACAAGGAACACTCCAACTGTTCGGCGCGAACAAGCCAGTCAACGTCTTCATAATAGCGTAAGGATTCATCAAAGTAACCGATTTCTGACACACTCTGACTTCTATAAACCCCGGAATGCACACCCATCATACGAAATGGCTCCTGAACAGCAGATTCCTCGGAATTGAAAGTTTTAGGTTTGCTAATTTGACTCTTGTCGGAAAAATCATTCAGATCCAGACTCAGTGTTTCTGCTCCGTCGGGAACAGGTTGAATCAATCCCAATACCATATCTACTGATGTGTTTTCTTCCAGAATCCGAACCATATGAGTGAGTCGACCAGCCGGAAACAGATCATCCGCATCCAAAAAAGCGATGAAATGACCAGTAGCGATCCGGAGTCCGGCATTTCGGGCTGCTGCGGGGCCTGCGTTATCCTGCTGAAGTACCTTTAACTCTATACCACTGTATCGTTCCGGATACCTATTTTTTTGTTCCAATAACCAATCAGACACTTTTTCCAAAGTGTTAGGGGTGGAATCGGTAGAACCATCGTCAATAACGATTATTTCCAGAGGTCGGTAGTCCTGTAGGAAAACACTGCACAGTGCAGAAGTAATAAACCTAGCGTAGTTGTAAGTTGGAATGATGACAGAAATGGACACGTGTACCTAATCGATTACTTTTTCTCAGGCCACCCTTTGGTGTTGGTATCATGAATCGGATCCAGTAACAGGATTTCCTGCATATCCTTGTATGATTCAAGCGCAGGTGGATTAAAGGTACCGGTGGACCATACTGCATGATCGGCTAATGTGGCATCCACTTCCTGTTTCTCCGATGTTGTACTATCGGTAGTGGGAATCACAATCTGGGCTTGCAATAGTACATCTATATAGGCTTCGACCAATGGTTTGATGACTTCCAAACCTTGTTTGGAATGCAGAGCACAGAAATGCACAATCTCATCGAGAGTTAATCCTGCAAGAATCATTTCCAGAATAAGATAAGCCTCATTACGAGCGCTGTAATAAAGACCTGTTTCAAAATCGATGATGATGGTTTCTCCATCGATCGATTCCAATGCGATTCTGGGCTGATTAGCCAGGAATCTGGTAGTATGAGTGGGCATAGTAGACAGTTATTTTTTTTTGAAAAATAGGTGACACAGCATTAAGAATAAGACTAAAAATCTGTGTCAGCAAGTATAATTTGTACTTCTTACACCATTTAGGCTACCTACCAACATCTACACTCATCAATGTATTCCAGACCTTGGGTCTTTCATGCAGGTGTTTAGCCAACCTTGAAAATCCAGAATAAGATAGTTTCCCTCTCAAATTTAAAATTTTAGTAAAGTACAGATGACGTGCATTGGCCATGGCCATAAGATCCGTTAACATATCCAGATTGCGCCGACGAATAAATCCCCGATTAATTGAAACATTTCGATGTAGGGGTTCTCCCACCTTGATTCTTTTCTCATGGTGAATATCCGCCAAGACCACCACCTTTGTTTGGTCGAGCATTTCTCGAACCGTTTCAATTACCGCTGGATTATCAGAACAAAGCAAAAGCGTCCTGTTTTCGAGCTTTGGTTTGAGTTCTCTGACAAATGGGACATAATTGGTCTGGTAATCGGTGTGTCGGATATGAAGCGCGTCGTAGTCGGGTCCGCAAATGGCTAGTTTTGCCCTGATATGCTCCTGAACCTCTTTGCGCAGTTGTAACATGCTCAGTGCCTGTATGGCAAAATCCCCGCCCCCGCTTCGGTGATGAACAACCAACTGTTCACTCTGGTCGGATAATGATCGTACGTGTGATTGTTTAAAGTATCCGTTAACCACAGTTCTGAAAAAATCAACTCTCGAAAATGGGATTTGGTCCAGGGTCGGCCGGATAGCATAGCGTATCAGATTAGTCAATGTGATCCATTTTCCAAGAAAAGCATTTACCTCTTTCCATCGAACGTCCGCTGAGCGAAAGTGATATAGTTGAGGAAGCCTACCCTGATACTCATCGGGATAACAACTCATCCTATTAAAATCTTGAAACTGCTCTAGGCTAAGTTCAAGGTCTACTCCCTTAATTCCATCGCGTAGTGTAAAGTAAGACGACAAGGAATCGTGCAATCCTGAAAGTCGCGTGTCCACAACCAGATGTCTGTTAAATTGTTTGGCATAACTGTAGGAATCCCAGATCAGGTTCAATACATCGTTAAATCCACATCTGCGCGGTAAGCACAATACATAGCGGGTCATAGAAATAAAAATTGACTTTGCTTTATCAGATTAAAAATTTGGAATAATATACAACTCGTCCGGTTAGGTATTGTTATATTGACAGCATTGTCAGAATGCTGTTAAGTTTTACTACCTATGAAATCAACTGTACACTTTAATGCGTCCTCGTTCGATATGGAGGACTTTCAGAGCGAAATCGTCCTGGTTCATATTGAATCGGGCATCTATTACAATATTTCGGGCCTTGCCGCTGATCTGTTACGGCATCTTCAGGAACCTGTGGACGAGTCTGTGATCACAAACTGGATACAAAGCCTGAAACCTAAGACCTCAGAGGAAGGATTTCAGTATCTGGAATGGCTACTCAGCGAAGGGATCTTAATGAAGTCTCCTGGCCAACCCGACGCAGCTGATGCCACATCGAACTTAAATATAGATTTGAGCTCCGATCTATGGATATACCATCGTTTTGATGACATGTCTGACTTGATTCGTCTGGATCCTATTCACGATGTCAGCCACAAAGGCTGGCCTCATAAACGTGATTAACAGAGCCCTTCCATTCGATTTACACTCATGAGTTCACCTCAAAACCCTCTGGAGGCAGGATACTGGACCTTACACGATCACTTGGTGGTTGAATTTATTGCCCCTGGACCAATCCTTTCAGAATTACAACAGCGTATCACGCTGGATTTCAACAAGCCTGCTGGAAACGTTGAAATCTACTCATTGCACTGGTCACCTGAAGAGTTTGAGAAGTTGAATGCATTTTATCACGATTACCCACTGGCCGATGATGCCTCGATGTTTTCAATTCTTGAGCACCGCGAGTTGTTCAGGGGAAAAAACTACTTCCACAGTATGGAATTGTCTACCAAAAAAGGATATTTCTACTACACCGAGACTGAAAATAATTCCTATCTCCTGAATCACTATCCATTCATCACACTGGCCGGTCGTTTGCTTAACCCCGAGGGATTTGCCCCTATTCATGCAGCGGTTATTGGATACGGCAATACCGGGATTATACTGCCGGGAGAATCCCTGACCGGTAAATCAACTACAAGTCTGGCATGGACTATAGGTGGCGGTTGGTACACCTCAGAAGATTTTGTTTTTCTGAATGAGAACCACTCTTCAGTAGCCTACGGATTTTTTAAAGGCATCAAAATACGCTCCGGTGCATTAAAGTTATTTCGGGACCAGGGATTATCCAAGAATCTTGAAACCGGACTGATTCCGATTGATGAAGACCGACATATTGTGATGCATCCGGACTTTAACAAGCAGGCGTTTCGTCCCTTAGCTCATCTTAAAGCCATCTGGCTGATCAAGACCGGATTTGAAAAAAACGATGTATCACCAGCTTCTCCGCTTGAAGCGCATCGAAATCTTATTTCTTCTTTAAAATTCTCGAAATTTTATAATTTGAATCTATTTACGTCGAACCAGGTGATAAAATCTGTGTGTCGATCATTACCCTGTTTTGAGGTGCATCTGACCAGCAACCTTCGACAGAACAACGCGTTCCTAGCAAAACTCATCAAGGAATTTGAGTGATTCAGCCTCGTTTTTGGTGATATACCGTCCAAACGGTGTGGGTGAGTTGATTTAATGGCTCATCATCGGGATGAAATTCCAGGTAATGCATCAGTCCACCTTCGCAATGGAGCATATAGTCCAGCCTTTCTATCGATTCGGCACCAAGATGCAGCTCGAATCTCTCCACACCGGTAAATCCGATTCCAGACAGTACGGCATCTACGATAGTCCCCGGTAGATTCACTTGTTTAGCCGAGTGCTTTTTTGTGGATATCATTTGGTCATAAAATTCACCGAGGCGTCTGGTCATATCCGTCAATGAGTACACAGAATGAGCCCATTCGTAGGTTCTGGCAGCCAGAGCATTGAATGCTGAAGCATCCTTTGAGTAGCGTTCAATACATTCTAGATAGGCCTTTTCATCAGGCGCCACGATCCCATTTACACCATCCTGAATACCCTGTGCAATAAAACTGTCCTGTAAAACTAACGAGGGAATGCCCATCCAGGCGCATATAAACATGATTTGATCATTAGCTCCATAGGAGAGCTCGCTCTGCAGATTCACCAACAGATGCTTTTGCTGAAAATCCTGGTATATATTGGATGAGAATCCACAGTACGTACCCTTTGAAGATGCTTCAAGCTGCTGGATGAACTCCTGATCCTCCCCAGCGCCCCAATATTCAACCCTGACATTCGGATTCGTGATACGATCGTTCAGTTTTATGAGTCCGGAATACCGTTTGAAGCGATTCAGGCTACCAGCATAAAAAACAGTAAACGGCGTAGTATGCACCGGTGGAGCCGGTGGATGGAGAGGTAAGCTCATCAAAGGAAACATTTCCAAGTAGGGTATCTGCGAATCAGGAAGAAACGAGGTATGATGCAGTTTAATCAGTCCATCTGAACTGGAAACAACCCAATGAGGAACAATTTGTGGTGGAGTTTGTCCATTTACTTGCACAGAAATAATGATCGGGACTTTGATATAAGTAGTGTAGTACCACTTGAGAAATTCAGTAACCAACGGATGATTCCAGTATACGACAATCACCAGATCCGAACGGTCTATGAGTGTTCTCAATGCGTCTGTCCCGGGAGCAATGCGCAAGGATCCACCTTCGGCCTTGATCCGTCGATAGAAATCGGGACTGTACGTTTTTTCCAGACTGACAACCGTTGCCGATACGTGCTTCCCAATAGAGTGGAGTGCATTCAGTTCAGCAATGACATTATTAACCCCACCACCATAATTCAATTTGGGTACAATATAGAGCAGATTCATTGATTTCGCCTCAATAACTGCATCCATTCCTTTCTGTAAGCATTTTTTTGAACGATCGAAAGGTTTTGTCCGTGAATATATTTTTTGAGTACAACTGTGTCATGGTGAACGATATGTATCCCAATTCTTCTGGCCTTCATAAACCAGGCGTGCTCACTGGCAAAGTCCAGATTCACATCAAAAAGTCCAACCTTTTCAAAAGCGGACCTTCTGAACAGATATCCCCCGGGAGTTGTGGCCATTTTCTCAACCTCTTTTCCCGGTTCGATGCTAAGCAACTGTCCTGCAGCCGCATCCGCGTCCGGGTGTGTAAGCAGATGCTTCATCTGCACCTGTAAGGTGTCCACCAGCCACGCATCATCGGCATCCAGGAAAGCGATCAGGGAGCCTTTAGCCTCTTTGATTCCCAGATTCCGGGCACGGGCTATTCCCTGATCTGTCTGATGCACAATCCTGATCCCATCAACTTTGGAAAGCAATTCGGCTGAACCATCAGTTGAGCCTCCCAATACCACAAGTACCTCCAGTGGCTTGTAGTGCTGAGCCAGGATACTTATAAGCGCTCTTTCCAGCGTATTTGCTGCGTTTTTAGCGATCAATACGACCGATATGGATTCGGGCTTTTTCAAATGCGTCAATATATTCGGTTAAGATTCCTGGTTCAAGCCGTGTAGCCAATTGGTTCAAGATCTCAATGGACGTTTCCACTTCATAGAATGGTTGAAGATAATTATCCCACGCCACAGATTGAAGCGCAGACGGCCTGCTGGACGGATTTCGAAAATACAGATAGAATAGCCGAACCGATCCATAAGACCATATTGTGGTGGACAAAATTGAAGCTCTGTCGTACCATAACACCAACGGATCATCAAATGCCATTATGCTGTAGGATTGTTTTTGGAATGAACGGTCGTTTTGATCCGGAATCGGGTAAAATGGATAAACCGGATGAGAAGACGTATGTGTGGCGTCGGCATCAAAACCAACATTTCGACAAAGATTCAGGGCTGGAGTCACGCAGAACCCCCGGTGCAGATAAATACTAAACACCCACTGATAATCCCAGGCATCGTAGCGCTCCCAGACTCGCTCCCGTAACATAAACAGATTGTGGGATACCCATAGGTCATCATCGTGATTGAGACGAAGTAGATGGTGTTGTTCAGACTCGGATAGGCGTGAAAGTTCGGGTATCATACAGAACCGCTGCCAAGCCCGTTTCCAGGTTGCCCATCCCCAGTTGGAACACGTTTTCGACAAAAAGGCGTCGCATGTCCCGGCATTATGCGACACCAGGGTGTTCCATCCTGAAATCATCATGATGTCGGGATCATCCGCATAGTGAATCAGCATATGCTGTGCAAAATGGAAAAATGACTCGGAAGCAAGGATATCGTCCTCAAGAATGATAGCTGAGTCAACCTGGTCAAAAACAGTTGATAGCCCGCTGGTGATGCGGTTTGCGCACCCCATATTATCCGATGCATAGATTCGGATTACCGTACAGTCCCAATCGATATGTTCGACTTCTTTCCGGGCCTCTGATACTTTAAGTGCATCGAGGTCATTTTTGGGTCCGTCTGCAATCAAAAAAAGCGTTTTGGGTTGAATAGACCGAATCGCGGCAAATGTTTTCCGAACCGTCTGTGGACGATTATACAGGATGTAAACAACAGGAACCTCACACACAAACGACGGTTCAATATTCATTATAATGACACACGTTTAATACGATCTATTGATTTAGTTTAGAACCTAATGAACACACATAAAAATCTTGACGGGATATGTCTGCTTTCGATTCAAGGTTGAAATCTCTCAACCACCATTTCAGATTATTTTTATGACTTAGTAAAAATCATATTTTCGTGATAAATCCCAAAATTGATTTCATCCAGATAACGATCAAATACCGATATAGGATAACGGATAAACCTTCCACTACGCTCAATCCAGTAATCGCTCCATATTGTTTGCACCAAAGCAGAAAATTGATCCAGGCTCATTCCCGATCTAAGAATTCCATACGGCCAGATTTCCGATACCGTAGGAATTCCCGTGCTCAAGAAATCCTGTGCACCCTTAAACACATACCCTTCATACCCTTGTACATCAATCCATGCAATTGATGGCTTATTCAGTGATGTGTTTACTACTTCTGGCAAATCTAATATGTTGGGTAATCGCATGGATTGGACCTCTATCGTTTGCCGCTGCGACTCATTATACTTTTCGTCTGCGTTCATCATGGGCGTTAATCGCACCCTGTGATCTCCCAGATTTTCAGGAGATAACTCCATCGTTAGTGTGGTCTCGGAGTCGCCGACTGCTAATGGTAGACATACTACTTTACCTGAAAGTTTGTTCTGTTTCACATTCATGGTTAAGAGTTCAAAGTTCAGGGGCTCTGGTTCGATAGCGATTACACTCGAAATCTTACCAGACAGAAGCAGCCCAATACCGATCATTCCGATGTTTGCACCTATGTCGAGGAGTTGAATATCATCATCGGGAACGAAATCCATTCTCTTTAAGAAATCAATGGTTTTACAGGATGAATCGAACTCGAATTGTTTGCAATGAAACATAGAGCGGGTGATAACGCTATCTCGAGTCGCCATAGTTAGAGTCCCCTGCTTCGTGGATAGCGTCACAGTATCAGACAAATGTCTACTAATCCGATGCCTTAATTCATTATAATGGGACACTAACATTTTATTAGTACGTCTAGTGAAATACTTGCCAAGCTGTTTGATCCACATTTTACAATATTGAGATTAAGTTTTTACTCGTAATAGCTTACTGATTGGAAGTATCGTAGATTTTCAAAGATTCCAGCTCAGAAAGTTGATCTTTAATACCACTTGAATTTGTAAGCACGATACACCCTCTTTTTTTACCGGTTTCCAGACTACTATGCAGAGCTGGAAAAAAGTACCAGGTTTGGTACGCACTGAGCTGACTCAGATAATCAGTCGTGAGTGAGTGATCCGGTCCGTACTCATCGTAGCCATATCCATCATCATCGGGGACTTTAAAATCATCGATCATCACAACAGCTTGTGGACACGTAGTAAAGATGCATTCCAACTCTTCCAAAAGCGGCAGATCTTCATGCCAGTGAGCATCCAGATAGAAGAAAATCGATTTTAACGGAAAACTGGATGTAACCGCTAGGTTCCTGAGAAAAGTCCTGCTATCTCCATGACTCACATGTATCGAGCTATTGAACAAGAAACGGAGTTTGGAGTACCCATAGGTTCTTCTGTTGGATTCTACCGTATAGATGTTCTTTGAAAAGTGCCTGGACATAAACCGGGTAGTCGTGCCTCTGAATGTTCCCGTTTCCACGATGGAATCAAATTCAAAAGCTGAAATGATCTGTTGAAATATCTTTTGCCTGAACTCTTGTCCATTGAAAGCTCCACCCCAGCTATGTCTTGATTTTGGGTTGAAAATCAAATCACGGTACCCTAAGCACTCATCCCTAAAAGATTTTATCCACATATCGGTCTGTTCTTTGTATTTATGCGTTTTGAGTCGAAATTGAATAAAGGTGTTGGATGAGTTTTAATCAACTTCTTGCTACGCCACACTTTTTAGCAGACAAAAGTTTCTAAAAGTACAACAATTCCATCAATAGTAGGTAGTGTGTATTTCAATTCAGAATTTCACTTATAAAAAGGTTTTTGTATCAGGTTATTTGTAGATTATACCATCATACATCAATCATCAATCATCAATGTTTAAAATGAGAACTACATTAGACATCGATAATGACATCTTACTTGCAGTAAAGGAGTTGTCAAAACGTGAAAAGAAGTCAGCTGGAGAAATTCTATCTGATCTTGCTCGACGTGCCCTTACTACATCACAACATCAAGTAGAAGTTACTGAGTACGGTTTCCCTAAGATTCCTAGAAAATCAGATGCTATTGTTACTGTTGAACATATAAATCGACTTATGGAGGAGTCCGACTTGTGAAAATCCTTCCCGACGTTAATGTTTTGATTGCATTATTTGACCCTTCACATCAACACCACACTTTAGCTAATAAAGAATTCATAGAGCACTTAAACACAGGTTGGTGTACATGTTCATTAGTACAAAATGGTTTTATCAGAATTGTTTCAAATCCCTCGTATTTAAACAACTTGTCAGTTTCTGAGGCTACAAACTTGTTGATAACAGCTCAACAGAACACAAATCACTCCTTTCTAAATCATACTATTAGTTTACTTGACTCAAACAAATTCCAAACAACCAAGTTGGTTTCGCACAAGCAGGTTACAGATCTTTTTCTAATTGGAATGGCTATTGATCATAATGTAACACTGGTAACGTTTAATAGAAATATTCCTTTTCATGCAGCAATCGGATTCGAAGACCGCCACTTGAAAGTTATCTAGTACCACGAACTAAACTCGCTATACTGTCGTTATTTTGAAAAAAATAATTGGTATTTAGTGGATTACGTGATGAAACCCATAGCTCTAACTATAATTGCGACTTCCTTCCTTACACTTGGAGTATCTATAACAGCTTTTTCCCAGTCTGAAAAGAATGAGATCGAGCGTTCTGTGAACAGAAACGACATGCCGGACAAGGTGTTGTCGCTGATTGATGAGTTCTGGCCGGACGTACGGGGTATCAAGTATTTTGTCCAAACTGATGGTGAAGAAACGACCTTCGAAGTAAAACTCGAGTGGCAGGGCGATCAATACAGTATCGAGTTTTCGACCGAGGGAGCCGTTCAGGATGTTGAAAAACTGATCGAGTTCGGGGACATCCCAGAGCCAACCAGAAATGCCATCACCCGCGACCTCGAGGGACAGTTCAACAAATTCAGGCTTACCAGAATCCAGATTCAGTTCCTGGCCGCTGACGAAGACGACGAAGATGACTCCGATTTTATCGATGACATCCTCGAGGAGGATGCCAATGACTACGAAATCCGATATGAAATCGAACTGGATGGTGAAAACAGACGTGAACTGGGCTCGTTCGAAATGCTGTACAGCGATTCAGGCACTCTCATCGGAAAACGACGCATCGTAAGACGTTCACTAGACAACATCTGGTAAATCATCCATCCGAACATGAGAATAATTTTAGTACTGGCATTTGTCATTCTGACACCACTATTTGTACACGCCCAGTCCGATACCGAGCTCATTTGGAGTCCGGATTTTTCGTACTCGTGGAGTACGTCCGACCGCGTTTCCTACACGGCCAAAGTGGCATTATTCAACGATCTGAATCAGCTCGATAATCAGGCGTTTCTGTCCTACATAGAGCCCCAATTCATCATGACGTACAGTTTGTCCACCCGATTAAAAATTGCTGGCGGATACTACTACCGTTGGAGTGAGCCCTTGCTGGATGGGTACAACTATGAGCATCGTTTTTTGCAGCAACTTGGATTCGTAAGCTACATTGGAGATCGCCGCGTCGCGCATCGTGTCCGCCTGGAGCAGCGCGTCCGTTCATCATCCTATCAGAATCGACTTCGATACAGACTCAGCTACGACTTTCCGCTGGAGGGAGAACGTCTTGATCCCGGAGAAAACTACATCATCCTGAAAAACGAGTCCATGACCGCCTTCAACATTGACGAAGCCGATGCGGAAAATCGTCTTACCGGTGGTATTGGATGGTATTTCAACAACAACTACAAGTTTGAACTCAACCTGCAATACCGAACTCAGGACATCTTCAGTGACAGCGGAATCACTCATATGGTGCTGGTGGGGACGTCGTTTTATGTAAATCGCTAGGAATGTTTTACTTAAGTGGTCATTCATAGACTACTTCAATCAGTAAATACTTAATCCCTAAAAAAGCGTATCACATGCTCAGGATCGATGGTTGGGTGAGAATTTTTGACATTTAAAAATTCATACTGCATACCTAATGACGTCAACAAATTAGTAACAAATACTGCAGGAGGTTTTGGATCGACTATGAGTACTTTTACATCCGAATTGGCCCATACGAGGTTTGCCCATTCAGCACCTCTGAGGCCAAATAATCGATTCGTTTTACTGAAAGTTTTGATCTGACACCCCAGACAATGATTTCCCGGTAAGTAGATGGAATGATTTGTACCCTTTTTAAATAATTGAGTCGATATTTCATCCATGTTTGTTATGCCTCGCCTGCTCAAACCGTATCCATGTCGCTCAGCGCTACCATCCAAATAATACGAATGCGGATTTGATCTTTGAATCAATAAATTTTCTGAGGTAGCACAGTTATCATTGTAACACGTAAACTGTTCCCATGCTTTAGTGACTAGATTAACTACTGTGAATAGCTTATCAGGGTTTATATTGTTGTACCACTCAATATCCCAAGGTTCAACATAAATTTTGTGATTAACTTCTGAAACCGTCTTAATCTCAAAGTTATAACCTAACCTACTTAAAGTTTCTGAAAGAATGGGTGTTATTATTGGCCCACAATCCAACACGTTGAATGCGTCTAGTTGGCGTTTATTCTGTTCCCATATCAATGGAAGCAAATACCCAATCAGAAAATGGAAATAATGTTCTCGAGATCCTGATGCCAAATTCAAGTGATACTTTTTGATAATTTTGTCGTTTTTAAACAACCTGAACCAAGGAAAATATTTTGGGCCTGTAAATGCATCCCTTCGAACATAAGTAGGAACTTTAGTTTTCATTTAATGCATTTCACTCCAGCATAAATTAATGAATATGCCATGCGTAACTCCAATGAACTTTGTGTGGGGTTCAAAATAATATCTTTGAGTTCAGACTCTGTTACCCAAACAACATATCCCGGACCAGTTGACTTACACTTTGAAGCTAAAGGTATTTCTAAAATTTGTATGTGAATCTGGTGTCGCCAAAATCGACCACCCTCTGCTGAGGTACTCACTTCTCTAATCAATTGACCTCCTGTAAGATTTGACGGAAACCATAGATTTTGGCCAAGTAGTCCTGGCTGGGTTCTTTTTTCAAGAGCGAAGAGAATTCCACCTGAAGTATGAACAACAGTAAGTTTGATCATAAGATCCTCCGAAGTAACTATAAAAGGCTGAACCCAACTTTGAACTTCTCGATTTGGTGTCTGAGTTTTATAGAATGCAATACTAGTTCCAAAATCATCTTTGGCAGTTATTGGGAAATCATTTTTTTTTAACGGCTTTTCAATTGTTTTCTCTGCAATGTGATAGTTTGAATTTGGTTTGTTAGATGATGAACTAGAATCCAACAATGGAATACAAACTCGTAAATCACTGGTTACTAAATGATTTTCAAGCAATAGTGCTTTAGCTACATCTAGAGGAACCCAACGATATCCATCAGGTTCTTCTAAAAAACTTTCTACTTCTACTATAAGAAAGCGTTTCACTTTTTTCAGATAATACATACCCCAGTCATAATGAATTCCATCGTAAATAACATTACACTGTAAATCAGGATTGATTGCATAGTCAATAAAATGGGTACTTTTCCCCCCATGCTTTTGTTGATAGTTACTTGGGGTTGATTGAATAGTCGTAGAAAAATTAGTCAACCCAATTAAACCTGGTTCTGTTCGCAAACTCAAAAGCAAAAATAACTCATTTTGAACCCTAGTTGTTAATAGCATCACTAACGCTCTCTCTTGTTGTTCCATCAAAAGAATAGACCTATTGTCGGTATTAGTGTAAAAAGCAAGCGAAAAGAAATCCGCTTTGGTGTTATGTAATCGATGATCTGTGATAACCCAATCTGGTCGTCCGTCCACTTCAGAGGTGATAGATGTAGATGAAGAGTGTTTAAGACAAAGGTCTCTGAGGCTTTCGACTTCAAATGATATTGAGTAATCATTCATATTTAAGAATATTTATTTTTTTGATTGAATCTAACGATAATTGATACCCAGAACATTTTTAACGACAGCCGAATCACTCATATGTTATTGTTTGGGACTTCGTTTTATGTAAATCGTTAGGAATGTTTTACTTTACATAGAACCAATGTAATGTAGAGTATCTCTCAAAAGATAGTGTCATGGTTTTGGGTTCCTGCATTTTATTTTCAAACTTTTTCAACTGTTTATCATACATTCCTCACTATGTTGCCGTCGAAAACAGATTTCGGAAAACGGAATACTGAAGGTCACTTATTTTATGGTTTGAATATAAACCCACTACCCACTACCTACTTCCCACTACCTACTTCCCACTACCAACTTCCCACTACCAACTTCCCACTACCAACTTCCAAAATCTTATGCGCTTATTTTCTTCGATTCTTGTTCTTTTTATTGGCTTGACCGGAGCACCGGCTCTGGCTCAAGAGACTATCCCGCACGACTGGCAGCAGTTTGCGACGTATGATATGGATGTTGAGATGGATGTGGAGTCGAATCAGTTTCGGGGGACGCAAAGGTTGGTGTATGAGAACCATTCTCCGGATACGCTGGATAAACTGTACTACCATTTGTATTTCAACGCGTTTCAGCCGAATAGCATGATGGATGTGCGCTCACGTAGTATTTCGGATCCGGACGGACGGGTTCGTGACCGGATTTTCCACTTGTCAGAGGACGAGATCGGTTATCAAAACATCCTGTCGCTGAAGCAGAACGGTCGCGATGTGAAGTTTACAGTGTCGGAAACGGTGCTGATCGTGGAGCTGAATGACCCGATTCCACCGGGCGGACAAGCAACGATGGATATGACGTTCGAGGGACAAGTTCCGCTTCAGATCCGTCGGAGTGGTCGCGATAGCCGCGAGGGAATCCGCTATTCAATGGTGCAGTGGTACCCGCGTATCGCTGGATACGATCGTGAGGGATGGGCAACGTCGCCGTATATCGGACGCGAATTTCATGGCACGTTCAGCGATTTTGATGTGCGTATCACGATCGATTCCACGTACACGCTGGGTGGAACCGGATACTTGCAGAATCCGCAAGAAATCGGGAAAGGGTACGAAACACCGGGCATGGCCATGCAACGTCCATCAGGAAACAAACTGACCTGGCATTTCAAGGCACCAAATGTGATCGATTTCGCATGGACCGCCGACAACAACTACACGCATGAAACTTATCAGATCCCGGGCGGCGGACAAGTCCACCTCCTGTATGTGAAAGGTCCGCAAACACGCGCCTGGTCTCAGCTGGGTGACTACACGGTGCGCGCAATCCAGTTTCTTTCTGAGTATCTGGGTCCGTATCCGTACGAGCAGTTTTCGGTGCTGCAAGGGGGCGACGGCGGTATGGAGTATCCGATGTCAACACTGGTCACCGGACACCGAAGCCTGAATTCGTTGGTTGGTGTAATGGTACATGAGCTCCTTCACATGTGGTTTCAGACGTCGCTGGCCACCAACGAAGCGCATTATGCGTGGATGGATGAGGGGTTTACGACATACATGAGTGCAATTACCATGAACCACCTGTTCGGACGCGAAGACGCTTCGACAACGCCTATCGGCAGCTACCTGGGATATATGTCCCTCATGAACGACGAGCTTGCCGAGCCTGCAACGACGCATAGCGACCATTTCAACACAAATCGAGCGTATTCCACGGCTTCCTACACGCTGGGTGCCGTCGTTTTAGGACAATTGGGCTACATTATGGGCGAAAATGCGCTCAAAAACACCCTCCAGCGCTATTATGCTGAGTGGAAGTTCCGCCATCCGGGTCCTGATGAGTTTCGTCGCGTAGCCGAAAAAGAAAGCGGACTCCAGTTGCGTTGGTTCTTCGATCAGTCAGTAAATACTAATGATCCGATTGATTACGCTATCAAGCGTGCCGGAACCAACGCCGGAGCCCTCGAAATCGAGCTTGAGCGTCCGAGCCGCGCTACGATGCCTCTCGACATTCTGGTGCGATACACCGATGGATCCACAGAGCTCCTGTACATCCCAGAGCAACTCATGCTCGGAACCAAGCCCGAGGAACCTCAGATTTATGGTGCAACACCACGCACTGTGTTAGCTCCGTGGCGCTGGACCGATCCGACGTACTCGATTGCCTTGCAACGCCCTGGCAAGGTGCTTGATGAAGTGGTCATCGATCCGTCCCTTCGCATGATGGACTCCAATCGCATGAACAACACGCATCCGTTTCCGATTTCGTTCACGTATGCACAGCCGCTGCGAACTAGCTGGACCGAATACAACGTGTCCTGGCGCCCGGCGTTGTGGTACGGCGATGTGTCAGGACTCCATATCGGATTCGCATCCCAGGGCGCCTACCTGTTTGGAAACAACGCATTGGAGGTTTCCGCGATGCTGACCACCGGCGATCTCGACAATTTCGAGGCCAAGAATCTGGATGTCGATTATAACGTGGCGTATACCCATCGCCTCGAGCATTTCGGGAAGGCAACCACGGCAACCTTCCAGGCACGTCGTTTCTACGGCATCGGCGAGGAGTCCCTCACGCTGAACAAGTACATCGGCGATCTGGGCCGACGCGAATCCACCAGTCGCTTGTTATCCGTTCGACTCTTCCATCAGTACAGCAGCGCTACCCGGAACATCGACTTCCTGCAACATCAGTTCGATGATGAGTCTGTGCTGGGACTGCACCTCTCCTACACGGTCGGAGATTTGTCAGAAAGCGGCATCCAGACCAACTTGGTAACCGGATCACAAAATCGCCGCTCGGCCGCGGGATACTTCTCCGTAACGGCGAATCACCGGGCGAAGTGGTCCGACTCGTTTTCTACCCGATTCGGGATGTCGACAGGAACCGGCTCCGAAACCATGCCAACCCAGTGGATGTGGGCCGTTTCGGGTCCGACCGGAGAACAGGCGTGGAGCAACACCACGTATTGGTCCGTAGCCAACCTCAGCCGTGACCTCACCACCGAGTATAATCTGGTAGCCAACGACGGCACTGGACTTCTGGGCTACGCGATCCCGGGCATTGGCTCACCGGATGTAGCCGGAAACAACTACGTCACGGGGACCATCTGGAACACCTGGCAGCCATTTTCCGATAACAGAACCCTGCAATTGCTTGAGCTCGAGCTCTTCGCAGCCATGGGTAAAAGCTGGATGGGTGGCTACACCGGTGACTTCCCCGAAAATGGATTCCTGGCCAGCTTGGGAACAGGACTCACCTTCGATGTGAGCGCGATTCCCGGACTTCGACGCTGGACTCCACAAAGCAAGTTCCTACAAGACTTACAGTTGAGCGTACGCATGCCGTTCTTCCTGAACGGGATTACAGGCGAGGATGAGTGGGGTGCGCGCTTTGTAATAGGAGTATCTGAGTCTTTCTAACGCACTCTCTTTTAACATCTTACAATATAATTGAAAGCCCCGATTTCGTATATTGGGGCTTTCTTTTTTAGGGGATGTGCGCCAACAGGATGCAGCCCTCGGTCAAGTACGTTTTATATCGCCAAACAGAGTCATATCGACTATAGTACTACTAAAATCAACAGATAATCCGCTTATTATTTTATGTCAAACGACGCTCAGCAGACCCCTGATTACGCTGCCCTTTCATTAGAAGCCCATAAAAAGTACAAAGGCAAGGTAGCAATCACCTCCAAAATGCCTCTGGAAACCAAGTTTGACCTGAGTATCGCATACACACCCGGTGTTGCGGCACCGTGCCTGGAAATCGCTCGCGACGAGAGTATGGCTTACGAATACACAGCAAAAGGCAACACCATTGCCGTGATCAGCGACGGATCTGCCGTACTCGGACTAGGAAACATCGGTGCTCCGGCGAGTATGCCGGTCATGGAGGGAAAATGTGTGCTTTTCAAGAACTTTGCGGGAGTCGACGCGATTCCGATCATTCTCGACACTCAGGATCCGGACGAAATTGTACGTACTGTCAAGTTGATCGCTCCGAGTTTCGGCGGGATCAACCTCGAAGACATCGCTGCGCCGCAGTGCTTCGACATCGAAGATCGTCTCAAGAAAGAGTGCAATATTCCCGTGATGCACGATGATCAGCATGGTACCGCGATCGTTACCCTGGCTGGAATGATCAATGCCAATCGCGTGACCGGGCGCACCATGGAAAACCTGAGTGTGGTCATCAACGGAGCGGGAGCTGCTGGAATCGCGATCATCAAATTGCTTCAGCACTTGGGCGTACGTGAAGTCATCATGGTCGACTCAAAAGGGATCATTTACGAAGGCCGCGATGGATTGAATCCGGTGAAGGAAGCCATGGCTAAAATCACCAATCGCACGATGCGCAAAGGCTCGTTGGCCGACGCCATGGAAGGTTCCGACGTGTTCATTGGGGTTTCGGCGCCCGGCGTGCTCACTCAGGACATGGTCCGCAGCATGAAACCCGATCCGTACATCTTTGCGATGGCTAATCCGGTGCCGGAAATCATGCCCGAAGAAGCCAAAACTGCTGGAGCGCGCATCATTGCCACTGGTCGTTCCGACTTTCCTAATCAGATCAACAACGTGCTTGCGTTTCCGGGACTATTCCGCGGGGCGTTGGACTGCCGTGCGCGCAACTTCACCCGAAGCATGTTCGTGGCAGCGGCTCAGGCCATTGCCGACAGTGTCGAGACTCCGAGCGCCGATCTCATCATTCCGAGTCCATTTCAGAAGGATGTCCCCTTCCGCGTAGCCGAAGCCGTAAAACGCTGCTTCGAGCAAGAAGGCGACACCCTTCATTGATAAGGTGGTCCGGGATTCGTATCTTACTCGTGTTCGGGATGTAGCGCAGCCCGGTAGCGCACTTGCATGGGGTGCAAGGGGTCGCAAGTTCAAATCTTGTCATCCCGACATTTAGCCGTTTTTTCGCTCAAATGAACGTTGTTCATTGAGCGAAAAAATTCGGCGAAAACAGTAAACGGATAACTGTAGGCAGCCCTTCTGGATCAGAATATTTCACAAATAAAGAACAAGCTGCAGTACTTTTGGCACCGAACTAGGACAAACTGTGTCATCCCTCATCCCTCGTCACTCCTCTTTTTTAATTCACTTTTCACTTATCTCTTTTCTCTTATCTAAAGCTTTAGCTTTAAAAGCTATGTAAAATTATACAATGTGTTGCCGAGAGACCCAACTCTTTGATTATATTACTTTGCTAAATAACACGAATTCCTACTTAATCGGTTAAGGTGCATACTATGAGATTTCATCTAACTAATTGGACTACAAAGTTTTATATCACTTTATTGATATTAGCTATGACACTCAGTGTCCGTGCCCCGCTTATGGCTCAGTCCAACACTCAGGACAAATCTGACCTCGAAGCACTGTTTTTCAAGCGTGTGCAGGAGTCTAAGATGCGTTTTGTCCAGGCGGATGTCGACTTTATGACGCACATGATTCCACACCATTCTCAGGCACTGATCATGTCTCGTCTGGCTCCAGAGAATAACGCAAGCATTCAGGTTCAGAAACTGGCTGCGCGCATCATCAATGCTCAGGCTGATGAGATCCGTACGATGCAGACCTGGCTTCGCGACCGTGGACAACCTGTTACCCTTGTGCATATAGACGGACTCAATATGACCATTGAAATGGAGATGCCAAAAGAGCAAATGACACATGGCAACAACCACAGTGCTATGGATCACGGTTCGATGGATCATTCCAATCACAGTGATACTCCCAAAAAATCCGATCATAGTATGCATCATACGTCTGAGGATAAAGGTGATTCCAAACACGGATCACACAACACATCTGGTCATGAATCTAACCATGAACCAAAAACAGATCATTCCAAAATGGATCATGGCTCTATGAGCCATTCAAGTATGGATCATAGCACGATGATGGGTATGCTCACTCAAGATCAACTCGAACACCTGGCTTCTGTCAGGGGTGTAGAGTTTGACAAGGCGTTTCTTACCTATATGATCGGACACCATGAAGGTGCCGTGTACATGGTCAATGAAATGTTTGCTGCCGATGGAGCGGGAAATGACGAGGATGCTTATCGACTTGCTGCCGATATTTATGCCGAACAGGTCACCGAAATTGCAATGATGAAACTGATGCTACAACAAATCGATGCATCGGTAGAACTCAAAACACCCCACAATTCTCACCACAATCACTAACCAAAGAATACGATAACTTATGGGTCTCAATAAACTCAATAACATGGTATGGTCTGCTTCCATGGTTCTCGCCATGGGAAGTATGGTTGCCTGTTCTTCGTCTGATGCAGTTCAGATGGCAAGTTCAGACCAATCTGCAATGCCTACAATCAAACCACTTTCTGAACTCAGCATGCCTACTCCCGATCCACGTGTAGGTCTGGGTGCTGGCTTATTCGACGCTGAAGAAGCGATCTGGAACCTGAAAATGGTTTCTCAATCTCCATCACCTGAAGATTTTGTCGGTGCTATGAATACCGACCTTGCGTTCAAGGACAACTATGTCATTCAGGGTAACTACAATGGATTCATCGTGTGGGACATTTCCAACCCGGCTAAACCGGAATTGGTGATCGATTTCCTGTGTCCTGCGTCTCAAAGTGATGTTTCCGTTTATGGGGATCTCCTGTTTGTTTCCGGTGAAGGAACCAGTGGCCGACTCGATTGTGGTACACAAGGTGTGGAGTCTCGGGTGAGCGCGGATCGTCTGCGAGGTATACGAATTTTCGATATCAGCGACATCAAGAATCCACAGTACATTTCTAACGTACAAACCTGCCGCGGATCACATACCCACTCGGTGTTGGTAGATCCTAACGATGATGAAAACGTATATGTATACATCTCGGGCTCAGCACCTGTTCGTCCTGAAGATGAGCTTCCAGGCTGTTCAAGTGCGCTACCAAGCGAAGATCCGAACAGCGCGCTGTTCCGTATCGAAGTGATCAAAGTTCCTTTAGATAATCCAAAAGCCGCTGCTATCGTAAATGCACCACGTATTTTTGAAGACCTGGTGGCACCTCCACGTCACGGCGAGGCTCCCGAAGAACTGGCGGCTTTAGCTCGTGCTAAAGCTTCAGGGGAGTATGTAGCCAATTTCTTTGGTGCCGAGCGCATTGTTCCTAACCGATTGGTTAATAACTACCTGGAGAGGCTTAAATCGGAACGTGGTGGTGATACTATAACAGCAGCAGACAGCTCTGCGTTGCGCTCCCGCCTGCAATCCATGATTGATGAACAATTCGCTGGACCTAGCGAGGCCTCCAATCTGGGTCCGGATCAATGTCACGACATCACTTTGTACCCTGAAGTGGGTCTTGCAGGTGGAGCCTGTGAGGGATATGGAATCTTACTCGACATCCGTAATCCAGAGAATCCAACCCGAATGGATGCCGTGGCAGACTCCAACTTCGCATACTGGCACTCAGCCACATTCAACAACGATGGTAATGTTGTGATCTTCACTGACGAGTGGGGTGGAGGAACGCAACCTAAATGCCGTGCTACCGATCCCAAAGAATGGGGCGCGAACGCAGTTTTTACCATCAATGGAGAAGGTAAAATGGAGTTTCAAAGCTATTACAAACTTCCTGCAGCTCAGACCAGTACAGAGAATTGCGTTGCCCATAATGGTTCGATGATTCCTGTTCCGGGTCGTGACATTATGGTACAAGGTTGGTATCAGGGAGGAATTGTAATCGTTGATTATACCGATCCAAAGAATCCAGTTGAGATCGCTTTCCACGACCGTGGACCAATCAGTACTGAGCGCCTGGTTGCTGGTGGTAGCTGGTCAGTTTACTGGTATAACGGAGTTATTGTGAATTCAGAAATCGCTCGTGGTCTCGATATTTTCGAACTGACTCCAAGCGAATACCTGACAGCTAACGAAATCGCTGCATCCAACACAGTCGTGATGCAGTACAAAAATGCCCAGGGTCAGCCAAAATATAGCTGGCCAGCTTCTGAGGCACTTGCTCTTGCGTACCTCGATCAGTTAGAACGTAATCGCGAAATGGATATGGGGACCATTAATGCGATGCGAGATGGTATCAAACGCTCCTCAGGTATGAATGGCGGTGCCAAAAATCGTCTACTGAATGAGTTAGCAAATACAGCTCAGCAGGTCGCTGCCAACTCACGAAACAGCAACAAAGTCATGAAGATTGCCGAGACGCTTCGTGCCCTTGCTTCCTAACATCGCGTGATCTACTTATCTATGAAAAAAGCCCGACTGTATCTACAGCCGGGCTTTTTTATTTAGTTCACACGTATCGTATTTCTAACAACTGATATCAGTCAAGAGTATTCACAAACTCAAATAGTTGCGCAAGGTGTGTGTCATTAGCGTAATCCAGATCATTCTGACGTACAAAATCGCGGACTTTGCCGGATTGTTCACCAAAAAAGCGTTCAACTGATCTCCTACGAGGTATTAATGCAATCCATTCTCCCTGGGGATTTACAAATAAATATCTGGTCTGCTCTGAAAAATTGTCATAACGATTACCGGTCTGAAATACCGGGTCAAAATTAGCTTCTTTGAATACTTTTTGGACATCTTTATACAGTGACCACTTCCCTTCTGCTAAAACCTGTAGATATTTATTTCGGTCTATGCGTAGATTTTCATCAAAATGACCGTTACTAAAACTGTATCTCTTGCCGTTGTCATCAAAGGAAAATCCCTTTACAATTTGTGGGTGAATATACGTGGAATCACCTTTGTGCTTTACCATCAACAGTTGACTAAATGCCTCGTACTTCATTTCAACTTGCTCTAACAGATTGCCAGCTGAAGTGATGACTGAGCCTTTTACCCATTGTGAATTAAAGAATGGTGTTCCTTCATAGTACCCTGCATTCGAATTATACCCGGTAATAAAGGTACTTTGTGTAGTAAACTGTTGATTCAGAAAAAAAAGATCAACCGTATCCTGTGCTTGTACGCTTCCGACAGCAAGGGTACCGATGAGAGACAGATATAAAAGAGATTGTTTCATAGCATAGATCTATCATGATTACGGTTACTTAAGATAACGCATCAACGACATTTTTGGTACTACATGAATATGTTAGTGAAGGGAGTGGGGAATAGGTTCGTAGAGTGCACAGTACACAGTACACAGTACACAGTACACAGTACACAGTACACAGTACACAGTACAGAGTTCTTTGAATTGAGGTTAGGGAGGAAAGATTAACGATCAGGTAAACAGGCCAACTCCCTACTCCCCACTCCCCACTACCCACTACCCACTACCCAATCTCTTCTCTGTTTTCCGTTATCCCCCAGCGAGCATAGCTCGCTGGGTTAAAAAAAAAAGGCCGGTTTCTGTCAAGAATCCGGCCTTACCTACTCACTATATGTGTATGTTGTGTTTTGAGAGAATCGTTTATTGGAAAATCGTTTATGGGGTGGGTTCATCAAGATGCGGAATCAACCACGGAACGTTATATGCGTGGGTCCAGCCAAAGACCCGTAGTCCGTTTGTAATGGACCATATCGGACGGGTACCAAAAAATGGGTGCTCGCCTCCTTCAGGAAATTTGGGCAGGTTACTGGCAGCTTCCAGGGCTTCGCTGTAAGTACGCTGAGTGCTGTTCGCATCTACTACAAACTCCATTGAGTTCGTTTTGAGATATTCTGAACGTTCTTTAGCCGTATCGAGCATAGTTCTATCTCCACTGAGTTCATACCCTGCAACCAGACTGTAAATGCTTGCCAGATAAGATTCCATATCGTGATCCATAGGCTTAACATCTCTAACTCGACGAGCATGTCGAATGATGGACTGTTTGACCTCTTCATCACCCGTCAGTTGATAATACTGCATCATACTATGGGCAAAGTAGTTCTGTGAATATCCATATCGATCAATATTCAACGACCATCCTTGCTCGTTTTGCAGATCCATCGCGATATTCATGCGATATTCAAACTCGTCAAGGTATTTCTGCTCTTTGGTAGCATCGTATACCGGCATCAAGTTAAACATTCCAAGATAAAGCCGCCGTCCACGGAAGTCGTGTTCACCCCAAACGCGTCTTAGGTAGTGATCGGCTGTGAGTTTAGCGATGTCAAGTCCGCGGTGGTACCCATCCAGATAGTAAGAAGCTACCCATCCTGGCGTCCAGACGTGCGCAGTTAACACCGACACCCAAGGCTGATTACCATGACGCCGTCCCATCCCCACGTACGGACTGGATTCTGGCAATGCTTCGTGTGCAAACCAGTCAATGGTAAGATTGGTGTCTCCACGGAAAGTTGGTTTTACTGGCCAGTGAATATTTCCGACATCCATAGAATAGCGCGACATATTCTGTGCCTGAAGATAGTATTTGCGATCACCCGTTCTCATATACTGCATCCACCACATGAAATCCTGTGCCGGTTCATTGACTCCCCACATATTCCAGTTATCACGATAGTAGTTGGTCATCAGATCACCGTAATAAAACATACCGAACCAGGGTTCCCACTGCTGATTGAACAACAACCAGTCAAACTTGTATGAAAGACCACGTTCATAAGCAGCAAATCGATCGTTGGCTGGGGCAAAATTCCCAAATGCACCAGAGCTCGCATACCAGGATGGGGCAACATGAGCATTTGGCGGATTCAACGCGATATTCAAGGCCAGTTTTCGGACAGACTCATCAGGGATCTGATCATAAAAATGATAGACCAGTTCCGTAGTCTTGGTCATACCTGTTGCAAAGTTCCCGACCATGTCACCATCGCGTCGTTGATCCATTCTCTGGAAGCTCATCGGACCGGCTTTGGGCGACCACAAATACGCTGTAATTACCCCAGTTGCCGGATCGACTTCAATCTCTTTAGGAAATTCTTCGATGAAATTACGGATACCGACAGTCACGCCCCGTTGTCCATCATTCACGTCTACCCATCCCGATGCACGCTCAACTTCAAGGTGTTTAGCCTCGCCGACTTGAACCTGAGCAAAGAATCCACCCATGCGTTCATCTGGAGTGGAAGTCTGGATCGGAGGAATACGTGTTGGCTCGGGTCCACTCTGCAATACCGAAGTTTTAGAAGTTGCATCCATGCTGGATGTGTGTACCTGTTCGGTTCCCGGATTGTACCAAGCCCCATCGAAATATCCAGTGCTGAAACTTCGGTCGTCACCTAACTGATAATTCAGATTCATCCCTATTGAATGGATGCGATCATTGGCTTGGGTCATACCCGCTTCCAATAGTCTTGCTTCTTCATCCACCATTGGACCTAATCCGGTGGCTACGGCTGGATGCTCCCCATTCAATGGTCGGCTTTTATCGGGAACTCCGGTGTAGGTAATGGTGTGATACACTCTTACATACGACTTTCCTGCAAAGGCATGAATCCGAGTAACAAAAGGTGAAGCGGGATTATCGGTTCTCGTGTATTGATATTCCCCTTCAATGCGAATAATTGTATGCAGTGGACCAGATCCTTTTTCAATAAAGGTCTGGTGTACAATGGTTTTGGAAGGATCAATCCCGCGGTCATCCAGCATATCCATAAATGAACCGCGATCTTTCACTCCGGTTGCAATCACATGCTCTTCCCGGAATCCATCGCCGGCTGAATTCACTTGAACGGCATCCAGGAATCCACCGGTATTTCGTTTATCGAGCGTGAAACGTAAGGTTCCAGTATTGACTTCGATACCGCCATAAGGTCGCTGATTATTTATGGTTACGATTGAATGTCCCTGATGTGGTGCTCTACGAACATTCGTACCATATTCGATGAAGTAGTTTTCACCGGCATCAGCAAAAAAGAATACCCAGACCCATTTGATACTTTTATCGGCAGGTTCCCAGGTCGAGACCTCGGTAATCTGGGACGGAATTTCGTTGCCCTGACTATCGACTACTTTGACTTGCTCAGGATTCTGCAAAACACCTTCCGGAAACGGTACGCCTAATGTGATTGGAGCGCCATTTTCTTCGGCATTTACCGTAAGTGGGACTCGATTAGAGTGCTGTGGCTGACATGCAAGCGCCAAAACACTAACTAATATCCATACGATCCAGAGACGTGAACTGAGTGAATACATAATCTGGTTGACCTTTGTATAAAACAATCCCCCCGTGCATCACACACGGGGAGACTTGGAGTGATGAGAGATTGAATTTAGTTACCTAACATCGGGAATAACTGACGGATTTCATCCTCGGATGGTTGACGTCCGTACTCAGCGATTTCGAACGACTCAACGTATCGAACACTGGATGCCTTGCTTCCATAGAATTTCTGTAATGCGGGTCGATGTGCGTCGGTCACATTAGGACGGGTCCATCGACTTGCCAACCACTCGCGTCGTGCTGCAGGATCTGCAGGAACCTGCTCCAGAGTTCCGGCTACCCAAGGAAGCCATTCGTACATCTGGGAAGTGTGTGCATCGAGTCCGTCAATTTTTTTCTGAACCGTTTTTTCGATGTCAACTACGATGTCGTGCTGGAACGGATAGGGAAAACGGAAGCGATCCTGCATATACAGGAAAACCGGATTTTTCTCCAGGGGCGGGGTATCTGGAGTTACGTTAGGAACCACTACCATGTAAGCTGCATCCATCACGAGAACACCTGCGTAACGGTGATCTGGGTGATAATCGTTGATCCGTAAACCAAGAACGATGTCTGCATCCCACTTTCGGATTTCACGGATGACTTGCTGGCGAATGTGTAGATGTGGTAGTAGCTCTGCATCGTGGTTGTCGAGAACCACATATTCCTTGACTCCCAGACGACGAGCGGCTTCCTGTGCTTCAGCCCGGCGGATTTTTGCCAAAACGCCACCCCCGATGGATTGATGTCCGGCGTCGCCATTGGTAATCGACACAAATTTGACTTCGTGACCCATTTCCGCCCAAAGAGCTGCAGTTCCACCCATTTTGGACTCAGCATCGTCCGGATGTGCAAATATCGCTACGATTCGAAGTGGTTTATCTTGAGCTGACATAACATTCGTACATGTTCCTGTGCATAAGATGGCCAGAAACAGGGTGTAAAATATCTTTTTCATTGTACTAAAATTTGGATTGTCTATTTATTGCCTAACATTGGAAAGAGTTTTCTGATCTCTTCGTCGGTCGGTTGACGACCGTATTCGGTTATTTCGAAGGACTCAGCAATACGAACCTGAGCCGCTTTTTCTGGTCCGTACCATTTTTCGAGTGACTTACGGGCATCATCCGATACTGTCATCCAACTACCATATGCGCCTTTCAGCCATTCAAAACGTGCTTCTTTGTCTTGTGGAACCTGATCCAGGAATCCTGCGACCCAGGCATTCCACTCGTAAACCTGAGATTCGTGGGCATCGAGACCACGCATTTTTGTTTCAAAAACGTCATCTATTGCTACAGTGATGTCGTGCTGAAAAGGATATGGACGCTTAAATCCATCCTGCATATACAAAAAGACTGGATTTTTTTCTAGAGGTGGTGTGTCTGGAGTCACGTTTGGTACAACCACCATGTATGCGGCATCCATCACGAGTACACCTGCATAACGGTGATCTGGGTGATAGTCGTTCGTGCGGAGTCCGAGCACAATGTCGGCATCCCATTTTCTGATTTCACGGATTACTTGCTGACGGATATGTAAATGTGGTAAAAGTTCAGCATCGTGATTATCCAGTACGGTGTATTCTTTGATACCTAGTCGTTTAACAACTTCCTGAGTCTCTGCACGGCGACGATTTGCCAAAGGTCCGCCACCCATTTCATGGTGACCGTGGTCACCATTGGTGATGGATACGAATTTTACTTCATGACCCATACTTGCCCACATTGCTGCGGTTCCACCCATTTTGAACTCGGCATCGTCGGGATGTGCAAAGATTGCAATAATTCGTAACGGTTTATCCTGGGCGATGGAAACCGAACCCATCAAAAAGAGGGTAATCAACAATGACAAGATAGTTTTCATGGCAAGAAGAAAAAAAGTGGGAGTGTGGGATGATGCCACACACTCCCTTTTGGGGTAATTGTTCGATTATCTGTGTTCAGCGTTCTGTTGCATCCCAGGAGACACATCTAGCTCACGTTGGGGGATGGGGAACAACAATTTTGCATTGAATCCTTTTGATCCCATTACCTGCTGAGCAACACCAAATCGACGGAGATCCGGCCAGCGGTGGTTTTCGAATGCCAGCTCAACCCGGCGCTCATGCAGAAGCTTATCGGTGAATGAGCCTGGTGTACTTGCACTGATTGGACCCAGTCCAGCACGTGTACGAACCTGATTGATCAGGTTGTACGATTCGGTGCCTTCACCCAGTGCTTCAGCTAACATCAGTAACACATCGGCATAACGGAACACGGGCCAGTTAAGATCAGAGTCGTTGTTGGTGAACGGCTGGCTGCGGAACTTCAGAATATGAAGTGCCTCTACCGTTAAACCTGTAGCTGGGTTAACATAACTGGTCGCCATTGAGATATCACGTCTCAGGTCACCAGGCTCGTACGCATTGTACAGATCCTGGGTAGGACGATTCCGGTTATTACCTAAACCATTCTGCAAGTTGGAACTTGGCGAGAAGTAGTTGGTAAACGGAGAACCTGTTCCGAATCCACCGGCACGATACTGAATTTCAAAGATGGATTCAGCATTGTTCTCGTTCTGTACTCCCCACAGACCTGCGTAGTTAGGCAGCAATCTGTACACACCGGAATCAACAATTCTTCGAAGTGCTGTTGCTGCCTGAGCTTTTTGGCCAAGAGTCAGGTATACCTTTCCAAGAAGAGCATTCGCTGCACCTTTAGTAGCTCGTCCCACGCTGGCACCAGTAGCGGTTTGTGGCAACAATCCAACTGCAACTTCCAGATCAGCCGCCATTTGAGTCAGGATTTCGGTAGCACTGCTTTGTGTAACAGGTGCATTGATATCTCTGACCTCATTCAAAATGAGTGGCACTCTGTCAAAGGCTAATGCCAAATGATAGTATGCTAACGCACGCAAGAACATCGCCTCACCTTTGATACGATTTCTCTGAGCATCACTCATCTGAATGTCACCGATTTTGTCCAGAATCATGTTGGTTCTGGTGATCAGTACGTATGAATCGCGATAGGCATCCCCCACGAACGCGTTCAACGCGTTCTCAGTGAATACTTCAACAACCGCCAGTTCATTCGCCAGACCTGTTACGTCCGGACCCTGATCGGTGTTGTCACCACGCATTTCAAACATGACCCAATAACTCTGGTTATAGGTCCCATCGGCTTGCAATCCGGCGTATGCACCGCTCAGAGCAAGTTCAAAGTCATTCGCATTCGAGTAGAAGTTATCTACGTTACGTTGCGAAATTGGCGAAAGGTTTGTGAAGTCATCCCCGCAGGAGACCATAAACATCGCCAGGATCAGAACATATATTTTTGATTTCATAGTCATTTCCTTTTTCAATTTCTATGGTCTTAGAGTGAAAGGTTAATACCTAACGTAAAGGTTCTCATTATCGGATACGCTCCGTAATCTTCACCTTGTGTTAGCATGCTGGCACCAGACCAGTTGTTTACTTCCGGGTTGTAGCCCAGATAATCGGTCCAGGTAAACACGTTGCTCACAGAACCATAGAGTCTGGCACTGCTTACGCCGTTACCCAGTACTCGTTTAGGAACATTGTAACCGAACGTGATATTACGGATTCGGAAGTAGGTAGCATCTTCAACCTGGAAGTCGCTCGGACGGTCATTTCCACCATGAAGACCCGTTTGACGGTCAGCACGTGGGAATTTACCATTACCTGGCTGCTCAGGTGATCTCCATCTGTCGTTGAATGCTGCATAACTATTGAAGTTACCTTCACCATTCTTCAAGTGACGACTGGTCAGGTTCAATACTTCACCGCCAACGACACCCTGGAAGAATATACTTGCATCGAAGTTCTTGTAGGAGAATCGGTTGGTGATACCAAAGATAAAGTCTGGCATATAGTTACCTGTTACCGTACGGTCGGCAGGAGTAATGCGCCCATCACCGTTGATGTCTTTGTACATAAAGTCACCTAATGATGGATTTGGAGCCAACGCGTCTGGAAGACGACTGGTCAGGTCGGCTGGTGTTAGGAACAATCCATTGGTTACATATCCGTAGTAACTACCAATAGGTTGACCAACCATGGTTATGTGACGGATACCAGCACCACCAGCTGAAAGAATCGGATCTCCTTCCGGACCTAATTTCAACACTTCATTGTGATTGGTTGAGTAGTTGAAATCCGTTGACCAGTTGAATGATCCAACGATGTTTCTGGTTGTGACCGCAAATTCAAACCCACGGTTCAACACTTCGCCAATGTTGGTAAGTGCTGTTGTGTATCCGAATGCAGATGGGATATTCACATTCAGCAACAGATCGCTGGTTACAGAATTGTAATAGTCGAAGGTAACGTTGATTCGGTCCTCGAGTAAACCAAGATCAAGACCAACACCCGACTGAGTTGTGGTTTCCCAGCTCAGGTTAGAGTTACTGATACTGATCGGTGCCGCACCACCTGTTACAGCATTGTTATACACATAGTTCTCGGAACCAAGCAATCCGATCGCTCCATAGTTCGGTATCAGGAAGTTACCCGTTTGTCCCCAGCTGGCACGAATACGCAGATAGTTTACCTGTGGTAGAGCATCCATGAAGTTTTCATCGGAAATCAACCAGCCAGCAGAAACAGATGGGAAATATCCCCACTGATTATCACGTCCGAATCGGGACGATTTGTCAGCACGAAGCGACAGAGTAGTAAAATACTTACCATTGTAGGTGTAGTTTACACGACTCAGATAGGACAATAACGACCATTCTTCAGCCTGACTGAATCCACCAGCGATTTGTCCACCGTTAAGTGTTTTTACCAGATCATCCGGGAAATTGATGGCAAAGACCATGTTTTGGCCGATGTCTTCTTTTTGAGCAGTAAAACCCAAAAGTCCCGAATATTTGTGGTCACCGGTCTCACCAGAATAGTTCAGGGTCTGCTCGGTAATCCAGTTAAAGGATCTGGATGCGTTTGCCTGTCCGTATGGATTACCCACAACCTGGGTACGGAAACGAAAGTCGTTAGATAGGTAAAAATCACGTTTAAAATCGTTGATATCGGCTCCTAAATAAGAACGAAACATTAGATTCGGCATGATCTCATAGTTCGCATACGCGGTACTGAACATGCGGATGTGCTTGATTCGATCATCAATATATTCAATGATAGCAAGTGCATTACTCGCATCTGTCATACCATTACCGATGTGCGCCTGGTTGTTCGTCTGATTGATAGATCCGTCTTCATTGTACGGACGTACCGTTGGAGAGGTAACTATCGCAGAGTACACAACACCCGGAGGCTGCGCAAAGTACGGATTTGAGGTTGGAAGACGCTGGTGATCAGCATAGGATGGATTTAATGTCAAACCCACCTCCAGTTTGTCGTTGAGCTTTGCTTCAACATTGGCCATCAAACTGTAACGGTCAAATCCAGTTCGCTCGATGATCCCATCCTGAGTGTAATATCCACCTGAAATGTAGTAGCCCACGTTCTCATTTCCACCTGCAACAGAAGCTGTGTAATTAGCGGTCAAAGCACGGTTGAATACTTCAGACTGCCAATCGGTATCGGTACCATCCCAGTTAATAAAACTCACCGGAATCAGCACGTTTCCATCATTAGGACGACCCTCGTTGGTACGTGGGTTAACCAGTGTAAGGTTTGGATACTTTTGCTTGAAGTTGTTGTTTCGAGCATCAATCACAAAATCGATCAACTCTTCAGCGTTCATCAGGTCTACGCGGCGTGCAGCTTCCTGGACACCCCAGTAGCTACTATAACTGATTCGTGGACCAGATCCGTCACGAACACCACGATTGGTAGTGACAAGAACAACACCATTAGACCCACGAGATCCGTAAATAGCAGCTGCCGAGGCATCTTTCAGGATTTCTACAGACTTAATATCATTCTGGTTAATCGTTGCCATTGGGTTGATCGCCGGCTCTGTATAGTTTGCAGCCAGTCTGAGGTTACGACCCTGTAAAGACGGATTACGGGAAAACGGAAATCCATCGATGACATATAGCGGATCCGTACCCGCGGTTACGGTCGAAACCCCTCGAATTCGGATCTCTGGTCCAGCTCCCGGCTCACCACTTGACTCCTGAACCTGCACACCCGCCAGACGTCCCAAAATCGCGTTTTCAAAGCTTGCTGATGGAACCTCACGAATTTGCTCCATCGGTACAGATGCTATGGATCCAGTGATTTCACGACGCTGTTGTGTACCGTAACCAACAACAACCAGGTCGTCCAGACCCAGAATGTCCTGAACCAACTCAATCGTTATGTCTGTACGTCCATCAATGTTTATCTGCTGAGCACGATATCCCACATAGGAAACCAGTAACACATTGCTGTTTGCCGGAATGTTCGTGATTCGGAAAGCTCCATCAAGATCCGTGGCCGCACCAATGGTGGTACCCTGAACCTGTACAGCGACTCCTGTAAGCGCTTCCTTACTTTGTGAATCAATAACACGGCCAGTCACGGTTCGCACTTGCTGAACGACGGGTTGAACTACAGGTTGCTCGATTGGAGCAGGACGCTTCACCAACACCACTTCGCGGCGACGTGATAACGCAGCTTCGAATTCCGTGTCGGCCAGAGCCAGTGTCAACGCATCGGCAACGGTTGAGTTGTGAAAATCGAAATCGACTTTCGTATTTAAAAGAGGCATATCTGGATTGAACGCAATTCCCAGTTGGGCTTGTCGTGCTATTTCCATCAAAACCGTCTTCAGTGATTCCTCTTTGAATTCTGCATTCACCACTCGCTGAAGATCAATGATGTCATCTCTATACTCACGAACCGTATAGAATAACAGATTGCTTCCACCAGTTGGTGCAAAACTCTGAGGTTTGAATGCAGTAGCTCCCGGTGACTGAGCGCTCAAAGACGCCGGTATCACCAACAGACATACTGCCATTAAAACATGGTACAGTGTTGCTCTCATATACATACCTTTTTTGACTGTATGGATTAAACTAAGCCCCCAATGTTTGACATCTATTGCGACAAGGCATTTACAAACAAAGGTGACCGTTATGGTTGTTGTTTTTGTTGATTGTTTCGGATAAATACTTTGTTATCAATTACTTCATATTGAAGTTCAACTGACTGTGATATGACGTTCATGACGTTCATTAGCGATCTGGAGTCTATAACTGCTGTGAGCCTGCGTTCCAGTACACTCTTGTCTTCCAATATTACTTCAAGATCGTACCACCGCTCAAGTTGACCAATAACTTCAGCTAATGTGCTCTGATTAAAAGATAGCTTCCCGCTAATCCATCCCAGATAATCATCCGGATTAACCCACTCGGTATCAATTTTATTTGAATCTGATGAAACACGCGCTAATTGTCCGGGTTTCAACACTACAGAACTCTCGTCCGAGCCGCTGCTTGACGATACAGCTACACTTCCACTTTTGACAACTACTTTAATCTGATTTTCATCTGGATATGCTCTGACTCCGAAGTCTGTTCCCAGAACCCGGATTACCGCATTTCCACTTCTTATAATAAAAGGCCGATCGGGTGAATGCGCTACATCAAAGTAGGCTTCCCCAATCAGCTCAACTTCCCTGACATCCCTTGCAAACACATCCGGCATTCTGAGTCGACTGTCAACACTCAGATTTACGTTGGTGCCATCACTCAGTTGTACACCAGCACGTTGACTACGATCCGTAGAAATTTCACGAAATACGATTTCCTGAACCTCTTCAGACGCTGGCGTTATCACCAGGTAACTCACCACCACACTCGTTGCTATTGTAAAAAGTATAATCGCCGACATGCGTAGATAGTGGTACATCGAACGACTGAATCGGGTTGGACGATGTTCAAGTTTTGACTTGATCACTACAGGAGATTCCTGCAAGGCAACCACAATTTTCTTCCAGTCAGATTCCTTATCAGAGCGTAACAGACTTTCGTCGTGCCAAGGAAACGACGAGGTCGACCAGATATACTTATACTCCTGAAAAGCTTTAGCAAAATCAGCATCCGATCGTAATCGTAGCTCCACCTGCTCGGTTTCGAGCGGCGATAAACGATGATCCAGATAGCGGATTATCAGTTCTGTTTGGTCTGAAGATTCGAAAATGTTTTCCATACGATAATTGTTAGACCGTTCTCAACACGACATCCCCTAGTGAGACATCACATATTTTTTTGATTCAATTTCTCCCGAAGAAATTTCATGGCTTCCGTCATCTGGTTCTCAACCGTCTTGGGCGACACATTCAACACCTGGGCAACTTCTTTGATACTTAATCCATGTTGCCTGTGTAGGACAAACACCAGATTCCTTTTTGGAGGAAGTTGACGTACTGCTTCCCGGATGGCAATTCTCACTTCACTGGCTAAAATTCGTTCATCGGCTTGTTCAGATGATGCCTCATCGGGATTAGCTGCCAGTTGTTCATAGTTCCTGCGCCTTGTCTCTTTTTCTATGTAGTTCAAAGACTGGTGGTATACAGCTCGATACAGATACGATTTAAGAGAACCTTCGATGCTAAACGACTCTTTAGACGACCAAATCTTGATGAATACCTCCTGGGCAACTTCCCGTCCGGCATCATACGACTTCACATACTCTGTTGCAAAGGACGATAATTGTACATAATACCGGTCAAACAGGGATCTGAAGGCCAAAGGATCGCCCTGGCGCACCCCTTCCACCCACTTCTTTTCGATATCATATATGTTATTGGAATGATTCAACGACACATCCTGTTTGGCCTGCATAACTTGATTTGTAGTAATTTCACCCCGAATCTGGTGAAAAGCAACATGCAAACCAATATGATATAAATGAGTTCTTACATGCACGAATATTCAAGCACTCCACTCATTTTTAATGCTTCTTTACAATATATTTAGCGTGTGTCAAGTTAGTTACACAGGTCATTCGTTACAATCCGTTTAATTATCATTAATACATTCGTGAAAATGAGGGTTTCAAGACGAGATTTTATCGTAAAAATGGGAATTTTAGGCTCTGCTGCCACGTTTTTCCCTTTTACAAAGATGCTTGCTGTCAATCCGGCCAATTTTTTGACCGTCCGCCGAAATGTGGGTATTTACACCCAGAGGGGTGGCACCATTGGTTGGTTGGTCAATAACGATGCTACTGTCGTTGTCGACTCCCAGTACCCCGATTCAGCTGCAAAATGTCTTGAGGGCTTGAAATCAATGGGAAAAACACGAATCGATGCCCTGGTCAATACGCACCATCATGGTGACCATACCGGCGGAAATATCGTGTTCGAACCCGAAACCAGTCTCATCATCGCCCACGATCGGGTTCCCCAATTACAGCGTCAACAAGCTCAAATGCGTGGTGATACGATAGCAGGTCTGCCAAACAAAACGTATGCAAACGAATGGAAAAAAGATTTTGGGGATGAAACCGTACATCTGAAACATTATGGCCCTGCTCATACCGGTGGAGACTCCATCATTACATTCGAAAAAGCAAATGTCGTTCATATGGGAGATACCGTTTTCAATCGTGTGTTTCCATTCATCGATCGCCAGGGGGGAGCGAGCGTAAAAAACTGGATTCAGCTACTCAACGGCGTTCTGGCAGACCACGATTCCGATACCTTGTATCTATTCGGTCACGGACAACCCGAACAGGGTATGGTTGGGCGCATGGATGCACTGGTCCATATGCGATCGTACCTCGAGGCACTGGTAGAACATGTGGAAGCCGGCGTTAAGGCAGCTCAAAGCCGAGAAGAAATAATCGGTATCGCTGCCCTGAACGGATTCGAAGACCACATCAGCTTCGGTCCACGTCTTTCCTTGGCAGCAAACCTGGAAGTTGTATTTGATGAACTAGTTAGTGGATAAACAACGGCATTGCCGTTGTTTATCCACTAACGCGCACATGATTACAAGTGCAGAAAGGGCAGTTGACGCAGTTGAAAGCTTAGTTCATAACTGCACTTTCTGAACTACCTGACCTTTGTGAACTTTTTGAGAAGGGAATAAAGTCATTCTTTTATCTCTTATCCCTTCTCAAAAATTAGTAATCATATCTCCAACGCACATCAATCCCATTGTGATAACTGTCGCTTCCGGTAATAATGAAATCAAGGTCTTTTTTCAGCTCATACTCTACAATTATCTGCGATAAGGGATTCGTCCCCAACTCCTGAAGAATGGCCACAAATATTCTGTTCGAAATAAATTTTCCCGCCTTGATCGTCGTTCCAGAGCTGCCGGATGTCCTGGTGTTGTCGATCTGTAACAGATCAATTCCCAATCGCTCTGTAGCTAGCTGTTCTACCCTGTCCAATAGTATATCCACTGCAGCATCTGCAACTGCAGATTCCGTTCGACCCGTAATGGTCTGCTCCCAGGACATCAGACTATGAAAAGGTCGGCCAAATACCGTATAACTAATTATATCCTGCAGCTCCATTTCAGGGTCACTTTCGTATGAAAATTCAGGACTCTCTGCAGTTCCTCCGAGTACATACCATATGTTAATGTCACTGGGCTGTCGTAGCGCATACAGCGTTTTTATCTGCAACTGAGGATCCGCAGGGCTCCCGCTAAAAACCAGTTCACCCTTATCGAAAGTAAATCGCTTTCCTAACTGCGTCACAAAACCATCATTCACCCCCATTCGTCCAAATACTTCCAGATCACGTCTTCTTTCTTTGACTAAATCAAGCTCACCGTTCAACTGTAGCTGTATTTCCGGTCTATTTCGGTTCCGTATCCAGAAATTTCGTACCGTACCAAATTTGAACTCCAGCTTCGTGTTTTCCCAAATCCTCAAACCATCAAAGATCGATGCTTCCTCGTCTTCCAACTGTATTTGCTCAACCGTTCTCTCTCCAAAATTATCCAGATACAAATATCCCCGAACAAGATCTAAATTTCCTACGATATGCGGTGATTCAACACGTCCCCCTATCGAAGCATTCATATTTATGATGGCCTGAATGTCCCGTGTGTTATACACCCTGAAGTTCTGGGCGCGCATCGAAATGGCAACGTCTCCTGGAGTATACCCATCCATTTTTATTTCTCCGTTGGCCCTGAGTGTACCATTACTTTGCATACTGAAGTCGTTCAACACGATCCGTTCACGCTGAAAATTCAGACTGGTAGATATATTACTGACTACAATGTTGTTTTCAACCAACAATACCCTGCCCTGTTGCATCGAAAATTCTCCCCGAAGACTCGGGCTCAACGGATCACCCGTTACACTGACATCCATAGTCACGGTTCCCTGAAGATCACGGGCAATCGTCTGATCCAAAAAAGGACTAACTGCAGCCAGATCAAATGAAGTTGTTTTTACCTTCAGATCCATATCCGTCTGCTCATCTACATCAACCGGATTAAACGTTCTCCAATCAATTTTTAAAGGAATGGCTCCGTACATATAAGCTACTTCCTGACCAGAAGACACCATTCGTCCAGTCAAAGCCAGTTTTTCATCTACGTCGTGATACTGCCATCCAAAGTCAATATGGTCTACTGGAACTCCGGAGAGTAGACCCTCCCCATATTGAAACTCTCCCGTGAATTCCGGAGATCCCGACATTCCAGCCAATGAACCCTTTGCACTTATTTTACCCGTTGTACCCTGCAAACCTAACCAGGTCAAAAAGGATGCCTGAGTCTCCAGATCAATCTCAGACAATTCAAATGTACCACGTACCGGTTCTTCGAAGAACGATTCTTCAAAATCGGTTGGATTACCCGGGATAAATGGAACATCTATGTTAAAATAAGCCAGCGTAGATCCATTCTGCGTCGCGTTGAATCGAGCGTCCATGCGACCAGACTCCAGCCGCACATCCAATCTGGCATCGTCGATCTGTAACCCCTCAAGAAAGAATTCCTGCAGGCTCAATTCCGCTATTCCCTGATAGTTTTCTGCTTCGAAGTCGACATCAAACTGGATATCCCCAGATGCCCTACCCCGCACATCCAGAGTGTCCTGGGTCATATGCTGGACGAGTGACACATCCAGATCCCTGGCATTGATAAATCCCTTGAACGACTTTTCAGCCGTCTGACTCAGTCCGAATGTTAATTCAACTCCAGTACTACCACGCAGATATACCGGATCGGACTCGAAGAAATGACCATCATACACCAACAAAAAGGGTCGGTAGAGATCTAACTGTTTTCCGGGCACTTTGAGTTGAAATTCTGTTGTTCGTACACGAATGCTATTCCCAATTTGTTCAAAATCAGCCAGTTTCATGATTGAAAGTTCCTGTTGAGTTTCCAGGTTCAACCGGTATTGTCCGTGTACACGTGCCGTATCAATCTGCCCGTAAGCCCTGAACCAGGTATCCTCTATCGTTTGTGATCCGACCCGAAGTCCCCCAAAACGGCTATCGACCTGAAAATTATAGGTATCCAGTCCCTCCAGAAGTCCGCTTATATCTACAGTTCGAACCGTGATCGTGTCCACCAAAATTTCTTCGAGTGCGACTCCAACATTCAATGTTGTTACACCATTTGGAGTTCGAAGATTTCCTTCGATCCGTCCCGAGGCACGCAACGTCTCAACACCCACCAACGGCGCCAAAGGACCGATATCGCCCAATACCAGATTAAAATCGATGCGATTTTCAGGATTACCCAAATCAAAGAAATCTTGTTTCAACGTCAAATCAGCCTTCGCAAGCGTACTCTGAAACACAGTCCTGTCCAGGGTCAAAACACCTTCGCGATACCTCAGATCCGCAACCAGAGTGTCAATCTCAGCCCCATTTACTGTACTGGGTCCCATGCTGAATCTACCAAATGCCGAAAGACTTCGCGGATCGAATCCATGCCCCTCGACAGATAACTCCGTATTCAGTGAAGTCCCAAATGCATCCAGATTCAACATATCAGCCAGGTTGAATGCTGTCGTCCGTACTTCTGCCCGATACTCCGGTCGCTCTCCCTGCCAGTCGGAAACCGATGCGTTCAACGTAAGTTGTGATTCTCCGAGTTGTACATTTCCGGTACCATCCATTTCAGTACCGGTAATCTTCCACACGACATCCATTTCAGCCCCTTGAATCTGATTGAAACTGCTGTCATACAATTCCAGATCCACCTCCCATGCACGCTCTCCTGGCTCATATCCCTGTCCCGTGACCCCGATCGCACCCCGAATTTGACCCTCATACGTGGTGTCGGCCATCCAGAGGGCTGGATTCAGTCTATCTGTCTGAAGGCGCAAATCCCACTCAACTCCTTCATCCATGAATCCCGACACGATGGCTACAGCCTCAACACGCTCGGATCCAAGCCCGGCAGATAACCCTATATCCAGTTTCCCATTCTCTGCCCTGGCGTCGATATTCAGGCGATCTACCCTGTATGGGGATAGCTCAAAATCGGCGATCTCAGCACGGACCTCGAACATACCCTGATCGGGACTGAAAAACGGCATGTTTCCCGATCCACTCAATACAAGAGATCCCACACTCGGCACAGACTCTATTCCCGTTACCCTCGACAAATCACCGCGCAGCATCGAAGCTTCGATCGCGAGCAACGCTGGCACTTCGCCCAGCGTCAATCGGGTCGACACATCGATCTGCTCGAGTCCGGTGGCGGACACACCCACTCGAACGCGCAGATCTTCGAGCGTACCTCCCAGGCCCAAACGAAGCTCCAGATCTTCGAGCAGATACGACTCGTGGGTGTAGGCCGCCACATCTCGCCACGACAGTGGCGAGATCGACGCGTCAGCGTCGACGGACTCGGTATCGGTGCTGTACCTGGCTACCAGATTAAGGAACGAGTTCACGGTATAGATGGTGAGCTTGTCCAGGGATATCCGGCCATCACGAAATTCGGCCTGCGCCGATACACCCACCGTCGACTCAAGGCGTCCCTCCCGAATATCCAAATCAAATTGTCGCAAGGATACATCTACTCCCTGTTCATCTACCTTGAGCCCACCCCGAATCACAATGCCACTCACTACAATCAGGGAATCTGGAAATACTCCCGATTTAGCCGAAATTCGACTATCCTTCACCCAAAACTGCTCTACTTCAATTGGGAATACTTCGGATGTAGTCGTGTCGGTCGGCATCATCACGGCCACATTCCATCTTTCATCCGCCCATTGATCTACCGTTATATCGGCACCAGCCACCGATATATCGTTGACTTTAAACCGGCCTGCAATAAAGCTCCACACCGAATAGCGGACGTCTAGAGTGTCTATTCGTATGGCTGCTTTACCTAAGGAATCTGTTAGTGTAATTCCCTGTACAGCAATATGATCATACAAGTCTCCTGTAATTTTATCTATGTGTAAATCTCCATATAAGATTTCACTTCCAAAATGCTCTGCTTGAGTTTTGACCAGGTCAAGCAACCAGTCAGATTTTAATGTGAGCCTCAAACTACTTAGTATCAAAACCAGCACGAACAGGGAGAGCACCGGCTTCCAGTGTCTGATTAAATTACTTGATAGGATCTTGGATGTGATTCGCATTTCAAAAAGCCTGACCAATGTTGAAGTGAATTCCGATTCTACTCAGTCGTCCTCCATAATCGATACCGTTGTAAATACCCAGATCCTGATCGGTTGGATTTACCTTATACCCAAAATCCAGGCGTACCGGCCCAATGGGTGATCGATATCTGAATCCAAAACCTGCACCATATTGCAGATCATCACGAGAAATTTCATCACGTCGCTCCCAGATCTGTCCCCCATCCAGAAAGACCGCCATTTCGAGTCCCCGATAAATGGCGTTCAGGTTTTGACGAACTTCAGCATTGAAGGAGAATAGGTATCTGCCTCCCACCGGAACATACCTCCAAAAGGATCCATCCTCTTCGAAAACGGCTCTTTTGGGACCCAGATTCCACCTTCCATAACCTCTGACCGTGTTTGAACCTCCCAGGTAGTTGAGCAGGCTGGCAGGTAAGACCTCGTCTTCATCACCGAATATGAAGTTAGCGTTCCAACGAAGTGCCAGCTGAGTCCAACGAGTAAGATCAAAGAATCTCCTTACATCTAATCCTACCCGTTGATACGTCAATGTTCCGGTGTTGAAAGGCCCTGAGAATTCAAGGTAAGGCCTTGCCGCCCATCCCGATTTTTGCTGCAGAAATGCAGGACTGTAGTATCCGGTTATCCGAAAGGTAGACTGTCGGTAGGTTTCTGTACTGTCGCGAAACAACTTCAAATCGTTGTCGAAAGCTTCCTGGTTGGTGGTGAATTCGTACGAAAAGGTTCCGGCAAGATCCTGATTGTACTGGTACACAAAACTGTTTACCGCCCCCACCCTGGTTACAAAAAAATTACGCTCATCGATACGCTGTGCAAACGGAGAAATGATGATGCTGCTTTGCGTATTGAACACATAGGGAATGAGATAATCCGTCGAAAATCGTTGTTCCAGGAATGATGCACGCGCTGTCAAGGATACATTATGGGCATTGCCCAACGGATTTCTATGCACCCACGATACCGAAGCCCGTACAATTTCCTCGGTACCGATTCCGCCTGACAAACTCACGCTTCGTAGTGGATTCTCACGTACGCGCACATCCAGCGTCACGGTTGAATCACGTTCCTGCTCGGGAAGACTGATCGTCACAAATCGGAATAAGTGATGACTGAATATCTCGCGTTGCGCCCGGTTTAACCGACGCTGATCAAATCGCTGCCCTGGTCTCAGGGCTGATTCACGTACCACCAGTCGTTGGCTGACCGACTCGTTCCCTTCAACACGAATCGAATCGATGTAGGCAAGTGGACCTGGATCTACCTCGATTCGAATCCGTGCTTCGAACAGGGTAGAGTCAACCTGAGTTATAATTGACGTACGGGAAAAGGCATAACCCATATTTTTGAGCGTCGACTGAATTTCACCTGTCACCTCGTCTTCACGGATATACTCAAAACGTCGCCCTTCCTGAAAATGTATCCGGTTTAAGGTACTTTTGAATAGTTCATTGGTCAGAATCGCAGTTTCATCGAATCCGGTACCAATGAGTTCACAGACCAGAGAAGCTATTTTGATTTCAGGTCCTTCATCAATTGTAAAGGTGAGGTCTCGTTGCCATTCCTTTCTACCCTCATCAACACGATACCGAACCGTTGCCATCGGAAAGCCACGGCGATGATAGAAACGTTCTAACCTGACCACATCCCTTCTCACTTCCATCTCAGAAAATGGCATACCTGAACGTTTCCAGGAAAGCCATCTGGTGTAGACTGCTGATGGCTGGTTTGCTATAACTTCAAGTAGTACCATGTCTGGATAGGAAGCATTGTCTTCTAATTCAACCTTCCTTATGCGAACATCCGTATCTGCTTGTGCAACTGCGTCATATCCATTGATCAATAGCAACATAATCCAGATGGCCGCTTTACAAACGAATCCCGAAAACACTCTCTTTTTAAAAAATGGGTTAGCCACTGGATCTAAAAGGTTCATGCGATAACGCTAACACAGTTCAATGGGTGGTATTTTTGCGTTAAAATAGCCCAAAACAAGATATCTGCCTATTTTTAGTTGCATTTTATGCGAAATAGTATTCCTTGTCTATTGGAGTAGTTCACGTACTCAAGATGAGTATATTGTGTATCATCAATCATAAAACATCTACCTGCAAAAGTCTAAACGATTAGCTGCAACCATGAAACGTAATACTAGATTTTGGTTATTCCTTGGAATATCCCTTGTCGTACTCCAGTCCTGCCGTTCTTCTCAGGAAACCTGGTCCATCTCCTATGATCCGCCTGGAGCAACTACCGAAACAAAAGTACTCACTCCGCATCATAAACGCACGATCGGCGTCGAATCTCAGGGAGTTTGGGTTAGTAACGAATTTGACGGGGGGCGTGTCAGTGATTTTTATGCAGTCGGACAAAACCAGTTCAGACTTGAGATCCATCCGGAAAACGCTCCCATAAACCGAAGTGCCTGGTACGCGTTCAAAGTTTGGACAGATGCTCCCAGAGCTATCCAAATAGAGCTGATTTATGTGGATGGGGTTCATCGATACATTCCTAAGCTCAGCTCCGATGCCTATACCTGGACCCCAGCGGATAGTACTCAGTATCAACCCAATTCAGACGCAGGTACCGCCGTGTTAACGCTGGATGTAACCACACACCCACTCTGGATAGCAGCTCAGGAACTTTTCACAAGCATCCATGTCACCGCCTGGCTGGACTCGCTTTCGACCACTCCGGGCATTTCCGTGCAAACAGTGGGACAATCAACTTTAGGACGCCCAATCAACCGTATGGTCATCAATCAGACCGGTAATGAGTTGGCTCCGGCAATCATCATCACAGGACGTCAACATCCACCAGAGGTGACCGGATCTCTGGGTCAGCGAGCGTTTGTAGAAACACTACTGGGCGAGCATCAGATTGCCCGTGAGTTTCGTGAACGATTTCAGGTAATCGTATATCCTATGGTGAATCCGGATGGCGTGGATGAAGGTCACTGGCGACATAATGCAGGTGGAGTCGATCTGAATCGGGATTGGGGGCCATTCAATCAGCCTGAAACCAGTATCATTCGTGACGACCTGCAGTCGTGGAAGTCTCGTGGTCTCAACGTATGGTATACGCTGGATTTCCACAGTACTTCGTATGATGTGTTTTATACCATCAGTAAGGACATTCCGGTCAAGATTCCAGGGCTGACCGATCGATGGCTCGAAGGCATTGTCCAACGTGTACCCGACTACACCATTCGCGAAGAACCATCAGGGGTAGCCGCACCGATCGCAAAAAACTGGATGTACGAGATGTTCGATCAGGCTGATGGCGTTACCTACGAAATCGGGGATGCGACCCCTCGCGATAGAATCGATCGGGTCGTTGAAGCTGCTGCGCTCAGTCTGATGGAACGGCTGTTGACTGAAGTACCCGAATAACTTAGTTTGTATTGGCTGTATTCCTTACTAACATCTTATAATTTTTGAACATATAATCCGATTAGTATGTCTTTAAAAGCACGTATTTCCATTCTTCTGGTATCCATCATATGGCTGGGGATTCCCGGCATCGTTGCTCAGGATCTGATACAAAAAGAGGAGCTGAAATTTACCCTCCTGCACACCAACGATGAGCATGCGGCTCTGATTCCGAAACCGCAGTCAGACTTCGGGCTCGAAGGGGCGCAGACTATTGGTGGAATCGCCCGGATAGCTACGCTGATCCATCAGATCCGTGAACAAAAAGCTGCCGATAATGAACCCGTTTTGGTTGTTTCAGGAGGTGATTTCATCAGTGGATCACCATTTAGCTGGCTCATACTGAGAAATGAGTCACCCGAACTAAACTTGATGATCGAATCTGGCTATGATGTGATCACACTCGGAAATCATGAGTTCGATTACGGTCCTGAGGTCCTTGCCCAGTATCTGGAGCGAGTCGGATATCCCGAAATGTCCCTTCAAGTCCCAATTGTGGCCACGAATATGCTGATCCCCCAGGGGCATCCACTCGAAAAAATGGGAATAGAACCGACACATCTAAAACGGCTATCGAACGGACTGGTGGTCGGATTCTTTGGCATTATGGGGATTCATGCAGACAATGTAGCCCCGATGGCAGAACCCGTAACGTTCTCCGATCGCGTTTTTGCGGCCAGCTCGGCTGTTAAACAACTTCGCGACAACGGAGCCGATGTGGTGATCATGCTATCCCATTCTGGCGAAGATGAAGACGCTGACATCGCAACCGCCGTTGCTGGAATCGATGTGATCGTTGGTGGACACACTCATAGCGTACTTCAAAAACCACTGGTTGTGAACAATACACTGATCCTGCAGACCGGAACCGAATTTCAGTATATGGGAATGCTGGAATTCTCGTTCGACCCTGCTACCCGACAACTATCGTTGCTTAACAGACCAGGCGATGGTCCGGATGAAACCTACTTGATTCCAATAAATGAGTCGATCGAGGAGGATTCCCGTATTCAGGTATTGGTGAATGAGTACGCAGACCGGCTCAGTGATCTGATCGCAGAGATGACAGATGGAAACGTAACCCGTTTCAATCAGATCATCGGGAAATCGGATGTGGTTATCCCACAGTCCCCGCAACTTTCAGAAACACCTCTGGGCAATTTCGTGGCCGATGCCATGCTTCAATCTGCTGAAAAAGCGACTGGTCGGCGTGTAGATTTTGTGTTCCAGGCCAGTGGGGTGATCAGAGGGGATCTAGTTCCAAGTATGCATCCCGATGGTAAAGGAAATCTGACCTTTTATGACGTTGCAAGCCTGATCGGACTGGGTTCGGGTCCCGACGGATTACCCGGTTATCCCATGGTCTCTGTATACTTCACAGGAACGGAAATCCGCAGAGTTCTTGAAATCACCATCCTGCTCTCCCAGCTCATGGGCGATACCTACTTTCTACAAAACTCCCGGCTACTGGTAGACTACGATCCAACGCGAGCCACCTACTTTACTATACCCTTCACAAATACACCGCTACCGACCGGGAAATCCGTATTAAATGCCAAAATATTTACCGGTGATGGTCGACAAACTTCAGATCCTGCCGATTACGTGTCACTAAATCTGAACGATACCACTTTGTATCATGTCGTTTCTGATTTCTACAACGCATCGTTCCTTCCAATGGTGGGCGAAGTCCTGCCTGGATTCAAACTGGTAATGAAAGACGAGAATGGGAATCCAGTCGACTTGAAAGACCGCATTATTTATGACAACGGTCAGGAAGCCAAGGTCTGGGAGGCCGTTGTAAGCTATTTGATGCAACAACCCCCCGATAGTACCGGTATGCCTGTGATTGAAGCGGCTTATGGACAAACCGAAGGGCGATGGAATCGGGTCGAGGGTGGCCCCGTTTTAATGGGACCGATGTTGCTGACACTTGGCGTTCTGGGAATAGTAATTTACCTGATCATACTTTGGCGGCGACGTAAGAAAGCCATAGCTGCCTGATGAAATAGACACCCCCAGGTAATTCCCATGGTTGTGTCTATTTCGAATTACCATGTATAAACTTTCCGTAGGTCTATTTTCATAGATCTGTCTTATTGGGCTACCGCTACCCCGGACGCATTCCCATACTCAGACCAGGATCCTTCGTAAGGACGCACCGAGTCGTATCCCATTAAGCGAAGTGTGTAATATGCATGTGACCCTCGAACGTTGGTATGGCAATGAGGTATTACTTCTTTATCACGGGTTATGCCAAGGGAGTCATACATTGCCTGAATTTCCTCGAATGGTCGGAAGTAACGAACGTCACCTTCAACCAAAACCTGACTCCACTCCAGATTAATTGCGCCTGGTATGTGGCCATTTTGCTCCGCACGGGCGTCAACTCCAGTGAATTCGTCGGCAGAACGAACATCAAATATAACCTTGTTCGAGCCGGGTTCAACGCCAGTTACATAGGCCAGGTCACACTGACGATCAGGTTGCACTCTGGCTGTAAAGTTTCCCATTTTCGCTTCTACAGTTACCGCATTTCCTAAAGTGTCGGAAGGAAATCCGGCAGCAACCCATCCGGCATACCCCCCATCAAGCAGACTGACATCACCTTCGAATCCATAAAACTCGAGTGCATAGAACAATCGGGCCGATCCAAGACCATCAGACTCATCGTAGATTACGAGTCGCGAATCGTTGTTCACTCCAAGCCCCTGCATAAGCTCTTGAAAACGCTCTGGCCCAACCAGGAAAAACTCCACCGGATTCTCCTGATCGTTCAAATCGCGACGAGAGTGAAAGTACTCCGCTCCTGGCACGTGTCCTTTTTGGAAGTCTTCGAATGAGGTACGCGTATCAATGATAACTTCGTTATCAGACTCATACGAGTATTGAAGATCGGCTGCGCTGATGAGTAAATCGGCGTTTGGATACGTATTGGGCTCTGTTTGAGCCACATTTGTTTCAGATTTAGTACATGAAACGACTAATGAAATAACCACTAACATGGTCATGAATGGATATGAAGTACGAAGTCTAGACATAATTCTTATTATTTGGGTTTAGGGTCGTGCTTGTGCAATACTGATGCATCGATGATGTTTGTTTACTATCTTCGAATTTCACCCCAGTGGAAATTACCAGTTAATTACTAGAGCATATAACTTATGTCATCTGCAACAAAACTTCTTCTGTTTTTCGTTCTTTGTCTGATCGTTGCATCACCAGCTGCTCAGGCACAGTTCCGAAATCCAAATGATGTCGACACCACTCCTGCGGCAACCTCAGGTACCTACGATGCCGAATACGGGGCATCGTACCGATCAAGCCTGATACGTGAAATCATGCCCCATTTAAACGATCCCGTGTTCCAAAACGCAATTTGGGGAGTGAATGTCGTTGATTTGAATAGTGGAGCCACCTTGTTCAGCAGAAATGCCCAGGTTAGTATGGTTCCGGCTTCGAATACCAAGTTATATACCACTGCTGCTGGATTAGAATTACTAGGGACCGATTTTCGCTATGAAACGCGGGTCTGGACCAATGGCAAAATCGAAAACGGTACGCTAAAAGGTGACCTTATTGTGGAAGGAAGTGGTGATCCCACCATCAGCGGACGTTTTACCGATGATGACCGAACAAAAACGTTCCGTGATTGGGCAGCAGCTCTAAAAGCTCAGGGCATTACACGTATCGAAGGGAACATCATTGGCGATGACACGATTTTTGATGACATCGCTTTGGGGAGCAGCTGGAGCTGGGATTACACCACATATTGGTATGCCGCAGAAATGGGTGGACTCAGCTTCAATGAAAACTGTGTCGATGTTGAAATCGTCGGAACACGTCCGGGTGAACCTGCCATCATAAATATGTTCCCAAATACAAGCTATGCCCAGATCGTCAACGAAACCAATACGGTTCGTAAGGGCGAAAGAACCCGTACCGGATATAACCGCCCATGGGGTACGAACACCATATATGTCAGTAATCAGGTAGCTGCAGGTGATACGACAACCTATTCGCTGGCCGTGACCAACACCGCCCTGTATTTTGTTCATGTAATGAGGGAGGTTTTCCTGGCTGAAGGTATTGACGTGGATGGGGATCTCTTTGACAGAAAAGGACTTGCAGCAATAGGTGATTACAAATCCAATGGCACGGTACTCGCTACATACACATCACCGACTCTCGATGAGATTGTATATGTCCTGAACAAGCGTAGCCAGAATATGTTTGCAGAGAATCTGCTTAAAACGCTGGGAGTATGGTACTTGTCACAACAAAAAGACAGACCCGATGGTCCGATGCTGGCTTCTGCCCAGGACGGACATCTTGCTGCATGGCCTGTATTTGGTGCTGCAGGAGTGGATACTACACGCCTGAATCTGGCCGATGGTTCCGGAATGTCGCGTATGAATCTGGTCTCTCCCGTAATGACCACCAGTTTGCTCAGATATATGTGGTCTCATCCAAACGAAGCAGTGCGTACTTCATTTATAGAGTCGCTGCCGCGAGGCGGAGAAGAAATTGGGACCCTTCGGTCTATGTTCCTTCGTGGACCTGCAGCGGCATCTGTGGCTGCAAAAACCGGAACTTTGGGATATGCCAGAGCTTTGAGCGGTTATGTGACTGCTAAAGATGGCACACCTTTAGCATTCGCCATTATGATTAACCACCACACCATCGGAGGTAGTCAGGCAAACCGGGCGATAGAAGCCATCGTCCATGAACTTGCTGAATTTTCATATGACCAATAAACCGATGTCACCACTTCAAAGACTCATTCATACTGCCATAACCGCACTTACTATGACCGGAATTGTGTCCGCATGCTCCTCTGCCGACCACCCAACCCTTCGGGAACAGGTTCAGGCTGTAATCGATACCGTGGATGGAACGATTGCAGTTGCCTACATCAACTTGCAGGACCCATCCGACACGCTGTTTATTCAAGCCGATGAAGTGTTCCATGCCGCCAGTACGATGAAAACTCCGGTACTGATCGAAGCATACAAACAGGCTCAAATCGGAGGAATGAGTATCAATGACTCCATACTGGTCCACAATTCGTTCACCAGTATCGTGGACGGGTCTTCATTCAGTGTAGAAAGGGAACGTGACAGCGGAAAAGAGATGCACGACCAAATCGGAGAGTTTATGCCTGTACGTGAAATCCTCTACGATATGACTATCAACAGTGGCAATTTATCAACCAATGTGATGATCGACCGCCTGGGAGCGCAAAACGTAACCCGTACCATGCGGGAGCTCGGAGCAGCTAACATACAGGTGTTAAGGGGTGTAGAAGACATGAAAGCATTCGAAGCCGGACTCAGTAACACCACTACTGCCAGAGATTTGGCAGTTATTTTTGAACATCTCGCTAACGGTAACGCTGTTTCACAGGAAGCAAGTAATGATATGATCCAGATCCTGCTGGATCAACGTTTTACCGAGATGATTCCCGCTAAATTGCCTGAAGGAGTACGTGTTGCTCACAAAACAGGATGGATCACCGGAGTGGTGCATGATTCGGGAATAGTTTTTCTCCCCGACGGACAAAAATATGTATTGGTCATTTTGAGTAAGGAACTCACACAAAACGAGCTTGGAACTGTTGCAGGTGCCGATATCTCAAAAATAGTATTTGACTGGTTTGTTTCTGAGAAATAGCTCAACTTGATGGCTTACTTTAAGTTGTAGTCAGGGTCTGTTTAAAATTTGAGCTGATTTTATTTTAAATACACTCAAATTGTTATTATTATCTCAAAGCGAGGTTTAGTCAATATCATCTACTAAATTAGCTAGTCGCATAGATTGTAACTCTTTACTAAAACCTAAAACTATGGTACTAAAACATACAATAGCTGGGATTATCGCATGTTTAATGCTAATGATCTTCAGCTCTACATCGGTAGTTGCTCAGGGCACTATCACAGGAACCGTTGAGGACGCCAATACAGGCGAACGTCTCACTGGCGTGAATATGATTGTTGACGGATTAACATTAGGAGCTTCAAGTGATGCTTCAGGACAGTATCGAATCGATAACATTCCAGCCGGTACATATACGTTGATCGCTCGATATCTGGGATATCAAACACAGCGTGTCAGTGTATCCGTTAGTAACAATCAGGAAACCGTTGTGAATATCAGTCTCCGCGAGTCCCTGATTGAACTGGATCAGGTTATCGTTACCGGTGCCGCGGGAACGGTACAACGTCGGGCAATTGGGAACACGATTACCAGTGTAAAAGCTTCCGATGTTGTTGAATACACCCCTGTTCCTACGATGCAGGCACTGATTAACGGTAGAGCTCCAGGAGTTGTAATCATGCCCGGTACAGGTATGGTCGGTGGGGGATCGAAAATCAGAATCCGTGGATCTTCCAGTATCAACCTGAATAACGACCCGATTATTTTTGTCGATGGTATTCGTGTTGACAACGCACAGGCAACCGGACCAGCGGTTCAGTCTTTTGGATCATCCGTAATCAACCGTCTGAACGACTTTAACCCCGATGATATCGAAAACATTGAAATCCTGAAAGGTGCATCGGCCGCAACGCTTTATGGTACGGATGCTTCCAATGGTGTAATCATCATCACCACCAAAAAAGGTTCTCTGGGTCGCCCACAATTCTCCTTTACAAATCGATTTGGATATAATTACCTGGCCAATATCGAAGATCGTATGTATGAAAACTATTGGCGTTTCCCGGATGGTAGAATTGAGTCGTTGAATCTGGTCACCCTGGAAAAAGAACGTGGTATGCCAATTTTCGAGCCCGGCTCGCTGCAGGGATACAACTTCAATGTTTCCGGTGGAAATCAGGGTATCAGATACTACCTTTCTACCGATTACGACCTTGAAAATGGGGTAGAACCGACCAACCAAATGAACCGACTGAGTACCAGAGCGAACATTTCGATATTCCCCATTGAAGGACTTGATGTAACTGCCAACGTGGGTTATATCATGGGCAGAACCGATCTGGCTTGCGAAGCTGGATGCGGCGGTGTTACCTGGGGATCCTTCTTCTCCACACCTAACCACAATCAACCTGGCGATATCAGACGAGGCTACAGAAGCTTTGTTCAGGAGTCATACTACCAGTACGAAGACTGGCAGGATCTGAATCGTTTCACTACAAGTGTTCAGGCTAATTACGTCCCTGTGAGCTGGTGGACCCACCGCTTGACCGTTGGTCTGGATGTGGTTGGTGAGGACAACAGAAGACTTCTGGAGAACAATCCGATACTTCAACTTCAGTCACCCACTTCTTTGGGTTATCTGAGTGTGGATAGACGTGATGTCACTTCAAGTACATTCGATTACAGTGGAACTCTGCAATTTTCTCCACTGTCAAATCTGACCAGCAGAACCTCTTACGGTATGCAGTACTATAACAAAAAAACAGCCTTCGTAGGCGCATATGGCAACGATTTTGCCCTGCCTGGTCTACGATCTATCCAGGCCGCTGCCCGTACCAGTAGCTATGAAACCTATATCCAGACAGCTACTCTTGGATTCTTTGTAGAAGAACAACTGGGATACAATGACCGAATGTTCCTGAGTCTGGGACTCCGGGCTGACGACAATAGTGCATTTGGTGATAACTACAACGTTGTCATTTATCCAAAAGCCTCCTTTACCTGGGTAATCAGTGAAGAGGATTTCTTCAATGTTCCCTATGTCAGCTCCTTCCGTTTAAGATCAGCCTATGGAGCTACTGGTCAGTCGCCCGGTCCGTTTGACAGCTACCAGTCGTATGTACCCGTAACTGGTGTTAACCGAACCGCCGCACTTACTCCTGGCAACCTCGGTAACCCAGATCTGGGTCCCGAAAGAACTACCGAACTGGATCTCGGATTTGAAGGTGCCTTCCTGGATGAGAGACTTTCCGTTGAGTTCTCTTACTATAACTCCAAAACTTCCGATGCCATTTTGTTCAGACAAGTAGCCCCATCAACCGGATTTGCAGGTGAACGTCCGGTTAACATTGCTGAAGTCAAAAATTATGGTGTCGAAATCCTGGTAAACGCCATCCCGATCCGCAACAACAAGTGGCGATGGGACATCACTACCAGTTTCTCTACTAACGAAAGCGAATTGATGAGTATCGATGGCGACGAAGAGTCGATAACACTGAGTAATGACTTCGGTGTATTCCATCGTATCGGATACCCGCTTGGCTCATTCTTCCACCATAAACTGGTTTCCGCTGAGCTGGATGCGAACGGAGCAACCATTCTATCCAGCCTGATGTGTGCTACTCCTTCAGGTGGATCAGCACCTTGCTATAATGGAAACACCTTCGTTGGGGAACGTGTTTATATCGGTCCAAGTACCCCCAAGTTTGAAGGTGCTTTTTCAACAACCGTTATGTTTAGAAACCAGATCCGTCTTGGTGCAACGATCGATTACAAACTGGGTCATTACAAATACGACAACACCCGCCGGGTTCGTGGCGCATTTAGTATTGCACGTGAGCTCGCATATCCCCTTGAGCACGACCCCATCGATGTAGTTGGTTACAGAACCAATTATCTGTTCTCAGGTAGCGGTCACATCAGTGATGCAAGTTTCGCCAGACTACGGGAAGTCTCATTAAGCTATATCTTCCCTGCCAGTGTGGTAAACAGATTAGGTGTGAATGGTGCTTCCTTTACCCTGGCTGGACGTAACCTGATGACTTGGAGCAAATACACAGGACTCGATCCTGAGACGATGTTCCTGGGTGGAGCTCGTGGTGGATTTGTACAACTTGATCAAAATGCTTTGCCGCAATTGACCCAGGTTGTTGGCACATTCAACATCAAGTTTTAATTACCCCATTAAAAAAGGATAAAACCATGAAAATCAATACATTTTATTCAACCATACATAAAGTAGGGGTAATTTTCGCATTACTGCTGTTTATTACCTCTTGTGACGATCTCCTCACTGTAGATACACCCTCGTTCGTTGCCGCAACCGATCTGGACAATCCACAACGAGCGGCACTCATTGTTAACGGTGCAGCCTCCGATTTCGAGTTTGCTTTCCAGGGTTACGTACTTACTGGTGCAATATTCGGAAACGAACTCGGCGACGGTACGTCAACCGCAGCGCGATGGGAAGTAGATCAACGAAAAGTGAGAACCTCATCAACAAGGTATGTTAATGGTACAGATTTCGGTATCTATACACCGCTATCTACTGCCAGATTTACTGCAGATGACGCCCTCAAACGCCTCGAAGGCTGGTCGGATACCGATGTTGCCAACCGGAACCAACTCATTGCCAGGGCTGCGGCCTATGCTGGTTACAGCTATCTGCTTATGGGTGAAGCATTTTGCTCCGTTTCTTTTGATCTCGGTCCGGAACAATCGCGAGCAGATGCCTTTAACCTGGCAGTCAACCGGTTCAACAAAGCCATTCAAACGGCCTCCGCCAGTGGACCATCAGACATCCTGCACATGGCAAGTATCGGGCTGGGACGTGCTTTGCTTAACCTGGGACGAAAAGCAGACGCTGCAAATGCTGTCGCTAACGTTCCAAATGGATTTGTTTTTAACGTAACCGCTTCAGATGACGGGAATCGTAGACAAAACAGAATCTTCCAGCAATTCAACAGCAGATCTGTTACCGTGAATCCTGGCTACCGAGATCTAATGGTCGACGGAGTGGCCGATCCTCGGGTTAGAACCGTTGATACCGGTGTTAATTCTGCAAACGTTCACGTATTTACATCTCCAAAATACGCTGGATTCGGATCTTCAATTCCTTTGGCAAGAACTGCTGAAGCGAAGCTCATTCGTGCAGAAGCTATCGGTGGCCAAACCGCCGTAGCGCTTATCAATGAACTTCGTGCAGTCCACGGACTCCCATCCTTTGCCAGCAGCAACGAACAAGAAATCCAGGCCCAGGTTGTTCAGGAACGAATGAGAGAATTCTTCCTTGAATCGCACAATTTGTACGATTTGACCCGTTATAACATTCCTCTTTCACCTACTCCTGGCGACCGATATCGAGATCAAAACGAAACCTATGGAGATATGCGGTGTTTCCCTCTGCCTGACGTAGAGAGAGACAACAACCCAAATATCTGACACGCATCTTGCTTACTTTACCGGTGACAGGTCTGATAATCAGGCCTGTCACTTTTTTTTATCCCTAGATAACGACCACACCCATGTCTAACAAATTTATCCTCACCCTGGCAATTGGAGTGTTACTGATTTCCATATCTGCCTGCAAATCCTATGACTACGATGTAGTGATAACAAACGGAACCGTGTATGACGGAACAGGCTCGCCCGGAGTTATCACCACCATTGCAATTAAAGATGACCGCATCGTACACATTGGTGAAATAAGCTCCGAACTCACTGTCAGAGAAACAATCGATGCCAGTGGAATGGCAGTCACTCCGGGATTTATCAACATGCTCAGCTGGGCGAACAACAGCCTGATTACAGACGGGCGTTCTATGAGCGACATCAAACAGGGCGTCACACTGGAAATCTTTGGTGAGGGAACCTCTATGGGTCCGCTAAATAAAGACGATGCCGAACAACGCCGCCAATCAAATCTGGAACGCGGTATCGTGGGTACGTGGACCACTTTGGGTGAATATCTTCAATTTCTCGAGCACAAAGGCGTGTCGACCAATGTGGCTTCGTTCGTGGGTGCAGCAACGGTGCGCAGGTATGTTCTTGGTGATGACAACATCGCTCCCGATTCAACCCAACTCGAACAAATGCGCGATTTGGTCCGCGAAGCGATGCAAGAGGGCGCAATGGGGCTAGGCTCCTCACTGATTTATACACCGGGTTTATTCGCATCTACCGAAGAATTAACCGCATTATCTGAAATTGTTGCCCAATACGACGGGATGTACATTTCACATTTACGAAGTGAAGGTGGTAAATTTGAGGAAGCTGTGGATGAATTGATTACTATTTCCAAAAATGCAGGTGTCCGTGCTGAAATTCATCACTTGAAAGCAGCGGGAAAAGAAAACTGGAACAAGCTGGATGCTGTCATTTCTATGATTGATACTGCCAGGGCTCAGGGACATCACATTACCACAAATATGTACACCTATCCGGCTGCTGCTACCGGATTTTCTGCAATCATGCCGGCATGGGTTCAGGAAGGGGGACATTCCAAGTGGATAGAACGTCTCAAAGATCCTGTACTCAGGGCTAAAGTCGTCGAACAAATCGCTACAGATAATGAATCCTTCGAAAACTTTTATCTGATGGCAGGAACTCCGGATGGAATCATACCCGTTGGATTCAACAACCCCGAATTACAACACTACACCGGCAAAACACTCAGTGAAATTGCAACCCTCAGAGGTACAGATCCCATAGAAACGGCGATAGATCTCATCATTGAAGACGACAGTAGGGTTGGCGTTGTGTATTTTCTGATGTCGGAAGATAATGTTCGTAGGCAAATCAAACTACCATACATGAGTTTCGGATCCGACGGAGGCTCTTTAGCCGCCGAAGGAGATTTCCTCAAACAGAATCCACATCCACGATCATATGGAAATTTCGCACGACTACTCGGGAAGTACGTCAGGGATGAACAAATTATTCCACTGGAAGAGGCTATTTACAAATTAACGGGCTTACCGGCAACCAATCTGAAACTCGTTGACCGCGGTTTCATACAGCCTGGATACTTTGCCGATATAGTCATATTTGATCCGAATACCATTCAGGATCACGCCACCTTTGAGCAGCCACATCAATATGCCACTGGCGTAACACATGTCTGGGTAAATGGAACCCAGGTACTTCGCAATGGGGAACATACCGGTAAAATGCCTGGACGATTCGTGCGAGGACCGGGTTACTACATCACAACTTCGCTACCCTAGTCAGGAATCATCCGTTGACAGAGAACAGAGAATGGTGAACTGTTTTCTGTTCTCTGTTCTCTGTTTTCTGTTCTCTGTTTTCTGTTTTCTGTTTTCTGTTTTCTGTTTACCGTTTACCGTTTACTGATTGAAAAATCACCTTTGAATCACTCACATGCTCAAACTTCAGTGAGTACAGATCTTTTCTTCGATCACGTAACGGTGTGACCGTTCCATAATGACGGGCACGACGCAACTGTTCAAGATCCACATCGGCAATAACCACCATTTCAGCATTCTCTTCGGAAATCGCAGAGACCCCATCTCGGGCAAAGGGAAAGTCTGACGGAGTAAATATCGCCGCCTGCCCATATTGTATATCCATGTTCGGAACCTGGGGGATATTTCCGGTTGTACCTGAAATAGCTACATAAATCTGGTTTTCAATAGCACGAGCCTGAGCACAGATTCGTACACGCATATACCCGTGTCGCTCGTCCGTACAATACGGTACAAACAATATCTGCGCTCCCATATCCGTCGCCTGCCTGGCCAGTTCCGGAAACTCTACATCGTAACAGATATTGATGGCAATCCGACCCCGATCCGTGTCAAAGACACGAGGCTCCGATCCGGGTTGAATGCCCCACCACCGACGTTCACTAGGGGTGATATGTATCTTGTGCTGACTTTCTATTGTCCCGTCACGTCGAAACAAAAAGGACACGTTATGGACCTTATCACCCTCCATAGTAAAATGCGACCCACCAATGATATTCACATTGTATGTGGTAGCCATATTGTTGAACAGTTCAAGATACTGATCCGTAAAGGTGGTTAACTCTCTGGCTGCCAATCCCGGACGCTCTTCTTTTACAAAACTCAATAACTGAACTGTCAGTAATTCAGGTAAAAGGACAAAATCGGACTTATAATCGGATGCCACGTCAACAAAGTACTCGACCTGACGGGCAAACTGTTCGAAATTTTCTATTTCACGCATCTGATACTGTACGCAACAAATTCTAACCGGCTGTGATGATATCTTTCGTTTAGGTGCCCGATGCCGATACTCCAGATTCACCCATTCCATCAAGGTTGCAAACCCATCCGATTGTTTATCTTCCTTGATGTAGTTTTTTATGATACGTTTGATGATAAACTCATTTTTCAATTGAAAAGTGAGCACCGGATCATAAATCTTTTTATCCATCACTTCACGGACATATTTATAGATGTCCATTTCTTCCTTATACCTGAAATAGTTTGGTAGTCGGCCACCTATCAGTATTCGTTTTAGATTCTTTCGAATGGCCAGATCTTTTCTGGCATCATAAAGCCTTCGTCCAACTTTCATATCCCGGAACTTCGGATCTACCATCAGCTCAATCCCATACAATGTGTCACCTTCCGCATCATGATTGCGGATGTATCCTTCATCAGCAATCTCATCCCAGGTATGCGTATCCGTATATTCATCCAGGTCCAGTATGAGTGTACTACTCGATCCAACCAGCTCATTATCAAAAAAGACACCAATCTGTCCTTCCTGAAACTGGTATAGTTGCGACTCAAATTGTTCGTGTGTAGTTATCTCCATTCCACCAAAACATCGCTTCTGCAATTGTACCAACGCTGAATAGTCTTCTGACATAAGTACCCGAAGATCGATCTTGTGCCCCAAATGTTCCATAATCAAATGATTCAAATTGTTGTCTTATTTGATAAATAAGATACATAACACGGGTTCCAATCGCACGATTCACCCAAGCACAGGCACAATAACTCGATTGTGCGTATATTTCCTGAACTGATAGACCAACTATATAACGCAATGATCAATGACCAAACGATTCGAAGACACCAACCCAGTCTCTACAGATGCTTCCAAAAAAACGGTCAGCGCATCCCGTGTAAGAACCAATCACCTGGTTATGCCCAACGATACCAATCCACTGGGTAATCTGATGGGTGGAAAACTCCTGCACCTGATGGATGTATGCTCAGCAATTTCCGCACAACGTCATTGCAACCGAAATGTAGTCACCGTTTCGGTCGATAGCGTGGAATTCCGACAAGCCATAAAGCTCGGTGAAGTGGTTGTGATTGAGGGGGAAGTGACCCGTGCATTCAACTCATCTATGGAAGTTGCAATGAAGGCGTGGGCCGAAAACCTGAGAACCGGCTCCCGTAGACTCTGTACAACTTCTTACTACACCTTTGTCTCCGTCGACGCCGATGGGAATCCTGTCCCGGTTCCGGCCATCATCCCTGAAACCGAATTCGAGAAACAACGATATGAAGAGGCCGCAGAACGCCGCCGTCTACGCCTCGAGTTTTCCAAAAATCAAGGGTAAGTAGTGAAGTGAGACAGCGGAGAGCGGTAAAGTCAGTTTAAGGTCATTTTTTGCAGAACCTACACCCTACTTCCTAAACCAATTCCCTTACTTTCAACCGCTCGCTGCTCCACTGCTCCCCACTCCCCTATTTCATCAACGTAATCTTCCTGGTTCTGATGCCCTGATCCGTCCTCAATACCGCTACATATACCCCACTGGCAAGATTCGACCCATCAAAAACGACCTCATAGCGTCTGTTGTTCAGAAATCCGTCAAATATGGTTCCAATCTTCCGACCCATCAAATCATAGATCTCAACAACGGCACGACCCGGACGCTCCATATCAATAAGTAAGTTCGTGGATGGATTAAACGGATTAGGATAATTCCCGCCTATGGCCACTTCTGTAGGGATAAAAACAGGTACTCTCGGTGCATTGAAATTAGGTGTAGTCTTATAAACCCCCCGTTGACGTGCCGCCCTGACCTGATCAATAAGATCTTCTTCCGTATTCCCGAATGAAAATACAAACCCAACTGTGATTTCCTGATTATATCTGATGGTAAACGGACCACTAGCTGTTACCATCGATACATCTGAAGGATTCTGAGAAGTTTTGCCAAGTCCAGCTTTTAACGACCACGATTTTTCCTGCTCAGTAAATCCATTATATGACGGATTTGTGGTGGAGTAGTATATTCCAAAATTCAAACTGTCCACTTCTCCCTCATAGGCATTGTTAATAGCCATCGCACTGGATATTCCACCTAAATGCGCAACCGTTAAAAATGGCATCGACGAGGAAGTAACATCTTCCAAGACAAGCACACTGTCGCTTGCACTATACCTAATGCTATTATTTGAATAATTCCCTGCATCCCAGTCCGCAAATATGCCCACATACGTGTCATTCATGGCCAGGCGCGAAGCATCCGTGTTCCGGATGTGATAATAAACCAAAAGCGATTGATTCAATTCTTCATCATCAAACGCAAAGGTTTCCATGCTGATCTCTACATTCGGAAGACCCATCTGATTTTTGGAATCAAACAACGCGGTTCCACTTTGACCATTACTTAATTCCTGAATTTGAAACAATTCCAACGGATTAAACATCACCGGGGGAAAATTCGTCTCTCGAACATTGGTGAGCATGCGCACTTTCTCATCCAAATTAGTTTCTATCATTAATCCCGACTCATAAAGCATATTACCTAGCTCCTGAAGGGTTCCGTTAATTTCACGAAGCGGAACAAATCCGACACCCGTGTCACCGAACTCAGTCCTGTTGAAGCCTATTGCCCCGGTGCTGGTAGCACTAACCCGCACCAGATTGGCATCATGCGTGTCGACAAACAAATTTTCATAGCGTAGGTATCTGAAATCACTATAATTAAGCACATCGTCACTGAATTGAATTCTGAATAACGGCAGATCACCCTGTAATGCATTGTTGGTGATAGTCACAGGGATTTTAATCGTCGTTTCAGAACGCTCAGCCGATAACTGTGTCGACGCTCCTACTCCATTCAATACTGAAGCCGTTTGATTTACATTTGTTAAGGTATAACGCAGATTCCCGGACCCCTGGCCATAATTGATCAGATCCACCTCGATAAATCCCTCTTCATTTAATCCTAGTTTTGATCCCTTTTCGTTCACAAATCGTACTTCCGTGATTCGAATGTATGGGACTGAACCAGTTAATGCCGTTTCTGCATGTATTAATCCTGCACCGAGCTTATCCATAAAAGTGGGATTCGAAACATAAACCGCGTCATCAGCGGTTCCCCGGATTTGTCCCAACACCCTTTCAGCACTCCAGTCTGGATTTTGATGAACAACTAAAGCTGCAAGCCCCGAAACAACCGGAGCAGACATCGATGTTCCAGAGTTCAACGCATAGGTATTGTTGAATACAGTGCTCAATATTCCCGAACCAGTTGCAGCAACATCCACTCCATATCCGTAAGTTGAAAAACTCGATTTTACTCTGCTAGCAGTCACGACAGAGGCAACCGACAACACATTTTCATAAGAAGCGGGATAATTCGGCACTTCGCTGTTCCCGTTTCCAGCCGAACCAACGATAACAGAACCCAGCTCGGTGGCAAAATTAACTACATCTTCGCCGAACTGAGAATTAAAATCAGATCCAAAACTGCAATTGATTACGTGGGCTCCATTCAAAGAAGCGTATAAGATGCCTTGATATCCGAATCCTATGGATCGTGGTGCCTCCTCCGTTCCACCAGCCCGAACAGGCATATATGTGCTGTTAAATCCAGCACTGGCTATTCCAATTCCATTGTCAGATACGGCAGCCGCTATCCCGGCAACATGGGTTCCGTGAGACTGTGCCGTACCAATAGGATTCGCATTCTGTGTCGGATTAGAAATGGGTCCGCTTGCCCAAAAATTCCACCCTATCGTATCATTTTCAACTGCATTGAATACTCCCGGTATCAACCTCCTGGCTCTTCCGGGATCTGGATTCCTCCACAAATTTTCGCGCAAATCCGGATGATTGTAATCCACACCACTATCAACGATCGCAATTACAATATCTCGAGAGGACTTCGTGATGTCCCAGGCTTTATCAAACCGCTGCAACTGGAAATAATCCTGTCCGGAGCTCCCTAAAAGTGGGTCGTTGGGTTCATAGTGAAGCTCCATCAATACGTGTGGCTCTGCATACTCGACCCCAGGAAGATTTTGTATTTTCCCAGCCAGAAAAAAAGGATCCACATCGGAATCGTACCTAATAAAATAGGTGCGGACCAGATCATCAGACAGTCCAGTCGGAAGCTCTCCGGGTAACGTTCTTTGCAGACGATCTATCCTGAGCTCATCTAAAGATTCCCGAGTCATCAGTTGACTCATATCTTTGATTCCATAAGGCGCCAGCGACGCCTGAACGGCTTCCAAAGTTTGCTCAACCGAAAAAAGTGATGGCTGCCCGGGTGTTCTTAACCTGTTTAACTGTCCAAACTGTTCTGATGAACTGATTTTTAGGATCAATTGTCCAGGCAAAACCTCTACATCAGATGAAATACCAGATTGGGCATTCAGGTTTCCAAACGCAACTAGAAGAACCAAAACCAGAAATGGAACCATAGTGTAGCGTTTAGTCCAATATGTTGTAGCTATATTCATTTGCTGTAGAGTAAATTCCAATTTGTTTCCATACCTCTGTACATCTCATTTAGAATGTCTGAGATACAGTGATATGAAAATCGTCAAATTGACTTAAATTAGCACTACTTGATTCAACAAAATTTCGTCACGAAAAAATATCCGAAGATCGTTCCTATGCCAATCATTCCCGACTCGGGTAAACAAAAAAAACGGATTACTGCAATCGACTTAGGCACCAACTCATTTCATGCCGTTATAGTCGAAATATTTTCCGATGGAACCTTCAAAACCATCGACGCTCTCAAAGAAATGGTGCAGTTGGGAAAACATGGCGTTGGTCAAGACCTCTCAACCGAATCGATGGATCTGGGAATAGATGCCTTGAAAAAATTCAAGCTTCTGTCGGATTCCTATCAGGTCGACCACATTCTTTCATATGCAACATCAGCCATACGTGAAGCTCCAAATGGTGGTGAATTTATTCAACGTGCCATTGATGAAGTGGACATCAAAATTTTGGCGATACCGGGAAAAATGGAGGCAGAACTCATCGGTCATGCCGTTCAACATGCCTTGAACCTGGGACAACACAAGGCCTTGATCATGGATATCGGGGGAGGAAGCACTGAATTCATTATCGCAGACCAGACCAACTTTTATCATCTCGAAAGCCAGAAAATCGGGGTTTCAAGAATGACCTCGGATTATATACAATCAGACCCCGCCTCCAGAAAAGAAGTACGGATTCTCGAAGATGCCTATGAAATGCGACTTCAGGGTCTCAAAGAACAACTTGGTCAACACACATTGTCTATGTTAGTTGGCACTTCAGGTACGATGCAGAATATCGCAACGATGATCGCTGCATCAAGGAAGCTGAATATGTCATTGACGTTAAATGAGTTTGAGTACACCTCAGCCGATTTTTTTAGTTTCTATGAACACTTTATCAAGCTTGACCGAAAAAAACGTCTGGATGTACCTGGACTTGACCCTAAACGGGTAGATTTTATCGTGGCTGGGGTGGTTCTGGTCAATTACCTGCTTCGGATTTCTGGTATTGATCGAATTAAAACCTCCACACAGGCAATGCGAGAAGGGATTATCCTTCGATATATCAAGAAGGAACGTACCGAACTGACACTTCTGGAAAAGTATCCCGACACCAGAAGACGTAGCATCTTCGAGTTGTTGTCCAAATGCAGCTGGCACGAGCAACACTCAACCCAAGTCTGTAGACTGGCACTCAAACTATTTGATGATTTGCGCCCCTATCACGCTCTCACCGATAATGACCGGGAACTTCTAGAATACGCCGCTCTTACCCACGATATAGGATATCACATCTCCCATAAGAAACACCATAAGCATGCACTGTACCTGATCTTAAACGCCGATTTGAAGGGTTTTCAACAAGAAGAAATCGAGATCATCGCCAATGTTGCGAGATATCACCGAAGATCAACACCAAAAGCACGACACAGTCATTTCGATGTCCTTAACCCGATACAAAAACAACGGATTAGAGCTTTATCGGGATTGCTGCGTGTGGCTGATGGATTAGACCGCAGCCATTTCCAAAATGTCCAGAATTTTGCGATTGATGTCACTGACCAGACAATTACCATTCATCTTGATACAATTGGAGACTCACAACTTGAAATCTGGGGAGCCATGCGTAAAAGTGAACTCTTCGAAAAGCTCTTCAACCGATCGCTTGCTATAGTAGGAAATGGCAAGTAGAGAGTGGGTTCTAGGCATACCTACTTTTTCCAGCCTCTGCACCTGTGCCCACTCATCTCTTTATCCAGACCCCTGCTTCAACATTTTCCCGTTAAGCATTTTTTTATCTATATTGAACTTCAACGAATTAAACCCTAGGGTCAAGTAAAAATTAATCTGGTCAGCTTCATGAAAAGATATCTGTTAACAGCCATAACACTAGTACTATTTGCAGTTTTTCCTGCCCGGGCTCAGGAATCCATTAAATCACCAGGTGAGTTCCTCGGTTATCAACTCGGTGAACATTTCACCTATCATCATCAGGTTGTCGACTATTTCAAATACGTCGCCGAAACCAGTTCGATGGTTGAATTGGAGTACTACGGTAAATCCAATGAACGCCGTCCTTTATTGGTGGTTTATATCTCTGCTCCTTCCAATATTGCACGACGCGAAGAAATCCGAATGAACAACTTGCGACGCACCGGTACGGCAGAAGGCACACCTACGACCGACAATACCGCTATCATTTGGCTCTCATACAACATCCACGGTAATGAGTCCGTGAGTATGGAGGCATCGATGCAAACACTGTACGAACTGGTCTCTCCAAACCATCCCGAAACCAAACCCTGGCTCGATAATGCACTGGTAATTATGGATCCAACCATCAATCCAGATGGTCGCGATCGCTATGCAGGATGGTTTAATCAAATGGTCGGTGCTCAGTTTAATCCCGATCCAAATGCCCGTGAACATCAGGAACCCTGGCCAGGTGGTCGTGCCAATCATTACTTATTCGACCTTAACCGTGACTGGGCATGGCAAACACAAATTGAAAGCCAGCAACGCGGTGTACTCTACCAGAAGTGGCTCCCCCATGTTCATGGTGATTTTCACGAAATGGGCGGATATCGCTATTACTTCCTTCCAGCTTCCGTACCATACCACGAAAGAATCACACAATGGCAACGCGATTTTCAGTACACCATTGGAAATAATATTGCACGACACTTCGATAAAGACCACCGACTGTACTTCACCCGCGAAACCTTCGACTTGTTTTACCCAAGCTACGGCGACACCTGGCCTACCTATCAGGGAGCCATCGGTATGACCTACGAGCAAGGTGGCGGTGGCCGTGCTGGTCTTGGAATCCTGACTGAACGTGGAGACACACTTACTTTAAAAAATCGTATTTCCAACCAACACCTTGCTGGTAAAGCAACCGTTGAAGCGGTTGCCTTAAATCACGCACAAGTGGTTTCTGAATTCCAAAAATTCTACGACACCGCTCGCAATAATCCGAACACCACCTATAAGTCCTATATCCTGAAAGTTGGAAATAACCACGACAACGTGGCAGCGATGCTGGATCTGCTCGACAAACAGGGTATCACTTACGGAAAGGCTACCGAACGTCGTGTAAATGCATTTGATTACGCAACAGGAACTTCTCGATCGGTGTCCGTTACATCCAACGATATCGTAATCAGCATGTATCAACCAAAATCAACACTGGCCAATATCCTGCTGGAACCACGTACCACCATCGTTGATTCATTGACCTACGATCTGACAGCATGGTCCGTACCTTATTTTTACGGTGTTGAGGCGTACGCAACAACCGAGCGGATCAATCCAACAGGTAATGCACGCGAAGTACTCGAAATGGTTTCTTCACAAGGCTTTTCTGAACCTGTTGTGGCTTATCTATTCAAATACAACAGCTTTAATGATGCCCAATTCCTTGCGGCACTTCATAAAGGTGGATTCTCTTTCAGAGTGGCTAGTCAACCATTCAAAATCAACAATCAGGATTTCCAACCGGGAACGATTGTTGTTTCACAAAATGGTAATGGACATATGGGGGACAGATTCGATGCGAATCTTCGCGCCCTGGCATCAGAATATCGCCGGATACCTGTTGCCGTTTCATCGGCAAGAGCAACCTCAGGCGTGGACTTGGGATCGCATAGCGTTCAGCATGCCTCCCGTCCTAATGTGATGGTCGTCTCTGGAAACGGTGTTTCATCCCTGGCATTTGGTGAGGTTTGGCACTTTTTTGACCAACAACTCAACTATCCGGTTACTGTGGTGGATATTGCAAATGCATCACGAGCTGATTTAAAAAGATACCACGTAATTATTCTTCCCGACGGCCGATACACAAACTTTCTCAACTCAGATAAACTCGCTGAATGGGTTTCCGGAGGAGGGCGTTTGATTGCCATGGAAGGCGCTGTAGCTCAACTCAAAGATCTTAAAGGTTTCAGTGGCTTAGTCGAAAAATCAGGTCCAGAACATGATGAAAGTATGAACGCCCGATTACGTGTTTTCGCCAATCAAGAACGTGAATCCATGATGTACTCACTTGCCGGGGGCATTTTCAAAGTTAACGTAGATAACACACATCCACTAGGGTTTGGATACACCAATACCTACTATACCCTTAAGCGAAGTACAGACGCTTACGAGTACCTGTCGAGCGGCTGGAACGTAGGTCACGTCCCTGCAGATGGACTCGTTGGTGGATTTGTCGGCTCAAAAGTGATCGATTCTCTTGAAGAGTCCTTGAATTTTGGCGTAGTTAATGTAGGCAGCGGACAAGTCGTGATAATGGTTGATAACCCACTTTTCCGTGGATTCTGGTACGGCGGCCGACTCTTGTTCAGTAACGCCGTTTTCCAACCCATGTAATCACATCTATGAACCTTACCAATGAGGTTCCACGTATCGTAATTGCCGGACCAACAGGCATCGGAAAAACCTCCGCTTCGCTCGAGTTGGTCCGTCAGCTACGGAATATCGACCATAATGCCTCAATTATCAGCGCTGATTCCCGCCAATGTTACGAATTACTCAACATCGGCACAGGGAAAATATCTGCTTCTGATGCAGCCGATATCCGGCATTACAATATCTCCATCTTCAAACCTGATAAACCCGACACAACCGCAGATTTCGTAAATCGTGCTAGAGTATGGGAATCTGAAATCAGATCACGATCCGAAATCCCAGTCTTTGTAGGAGGTAGCACACTCCATCTGCAGAGCCTTATCTGGCCCCTTGATGATGTTCCCGCAGCCTGTGTTCCAAATCAAATCAAACTGAAAACAATCGAAAACGATTTTGGTCAACCTCATATTTTGGCAATGCTCAATCAGGTCGACCCTGAGTATTTCAAACGGGTAGAGGGATATAATCGGGCACGTATTTTCCGGGCACTTGATGTGTATATGCAGACCGGAAAGCCGTTTAGCAGCTTTCATACGGATCAGGATTTTCACGTAGTGCCCAATACTACATTACTGATTCTTTTGGTTGCTGATCGTGAATGGCATACTTCACATATGAATAAACGAGTGGACTCGATGATTGCTTCAGGATTGATCGAGGAAACACGTCATATCCTGGATCTGGGATTCAATCCAGAGCTCCAGTCTCTTCAAACTGTAGGATACAGAGAAGTTATTGATCATATTCAAGGTTCTATCTCTGTAGAGAAAATGACCGAATTGATTAAAATCAGTACACGACAATATGCCAAAAGACAGGCAACCTGGTTTCGCCGATGGAAGTCAGCCCATAAGATCGATGTTACCCATCTCGATTCCCCACAAATAGCTTCTCAAATAATCAGCCTTTTTAACTCTTTTTGATGGAAGCGAATCTAAAATAAGGTTAACTTTGACTTTACACTTTTCACGGTCACACATACTGTCATGTACAAAGCACTTGTAAACGTTACTCTCCGTAAATCCATACTCGATCCAAAAGGTAAAGCAGCTCGTGAAGCACTACATAGTTTGGGCTATCAGTCCGTCACAGATGTTCGTATAGGTAAGTTTATTGAAATCAACATCAATGCATCATCCGATGAAGAAGCACATGCTGTAGCAAAAGAGGCTTGCAGTAAACTCCTGGCTAATGAGGTGATGGAAGATTTTACGATCCATATTAATAAAATGGCCTGATCATGACTATTGGTATTCTTGTTTTTCCTGGTTCCAACTGCGATCACGATGCGTATCACGCTCTCAAGCATGTGATGGGCGTAGAAACACGGTTTATTTTCCACAAAGAAACCGATTTATCTGGAATCGATGGCATCATTGTTCCAGGTGGATTTTCTTACGGGGATTATCTTCGTTCCGGTGCCATTGCCCGATTTTCACCAGTCATGCAATCGGTAAGTGAGTTTGCATCCCGTGGAGGATTAGTCCTTGGATTATGTAATGGTTTCCAGATATTACTCGAATCTGGATTACTTCCTGGTGCAATGCTTCACAATGAACAACTGAGATTTACGTGCAAACAAGTTTATCTAAGAACCGAATCGTATCATACACCTTTCACTTCCGAAATTCCGGCGGGTAAAATTCTACAGATTCCCGTAGCACACGGAGAAGGTAATTATTACGCTGACGATGCAACACTTAACGATTTGATTACTAACGACCAGATTGTGTTTCGCTACACAGACCCTTCAGGAATCGAAGATCCAGCGTTTAATCCCAATGGTGCCATTCAAAACATAGCTGGTATCTGTAACAAGTCAAGAAATGTACTTGGGATGATGCCCCACCCGGAACGAGCTATGGAGACTTTACTCGGATCTACGGATGGAAGATTCATATTCAGATCGATGCTGAAGCAGCTGGTCCCCGCCTGACAACCTTGTACTTATGAAACTTCACTGCGACCATCTTACAAAACGTTACAAAAAACGTACGGTCGTCGAAGATGTGAGTATCCATGTTCAACGTGGTGAAATCGTCGGTCTTTTAGGACCAAATGGTGCCGGTAAAACCACAACATTCTACATGTTTGTCGGAATCATTCGCCCCAACGGGGGATCCATATACCTGGATAATTCAAATATCACACGTAAACCGATGTATGAACGCGCAAGAATGGGCGTGGGTTACCTGTCTCAGGAAGCAAGTGTATTCAGGAACCTGACAGTTCGTGAAAATCTCGAGTCTATACTTCAATTTTTCGATATCCCTAAACAGGAAATACGTGAAAGAGCAAATATGCTCATCGAAGAATTTCGATTAACTAAAGTAGTAGATAATTACGGGTATAGTCTTTCCGGAGGCGAACGGAGGCGAACAGAAATAGCACGAGCAATGATTACACAACCCTCGTTTATTTTACTCGATGAACCCTTCGCTGGTGTAGATCCAATTGCTGTAGAAGATATTCAACAAATTGTACGCTTACTCAAGGATAAGAACATCGGTATTCTAATCACAGACCATAACGTGCACGAAACCTTAGCAATTACAGACCGTGCCTATCTTATGTTTGAAGGTAAAATTTTAAAAGAAGGTACAGCCGAACACCTTGCGAACGATGAAGAGGCTAAACGGTTATACCTGGGAAAACAATTTAAACTAGATCGTTACTAACAATTCACAACCTAACGTAAACTTCAATGCACGTAAAAGAAATCAATGTCAACGACTTGAATGAGCGCATTCAAAAAGGGGAAAAAATTAATCTGTTAGATGTTCGAGAACAATTTGAGTACGATATGGTGAACCTCGACGCTAAATTGATTCCACTGGGAGAATTGGAATCCCGACTCGCTGAGATCGATTCCTGGAAAGATCAAGAAATAATCATTCACTGCCGTTCAGGTGCTCGTAGCGCTGAGGCCTGTCGTATCCTGATGAGACATGGATATAAAAATCCAGTTAACCTCCAGGGTGGGATCAATCGATGGGCGATGCTCATTGATCCCTCATTACCTGTATACTAGTCGGCATAATCTATTAAATATTTAAAAAAAGGGTGTTCAGGAGACATATAATACCCTTTTTTTGATCTACAGCTACTTAACCCAGAGCGGCTATCTGATTCAGAAGTTCGTCGTTACTTTTTGTTCGTCTAAGTACTTGAAGTAAACTAATCATCGACTCTCGCGGAGATTTCTTCAGCAAATATCTGCGTACCATATTTCTTTCATCCATAGAGTCTTTAATGAATTTCATTTCATTTCTGGTCCCGGATGCAGCAATGTTAATTGCTGGAAATATTCGATCATTTGCTATTTCACGATCTAAAACCAACTCCATATTTCCAGTTCCTTTAAACTCTTCAAAAATCAAGTCGTCCATTCTTGAATTGGTTTCTACGAGTGCCGTTGCAATAATGGTCAACGATCCACCATTTTCGATTTTACGCGCAGAACCGAATATTTTTTTAGGAATTTCAAGGGCGCGGATGTCCAAGCCTCCGGACATTGTCCGGCCTGATCCAGTCTGAGCTGCGTTATAAGCCCTACCCATGCGGGTCAACGAGTCTATGAGTAACACAGCATCTTCACCCATCTCAGCCAACCTTTTCACATAGCCCAGCGCCATTTCAGAGATTCTAACATGCGACTGGGTTGGTTTGTCGTTCGAGGAAGCAAATACTCTACCTTTTGTAGTTCGCATAAAGTCCGTTACCTCTTCCGGACGTTCATCTACCAATAGTACCGCTAAATGAATCTGTGGATAATGTTCGTCTATGGCATGAGCAATTTTTTTAAGTAATACCGTTTTTCCAGTCCTGGGTGGTGCCACAATCAATGCTCGCTGACCTTTTCCAATTGGGGCAATCAGATCAATGACTCGTAGTTCAGTGTCATCAGGATTAAATCCTAATTTAAGATGCTCGATAGGCATAATCGGCGTTTGAAGCTCAAATCGTTTTGCCTTCGACCACTTTTCCAAGGGTGCATCTATCAGTCCATCTATACTTGCAACGTGATGATTCCCTTTTTGATCTCGCTCTAGTGTACCTCGAATGGTAAGACCCGTTTTAATGTTATTGTAACGTACCTCTTCTGGGAACAAAAATGGATCACGCTGATTTTTTGAAAATTCATGATCGAGTTTTCGTATAAAACCATACCCTTTTTCATTGATTTCAACCACACCAGAGTATTCCCCACCAAATGTAACATGTTGATTGTTTAAAAACTCAGGTACTTGTCCACCGCCCTGCTGTTGATGTGGATGTTGGTGATTCCCGCGCTTTTTATTGCGGTTCTTCTTGTTATTATTTCGCTTACGACGATTGTTGTCGCGAGACTGATTCATACAAATAAATTATGTGGTTAATCGCGGCTACTCGCCGTTATATAAGATCCGTTTGATTGACTTGTGCGCGGATGAGATAGTGGTTTAGATTTTTTGACCAAAACCAAGCGCTGGAAAGGAATCGGGCCCCAATTTGGTTTTTGGGACCCGATGATGCAATATACAGAAAAGTGTGAAAAGTTTTTTATCGAATCGTGGTGGATTCGTTGATCCAGGCGTAGCAGTCTCTGAGTGAGCCATCAACTTGGATTTTGTCACCAGTTTTCCATCCTTGATAAAATTTTTCCTCAACACTGGGAGCTACACTCTGATATGTTGGATACTGACGGCTTACAAACTGACGGGTAGAATCGTCATTATTCCGGGCTCTGTCCAGATAATCTAGAACGAGGTAATAAACCACCTTATCCTGACGTGTCATAGTTCCTCCAGCACAATTAGATACGGCCTGACCATAAATTTCTGCGATTTTAAGGTAGGGTTGACCCCATGATGGATCCTGTTGGGATGATCGCCGGGCAAATTCACGTGATCGTTGTAAATTGCCCAGGTTTAAGTAATTATTGGACATTTCATAGTACACATTTCGAAGCTCCATTTTATCTGTCGTTTTTCCCAAAGCTTCTTCAAGAAACTTAAGAGCTTCAGCATAATTTGCATTATTCGCCCGCATACTTGCCATTCGCATCGTATTAGCAAAGCTTGGATCACGCTGGTACAACGTTTCGGTTAACTCTCTTACTTTTTCACGATTGTCAACTCGAACGTAGAGGTCAAAAAGTTCACTCAAGACCTCCATGCTGTCGCCACGGGTCAGTAAGAAATCAATACGCTCCTGTGGATTACTAAACAATCGGTCACGAACAGAGTTGTAATAGTCTATTGTTCCCTGTGTTGCGTATTGCTCTGAATTATCCATGAATGCAATCACTTCATCACGTTGACCATTGGCAACCATAATACTCGAGATGAACTGAGCGTAATATCCATCTGCAGCCTGAATGAATTGCTGTGGATCCAATTCATACAATTTCATGTACTGCACTGCCGCTTTGTTATTGTTGTCTTCAATTTCGCTATGAGTCTGGAGAAAACGACCATAGTTGAAGGTCCATCGATACAGGTCAATCTCATCAGCAGTAAATAGTTCAAGTACTGTTGAATAAAGTGTCCTAGCTGAATCAATGTAAGCAGCCTTAACTGTTGGATCACTATTGGCCTTAGATAACTCCTCATACACCGTAATCATTCGATCAAATGTGCGATCGCCACGATATTTGGCATTAGGCGGAAAATCAGGAATATCTTTGGGATAATAAGTCACCAAATATCGACCAAAACTGGCAGCTGTGACATAATCTTTATTGTTAAAGAAGCTGGTAAAAACGGAGGAAGTTTCCAATGGAGACAATCCCATTGGAGCTTCAGGTATGTCACCACCCTGAGCCTGAGCAAAACCCGTAGAGGCAGCTGCCAGCATAAGTGTGATTAGCAACTTTTTCATGACCTTTTCTGTTTAGTGATTGTGATTGTTACTGCAGTCTTCTCTGCAAGAACATCAGTTCTGACATGTTAAACGTGACCCTTACTGCGAATATTCTTTCCCTAACCAATTCATGCGATGTAGTACCACGGACTCCGAAATCAAAATTTAGGTCTACCGATGATCCCACAACTGGCGATGGAATTCCCAGCCCGGCTGTAAACTTAATGGTTTCAATGGAAGTATCGTTCAATTCCAGATGACCAGAATCGTAGGATATCCCTGCGCGATAAATAAACCTGGTGAATGCATTTACTTCTTGTCTCTTTATCGCAGCGTACTCGAAACCGATCCCTAATTTAACGCGATCTTTGAGAAAATCCTCGTTAAAACCCGCAAAATTTTGATACTTCGACCACTGTTGGTAGTGCGCTTCAGCCGAAATCATACTCAATTGATTTGGATAATAACTGAGCCCGAAAAGGTACTCTACTGGAAGTAGCCTCTCACCCTTTTGATCCTCTCGCAACGTTACAGTTGTATTTCCAAAATCACCAGTTAATTTTTTTGTCTCGTCGAGTAGTACAGGTAACGAAACAGCAACCCCTAAAGATAGATAATCCTCATTTGTAAAGGGTTTAGGAGTATCAGCATACAAACCAAAACGATTACCCATTCCATAAGAAGATACATTTTCACGCTCGGCCGTAAATGCGTAACCCACATCTTCAAAGGAAGTCTCCCGATAGTCTGATCGATTACCAAATACGACAGATGCAGCATAACCTACAGATACCCTTTCATGTATTTGATAGCCGAATCCAATTTCGAGCCTGTTTAACCCACCCTCACCTCTGGTAAATATAGAGTAATTGATCGTGTCTGGTTGAGTAATGGCGTTACCTGGACGGATATAGGAACTGACACTTCTTACCGAGTATTTACCTTCTGTAATTGGAGATAATGACATCGAAACACCCAAACGCTCACGAATAATCGGTAGTTGGACCTGAAATGTATTCATTGTAAAATTGGAATACTTAGCTCCCGAGTTCTGCTCTGTTGCACTTACGTACTCCGTACTAAATCCACCATTCATCTTGGTAAGTCGAGTCGTTGCCCATAATGCAGGATTGGAAACGTTTCCGTGTATCTGGCTGCGAATCGAGACACCTGACAAACCCATACCAAAAGATTGTGAAGATCCATTGGTAACCGGCATTCCCGCGCCTAAAAATGAATAAATGGACGCATCACTATACTGACTCTGGGCATACACGACTTGTCCGGCTAAACACAGTACTATGGTTGAGATTGAAGCGATGAGTTTTTTCATTGATTGGCCTCCACTCGAGTCACAATTATCCGGGGAGCCTTTAATCCAGCACCGGAATTTAAAATTAAACCAGGTCGAATGATGCCATTATCCGTATCGGTCACCACGTAATACGTAAACTCACGCCCGCCTTCTGCAATCGAACCATTTACCAGATTGGTTATGTTGAATCTGTAGCTGCCTTCCATGGAGTCAATCACTGCAGATGTTACTGGATTTTTTGTTACATAGAATTCTTTTTCATCATCAGCAAGGTCAAAAATTCGAACAATTCCATCAGAGTATCTGGTGTGTCCAACAGGTAATGTCGCATTCAGCAATTCGGTGTCTTCGTAGAAAACAAGCTCAGCGCGTGAAACCACTTTCGATCCAATGGTATTTTCGTCAATATAAAAACTAAAGCGACCCGTTTGTGTGAAATCATTATTAATTACTATCGCATTTTCAAGACTCCGACCGGATTGAATCAATCGATAATTACTTGCCCTCTGTCGAATGGTTGTCGAAACACTGGTGGTATCAGGCCGTTGAACGATAAATGTATTGTCTATAGAGCTTAAATAACTGATTTTGTTGCCAGAAACAGGAACAAATGCGACTCCGAATTCACTGGCTACATAGGCACTATCCCGAATTCCTGAGTCCATTTCATAGTACGATAAATATCGGTTGACCCACTCTTGTGGCATCTCCACGAATAAGGAATCGGTGTTTCCTAACTCAAAACGAGTAATGGGTTGAGAACCGAGAACGGGCTGGTCATCCATTTTCCACTCCTGGGCCCTCCATCGCTGTTTAATTTCATACACATCGAATGTTGTGGTACTCATGGTGTCACCGTAGGCAGCAATGGGACGCAACACAAACCCATATCGATAGTCGCTCAATAGCGTATCGGCTGAGTTTAACAGACTGGGAGTCAACATCGCAATCGATTCGTAGGTCCCGAACAACGCGTCCTCATATCTCCCAAGTGCTACAACACTCTTATTTCCGGCATAGGAAACCAATGGGACTGTTTCCAGATTCAATGTAGAGACCGTATCTACAATCAAGGCCGGATTAGAGGGCAAAAATGTGGATCCTACGATGCCATTGTCTTCACAACCAGCAATCACAGATAACGTTATAACCATTGCTCCAAAAATTGGAGTCAGGTTTCGGAATGATCGTTTCAAAAGATAAACTTAGATAAATGTGGTTAGTCGTTAACTCAAATTGTTGTAGTATGCTGCAAACTTGGTAGAAACATCGGAAGGCGACCCCTGAATTTTCACGTAATCAACCTTCAAATCACCATATTGCGACTCGATTTCGTTGCGCATGTCGTTACCTGTTACTACATAATCTGCATATTTCAAACCGGCTCGGATCGGATCGACCTTTCCATTTGTTTTCACTGAATCACGGTCAAAATCTTCTCTCATTTTGAGATAAGTGAAGATATCATCATCAAACGTACCATGATTCTCCGGCGTGTGAAGGTTATAAACGACTTTAGTACCCTCAAAATTGCTTTCGTCTTTGTAAAGTGTCTTCACTAACATCGGAACAAGTCCAGAGGCCCAGTCGTGACAATGAATGATATCTGGTTTCCATCCCAATCGTTTCACGGTTTCCAATACTCCTTTATTGTAAAACGCAAGTCTTTCAGCGTTGTCTTCGTAGGGTTCATTATTTTTTTGATCGTGAAACAATCCTTTTCTCTTGAAATAGGTTTCGTTGTCAAGAAAATATACCTGCAACTTCGCATTAGGTATGCTGGCAACTTTGATTTTCATCGTTTCTACTTTGTCGGCGATCTCAACTTCAATGCCGGCCAAACGGATTACCTCATGTAGCCTGTTACGACGGTCATTAATGGTTCCATACTTTGGAAGCAAAATTCTGATCTCGAAACCTTTATCTTGTAAGGACGCAGGTAAAAAACGCATTAAATCTGCTGTGCTGGTAATTTTAGCAAAAGGTGAAATCTCAGCCGATACGTAAAGTATTTTCATGATATCTGTTTATATGTTGTGCGATCGCCCCACCCTTTCAAACCAGGTTGCCTTGCTCAAAATCACTAACACAGTCACATTGAACAGCAAACACAATAAGTGTCCAAAAGTAGTGGAACGTGCCACCTTACACACCCGTGTAAGAAATACGTTTTTAACGTAATCCTAAAAATAACAACTTTTACGGACGTATTAAACTATCAATTTGGCTCTTCGGCAGCTAATTCTACTATATTGGTGTCTTCCTGACGAACTCTGGTGTTTCTATTTGCCATATCGACCAGATGTCTAAGGTATTGCTTCTGTACACGTTGTAACATATCGGGTGAATATCGCCAAACCCAATTGTTTTCAGTTGTTCCCGGTAAATTCATTCGGTGCTCCGTTCCCAGACCCATATAGTCCTGAAGTGGGAAAATAGCCAGATCTGCCGTCGATTGTATCCCCAACCTGATGAGCTCCCAATGAATTTCCCTTCCGTCTGATCGGGTATATTCACGCGCCCAATGCTTTTCAACTTCAGGTGCCGTATGATACCATCCCTGAGTTGTATCATTATCGTGCGTACCGGTATACACAACACAATTGCTTGTGTAATAATTGTGAGTCAAAAAACTGTTTGCGGGATCACCCGATAGGGAAAATTGCAAAATCTTCATCCCGGGAAATCCAAAGCTGTCACGCAACTCAACAACACCTGGAGTAATTACCCCCAAATCTTCAGCGATGATGGGAACATCACCAAATGCTTCAACAATGGTCTGAAATAGTTTTTTCCCCGGACCCTTTACCCAACGTCCGTACTCGGCCGTTTTAGCCTCTGCCTTCACTTCCCAGTAAGCATCAAAGCCCCGAAAATGGTCGACCCGAATGGCGTCGTACATGGCAAACATCTGCTCAAATCGCTTCAACCACCAAGAAAATCCATCCTGTTCCAAAATTTTCCATTTGTAAAGTGGATTACCCCACAATTGACCCGTTTTGCTGAAATAATCTGGCGGCACACCAGCTACCAATACCCGATTCCCGTTTTTATCGACTTCAAAATATTTGGAATTAGACCACACATCAGAACTGTTGTGATCTACAAAAATCGGAATATCCCCTATTACCTGTACTCCATGTTTGTTTGCATACGATTTCAAAGACATCCATTGGGTAAAAAACTCAAACTGTGCCCAATAATGAAAATCGATTTCATGGTTCAATTTCTTTCTCCAGTCATCCATCGCTTTTTTCTTGCGCGCTGCTAAATCTTTGTGCCAGGTATTCCAAGGACGTTTCCCATGCGCTTCAAGACAAGAACGAAACAATACGTAATCATCTAACCAGTATGAATTGCTCTTTTTGAATGCTTCAAATGCCGCTAACTCCGACGTGTCTGCCTGATCATAAAATCTGGTTGATGCCTTGGTTAACACGTTGTCTTTTCTGGTAAACGCTACATCGTAATCAACCTGAGAAGTTAATGGAAGTTTAGCCGTGTCCGCTTCACTTTGTGATAACAGCCCTTTTTTTACCAATATCTCCGGACTGATCAAATAATGATTGCCAGCAAAAGCCGAGTAACTTGCATAGGGTGAGTTGCCATAACCAGTTGGACCCAATGGCAGGATTTGCCAAACCGATTGGTGTGTTTCAACCAAAAAATCGATGAATCGATGCGCTCCTGATCCAAAATCCCCTATCCCGTACTCAGATGGAAAGGATGTCGGATGCACCAAGGTGCCACAAGCACGTTTAAATTTCATAACTGTAAGATCTTAATCATATTATTTCTGATTCCTGTCTGGCTTGAGTATGATCCCGGCAAGCGGTGGGACCGTTAACTCAAGATGAGCTGGTAACCCATGCCATTCCCCATCTCTTGACTCGGCTTCAGGCAGGCCGGTATTACTTCCGCCATAGTACTCCGAGTCGCTGTTGAATATAACCTTAAATCGACACTTTTCCGGTACCCCGATTACATATTTATGGTGAACAACAGGTGTAAAGTTCATTACAACCAGTACATATTCACCATCCTGATTCCCATATCGGATGTAACTCAAAACCGATTTTTCATAATCAGAAGCATTGATCCATCGAAATCCATTCCAGTCGAAATCTATAGAGTGCAATGCATTTTCGGTCGAGTAGACCGCGTTCAGATCTTTCACCATCATCTGTAATTTCCGATGGTTATCATATTCCAAAACCGCCCAATCAAGCTGTTTTTCAGCATTCCACTCGGTCCATTGACCAATTTCCCCACCCATAAAATTCAACTTTTTCCCAGGATGAGTAAACATGTAGGTGTAAAGAGCTCTGAGATTGGCAAATTTCTGCCATACATCCCCTGGCATCTTTGATAACATCGCCTTTTTCAGATGAACCACTTCATCATGTGAAAAGGGCAGAATGAAATTTTCTGAAAAGGCATAAATCATCGAAAAAGTGAGTTGATTGTGGTGATATTTCCTGAATAATGGATCCACTTCCATATACTTCAGGGTATCGTTCATCCATCCCATGTTCCACTTGTAATCGAATCCAAGTCCACCAAGATAGGTAGGCCTGGATACCATAGGCCAGGAAGTAGATTCTTCCGCAAAGGTCATTACTCCCTGAAACTCCTGATGTACAACCTCATTGAATCGTTTCAGAAAATGAATCGCTTCAAGGTTTTCACGGCCACCATATTTGTTTGGAATCCATTCCCCTGCTTTTCTGGAGTAGTCCAGGTACAACATCGAGGCAACAGCATCAACCCTCAATCCATCGATATGATACATATCCAGCCAAAACACCGCGTTGGAAATAAGAAAATTCATGACCTCAGTTCGCCCAAAATTGAAAATATTGGTTCCCCAGTCCTTATGTTCACCCATGCGAGGATCTGAATGTTCGTACAGATAGGTCCCATCAAAAAATCGCAGTCCATGGTCGTCTTTGGTGAAATGCGCAGGAACCCAGTCTATCAGCACCCCAATTCCTTGCACATGACACTCATCCACAAAGTACATGAAGTCTTTCGGAGTACCGAACCGACTTGTGGGAGCGAAATATCCTGTGATCTGATATCCCCAACTCGGATCATACGGATGCTCTGCAATTGGAAGTAATTCGATGTGAGTGTATCCCATTTCTTTAGCATAAGGAATGAGCTCGTTGGCCATGTCGTGATAGGAATAAAACGAGTGATCCATGTCATCGTTTCGTCGCCAGCTTCCCGCATGCACCTCATACACCGATAAGGGTTTGTCGAAATGCTGGGATCGATCGTTCATCCATTTTTTGTCACGCCATTGGTATCCATTTATATCTGATACCAAAGAGGCTGTTTGAGGGCGTAACTCAGACTGAAAAGCATAAGGATCTGCCTTTTTCAATGGTAATGAAGTATTCTTCGAACTGATTTCATACTTGTAGGGTACACCTTCTTCCACTCCAGGAATAAAAATCTCCCAAATCCCTTGATTATAATACTTCCTCATCACATGTACTCGACCATCCCACCCATTGAACGGACCTATTACACTCACTCGTTTTGCTGAAGGAGCACATACAACAAACCGCGTTCCCTTGACCCCATCCAACTCCACGAGGTGAGCTCCCATAAACCGGTAGGCATGATTGTGGTTTCCTTCACCCCAAAGATGCAGGTCAAAGTCTGTAAGTGTGGGGCCATATGAATACGGGTCGTAGGATTTCACCACATCCATACCCGGCCAGGTTATCAAAAAATGATAGGAAAAACGCGTTTTATGATTCTTTAAAACTACCTCAAAAAGTCCCTCTTCAGACACACGAGTCATCTGATACGCCTTTCCTGTCCTGTCATGAATCAGCTCAATTCGATCGACATAAGGTTTGAAAGCTCTTACAACCAAAACATTTGATTCCGCTGAAAGGTGCATTCCAAGCACTGAAAAGGGATTGTCATGGTCACCACGCCCAATGGCTTCGATTTGAACAGATGAAAGTGAAGATATTGGACTCACAGCGTACCTCTATAGTTAAAATGAAGCTGAAATATATAAATTTTGACAACAACCAAGTAATCACATCCCCAAAAGGCTAAGACACGCTTTTTTTATGTAACTTGAGCCAATGAATCCAATACGACTCATAGCATCCCGATATCTTACATCCCGCAGAGGTATCACCTTGGTTTCCACCTTGACCATGATCAGTATATCGGGAATTACGATTGGAACTGCTTTATTGATTATTGTCCTATCTGTGTTCAATGGATTCTTTGATGTGGTTCAGGGGCTTTTACTTCGGTATGATCCCGATATTCGGATTGAATCCGCAACTGAACGGGTATTTAATCGGGATTTAAACATAGAACATATTCTCAAAGAGATTCCTGAAATCGTAGCCATTGCTCCATTTATTGAAGGAAAGTCCTTGCTCGCTCACCGGGGAAGCCAGGAAAAGGTAGTGGTAGTTCGAGGGATAGAAACCGAAAGCTTCTTCAATGTGGTTGATCTTGACGATGAGCTGGAGCCAGATGAAAGAGACCTATCCGTGCGCAGACGCATGCCAGGAATACTGATCGGAGAGCAGTTGACCTCCCAGCTTAGCATTGCCGTGGAAGACCGCGTTTCCCTATTAAGTGCAGAGGGAATCCAACGCGCTGTTACAAGTTTCTCCCCTCCCCGTTTTTACACATTCGATGTCAGGGGCAGTTTCTACCTCCAACAAGTCTATGAAGGATCAAATGTTTTTATTGAACTTGAAGCAGCCCAACGTTTGTTCAGCCGAAGAAACGGTTTATCAGGATACGACTTGAAACTTGTATCTCACGAAATTGCCGAACAGGTAAAACCAACGATACAGTCCAGAATTGGAGAAGATTACGTGGTAAAAACCTGGTACGATCTTCAAAAACCGTTGTATGATGTGATGAATATCGAAAAGTGGAGCGCCTATTTTATTCTCATGATCATCGTTTTTGTGGCCGTATTAAATATTGTGGGATCTTTAACCATGATTGTCATCCAAAAAACACGTGACATTGGAATCCTGATGTCTTTTGGATATACACGTATTCAAATAAGACGGATTTTCTTGCGACAAGGTTTGATCATAGGTACGGTTGGATGTAGCATTGGTGGTAGCTTAGGATTCCTGCTAAGCTGGATTCAACTTCGTTTTGAATTGATTAAACTCGCCGGTGCTGAATCATTCATCATTAACGCTTATCCCATATCTATTTCTGCAATGGACGTGTTTTTGGTGCTGGCAGGAAGTTTAGGCTTAAGTATCATAGCAGCCTGGTATCCGGCGAGACGCGCCTCTGCGATCGACCCCTCAGAAGCAATTAGGTATAACTGAACTAGAAAAGGGACGGGAGTCAAGTGACATGATTCATTTTATCGTCTCTTCTCTCTTCTCTACCTACAATGAATAGTTCGCGGGTAACCCTCGAACTATTCATTGTAGGTATCCGGTAAATCATTCTCATAAAGCAATACATCTCCCGCCTGCAACCAATCTTTAAGCCAGTTATTGGCCTCAAATAAACTGTTTACCACCAAAACCTGATCTGGTGGATAACCGCGTTCAATCATTCCATCGTAAATTGGACGTGTTCGTTTTTGACCCACCAAAATGACTTGTTCAATACCTGAACTTCCAATTACATGGCCAAATTCCCTGTTCAACGCTTCCTCCTCATCACCAAGCTCAATCATCCCTGGAGTTACTACAACTCGTCTTCCTCCAGTGAACCCCGATAATACCTCAATAGCGTTCGCTGCACCTACGGGATTAGAATTAAAGGCATCATCAATAACCACATAGTTCGCACTTGGTTTAAGTTCCAGACGATGCTCAACAGGTTCCATTCTTGCTACCGCCATCGCCATCGTCTTCATTCTCATCCCAAGATGCGAACCCACTGCAAATCCAAGCAAAATGTTTTGAACATTATGTTTTCCAAGTAACCTTGTTTTTACATCTTCTTCCTCACCAAGTGGACCAACAACAGTAAATGAACATCCTGATGCATCATACTTAATGTTCTTGGCACGATAACTACCGTTTTTTATTCCAGCTGAGATTCGTGTTATATAATTTTTGTCTTGAACTATTCTCATCACACGCTCGTCATCTGCATTTACAATTGCAGTGTCTCCAGGATCCAATGAATCAATCAATTCACCCTTGGTCTTTGCAATGATTTCCTGCGATCCAAAAGTTTCTAAATGCGCTTTTCCGATGTTGGTTAAAATGGCAATATCGGGTTTGGCAATCTCACATAACTCTCGGATATTTCCTTCATATCGTGCACCCATTTCAAGAATAAGAATTTGATGTGTCGGATGTAACTCGTTGTTGATGACGGTGCATATTCCCATGGGAGTATTAAAACTTCCAGGTGTATAACAAACTGAGAATCTCTCTTTCAGAATCGTTGCCAGTGCAAATTTTGTGCTGGTTTTTCCATAACTACCCGTAATCCCAATCACAATCAGTTCGGGCATTGAGGCTAATTTTTTTTGCGCCCTTTGAATGTATCCCAGCTGAATTCTATGCTCAATCGGACGCATCAGAAATCCGGCCATTAACACAAAAAACGGAATCAAAATATCAGCCATCAAAAACGAGAACGCGATGATATACACATCTGGCAGCAGTCCGGCAAGTTGGTATCCAGTCCGAATTCCAAATACTGGCAAAATTGGAAAAATCAGCATAACGGGTATTATCAGTCTTTTAACCCTGTGCGTCAAAACCAGTGGTTTTTTCTGCTTTTTCGTGTACAGAGAAACGTCAAAAAACCAGGCCGACATAAATATCGTGATAATCACGATCGGTGCGGTTTCTGTCAAAAATTTGGATACATAAACCAATAAAGCGAGGAGGAGCACATTAGCTAACGCATATTTACCATTCAGAACATGTGAATTCCAGTTATCTCGGAGCCAAGACCAATATTCATTTGTCTTGTAGCCGGTAAGCTGAATGGTATGAATGAAAAATATTGATCTGTGCAAACTGTGGCGAATCATGAAGATACACATGACTACAAGAAGCGCCTGAACAAAGATCAAATAATTTGCCAAGGTTTATATAGGATTTATCCGTTAACGAATTCTTTAAAAATTGGCTTAATATAACAAGTTCCTATATCTTTGTACGCTTTAAACATAACCCTTCTGAGAAGTTTTGGAGATTATTTGATGAAATTGATTATTCCAATGGCCGGTAAAGGTACCCGCCTCCGACCACACTCTCACACAACTCCAAAACCACTGCTTCCCGTTGCTGGAACTACCATTATCGAAAGAATAGTCGAAACGTTTTCAAGAACCGTGAATCGAAATATAGATGAAATCGCGTTTATATTAGGCGACTTCGGCTCACAGGTCGAAACAGAACTTTCAGAAATGAGCAAACGTCATGGTGCCAAAGCCAGCTTTTTTAAGCAAGATGTTGCCCACGGCACTGCTCATGCTGTTTTTTGTGCAGAAGAAAAACTTGAAGGAGAAATCATCGTCGTATTTGCTGATACTCTGTTTGATACCAACTCAGGAGTCAACGTGGACGATGCCGACGCCGTGATCTGGCTCAAAGAGGTGGAAGATCCCTCTCGTTTTGGGGTTGCCGTGCAACAGGAAGGCCGAATCAGTGGATTCGTTGAAAAACCCAGTGAGTTTATTTCCAATCTGGCTATCATTGGAGTGTATTACTTCCGGGATGGCGCCGCTTTAAGGCAAAAAATCCGGTATCAACTCGAAAATAATCTGCGCGGACATGGAAATGAGTTCCAGCTTACCGATGCCATAGATGCCCTCCTGAAAGACGGTAATGTTTTTAAATCTGCCACTGTCGATGAATGGCTCGATTGCGGCACAATAGATGCCTGGCTCGACACTTCCGCCACACTGTGTCAAAAGCATTCTCAAGAGATCGATGCATCCAATTTCCCTAATACCACCATCATTGAACCTGTTTACATTGCCAAAGGAGTATCCATCCAAAACAGCACGATTGGTCCAAATACCAGCATCGGCGCAGGAGCAACGATAACCGGTTCAGCCATCAGAAACAGTATCATCCTTGACCGAGCTACTGTTACCGATTCCGAACTGGACAGAGCGTCAATCGGATTCGATGCTCACGTCAAAAACCTCAGGGGATCTGCTCATATCGGAGACCACTCTACTGTTGACGCATCTTGATTTAGACTTCATCTACTTCTAGATAAATTTGTCTAAATCAATATTTTCGTTGATTCCTTCAAGTCGACCATGAGCTTCATTATGGACTTCATCAGGCTCCAGATGAATCGTAACTATGGCATCACCTTCAACACCTTTGATGAGCCTTCGTTCCAGTTCAGTAGCAATTTCATGAGCTTCCTCCAAAGTCATATCTTTATGAAAGAGGGCATGAAGCTCAATCCAGGTCGTTTTTCCAGTAGTTCTGTGGCGCAGACCGTGCCAGTTCAAAATTCCTTTTGGCAGGTTGGTATTCAGAACCTGTTTGATCCTGATATCTTGTCCCTCATCGACCTGATCCATAATGCCACGATAGGCAAATTTGACCAACCCTCCCCCTTCATACATGATATACCCGGCAACAATCAGGGCTACAATCGAGTCAAGGACCATAAATCCAGTCCACTGTATCAAAATCAACGTCACAACCACACCCGCACTGGTGTATACATCCGTCAATGTATGCCTGGCATTACCAATAATGATGTTGTTTTTGGATTTCTTCCCAATCAACATCAAATAACTGCCCAACAACAAGTTAAGTAGCCCGGCCGCTGCTACGATATAAATCCCCTCCTGTAAATGATCGGGTTCGAGTCCTAGAATCAAATGACGGGCTGACTGATAAATGATCATCAATCCAGCCATAATGATCACACTGCCTTCGAGACCAACTGTGAGATACTCGATGCGCTCGTGCCCATAAAGATGTTTTTCATCTGCCGGTTGCGCACTTAAATACACTCCATACATGCTGAAACCAACCGCCAGAACGTGTACGACCGATTCGGCCATATCCGAAAGAACGGTGTTACTTCCTGTGACCAGAAATCCAGCGAATTTTATCGAAAAAGAGATAAACGAAACCGCGAAACTGATTCGAATAGCCAGTTGTTCTTGCGTGCGGTTCATGATTCTTTGCTATTTATGAAAGATATATTCCAATCCAGGCTGAATAGATAACTGGTAAGTCGTATTTTCCTGTCAGTACCAAAATACATACAATTTTGATTGGAATAGACCATAATCACGAAAAGATTTTCAGACTGGTTGCTGATGCAGCCTCTGAAATTGGACAACCTGTCTACGTTGTCGGGGGATTCGTGCGGGATTTTTATCTCAATAGAGATCGATCTGACCAAGACTATGATATCGATTTTGTGACGATCGGATCCGGAATCGCACTGGCACAGAAAGTGGCTGAACTCCTTCATGTTCATAAAGTATCTGTATTCAAACAATTCGGAACCGCACACATACATTACCACAAATACGATCTGGAGTTTGTAGGCGCACGCAAAGAAAGTTATTCACGCGACTCCAGGAATCCAGTTGTTGAGGATGGGAGCCTGGAAGATGATCAAAAACGACGTGACTTCACCATCAACGCAATGTCGTGGTCCTTGAACAAGGACCATTTTGGCGAGTTGATCGATCCATTTGGTGGGATTCGCGACCTGAACGAGGGAATAATCCGCACTCCCCTCGACCCCGATCAAACCTTCGACGACGACCCCCTCCGCATGATGCGCGCCATCCGTTTTGCCTGTCAACTTAACTTCACCATTGAGAAAAATACCCTTGAATCAATCACACGGTTGAAAGAACGTATTCATATTATCTCTTCCGAACGTATTACCGATGAACTGAACAAAATTATCGAATGCCAGCTACCATCAATTGGATTCCGAATTCTTTTCGAAACCGGTCTACTCAAAGAGTTCTTCCCGGAGATGCATCAACTGCACGGCGTACAGACCGTGAACGGCATCTCACATAAGGACAACTTCTGGCACACTCTTCAAGTGCTCGACAATGTGGCCCAAGTCTCAAATAACCTATGGCTACGTTGGGCCGCAATCTTACACGATATCGCAAAACCCCCCACACAACGTTTCGATCCGGTCGTTGGCTGGACATTCTACGGTCACGACGCTCTGGGCGCTACCTGGACCAAACGCATTTTCCGACGATTCAACCTTCCACTCGACGACCGCCTGAAATACGTCCAAACTCTTGTACGTCTGCATCTGCGCCCCATCGCACTCGTCGACGACGGCGTCACAGATAGCGCCATACGCCGGCTCCTTTTCGATGCTCAAGACTACATCGACGATCTGATGATGCTATGCCGGGCCGACATTACCAGCAAAAACGACCGCAAGGTCAATCGTTATCTCAAGAACTTCGATCACGTTGAACAACGAATGAAAGAAGTTGAAGAAAAAGACCGGCTTCGAAATTGGCAGCCACCCGTACGCGGTGATGAAATTATGGAAAGGCTCAATCTCAAGCCCGGCAAAGAGGTTGGACTCATAAAGTCAGCCATCGAAAACGCAATACTGGATGGACTAATCCCGAACGAGTACGAGTCCGCACTCAAGTACATGTATCAGATCAAGGATACCGTACTTCACCCAGATCCCCAATCCACATCCCCTGACGCCGCACCCCGCTCCGATTAATCCTATGAACCAACCCACTTACATCGCAAAATCCTACGCCAAAATTAATCTCGGCTTACGCGTACTCGACCGACTACCAAACGGATACCACGAAATACAGACCGGATTTGTATTCATCAACTGGTACGATCGCCTGCAGGTGTCCAAAGCTCGGGAAACGATATTTCGTTGCAGCAACAAGGACCTGTCCACCGGAGATTCCAATCTTGTTATCAAAGCCGTCAACCTGATGCGGAACTATACCGGTGAATCTCTGAACTACCATATTCAACTAAGTAAATCGATTCCACTCGGCGCAGGACTTGGAGGCGGAAGTAGCAACGCAGCACGAATGCTCCATATGATCAACCATATCGAAAACCTTGGTCTGACAGACCAGGAGCTGGCGGACATGGGTATCAAACTGGGTGCAGACGTCCCCATCTTTATCCATGGCCTTACTGCAATTGGTTCAGGTGTAGGAGAAGTACTGGAGTTTATTGATATCCAGCCCGATATGTATATCGTTACCGTATATCCTGGATTTGAATCCAGCACAGCAGAAGCGTATCAATATTGTCATCCTTATCGCGATGAATCCCTTGATGTACGCCAGATTCTTCTAAATGACCCTACTTCCGAGTGGCCTACATTTCTGGTAAACGATCTCGAACCTTCTGTAATTCAAGTACATCCATTCGTTGGCTCAATGAAAGATCAATTCTATGACTCCGGTGCCAATTATGCCTCCATGAGCGGAAGTGGATCCTCTGTTTACGGCTTGTTTGAACATGAACTGGCTGCCATTGAAACGTTTGAATATCTCAAGCAAGAAGGTTACCAGGCTACGTTGACCAATCCCCGATTTACACTCGACAAAGGTATTTATCCGAAATCCTGAGATTTTTTCTTATTTTGTGAAAAAGTTAAGCGCTTACATTTTGTGTAACTTATTGTTAATTAATATTTCATTTGAATGCCAGTAAAAAAAGAAATTAGTCCAAGAACAGGGCTTGACGAAAAGTCGATAAAAAGGGGAGTTGAGGATCATTTAAGGTACACATTAGCAAAGGACGCCTATTCCCATACCGAATGGGATCTGTACCGATCTGTTGTTTTAACCATACTGGATCGTTTACACGACCGGTGGCTCAAAACCCAGCAAAAGTACTATCAGGAGGACGCTAAAAGAGTTTACTATATCTCGATGGAGTTCCTGATCGGACGCATGCTGGATAATGCACTCATCAACCTGGGAATCCAGGAAGAAGTACGGGATGCATTATCTGAACTTGGTATCGATTACGATGAATTGCGCGAAACAGAAAACGATGCAGCACTTGGTAATGGCGGTCTGGGAAGACTCGCAGCCTGTTTTCTTGATTCTATGGCAACTTTAGGAATCGCAGGATATGGGTACGGAATCCGCTATGATTACGGGATTTTCTACCAGAAAATCGTAGACGGATTTCAGGTAGAGCGCCCCGACACCTGGCTTCGATTCGGAAATCCATGGGACATCATTCGTCCACGTACGATGTATCCCGTGAACTTTTATGGCGAATCCATCCCATATAACGATGATAATGGCCACCTTCGCTTTAAATGGGAAAATACACAAAAAGTCATGGCTGTTGCGTATGACATGCCGGTTCCCGGCTATAAAAACGACGTGGTGAACAATCTTCGCCTGTGGAAAGCAGCATCTCCCAAATCTCTGGATCTTTCTAGCTTCAATCAGGGAGAGTATATTAATGCTGTGCGAGACATGCAGTTACATGAAAATATCTCCCGTGTTTTATATCCAAATGATAAAGTTTTCGTGGGCCAGGAACTGCGCCTGAAACAAGAGTACTTCCTGGTTTCATCGACTCTGCAGGATATTATCCACCGTTTCAAAAAACAAAACGTGGACTGGACAAAATTCCCTGATAAGGTAGCCATTCAGTGTAACGATACGCACCCAAACCTGGCAATTCCAGAATTGATGCGCATACTGGTAGATGAGGAGGGTCTCGATTGGGAAACGGCCTGGAACATAACCACTAAGACTATTGCCTACACCAATCATACTATTTTACCTGAGGCACTGGAACGCTGGCCTGTTTCTTTGATGCGAAATATGCTCCCAAGGCACCTTCAGATTATTTACGAAATCAATAAACGATTTCTGAATACAGTGCACCATACTTTCGGTGATGATATCAACAAGATCAGACGAATGAGTATCATCAGTGAAGGTGAAAACCCTTCTGTACAGATGGCTAATCTGGGAATCGTTGGTTCACACAAGATCAATGGTGTAGCAGCCCTTCATTCCGAGTTGATCAAAAAAACCATCTTCAAAGACTTTAATGATCTATGGCCGGAGCGATTCACCAACAAAACGAACGGAATTACCCCCCGTCGATGGTTACGTCAATGTAATCCTAAACTTGCAACATTAATTTCTTCAAAAATCGGTGAAAATTGGATCACCCATCTTGACGAACTCAAAAAAATTGACTCATTCGCAAGCGATAAAGCATTTGTCAAAGAGTTCACGAAAATCAAAAAGGAGAACAAACTACGTCTTGCAGCTTACATAGAACGCGAAAACGGGGTAAAAGTGAATCCAGATTCCATCTTTGATGTGCAGATCAAGCGTATTCACGAGTATAAACGCCAACTGATGGCAGCCATGCACACCGCCGTGCTGTACAACCGTATCAAGGCAAATCCCGATGCACCATTTCAGCCTCGTACAGTGCTTTTTGCAGGTAAAGCAGCTCCTGGATACATGATGGCTAAAAACCATATCAAGCTCATCAATAATATTGCCGAGAAGATCAACTCAGACACTGAAATTGGAGACAAGCTTAAATGTGTATTTCTCTCTAATTACTCAGTAAGCCTGGCCGAGAAAATCATTCCCGCAGCTGATTTATCTGAGCAGATTTCCACAGCAGGTATGGAAGCTTCAGGTACGGGTAATATGAAGTTCGCACTGAACGGCGCTCTTACAATCGGTACACTCGACGGAGCCAATGTCGAAATTCGTGAAGAAGTCGGGGATGAGAACATATTCATCTTTGGACTCAAGGTTGAGGAAATCGAGCACCTGAGAACGGAAGGATACAACCCATGGGACTACTACCACGCCAACTCTGAACTCAGGCAGGTTGTTGACCAGATTCGCAGCGGTTACTTTAGTCCAGAACAACCAGACCTGTTTTCAACGATCGGTCATGCCCTGCTTGAAGGCGGCGATTATTATATGATCATGGCCGATTTCAAGGCATATGTGGAAGCCCAAAAAGAGGTTGACAAGCTGTATCAGAATCAAACCCTTTGGGTTAAAAAAGCTATTCACAATGTGGCACGTGTCGGAAAGTTCTCTTCCGACAGAACAATATCAGATTACGCTTCTGAAATATGGGGCATTGAAGGATTCTAGATTTTACTGTTATTTACGAGCACAAGGCGTATAATTAGAGTAGAATCAACAGGTAATACTGGCTTTCACCGGGTTGTGGGTTATGGCTCATAACCCGGAATGGTTTTATCTCCTTGTTCGTTTTAATCCCGAACTCTCAATTAATCACTTACATCTATGAAACTGTCGTATCTGTTACTAACTAGCATTCTGGTTACCTATGGAGCCATGGCCTGCACGACTAATACCGGTTCTGTTCCCTTGTCCGACAAAGAGTATGCCTATTTCCCCTTACCTGCAGATCTTACTTCCAATGTAGTCATTACTGAGGATCAGAATTTTGTCGTCCAAACCGTTGTCACCGGACTTAATTCTCCATGGTCAATGGCTTTTCTACCTGACAATTCGATGTTAATCACCGAAAGAGGCGGAACGTTAAGAAGAGTGGTAGATGGTGTGCTGATTAATGAACCCGTTGGAAACGTTCCTGAGGTTTTTGCCCGTGGCCAAGGCGGACTTCTGGATGTAGTGATTCATCCAGAATTCGAGTCTAATGGCTGGATTTACCTATCCTACAGCGAACCCGGTGAGGAGGGCGCTCACACTGCTATTATGAGAGCCAAACTTGAAGGAAATACACTCGTTGAAAATGAAGTCATTTTCCGTGGATCACCAAAAACCAATCGCGGCCATCACTTCGGTAGCCGAATTGCTTTTGACAACAATGGATATCTGTTTTTCACCATCGGTGACCGAGGACAGCGCGAAGACTCACAGCTTCTCAACACCTATGCTGGAAAATCATTCAGAATCAATGATGATGGATCTATTCCCAGCGACAATCCATTTGTGGGTCGTGATGGGGCTAATCCTGAGATATTCACCTATGGCAACAGAAATCAGCAAGGATTAGTCAAACACCCGATTACCGGGGAGATGTGGGCTCATGAACATGGTCCACGCGGCGGAGATGAAGTCAATATTCTACGCGCAGGTAACAACTATGGCTGGCCGGTTATATCCTTCGGTATTAACTATGATGGATCTGTAATTACACCCGATACCGCCCGTATAGGGATGGAACAGCCTATAAACTATTGGCTACCATCTATTGGAGCTTCGGGAATGACTTTTGTAACCGGGGATACCTATCCTGGCTGGGGTGGAGAAAACCTTACATTACTCTCAGGATCACTGGCTCTACAGTTCCTTCAAAGATCAGTTTATGACAACAATACTCTCGTCAAAGAAGAAAAGTTGCTGGAAGGTATCGGACGTGTCCGTGATGTGCGTCAGGCACCCGATGGATTCATCTATCTGGCTACAGAGACCGATGGTACCATCCACCGTCTCATTCCCGTAAATTAAAAAATCCCTGAATTTGCTTTTTGCTAACGAATTCTCAGGTAGCCCAATTTTTTAAAAATCCTGTTGTGATGGCTTTATCGCCCCCCTCAGCAGGATTTTTCCCTTATCCTACTCCCTACTCCCTTCTTCCTACTCCCTACTTCCTACTCCCTATCTTAGGACAAACCTAAACGTAATCACACCGCGCTGAACCTCTTGAGGTGCAGTCCTGGGAAGTGGTGAGAACCTCCAGCTCCGTAGCGTTCTCATTATTTCCGCTTCCAGCTCGGGATTTGCCCGTCTGAGTGGTTGAATTTGTCCTACTGTGCCATCCGGCCGTACTTCGAATCGGACAGTGATTACCGCCTCAACTTCCGCAACATAATTAGGCAATGGCTGTATCAGTGTTGAGCGTTGAATATTCCCTTCCCACTCGAGTTTATAGGGCGCAGATCGAACAGGATCAATTCCTGTTCCCTGGTCGGCATCAACTCTTCCTCTCACACCACGAACATCTCCACTTGTTTCTGCACCCTCACGCTCTATCTCTGCCCGTTGTGCACGCTGCTCAACTCTTACCGTTTCTTCACTTACCCGATCTGTAGTTTTTGTAGGGTCTATCCGGTCGGTCTTAGGTGTAGTAATTATTTCATCAACTACCTGTTCTATCTGCTCAGGAAGCTCTACCTCTTTAGCTGGTTGCTCACGTTGTTCTTGGGGATTCACGGGCTGTTGCTGGTCAACAGGCTCAGGATTCGAAACAGTTGAAGGATTACGCCTTGTTGCTACTTCTGGATTTCTTGTTTCATTGAATTGTGCGGTACTTCCATCGCGAAACTCTCCCAAAGTAATCTCAATCAAGGCGGTTCGCTGCAGATTTGGATCACCCGTGTAAATCAATAACGCCAAAAGTATAATGATGGTGTTCACAACGGATGTAAATACCAGACCAAAACGTTCTTCTTTGGAGAGTCTCTTAATTTCCATGATTACCGTCCTCCAGGTTCGGTAGCCATCATGATGTTCAGATTTAATGATTTAGCAATATTCATCACACGTACCGCATCCTCCACTGTGGCACGCTTGTCGGCCCTAAGTACTAACGAAGATTGTGGATTAGTTTGATATTCCTCTCTGATTTTTCCAGCTAACTGACCCCTAGGTGTCAGTGCTCCACTCACATAAAACTGTCCGTCGGCTGTTATGGTCACGCTAATATGACGGCGCTCGGATACGGTTTGTGAGTCGGCTTGAGGCACATTGACACGAATGGCAAAGTTCGTTACAAATGACGATGTTAACAAAAAGAAGATCAACAGTAGCAACACAATATCGGTCAGCGATGATTGAGTGAACATAGAAAGCGGTTTACGCGACTCGCCTTTGTTACGAAATTCCATATTATTTCACCACAATTGGTTTCTTGGCTGCAGGTTTTTGTAATAATTCCATGAATTCGGTTGAAGCTACTTCCAGACCAAATACCGTTCTGTTGATTTTGTTAAGCAAATAGTTATAGAATCCATATGCAATGATACCAACAAATAGCCCCCAAGCAGTGGTTATCAAAGCCTCCCAGATACCCCCGGCCAATACACTTGGATTCACATTACCTTGCAAGGATTGTATTTGCATAAACGCATCAATCATCCCTGTCACCGTTCCAAGAAATCCCAATAATGGCGCTACACCAGCAATGGTAGCAAGCCAGTCCATTTTGTTCTCAAGTTTATAGATTTCTTTTTTTCCGGCATTTTTGATTGCATCTTCAATGTCCACCAGCGGGCGACCCAGTCTTGAAATTCCCTGTTTTAAGATACGTGATAATGGCTTGTCCATTTGTTCACAATACAAAATTGCTTGCCTTGTATTTCCTTCACGTAGCATATCCTCCACCGAAGCAAGGAATTTGTCATTATCCATTCTTGAGTTGTTCAAGAATTTCCATCGCTCTGCAATAACGTACAATCCTAAAACCCAAAGAAGAGTAATCGGAATCATAAGTATACCACCATCTACCATCAAAGATAGAAAACTAATAGAGCTGTCTGATGAGTCCATGAGTGCAGTCGTATCAACTTCAGCAACACCCGCCTGAAGTAGTAACAGGTTCGATATCAAAAACATAAGTTGGTCTGTGATTTTGTGTGGGGGGATTAATTAACACCGGCTATAAAATTACGGCTTTTATACGGCTCTGGAAGTTCTACAACTGCTTGCGATGCGGATTCAATGGATTCAAATTGCCCAATTCCAACTCGGTAGGTAGTTCGACCTTGCGGACTGGTAGCTTCACTCACAAAACAACGGATATCCAATACTCTTATTTCATTACATTGTTCCTGAGCAGAAATCTGGCTGGGTAGTGAATGAATAATAATCGAAAAGACTTTACCATTCAGGAGTTTAACTTCACCGTACAGCCCATAATTTGCACCTGTTTCGTTAGGCACATCCCTATTCGATGGAAAACTCTTCTCTGAAACGTCGGATTCTGATAATGCTCCTGATCGGACATCCAGATGATTGTCCACCGAGTCCATTGCTGACGCGAACTCTGTTGTGCTGGTTACTTGACTGATGTCAGCGACCAACTCATCTTCAAGCGAATCACTGGACATCTTCGTCTGATTATTTAAATCTATTGGTAGAGGTTCATCAGCTGGAGTAAAAATTGGGTTTTCCACAGATTGCGGTGATTTACTTTGGGTAAAGACTGTTTGTAATGATTTAAACAAGGAGTTACCAGGGCCCGTCAAATACCAGTAGGAACCGCCACCGATCAATACAAAAACAAAAGCAACAGACACCCATTTGTATAAACGAAAACCGGATCCCCCATTTACTTTTTTATCTTCTTCAGGATTAACATGAAGTGGTGCACGTTCATCTTGTTTTGATTCTTTATTTTCAACTAATAAAAGCGGGTCATCGTCATTGCTATCATGCTCTAAACTATCAGAATTAGGTGTTAAATCCGGCTCTGATTCTACACGCTCTTCGAACTCATCTGGTATTCCTGGAACTTCTTCCTTGATATTCCCAATTGTTTGGTCTTCATTCCCGTCTATTGCTTCGGTCAGATGAATACCCGACTCCAATTGAAGCTTTTCATTGACATCAACCGATTCATCGATTAACCATTTAGATTTCTTATCACTCTCAGGGATATATTCAGCAGCGGTTTCTTCATGACTCGATTGCCCTGCCGTCCATGTCTGTTCCTGCCGATGACTCTCTGTATCATTCAGATCAACTTTGGGGTCAATTAATTGATGTTCTGAAACGGTTTCATTCGTTGAACGAAAAGGATCTTCTTCCCCAGCTACATCTTCATCTACAATGACCACCGCCTTCTTTAAAGTTCTTTTTGAAGGTTTCTCCAATTTTGTTTCTGAAACACTAACTCCCGATCTATCTACATCTATGGGTAACATTCCCTCGTACCTGTAATTGATTTCAGCGGCAAATGATGGTGCTATATCAAAAGTGAGTTGTTCCTGATTTTGAGTAAAAGTTCCAAATCCATGAATGATAAATGAATCACCCTTGGAGGCAGTTTTCTTGATATCGGCCAAAAGCTTATCGAACTGACTTGCAACAGCATCCTCTTCACTTCCCATCTGTTCGTTCAGTAATTTGATCAAGTCAGATTTAGATACCTTCATGTTGATGATCCCTCATTTACAAAAATCAAAACATCTTTTGGGGGCATTAGAACTGTTTTACCAGAAGTATCACTTTGGGTAGTTTGTTTCTTATGCTCAATGTGAAACGATCCTATTCCATCGAAATGGACCGTTTTTCCATCCAATAACAGCTCCCTTACTACGTGAACCAGACTTTTTTCGAATTTCTTTGTCATATTCCTAAAATTTAAGCATAACTCCCCCGTATACCTGGGCTGGAAGCTCTTCGTATCCTACCCAACGGGAATATCGTTGGTCCATTAGGTTAGTCACCTTTATGTAGGCACCTATTTCTTTAGAAGCCCAAAAATCAAACTTTGCATTGAGCAGAATATATCCTTTCGATTCATCCCTTCCTTGAGCAACTTTGCGTCTTCCCGTGTAATCTATCCAGATCTGGGTACGAGTTCTCGGAGATACCGTATAGGTCCCTCCGGCTGAAGCTCCTATATTTTCTCTGAAAGGAATTTCATCTCCATTCGAATCACCATGCCATTGCGCATAGATGTTGGTATATAAAGTGAATTTGTCTGGCATCAAATCATACCAAACGCCTGCATCCCAAGTTAATAAGTTGGCTCCATCCAGGTAGTTATAGGTCAAAAGCTCGTTTGAAGGATTATGACGAGTTTTTATCCCCCCACTCACATCCTCCAGCTCGCTGGCAAGCATGTAATATCCATGGCGCAAATAGTAAGAGTACTGTATTCCGGATTGAACGTTCACCCCTTCAAAAACGTCCATAATAAAGCCGGCTTTTCCAGTTATGCCCCTCTCATTTTCGGGGTTTGAATACTGAAATATCCTTCTGTTGACTCTACTTAATCCATTTAAACCCCTATTTTCAACAAATCCGGATACTTCTCCTTTTATTCTGAAATCGGGGCTCAATTGATACGACAGATGCAGTTGGGGATAAACAAAAAATCTTGCTTCACTTACAGCATCGGCAGCATAAAATCCCTTAACACCAAATTTTGTCCTTAGGGCATGACCAATTCTTGTGGAGTACAGTGCAGCTACCTGTCCAATGTACCAACGCTCGATGCCTCTACCATCCAGATGATACTCGCTATATGTGGTTCCCAGTTGGACTCCAAAAACATGACCAGGTTTACGTCCAGCCCAATCAGAACGAATCATCCCCCCATGTTTGAACTCTTTAAATGATGCTATTCTTTGAACTGAGGTAGAATCAATAGAAGTAACAAAATTTCTCAGATGCTCAACGCCAGCGTCAAAATATTGCGTTTCAAGTGCCACATCCACAAAGGATATATGATTTTTTTGAAATCGGTATCCGAATTGCCCACCATATGAATCAATCGTATTCCTTGGTGACAATTTCTCGTCAACAAATATCTCGAATCCAACCGGTGATCCGATAGTCCGGGTGTTAACGGGTACTATAAAATCACTCACTACCAGATGATTCATATCTGAACGAATGTTAAAACCTAAATCAAACCGAGAGTTTTTGCCAGAATAATGGGTGAGTCCAACACCTGCATCCGCATTTCTGAATGAACTGGTTTGTTCATCCTGCTGTAAATAACTTCCCGATGACACCGAATTAAGTTGCCCATTCAGTACGGTTCGTCCACCTAAAGGTAGCCCTATATAAATATCCGCTTCGGGAGCCATATAGTTTCCAATCCCAATAGAACTCCACAAACTGAACTGCTCAGGTTTTTTGTAGAATCTGTAGGGTGAAGGTTGCGGACGTTCAAGATCGCTCAATGGTAAACTCGCAACAACTTGTTCCGCATTTTCAAGGTATGGCATCCGGTTGGGATCAATTTGGAATACCCTGGGTTTTGGGCTAAACCCTAAAATAGGTTGACGCATGATTCCAGGGAACCTTGCAGTAAAGTCACCTCTAATCTCAATATCCTGAGGGTCAATATCTGGTAATAAGGTTCCCGGGGTAGCGTCTTGTGACCATACCGTGACCGGTGCCACAATCATCAAACCAACTGCGATCAAATTCTTCAATGAAGTATACACTTTTTTAAACTCAGGCGTTTCCATGGACAATTAATGCAAAGATAAGGATAATTGAAACTTCTGCATCATACAACCACAACGCTAAAAGTCTGTAAATAGGTATAGTACGATCAGATTTTCCGTCTCGATTTTATCCCGTTAATCAGCACCAATCCTATGGATATCAGTATCAAACCCGAGACATTAACAAAATGACTAATCGTAGCATAGCTCAGTGCAGTAACAGCCGAAATCTGATATAAAACAACCAAGCCGGTTTGTACCATGTAGTGATAGGTACCAACTCCCCCAGGTGATGGTAGAATGACTCCAATTCCACCAATTATGGTAATCACAAAAGCCTCTTCCCATCCAAAACCATATAGAACATCAAAATCAAAGGCCCAAAACGGCATCAAAGAAGTAACGACGTAGGTAAACCATATAAAAATGGTGTAAAAAACAAACAATGGCCAGTTCTTAAGTTTCCGTATCGATACCAGTCCCCGGACAAAATCCATCCCCCATTTCAACAATCGCTCCCAAAATCCAACGGGTTCATCGACTCCCTGAACCCCAACCCCAATCTCCGAACTCAACCCCTGCGCCCCACCCCGTCCTGATCTCCGGCCCAGTATCCAAATCCCAAACACAACTACAACCATTATCCCCACAATTACACTCAGTCCTTGGGGTGAAGTGAGGTGCACCACCCATCTGGCTCCATCGACACCCAATAGTTGTTCCAGGAGTATCCGATCTCGAATCAACACAACAAATGTGACAATCAAAAACAACATCATCATCAATAAATCAATCATTCTCTCTAATACAATAGTCCCAAATAACTTTGTTGTCTTTATTGTAGTATGCCTGGATGCATATATCGCCCGGAATACTTCTCCAGCCCTTGGAATAGCCATATTGGCCATATACCCATACATAACACCACTCATCATGGTTAATCTGGAGTTCCTTATTCCCGTTTCATCATCGAGTAAGAGTTTCCATCGCTCGGCCCTGGCCAGATTACTCAGCAGTACTACAAACATATACGGCGGAATCCACCACAGATGGATGCTCGATAACTCCTTACTAACCTCGTTAACATCGACCGTTCTTACACTAAGCACAAGAAACAATGCTGCAATAACCAGTCCAACTACAATTTGGATGATCTTACTCCGCATCTACTGCCTCATATCCACAATTTCAACACCCTCAGGCGTCTTGAACACAAATATCGTTTGGTCTGTACGTTCAAAGCGTCCAAATCGAAATGTAGTTCTAACCGTATTGTCCATTTGATCTATAGCATCAATTTGAATCGGAGTTCCATCTTTGGAAACACGGATAACCACTTCTTTGAATACATCAAAAGAATCTATCGTAGTTATTGTAATTGTTATCGATCCATCTGAGTTTGGTTCTTCCCTACTTTCATACGGACCAATGTCACCAGAAAAATATCTGGATGGCGCAAAATCATCCTCTTCTGGATGATACGTACTAAGTATAACTTTTTTTTGCTGCTTGTTAAAAACAGTGGAAACCCTGTTACTAACTAATATGATCTGGTCCGGTGTATCTATTTTATAGGAATCCCTGGTAAACCAGATGGATCCATAGGAACTGGTAGTTTCTCCGGTATACCCGTCCGTAAACTGATGACTTAAATCAGCACGATACATGGATCCATCATTAAATCGCTTTTTTAATGCCAATAACGCAGGGGTATCTTGACGTACGGTAGCGGTTAAACCTGCATCCAGATTTGTATCTATACTGAACTTGGGATATCCTGGTTCAATATGAATTAACACCAGGATAAAAGTGACAATGAACTGCCTTTTAAGATTCATCAAGATTACGTAAATGTTCATAAAGTTCATCCTCATCGGCTATCAACACATCTCTGGCTGTACTTCCCTGATATGGACCCACAATTCCTGCTGCATAAAGCTGATCAATGATGCGTCCTGCGCGGTTGTAACCAAGTTTAAGCTTTCGCTGAATCAAAGATACAGAGCCCTGCTGGTGCAATACGACCACTTTTGCCGCCTCTTCAAACAAATCATCGCGATCATCAAGATCTGGAACACCAGAATCATTTGAGTTTGGATCTTCTACTTTTGGTAAATAATAAGGTTTGTTATACCCCAATTGATTACCAATAAATGCATTGATTTTCTCGACCTCTTCGGTTGAAACAAATGCATTTTGTACGCGAATCATATGTCCACCGGTCGATACGAGCATGTCACCCTTACCAACGAGTTGATCGGCTCCCATCGTATCCAAAATTGTACGTGAATCAATTTTGGACGCAACCTGATAGGCAATTCTAACCGGGAAGTTGGCTTTAATCGTACCGGTGATAACATTAACCGATGGACGCTGGGTCGCAACAACCAGATGTATCCCAACGGCACGTGCCAATTGAGCAATTCGGGCAATCGGTTCTTCGATGGCTTTGCCTGCTGTTAACATCAAGTCTGCCAACTCATCAATAATCACGACGATATAGGGAAGATGTCTGTGTCCGAGATCAATCTCCAAATTGCCTTCTCTGAATTTATCATTGTATGCCCGAATATCCCGTACCATTCCCATTTTCAACAATTCATACCGTTCATCCATCTCTTTGGTGACACTGGTCAGAGTCTCCATTACTTTCGAGGTGTCGGTAATAATTGGCTCTTCGGCATCAGGAAGGGTTGCAATGAAATGCTTCTGTAAGTAGCGATAGAGCGATAATTCTATCTTCTTTGGATCAATAAGAACAAACTTCAGATTCTCGGGGTGACACTTATATAACAAACACGTCTATATTGTGTTTATCCCTACAGATTTACCCGACCCCGTTGCCCCGGCAATCAATAAGTGAGGCATAGTGGTAAGATCTACCATGTACACTTCATTTTCGATGGTTTTACCAAATGCCACAGGCAACGCCATCTTAGTCTCAACAAATTTACGCGTATTGATCAATTGCTTGATGTACACGGTCTGGCGTTTACGGTTTGGAACCTCGATCCCAACCGCTGATTTACCAGGTATTGGAGCAATGATTCGAAGTCCACGGGTTGCCATGGCCATCTTTAAATCATTGGCATAGCTTTCAATTTTGCTGATCTTTACATCTGGTGCAGGTTGTAATTCATACAGCGTTACAGTGGGACCAACAATGGCTTCAACAGCAACGATTTCAATACCATGCATGCGTAATTTGCTCATGATGATATCTTTATTCTCCTCTATCTCGTCAAAGTCCACTTCATTCCCATCTGCTGGAGGATTATCCAGCAAATCTATGGTTGGAAACTGATAGCGTATTTGTGGTATCGATAAAGCTCGCTGTTCCCTTTCCAAATCACGTGCCTTTGCAGCTTCCTCCTCTTCTCCTACAGAAACAGTAAGTGCTATTTCATCTTCATATCCAACTCCTGTAGCCACCTCGTTAGGATCATCAAGCAAAGCTCGATCCGGCATTATTTTTTCTTTCATCGCTTCTTGTTCGCGAAGCCAACGCTCCCTCGTACTTAAATGTCCCTCAGGTTTGATAACTGTATCCAATTCTGAAGCTGCATTCTGGCTGTGATCTGGTTTGGAGCCCTGTATCCTGACCGTGTACATCCTCTTTCTTCCAGGTAATACAGATTCAATAGAAGTATCAGATGCGATTTTGATCGTTGTTTGTTGCTCTTTCGAAGCTGATTCTACTTCTTTCTGCTCTCTCGTCTCTTCTCTCTCGTCTCTTCTCTCTTCACTCTTCTCGCTTCGCTCTTCTCTCTTCTCTCTTCGCTCTTCCGATTTAACTTCAACCCAATCTTTGAATCGTCTTATTGTATCTTTGATTCGGTCTATCGTTAACTGGACATCACGGTCAACAAGCAAAAGCAGAAAAACCATTGTAAAGGAAATGAGCAATATTGCTGAGCCAACTGTTCCCGTCAAGTTCAACATGATCTGAGCAATTACAATACCTAAAGTACCACTGAAAGTCTCCAAATCGGTCTGTGTTTGGGTACTCAACCAACCTACTGAAGTAGCCACAAGTACCATTCCGGTAATCCACAGAAAGGAGGACCACCTTAGCGACTCTAATGAATGATGTCTGAATATAGCCCATCCATATTGAAAACCGACCATGCAGACGATAATACTGGAATAACCCAAAAAAAGGTACACAAACGTATGTGAAAGATAGGCCCCGATCATCCCTAATCCATTTTTCACCCGCATAGAAGTCACGTTGTCTACAGGCAATACATTTTCAATACCCGCATCCGAAACAATCACATAATCCGATTCACTGTACGTAACGATACTTATTGCAATAAGTATAAAAATTACCATAACCATGATACCAACAATTTCAACCCTTCTATTTGGCTTTACAGAAGTTTGATTGAATAGACTATCATCAGGGGTAACTTTTTTTCTTCGGGACATACTATTTTCGGATTATTCCTTCCTTGAATTCTGGTGCAAAGTCAAACAAATCAACGTTACAACAATAAGCAATGTCTGACTCAAAACCCAATCCTATCAGTCGTTTAGCATGATTCGTAACCTGAACTGTAGCCTCAATGTCGTTCCCAAATCGTTCAAATAATCCCATGGCTACTTTAGCGCCATCTTTAGCATCCTCAGGAATCACTCCTTCATAAACCCGGCTAACAATGAATCCGGCACAAAATACGTCTTCCAATGATAGTCGCCCTTTCCAGCCAGAACAGACAATACAAATTTCATTCGTTTCCAATTTCAACAGTTCACAAATGGCACTTAAATTTAAAAATCCAGCTATGTACACCTTTGACGCGTGTGCGCTTCTAACCAGTGCTTTGGTTCCATTTGTTGTATTTAAAATCAACGTTTTACCCGCAACTTTCTCTTCTGAATATTCTAAGGGTGAATTTCCGAGATCGTATCCCTCAATCTGCTTACCATCTTTTTCTCCACAAAGTAAATAGCTCAGTGGATCCAGATTTGTTGCTATTTTACCCGCTGCACCCATATCCTCGACAGGAATGATACCTTTAGCACCGTTCGATAGTGCGGTTAGCATCGTTGAAGTAGCCCTCAACACATCAATAACTACTACTGTTTTTCCTCTGATATCCTCTTCACTAATCGACGTACTGGTAGTGAATACATCCAGAACTTTTTGCATACAGTTATTTTTTAATGAATGGTGGTTTTGTTACAACCACCGGAAATTGTTTACCTCTAATCTCTACGTAAAGTGCTGTATCTGGTTTACCGTAAGCCGCTTGTACGTATGCCATCCCTATTCCTTTACCCAGGTTCGGTGACTGTCCACCACTGGTGACTTCACCGATTTTTTCACCAGTCTCATTAAATAACGAGTAATGACTTCTTGGAATTGCACGTCTGTCATCGGTGATAAATCCAACAAGACGCTTACCTACACCCTCCTCTTTTTGTCGAACAAGCACCTCTTTACCGCAAAAGTCTCCTTTATCAAGCTTGGTTATCCATCCTAATCCGGCTTCAAGTGGTGTCGTTTCTGCCGAAATATCATTCCCATACAACGCAAAGCCCATTTCCAGACGGAGTGTATCTCTAGCCCCCAAGCCAGCCGGCTCAATCCCGTCTTCGTTACCAGCTTCCATGATCCGGTTCCAAATCTCTGATGGTTTCACCTTGGTACCATCAAAGTATATTTCGAAGCCCTTTTCTCCGGTATAACCTGTTGCTGATAAAATCACATCACTATATCCGGCTAAATCTCCAACTTTGAAACTGTAATACGATATTTCACTCAATTTTATCGAGGTCAACTTCTGGAGTATTTCAACGGATTTTGGGCCCTGTACTGCCAGTAGACAAGTTTGTTCAGAAATGTCCTGAACCTGTGCACCGATTTTTGCATTCAGCCCGATAATCCATTCCAGATCTTTATCTTTATTGGAAGCATTAACAACCAATAGATATCTCTCTTCACCCATCATGTACACAAGTAGGTCATCCACAATGCCCCCGTTAGTATAACACATGGCAGAATATTGAATTTTGCCAGGGATTAGTTTTGAGGCGTCATTAACCGTTGCAAGCTGCACAAGTTCCAGGGCTTTAGGACCTGTTATCATGATCTCCCCCATGTGAGAAACATCAAAAATACCCGCCCTCTCCCGAACAGCCTGATGCTCTTTCAAGATTCCAGCATACTGGACAGGCATTTCAAATCCACCGAAGTCAATCAATTTGGCACCAGCATGCTGATGCACTTCAAAAAATGGAGTTCTTTTTAACATAGTGCTTCTTTAATGTAGTTTATCGTCCGGCCAGTTCTACCGAAAATGCGGGAATACAGATGGCCCAATATTCATTCTCTTCATCAAATGGATTACTGTAGCAGACTTTTACTCCTTTTTGAACAAAAAACACCTCGCCCGCAGATAAAACGATGATTTTATCAGGAATAGCTATCTGCATTTTACCTCTCAACATAATCGTGATTTCATCAAATTCAGGAGTCTGTGGCTCTTCACCCCAATTGGGCGGTGCAATCATATGGGCTACCGACACGTTTGTATCACCACTATGAATCCGTCCAATAAACTCTTCAATGAGCTTGCCACCAGGTACGGGTATCTGAGTCGGACTTTTAATGTGTTTTATTGAATCTATTGTGTTTTGTAACATAGGTGAGAGTAGGTTCTTTATTGAATCAAATTTAATCATTTCCTGCCACTTTAATGAACTTTTCATTACTCTGCTCTGTGAACGATTTTCGCCTTCTAACACATTACACCTGAGGATTTCGTATTTTGACTACCGTAAAATTATTGATCAGAATTCTGCGATAAATTCATTTCATAAAAACTGATAAACGGAATTATTTCATGACTACAATTAATGCTGAACAGGTTTTGGATGCGCTTCGCGTAGTAATGGACCCTGACCTGGGCAAAGACCTTGTTTCCACAAAATCTATCGAAAACATACAAATTGACGGGATGGTAGTTTCATTTACTGTCAATTTGTCAACAACCTCCGATAAAGTTAAACAGCAAATCCAGCAAGCCTGCGAAAGCGCCATACGCGAACTTGTTCACAAGGACATTGTTCCAGTAATCAAACTGGGTACTAAACCTGCATCTGCAGGGAGTTCACAGCCTTCAAATGAAAACGATTTACTCCCGCAGGTTAAGAATATTATTGCCGTTGCTTCTGGAAAAGGTGGTGTTGGAAAATCAACTGTCGCTGCAAACCTGGCTGTAGCTCTTGCAAAAACCGGCGCTACTGTAGGACTGGTCGACACCGATATCTATGGCCCATCTGTCCCAACCATGTTTGGATTGCAGGGGGAAAGACCAAATATTAACACGCAGCGAAAGCTTGTTCCTCTTGAGAAGTATGGCGTAAAGCTACTCTCAATGGGATTCCTGGTGAATACGGATGAAGCCGTAGTCTGGCGTGGACCAATGGTCTCCAGCGCGGTTAAACAATTTCTGACTGAAGCGATCTGGGGTCCACTGGATTATCTTGTCCTCGATATGCCACCTGGCACGGGTGACATTCAACTCACCATCGTTCAAACTGTCCCTTTAAGTGGTGCTGTGATCGTTTCTACTCCTCAGGATGTTGCCCTGGACGATGCTCGTAAAGGTGTTGCCATGTTCAGAAAAGTGAATGTCCCTGTTCTAGGTATCGTTGAAAACATGGCGTATTTCATACCTCCCGATGCCCCTGATAAGAAATATTACATCTTCGGCAAAGATGGTGCCCGAAACCTGGCAACAACACTAGGCGCTCCATTTTTAGGGGAAATACCCCTCCAACAACCTATTCGCGAAGGTGGAGATTACGGACGACCAGTAGCTGTTGAAGAAGCTCCAAACGGTATTTTTACTCAAATCGCGTCACAAGTTATCCATCAGATCAATAAACGTAACGCGAATTTAGCTCCAACAGAAAAAATAGAAATCAAGTTTAAGTAATTACGGATAGCGATTCAGTAATTGTATTGGTCCAAGTTACGATAAGCACAAAAAGGCCGTCTCCTTTCGGACACGGCCTTTTTTATGAAAACTAAACGTTGGAGAAACGTCTTAGATCGTTTTCTTGTCTTTAATACGAGCAGCTTTACCGCGAAGCTCACGTAGATAAAACAATTTAGCTCTTCTCACTTTACCTTGCTTCTTAACTTCAAGCTTAGCGATGAAAGGTGTGTACATTGGGAACACACGCTCAACACCAACGTTGTTTGAAATCTTGCGAACAGTAAAGGTTTTGTTGGCAGCTGATCCACGTATGTTGATAACAACGCCTTCATACTGCTGAATACGCTCTTTTTCACCCTCACGAACACGGTAGTGTACGTTAACGGTATCACCTACGTTGAACGCTGGCAGGTTTTCGTTAACCTGGGTCTGTTCTACTAATTTAATCTTGTCCATTGTTTTACTGATTAGCCAATTGGCATTTGTTAATGTTCGTTCAAATATTTTCTATACAAGTCCGGACGGCGCGTTTTTGTTCGATCAATTGACTGTTCCAACTCCCATTTCTTAATTTTGGCATGGTTTCCGGATATCAATACTTCCGGAACTACCATTCCTTCATACACCGGTGGTCGGGTATACACTGGCGGTCCTAAAAGATCGTCTTGAAACGAGTCTTCGAGAGCACTTTCTGCATCACCAAGAACACCAGGAATGAGTCTGGCTACAGCATCGACTATCGCTAAAGCAGGAAGTTCGCCACCTGATAAAACAAAATCACCGAGACTTATCTCCTGAGTGATCAATGTGTCGCGAACCCGCTGATCTACCCCTTTATAATGCCCACACAATATGATGATGTTACCCATCAACGAAAATCGGTTTGCCAGCTTCTGATTCATCGGTTCTCCGTCAGGCGCCATAAATAGCACCTCGTCGTAGTCCCGCTCAGATTGGAGCTTTCGGATACAATCAAAAATAGGTTGGGTTGTCAGAACCATTCCCGATGCGCCTCCATACGGATAATCATCGATTTTCCGATGCTTATCAACTGTATAGTCTCGCAAGTCATGGATATGAACTTCCATAAAACCACCATCTCGAGCCCGTTTAACGATGCTATGCTCGATTGGACTCACAAGTAGTCCGGGCACAGCCGATATAAGGTCGATTCTGATCATCCGTTCAGCGTTTTTAACTCTTCAATACCTGTTACCTTGATGATTCGGTTTTCATCGTCAATTTCGGTGACATATTCATCCACAAAAGGAATGAAATATGCACCATTTTCAACAACTTGAAGCAGTGTATGTGCCGGATTGTCGATCACATCTACTACTTCGCCCTGATCATCGCCGGTTTCAGCATCCACAACGCGATATCCAATAAGATCCATTTCTGGATCCTCCTCAATTTCAACATCTGCGGAAGGAAGAAACACCGAGAGTCCCTTCAGCTTTTCAGCTTCAGTTCGATCTGTAATTTGGTCAATTGTAACAAAGAACGATTGCTGGTCGCCTTTTTTTACCAGCTTGAACGAGTTGATTCTGACCGGAACCGGATCCTGACCTGGTTTACCAAAATAATACACCCTGTCAACGGAGTAGAGGTCATCCTCAAACTCAGGCTCCAATACAACTTCACCTTTTAATCCGTGAATGCGTGAAATGAATCCAACAGTGGTCCAGTTGCTGCGCATCGTTGATTAGGTTATATCGGATTAGCCGAAATTAAGACTCAGGCTTCTTTAGCCTCTTCCGAAGTATCATCAGCTGTTGCTTCTGCAACAGGCGCATCTTCGACCGGAGCTTCAGCTTCAGCAACGGACTCTTCAGCAGCTGGTGCTTCTGCTTCAGCAGAAGGAGCCTCTTCGGCAGTCTTGGCAGCTTCTTCTTCCGCTTTTTGGGCAGCTGCTTCAGCTTCTTTAACTTTCTTGGCTTCTTCAACAGCACGGGCAGCGTCCGCTTTGGCTACGCGCTCTTCTTCCTGCTTGAGTGCAGCACGACGTGTTGCAGCAGCAGATGCTGTTTTGTCACCTTTAGAAGCCTTGAAATCTTCAACAGCTTTTTCGATTTCTTCCGTTGACTTGCCCCAACGCATGAGGTGCATGCGAAGATAAATGCCTTCTTTTTTGAGGATACTACGAACGGTGTCAGTCGGCTGAGCACCTTTATTGATCCATGCAATTACCTTGTCTGTATCAACTTTAACCATCGCTGGTTGTTCGGTTGGACTATAACGGCCCAGATCCTCAATGATACGTCCGTCGCGACGTGCCCTGCTATCAGCAACAACGATGTGATAATAAGGGAGTCGGATTCGACCGTGTCTTTGTAATCTTATCTTTACCAAGTTGTTCTCCTAATACAACGTTTAGTTTTGTTTTCTTGAATCGAATTTAACGTCTTCCAGACGCCATCATATTCTTCAATCCGTGCATAGCACGTCCCATGCCGCCCATTTTTTGCATAGATTTCATCATTTTTTTCATCTGTTCGAATTGTTTCATGAGTTCATTAACCTCCCGAACAGTAGTTCCAGACCCGATTGCAATACGTCTGCGCCGACTACCATTAAGTAGCTCAGGCTTACGTCTTTCCTCGGGCGTCATCGAATTGATGATGGCTTCAATGGGCTTTAGCGTATCATCACCAACTTCAACATTCTTCAAGGCATTTCCCATGCCAGGTATCATGCCCAACAAATCCTGCATGGATCCCATTTTTTTGATCTGCTGCAGTTGTGCATAAAAATCTTCCAGATTAAAACTATCGGAGCGAATTTTGGATGAAAGCTCTCTGGCTTGCTGTTCATCAAACTGCTGCTGGGCTTTTTCAACCAACGATACGACATCACCCATTCCAAGGATCCGCTGTGCCATTCGATCCGGATAAAACTCCGACAAAGCATCCAGTTTCTCACCTGTCGAGACGAACTTGATCGGCTTCTCTACCACTTTCTTGATCGAAAGTGCCGCTCCACCACGGGTGTCACCATCTAGTTTGGTTAACACAACACCATCAAAATCGATTCGTTGATTAAACTCACGAGCTGTATTAACCGCATCCTGACCCGTCATCGAATCAACTACAAATAAAATCTCGTTTGGCTTGAGTGCATCTTTTATCGCTGCTACCTCATCCATCATCTCAGAGTCTACGTGCAATCTTCCCGCTGTATCCACGATCAACACGTCGCAAGCCTGCTTACGGGCTTCGTTCAAGGCCTCTTTTGCAACCTTCAACGCATTTTTTTCTTCCAGCGAGAATACCGGAACGTTGATTTGTGATGCCAATGTCTTGAGCTGGTCAATCGCCGCCGGACGATACACATCGGCAGCAGCCAGCATCGGAATATGCTTTTTGTCTTTTAGATATTTAGCCAGCTTGGCTGCGAATGTGGTCTTTCCGGATCCCTGAAGACCAGCAATTAAGATGACCGTTGGCGGTGTACTGGCAAAACGAATCTCTTCTTTCTTGCCACCAAGTGTAAACACCAACTCGTCATAAACGATTTTGGTAAATTGCTGACCTGGAGAAACACTGGTTAAAACTCCTGCTCCATCTGCTTCTGCCTTGATTTTGCGAGTAAACTCACGGGCAACCTCGTAGTTAACGTCTGCATCCAACAACGCACGACGAATCTCTCGAACAGATTCAGCGATGTTAACGTCGGTGATCTTCGATTGACCTGAAAGTGATTTGAATGCCGATCCGAACTTGCCGGATAAATCGTCAAACATGGTTGTGAGTTACAAGTTGCAGATTTTGTTGGATAGTCAGGAAAAATAGCGAGAAATTCACCATTTATCAACATTCAATTTGCACAGAAACAAAAGAGCCCCCGTTTGTTAGATGATTCCACAATGAGACTGTAGATAATTTCCAAAACTATAGCTATCCTTGATCTATTGACATCCAATCCAATGAGATGACTTCATTAAATCAGGATGTCTTGGGAACACGAATCGTAATCAACGCAATTTTCAGGAGTATTTTATGAATTATTCACAGGGTTATGGACTATTAAAAGGTAAAAAAGGTATCATCTTCGGTGCTCTCGACGAGAGATCTATCGCCTGGAGGGTTGCTCTTGCCTGCCACAGGGAAGGAGCTGAATTCGTTTTATCAAATGCGCCAATCGCTCTGCGGTTAGGTCAACTCAATGCCCTGTCGGAAGAAACCAATGCCGAGATCATCCCTTGTGATGTTTCAAGTGAAGAAGAGGTCGATTCTCTGATTACCAAAGTCAAAGAAAAGTTCGGCAAGATAGACTTCATTCTTCATGCTATCGGAATGTCACCCAACATTCGAAAGAAGAAAGATTACAAAGACCTCGACTATAAGTTTTTCATGCAGTCTTTGGATATCTCGGCCATTTCGCTTCACAAAATTCTGCACTACGCCACGGAAGTACACGATATTGTGAACGAATATGGCAGCGTAGTATCACTGAGTTATATTGGAGCTCAGCGCATTTTTTCGAAGTATTCCGATATGAACGATGCTAAAGCGCTGCTCGAAAGTATCTCAAGAAACTACGGTAGCCGACTGGGACACAAGAAAATCCGTGTGAACACCATCTCCCAGGGCCCAACAATGACTTCTGCCGGTTCAGGAATCAAAGGATTCGACGGAATGTTCCTTTTTGCCGAAAAACTTTCCCCGCTTGGAAATCCATCCGCAGATGATTGTGCCGATTACTGCGTAACGATGTTCTCAGACCTGACACGCAAAGTCACGATGCAAAATCTGTTCCATGATGGCGGATTTGCGACTAATGGTATCAGTGAAGAATTAATAACAGACCTCGCTAAAATTTATAATCAAGACGACGGCCTGTCTTGAAATCATTCGATTTCCCGGTCGCCTTATGGCAACCGGGGATCTTTTTTCATTTCTTTCATGAGCTACACCGTACTTGGAATTGATCCCGGCTCACGTAACACCGGTATTTCGGTGTTAAGACAGGTTGGTAATACCTACGAAATGATTTATTGCGACGTAATCCGTGTTGGACATATACTGGATCACACGGTGCGACTCAAAACGATTTATGATGCGATTCTCAATCTTATTGTTGTTCATAAACCAGATGCGTGCGCTGTTGAAACTCCGTTGTATGGAAAAGACCCACTTGCTTTGCTCAAGCTTGGACGGGCACAAGCTTCAGCCATGCTGGCTGCTCTAAACTCAGGTCTCTCAATTGATGAATATTATCCCAAAATGGTCAAGAAATCGATTACCGGTAATGGGAATGCAAGCAAAGACTCCGTAGCCTATATGCTCGACAAGGTATTAAATCTACACGGAACCAAATATCCGGCGGACGCAACGGATGCCCTGGCAGTGGCATGGTGCCACATGATGCGAATGAATCAGCCTCACCGCGAAGCACTTACTTCAACCAAAAAGAAACATCAAAACCACGCAAAGTCTGGATGGGAACAGTTTGTTGCCGATAATCCGGAACGGACCCGGTAATGTTGAACATATTTAGATTACAATAGACATGATTGTATCGTTAAATGGAATCCTGGCAGAGAAACATCCAAATCGTGTTGTGATGGATGTTTCAGGCGTAGGCTATGAAATTGGAATCAGTGCACAATCATATCATTCCCTTCCTGAACCAGGAAAACCTTCTTTCTTGCATATTTATCACCATATCACCGAATCCGAACAACGATTATTCGGTTTTACCAATCGCAACGATAAGTCATTGTTCGAGATGTTGATTACAGTTAAGGGAATTGGTCCGAAACTGGCATTAACCATCTTGAGTGGAATGTTAACCGAAGACCTCATTCATGCAGTTGGTAAACAAGACACCGCTATGCTTGCACGAACTCCTGGAATCGGTAAAAAAACCGCTGAACGCCTTGTCGTAGAATTGAAAGACAAGATCGGCGCTTCACTTGGTTCCGTATCAACCATGGGGACATCAATCCTGCCCTCCGGACCAGAACAGGAGTGTATTTCTGCGCTCGAAGCACTTGGATTCAGACGTTTGGATGCCGAAAAAGCAGTCGCTCAGGTACTTAAATCGAATCCGGAACTCAACGACACCGGCAATCTCGTCCGTGCCGCATTGCAGTTATTGTACAGATAACAGATTGCAGAAAAGGGATAACAGACTTAAGGTGGAAGTGGGTAGTGGGAAGTAGGTAATAGATTCAACCACCAACTCTCCACTTCCTACTCCCAACTACCTATTTGACCTCTTTACGGTGAACTGCTTTCTGTGTTCTGTGAACTACGGCTCGCCCTTCTGTCCGTTCTCTGTTTTCTGTTCTCTGTGCTCAATGGCACAAGTGCCAGCTTTGATAACATAAATTTAACATCCCATTGTTTATCACTACATTACCCTTTGTTAACTTTGTGGTAGCAATATGACCCGTCACAAAACCCCGCGACAGTGGCTAAAGAAACCATCCTGATCGTCGATGATGAAGCAGACCTCCTCGACCTCATCGAATATAATCTAGAAAAAGAAGGCTACAGTGTTCTAAAAGCCGAAAATGGATACGACGGCATCAAATTAGCACGGAAATATAATCCCGATCTCATCATACTCGATATTATGATGCCCAAAATGACCGGCATCGAAGTTTGCAAAGTACTCAAAGAGGACCCCGTTTTAAAAATTCGTCCCGTCATTTTTCTAACCGCCCGGGGTGATGAGAAAACAGAAATCGAAGGATTGGAAATGGGTGCCGATGACTTCCTGTCCAAACCAATTTCTACATCAAAATTGGTTTCAAGAATTCGCACGGTACTTCGGCGGGTTGGCGATATTGAGGAGTCAGAAATGATGTTAAAGGTTGGAGACCTGACTATTGATCGTGGACGATATCTTGTAACGAGAGGAAGCGAGGAATTTCAACTGCCGCGAAAAGAATTTGAAGTCCTTTCTTATCTGGCAGCGCGTAAAGGGAAGGTACTCGACCGCCAGACACTCCTGAATGAAGTCTGGGGAAACAACATTTTTGTCATAGATCGCACGATTGATGTTCACATCCGTAAAATTCGCGAAAAACTGGGTGAACACTACATTGAAACCGTAAAGGGTGTCGGTTATCGCTTTAAAGAATAAAGTATGAATGCTAGTCAGGGCAATAATCAGTTTTTTTACCTCGCCTTTCGTATCGCACTGATCATAAGCTTGTTCTCTTTTGTCATTGAGACTGCCATTTTACTCATTCACGTGCCCATGATTGAAGCTCTTCAATTTGCATTCATGGGCTCAGTTGCAATTCTAATCATAAGTTATCTGGTAGCCCGGCACGTTCTCCAAAAGCGGTTGATTCGACTTGAATCAGCCCTTTATCATCTTGCACACAAGCAATTCGAAGAGTTTCAGGATGAGCATTATCTCAAAAAAGATGAGCTCGACGAAATTATTGTAGCAATGAACCGAACCGTTCTTTCTACGGAAAAAGAACTTCAACGGTTGAATAGACTGGAAAACTACCGCAAAGAATTTATCGGTGACATTTCACATGAACTAAAAACCCCGATCTTTGCAATCCAGGGATTCATCGAAACACTGTTGGACGGTGCACTTTACGACGAACGCGTCAATAAGAGTTTCCTGGAAAAAGCCATGAGAAACGTGAATAGATTGAATATTCTAACTCGTGATCTCATGGAAATTTCTAAACTTGAAACCGGCGAATTAAGATCCGATTTACAAGCAATACGAATCAAAGATATACTACTTGAGGTTGTAGAAAATCTTCAATACAAGGCGCTTAATGAATCGATTACACTCAAACTTATCGACTTTGATGGTAATATTACTGTCATGGGCGATCGAAACCAACTTCGCCAGGTATTAATCAACCTGGTCGAAAATGCCATCAAATACAACAAGCCAAACGGATTAGTTACAGTCGGGGTTAAGATCTACCCAAAAAATCCATCCAAATATTTGATTACCGTTACCGACACAGGACTCGGTATTGAACCTCGTGACATACCTCGTGTGACCGAAAGGTTTTATCGTATTGATAAGTCACGGGCTCGTGAAAAAGGTGGCAGTGGCTTGGGTCTATCTATCGTTAAACACATCATCGAAGCACATAACGAGCAGTTGCTCATTGAAAGCCAGATTAATCAGGGATCCACTTTCAGCTTTACTCTGCAAAATGCTGACAGGGTTTCGTCTTAATCACTAAATTCGGTAACTTGAATCACCAATTTTAGTTAAAGAAACCCATTTTCATGAGATACGCTGTAATTATGGCAGGTGGCGCTGGAACACGATTCTGGCCAAGCAGCAGACAATCCAGACCCAAGCAATTTTTAAACCTGCTTGGAGAACGCTCTATGATTCAAAGTACCGTCGATCGTATGCTCCCTTTGATTCCCATGGAACGTATCTTGGTCGTTACTAATGCCCACTATGTTGACTTGGTTCAGGAACAGTTCCCGAATATGCCGGCGGAAAATATTATCGGTGAACCTATAGCCAAAAACACAGCACCGTGTGTGGCTGCTGCCGCTGCAATTTTACTCAAGAGGGATCCAAATGCAACTATGATTGTCCTTCCTGCCGACCATTACATTACCAGACCTCAACGCTATTTGGAAATCCTTGAGACGGGTCTGAAAAAGGCAGAATCAGGCAAAAATCTGGTTACCATTGGCATAACACCTCATCGACCAGAAACCGGTTATGGATACATTCAGCTTGATGAGACTGCAGCTGACAAATCCGGCAGTAATCCTGTCTACCTCGTAAAGACATTTGCCGAAAAGCCCGACCTTAAAACCGCACTTACTTTTTTGGATTCAGGTGACTTTTTATGGAATAGCGGAATGTTTATCTGGAAAGCCGATACCATACTAGAGCAGTTCCAGATACATCAGCCAGCCATTTATCGTGAAATCGAAGCGTTCATAAAGGAAATGGATATCGACTTTGAACGCGCCCTTAACAATTTTTATCACGTAGTCACGTCAATATCTATTGACTACGGTATCATGGAAAAAACCGATGCCGTTCATGTTGTACCTGGCGAATTTGGGTGGAGCGATGTGGGTAGTTGGTTTGCAGTTTATGAACATGGTAACAAAGATCCCAACGGAAACGTGATTGATGAAGAAACTACTATACTACACGATGTCCGTAATTGTCTGGTAAAGACGCACAGCAAGAAACTGGTTGCTATGGTTGGACTTATGGGTATTGGTTTAATTGAAACCGAGGACGCTATTGTGGTGCTCAAGTTAGACTCGTCTCAGGATATCAAAAAAATTGTGAATCAACTCGATAACCAGGGGCTTCCAAACTACAAGTAGATTACTTGTTGATCATACGCCAGACGAATCCCTTCTGGCAAACGAGTGTTGGTATCCTCATGTCGAACATAAGACGACATGTGAATGAAATAGGTTCGTGGTATTCCAGAACGTCTGGCTGCCTCTATCGACTCCCCTATGGTAAAGTGTGTTGGATGCGCAGGTTCCCAACGCAATGCATCCAGAATCAAAACTTCACACCCACGAATCAGGGCAAACGTCTCCTCAGGTATATAGCTACAATCGTTTATGTAAGCCAGGTTGTTTATTCGGAAACCAAAAACGGGTAGCTTACCATGCATTACCGGTAACGGAGTAATTTCACAGTCTCTAAATTGAACTTTATGAGTACCCGTTTGCATCGAAATGTCAACAGAACCTGGTGTTTTATTCGGTTCAAATATATAATCATATCTTCTTTTTATAGATTCGGCACACCCAGGTGTTGTTATTACAGGAATAACCCCTTTTTGCATATAGTTAAAAGGACGCAAATCGTCCAGCCCGCCGATATGGTCGTAATGTTCGTGTGTAATTAATAACATATCAATGCGGCGTATCCCAGAACGAAGGGTCTGTAGCCTGAATTCAGGGCCTATATCAACCACGATGGAAGTTTTAGGAGTCTGAATCCAAATGGAGCTTCTGTATCTCTCATCTCTGATGTCACCCGTCGGCATCTCTCTGCCAAAATTTCCGGATACAGGAACACCCATAGAAGTGCCTGTTCCCAGGAATGTAACTTTCATTCCACATTCAGGCTCATCATAAAGCGATTGTGGCAATGGCTGATCACCTGATTGTTCAAGTATTTCTTTGAACTGGTGATTTGAAGCGGGTTCAGTGACCATCAAAATTAAACTCCGGTTCGGAGGAAACTTCCTGCTTATCCCACATTTGCTCAAGTTCTTTTCGAACTATCGGTTTGAGATAAAGATCATCGTGCTTTTGTGACAAAATAAACTTCGACAACGTACCAATATGCATTTCAACCGGTGAGTTTTTATTCAGCATAATTATCCGTTCACCTGATAATACACAGTTACTGCCCCGAAAATCACCTTTTTCTTTACGTACTTTAAATCCAAGTCTGGATACGATTTCTTCCAGTTCCAATAAGAGTTTGTCCGGTTTCATCAAAAAGTTACCCCAATACTCACCATCTGCTGAAGAGCTAAGTAATCATATCTGTTATCATCTAAATGGTAGTCCCTGGAATTAAGGTCAAATCCTATCAGTAATCCATACTGCCGGATTAGGTTATCCACATAAAGCCTATTTTTTAAAGTCAAATCAACGGCCGTACCACCCGAATTTCCAAATCCAGAAACTGAGTACGAATATCCACCCAACCCTTGTACTCCAAATCGGACAGAATCAGACAGTCTAACCGCCAGATCTAGACCCGCATGAATTCCAAATGTGTTCTGTTTGAATTCCTGGGAAGTCAATAACGTATTGTTTTTAACTACAATGTAGTCTGTAGCTAGTCGTATGGGTATTCCTAAACGAAATGCGGAGGACCGGATTAAATAAACCTGATTCCCGATACTTGCTCCAAGCTGACTGTAAGCATTGTTATACTGCCCCAGATTACGTCCAAATAATCCGTATACACTGAAACCGGTCATTTCTAAACCAACCTGAAACAAGTGATCATTGAACTGAAATGTAGTTCCAATCTGATCTGGACTTGCAATAACCATCCTATGGCCTGGTCCCCGATAATCAAATGTCATGGCACTGTAACCAATTATTACAGCAAGTTCAGGTGTAATAGTTAATGATTTCCGTTCCGGTTGTACTGAAAACATCTGAGCCTCCGCCGTTACGGGCGAACAAAAGTAAGTCGTTGTAAAAATTAGGGTAAAAAAAAGTAGGAGTCTTTTCACAATGGAACTTTTCAAGTTAATTTTTTGATTCTTCATATATCACCTTAAGTCACCCATAAAGATATGAAAATCATTCTAACACTAATATTCGCAACAGCATTCATGACCACTTCTTTTACAACCAACCCCAATGGCCTACATGACTTTGTTAAGAAAGACATCAAAGGCAATGAAGTAAACCTGGAATCGTACAAAGGCAAAGTGGTTATGATTGTTAATACAGCCTCAAAATGCGGTTTCACTCCACAGTACAAAGACTTACAGGCTCTTTATGAAAAATATGACGGCAAGGACTTTGTGATTCTTGGGTTCCCTGCTAACAATTTTAATGGACAAGAACCCGGCTCAAACGAAGAGATCGCTCAGTTTTGTGAAGCAAATTATGGGGTTACATTTCCGATGTTCTCTAAAGTTTCTGTTAAAGGCGCTGATCAGGACCCGCTTTTTAGCTATCTCACCGCCCAGCCCAACGAAGATTTCACGGGCGATGTTAACTGGAATTTTGAGAAATTCTTGATTGATAAAGAGGGCAAGCTCGTACGTCGGTTCAGAAGCAGAACTAATCCTATGAGTAATGAAATTTTACGTTCAATCGAAACGATTCTCTCGAAGTAAGAGTTTTATTTTCATATATCCCATCACCATCCACTAAAAGGACAGTATTTGACCCGTACTGTCCTTTTTTTTTGATTGTTATTGCTACATGGTTTCTAAGCAATTTCGTTTTTGTCGGTATTTTTAGCCTAATTCATCAAATGGGATCTAAGGAAAAACGTTGGAATAGTAACTTTTAATAGTTTACCATCTGCTTTTAGCATTTCGTAGAACCCTTCCATCGTTCCTTCAAAGGATTTCAAAACACAAAAACTGTTGTAATTGTACACTTCACCAGTAGTGATGACTGGCTGTCGTCCCACCACACCCTCACCATATACTTCATGGGACTCACCATTTGAATCGTGTATGTACCACTGTCTGTGCATAAGCTGAACCGATTCGGAGCCCAGATTCTCTATAGTCACAAAATAGGCGTAAACGAAACGCCCATTAATCGGATCTGACTCTCTTTCCACAAAAATCGGCTGAACAGTGATCTTGATATCATGCGAAATTTCGGTAAATGTCATACTTGATCCTGTTTATACGTTCATAACTGATCCTACAAAAGACATAACCAGACTACCTGACGAAATCGATCCCTCAATATGCTGAAAATACCATATTTTCCGATATCAACACGATGTGGATTTAAGAAAAAACCGGATGCGAAATCCCACAGTCACATTTTATTTGTGGCTTTGGATTCGCTGCTGTTCCCTCATAACCCAATATCGGTGATAACCATTTTTCGATTTCCTTGACCGACATTCCTTTTCGTATGTGATAATCTATGACCTGATCTTTTCCTATTTCACCAAGTCTGAAGTATTCAGCTTCTGGATGACTGAAATACCACCCACATACCGAAGCGGCTGGTGCCATCGCGAAGTTTTCTGTCAATGTAACTCCCGTGTTATTGGTTGCATCCAATAATCTGAAAAGTGCCGGTTTTTCGGTGTGGTCCGGATTCGCAGGATAACCCGGAGCCGGACGAATTCCCTGATATTCCTCACGAATCAATTCTTCGTTCGTAAGTTTTTCAGCCGCCGCATATCCCCAGTGCAATGTTCGTACCTGCTCGTGTAAATATTCGGCAAACGCTTCAGCTAAACGGTCTGCTAAAGCTTTAACCATAATGGATGAATAGTCATCATGATCTTTTTGAAACTTCTCGAGAATTTTCTCTATCCCAATTCCAGCCGTTACAACAAATGCTCCGATGTAGTCCTGAAGACCAGATTCAACAGGAGCGATGTAATCAGCAAGTGATTTATTTGGCTGCCCGGCTCGTTTGACTGTCTGCTGACGAAGCATGTGGAGGGTGTCTGCAACGGTGTAGCGGTTGTCATCAGAATATATGTTGATATCATCACCGATTGAGTTTGCAGGGAACAATCCATAAACAGCTTGTGCTTTCAAGGATCCATCACGAATAATCTTATCCAGCATGTTGTTCGCATCTTCGAACAATCGACGTGCCTCTGTTCCAACAATTTCGTCGTCTAAGATTGCGGGATATTTGCCGGTCAATTGCCAGGTAATAAAAAACGGGGTCCAGTCGATATAAGGTCTCAAAACCGCCAGCGGAATATCTTTTATTACGTGTACTCCAGATTTATTTGGCTTCGGCGGTGTGTATCCGGACCAATCAATTTGATGTTTATTTTCGCGGGCTTTGTCCAGTGTCAACTGTTGCTTAACCTGCTTACGACGGCCGTATTGCTCACGTACCTCCTCGTACTCGGCCTTAACTTCCTCTTTGAATGCCTCGGCCCCTTCATCAGAAACCAGTTTGCTCACAATAGGCACGCTTCGGGATGCATCCAGTACGTGGATGGTCGGACCGCTGTATTCCGGAGCAATTTTCACAGCCGTGTGAACTCTGGATGTTGTTGCACCACCGATCAATAGCGGAAGCTTCATTCCTCGTCGCTCCATCTCGTTGGCTATATCAACCATCTCATCAAGTGATGGAGTAATAAGTCCACTCAGTCCAACGGCATCAACGTTATGCTCAACAGCTGCATCCAGTATCTTTTCTTTAGGCACCATGACGCCCAGGTCGATGACCTCATAATTATTACATGCCAAAACAACAGAAACAATGTTCTTGCCAATGTCGTGAACATCGCCCTTCACGGTCGCCAGTAATACTTTTGCACGTGGACGAGTATCCGCTGCAAGTAGTTTTTCCGCTTCGATGTACGGAATGAGATACGCCACGGCTTTTTTCATCACCCGGGCACTTTTCACTACCTGCGGAAGGAACATTTTTCCAGCTCCAAATAGATCCCCAACCACGTTCATGCCATCCATTAGCGGACCTTCGATCACGCTTAACGGACTTTCGGCCTGTAAACGAGCCTCCTCGGTATCAACATCGATGTAGTCTACTATCCCTTTTACCAACGCATGGGACAATCGCTCATTGACAGGCAGACTTCTCCATTGGTCAACGCGAGCTTCCTGCTTATCCTTTGACTTCACAGACTCTGCATGATCAATAAGACGTTCTGTCGCATCCGCACGTCGATTCAGCAGCACATCCTCGACCAATTCTTTTAATACCGGCTCGATTTCGTCATATACCTCGATTTGACCTGCATTTACGATTCCCATGTCCAACCCTGCCTTGATGGCGTGGTATAGAAACGCAGTATGCATGGCCTCCCGTACAACGTTGTTGCCCCTGAACGAGAACGAAATGTTACTTACTCCACCACTTACTTTGGCAAGCGGGAGGTTTTCCTTTATCCAACGTGTTGCCTCGATGAAATCAACAGCATAGTTGTTATGCTCTTCAATTCCTGTAGCAACCGTAAGGATATTCGGGTCAAAAATAATGTCCTGTGGTGGAAATCCGACCGTTCCGGTCAAAATTTTGTACGCACGGGAACAAATTTCGATCCTGCGTTGCAAGCTGTCGGCCTGACCCTCTTCGTCGAATGCCATTACAATAACAGCTGCACCATAGCGACGGACCAGTTTAGCCTGCTCAATGAACTTGGCCTCACCCTCTTTGAGTGAAATCGAGTTTACAATCGCTTTACCCTGGATGCATTTCAAACCGGCTTCCAACACTTCCCACTTCGAGGAGTCGATCATGAATGGAACCCGGGTGATGTCTGGCTCGGATGCAAGCAGGTTCAGAAACCTGACCATAGCAGCCTTGGAATCAAGCATCCCCTCATCCATGTTGATGTCAATGATCTGAGCACCGTTCTCTACTTGCTGTTTGGCTACACGCAGTGCGTTATCGAAGTCGTTATTCAGAATGTAATTCGCAAAAACTTTAGATCCTGTGACATTGGTTCGCTCACCAATGTTCACAAAGTTGGTCTCTGGACGAATAATCAGCGGTTCTAGTCCACTGAGTTGCAGATACGGTTCGCGGTTTGGAATTTCACGCGGTTTCATTCCTTCAACGCTTTTGGCTATCGCCTGGATATGTTCGGGTCTGGTCCCACAACACCCTCCCACTATATTTATAAATCCAGACCGTGCATAGTCCCTGATTTGTTCCGCCATATAGTCCGGACTCTCATCGTAGCCCCCAAACTCGTTCGGAAGCCCGGCATTCGGATACAAACTTACACGGCAGGTTGCCACTCGCGACAACTCCTGAATAAATGGCCGCATTTGTTGTGACCCAAGGGCACAATTCAATCCAATGCTCAACAAAAACGGCATGTGCGATACCGATATCCAGAAGGATTCTGTCGTCTGACCAGATAACGTCCTGCCGCTCGCATCTACAATCGTACCCGACACCATCACAGGGATAACCTTTCCCGTCTCGTCGAAGTACTGCTGTATTGCAAATAACGCCGCTTTACAGTTCAACGTATCAAAAACGGTTTCAACCAACAACACATCCACACCACCGTCCATCAAGCCGCGGATCTGCTCCTTGTATGCATCCACAACCTGATCAAAGTCCACAGCGCGATACGCGGGATCATTCACATCCGGCGACAACGACAACGTTCTGTTCGTTGGACCCATCGCGCCCGCAACATACCTCGGCCGCGTTACATCCATCTGCGTCACCTTCTGCGCCACACGACGTGCCAACTTCGCCGACTCAAGATTCAGCTCATAGGTCAACGACTCCTGGTGATAATCAGCCAAAGAAATCGGATTCGCATTAAAGGTGTTCGTTTCAATGATATCAGCACCATTTACTAGAAACGACTCGTGAATCTTTTCAATAATTTCAGGCTGAGTAAGACTCAACAGATCGTTATTGCCCTTCAGATCGAACGGACTATCTTTAAATCGATCTCCACGATAGTCCTCTTCAGATAACTTATAGGTCTGAATCATCGTGCCCATGGCACCATCAATGATCAATATGCGGTGGTTAAGTTCCTGTACTATCGGATGGCTCTCTATGTTCATTCCCTATTTCTTAAATGGACGCAGCGTGTTACTGCAAAATTAGAATAAACCCAAATATACGAAGATTTATGAGAAGCGATCTGCAAGGCGATTGATCAAGTATCCACTTTCATTCAGTGCTGTTTCTGCAAAATCACCAAAGAATTCCGTGATGGACTCAAACTCTTTGATAAATGCCTGCTTATCACCTTTTCTTACCATATCTGCAAGACGCTCATGATGTTGTAGGAATTCTATAAGAATCGCCCTTCGATCATCATTGGCAAAAACTATGTCTGCATATAATTCCGCATCTTGCGCAAATATCCTGCCCGTCATCATCAGTTCTGCACGATATATCGGTGATGAAAAATGGAGTATTTGCTCGGGCTTGAGTTCGGTTGTCTTCATAAAGGACCCATGCAACAACGCCACAAAGTGGCGTAGTCCCTGGACCAGATTCATCACTTTGTCGTGCTGTTTGGGATCAACTGCCAATACCCGCATACCCCATAATTGAAATTGATTAATGACCCAGTTATAGCTGTCTTCATCACGTCCATGGCATGTAATCATTAATTGCTTGGACAAATTCGAAATGTCTGGCCCGTGCATGGGGTGAAGTCCTACCACAGGACCTTTGTGATTTTTCATCATTGCACGCAACGGACCTTCTTTATTACTGGTAAAATCTGCCAAAATCGCTCCATCGGGGATATAATCTTTCAGCTGTTCAATAACCCGTTCGGTTATATTGATAGGAACAGATATAATTACCAAATCAACTCCTTCGAACAATTCTGAGGCATGATCCCAATCCGTTTTATCCAATATTCTTACCTGATGCCCACTTGCTGAGAACAATGCAGCATACTGCTTTCCCATTCCTCCTCTACCACCCAGAATCAGTATTGTTTTCGAATGAGCCGTAGCACAAGGAAATTCACTCGAAGATTGACTGGCACGACTCGAACTCATGATCATTCGCAGAAAATCCTCGCCCCAATCCGGATCCAAACCTCTCTTTATACTCATTTCACGAAATGACTGAATCTTGAGGTCTTCCCTTCCTGCAACATAAATTGGAAGCTTATTTTGAATCTTTGTTAGTAATACTCCCTTCACAACATCAGCGCGTTCTTTTAACAGATCCAATATCTGCTCATCGATTTCGTCGATTCGTTTTCGGTGCTCGTTCAATGAAGAAGTGGGCATGATTGTTTTACCTAAGTTGTTGTAAGATTGACATCCCTGGAATGGTTATATTGTTGGGTTAGCCCAACATGTACATCCCTTTGTGCATAAGTTTTCCCTTTGGGCGCAATTTCGCAAATAAATCCATACACTATCAAACGGAAATACGTTTAGAATGTCCGATTTCAAACTATTTTCTCAATTTTCTCCAGCTGGAGATCAGCCGAAAGCAATCGAAGACCTTTATACTGGACTTACACGCGGTGACCAGTTTCAAACCTTGCTTGGGATTACCGGTTCCGGAAAAACTCGAACCATAGCTTCTGTCATCGAAAAGTATGGTCAACCGACGTTGGTTATGAGTCATAACAAAACACTTGCAGCACAGTTGTATCGAGAGTTAAGCGATTTCTTTCCCGAAAACTCGGTCGAGTTTTTCATTTCGTACTACGATTACTATCAACCTGAAGCATATCTGGTCTCGCAGGATAAATATATTGAGAAAGATTTGTCTCTCAACGAGGAGATTCAGCGACTTCGTCTTAGAGCAACCAGTAGTCTGCTTTCTGGCCGGACAGATGTGATTATTGTTTCATCAATTAGCTGTATTTATGGAATAGGATCCCCAAGCGAGTATGAAAAATTGATTATTCATCTCAAAGTTGGCAGAGAAATATCCAGAAACAAACTTTTGTACGATTTGGTAGATCTGCATTATTCACGCAACGACATAGAGTTTCGTAGAGCGGTATTTCGTGTCCGCGGGGATGTTATCGATGTATTCCCTGCCTACTCCGATCAGGCGCTCAGAATCACCTTCTGGGGCGATGAAATCGAAAGTTTGGCATTGTTCGATCCTGACACGGGAAAAGAGATTGAGAAGGTAAATCAGTATGTGATATATCCGGCTTCTCATTATGTGACCAGTAAAGATCGTCTGGCTGAAGCCATTAACCATATCCGTGATGAGCTTGTCTGGCGGACAGAAGTGCTTCGTTCTGAGGAAAAGTTTTTGGAAGCACACCGATTAGAACAACGCACGCTTTTCGATATCGAAATGATGCAGGAAATTGGCTATTGCGCCGGAATCGAGAATTACTCCCGCTATTTGGCTGGAAGAAAACCGGGTGAACGGCCATACTGTCTCATTGATTATTTTCCTGATGATTTTCTGCTTGTCGTAGATGAAAGCCACCAATCTGTTCCACAAATTGGAGCCATGTATGGTGGCGACCGATCTCGAAAAGTATCTCTGGTTGATCATGGCTTTAGGTTGCCATCAGCACTCGATAACCGTCCGCTCACATTCGAAGAGTGGGAAAGCATGGTTAAAAAGTGCATTTTTGTGAGCGCCACACCTAGCGATTATGAGCTTGAAAAGTCGGAAGGCGTATTTGTTGAGCAGATTATTCGGCCAACCGGACTCATGGAACCTGAAATCGAAATTCGTCCGCTTAAGAATCAGATAGACGATCTGATCCACGAAATCAGGAAACGCATTGAACGCAATGAAAGAACCCTCGTACTCACGCTCACCAAGCGAATGAGTGAAGAGCTTTCGGAGTATCTCAAAAATCTGGGAATTAAGGCCGCGTATATGCACAGTGAATTGGATGCCATTCAACGAATTGAAGTACTTTTCCGATATCGACGCGGTGACTTTGACGTTCTTGTTGGGATCAACTTGCTTCGTGAGGGTATTGACATCCCGGAACTAGGACTCGTAGCCATTTTAGATGCCGACAAAGAGGGATTCCTGCGATCCAAAACATCCCTGATGCAGATTGCTGGTCGTGCCGCTCGAAATCAGTTCGGGCGAGTGATTTTCTACGCCGATAAAGTCACTGACAGTATGCGTTACGTGATCGATGAAACCAACCGACGACGCGACATTCAGGCCAAATACAACGAAGAGAATGGTATTACTCCACAAACGGTATACAAAGAACTCAAGCCATTGGTTGACCCAGCATTGATCAGTAATCAGAAAGTGGATTTCGACCGACAATACGAGGATGGGGATACTTCCATTGAATTGATTACAGCTGCAGACGATGGCATCCACTACAAGGCCAATCCGGCCATGAAGGAAGTGGTCTTCAACGACAAGAACGAGTTTATGAACTACCTTCAGGAATCCATGATGCAGGCCGCAAGGAATCTTGAGTTTGAAGAAGCCGCGAGAATCCGCGATCAGATCGAAAGACTCAAAAAAGAACTAGCCGTGTGAGGAGTATACTGATCAGATATTGTATTTGATAGTAACTGGCACGTGATCTGACATATTTAGCTCACGCTCAATCTTTCCTGATATCGCTTTTTGACTCAATCCAGGTGACGCAAGGTGATAATCGATTCTCCATCCCTTGTTGTTGCCTTTGGCCCCGGCGCGGTAAGTCCACCAGCTATAGGTATCTCTTAGATCAGGATGTAGTTCTCTGAAAACATCTTTGAATCCCATATTCAGATACTTTGTAAACCATTCTCGCTCTTCGGGTAAGAATCCAGATGATTTCTTGTTCGAAACCGGATCGTGAATGTCAATTTCTCTATGGGCGATGTTATAGTCTCCACACAGCACAACCGGATTACTCTGATTAAGCAACGGCCGGGAGAACGCTTCGAATGCGTCCAGAAATTCATATTTAAGTTGCTGACGGGCATCGCCAGAGGTTCCACTTGGCGCGTAAACAGAATAAATATCTACTCCATTAATCCGAACCATAACAACCCTTCCTTCAGCATCAACCCAATCAAGACCCATACCGACTTTAACTATCTCGGGCTCATTCTTTGAGAGAATCCCAACTCCCGAATATCCTTTTTTTTCCGCTGGGTGATATACTTCGTGGTAACCAAGATCTTTTATTTCTTCAGGAATCTGAGATTCATCCGCCTTTAACTCCTGAAGACAAATCACATCCGGAGACGTTTCAACTACCCAGTCTACAAAGCCCTTCTTTACCGCCGCTCTGATGCCGTTTACGTTGTACGAAGATATGATCATTGCTAGAATTCTTTTAATCGATAAAGCTTTGTGCTTCCCGGACTCTAAGTGTTGCCTGGCTCAACACCTGTTTAAAAATTCCAGATGAAACCTCGGTAAACCAGATACCTTCTGGAGTTTTGTAGAAGCTTATGTATTCATGCAGCTCTTCGTCGGACACATCCTTGTAGGTATACAGATTCAGGATAACGGTCACGTCTTTATACTGCGGATATACCTCTTGAATGATCATGGCTTTCATGGCATCTGTCTCATCGGGATTAATTTTATCCTCTGATGCCACATAAGGATTCATGGCTTGAACCAATGCCAAATACAGTTCTGCTATGTATTCAACCGTGCTAGTGGTTGTTTTAGTCAAATCATCGAAATCTAAAATGGTCTGTAGTCTGGCCTGATTTACTTCACCATCCTGAACTTTTTCAACAAATGAAGCCAATTCAGCCTGACTCTCTTGAGTAGTAGCTTGTATTTCCAACTCATTCATTTTCATGGTGAGTGGAGAGGTCAACCAGTCAAGTACTGCCTGAATATGTCCTTGTTCAACGTCGTTTAGGACATAGGAAATCGCATCCTCTCTAACAAGTTCTGCATCAAACGAGGTCATTAACTGTGACTTGATCTCGGCTTGAATTTCTGGTTGAAACCTGTATGCTTCAGTTCTAAACTGCTCATTGATAATAAATGGGATATCATGTAGTTGTTCAGCTATTCCAGTTTGATCCAGAAACCCAATTACTTTGTCGCGTGGGGTTTGCGCAGATATGCCATTTGCTACTCCAAGAAGAAGTACGGTAAACAATCCAAGTGTGATGGATTTCATAAGTGGTTTTTTAAAGAGCATAGTACTACCTAGCCTTATTTACTCAGAAGTCTGGCAAATTTACGCTTGCCTACTTTTAGGACTTTCGAGTATCCAGCTTCAAATGTAATATCAAGTGTAGGATCAAAAACCTGCTCCCCATCAATAGTTACTCCGCCCTGTTGTATTAATCGACGAGCTTCGCCGTTACTTGGAGCAAAGTTCAGAGAAGTGATAATTCCAATCAACCTTTCAGTAGATCCAACAGCGTATTCTGCTTCTGGAATATCATCTGGAATCTCTTTGTTGATGATGGTTTGTTCAAAGTAAGCTCGCGCTCCAAAAGCAGCTTCTTCGCTATGATACATTCGGGTAATTGCGAGCGCCAGATCGTGTTTTGCATTTCTAGGATCGTTCTTGGCACGCTCTTTAACTAGTCCCAGCTCTTCATTGGATATGTCTGAAACCAGCTCGTAGTATGAGTAAATAAGATCATCTGGTATAGATAACATTTTGCCGTACATGTCATTAGGCTCTTCGTTGATACCAATGTAATTATCGTAAGACTTGCTCATTTTGTTGGTACCGTCGGTTCCTACCAGCAAAGGCATCATCAAACACACTTGCTGCGATTGTCCCGCTTCTTTTTGGAGTTGACGTCCGACCAAAAGATTGAATTTTTGGTCGCTTCCTCCCAATTCCACGTCCGATTTTAGGTGGACGGAGTCTTGTCCCTGAGCCAGTGGATACAAAAACTCGTGCAACGAAATGGGTTCTTCGTTTTGATAGCGTTTTGTGAAATCATCACGCTCAATCATGCGGGCTACGGTGAACTTAGAAGCCAGTCGAATGACATCCTCAAACTTCATGGCTCCTAGCCAGTCTGAGTTATACACGATTTCGGTCTTTTCTGGATCCAGAATTTTGGATGCTTGCTCGAAATACGTTTTTCCGTTCTCGCGAACATCCTCGATTGTGAGCGCCGGACGCGTTTTGTTCGCACCTGTTGGATCACCGATCATGCCGGTAAAATCGCCGATAATTAGGATACAATGGTGCCCAAGATCCTGAAATTGACGCATTTTTCGCAGAATCACCGAGTGACCCAAGTGTAAATCGGGGCGAGTTGGATCACAACCTAATTTTATTCGAAGTGGGGTATTCGATTTGAACGACTTTTCGAGCTTTTGAATCAGTTCTTCTTCGGGTACAATCTCAACTGTTCCACGCTTAATAATTTCTAACTGCTCACTAACCGGTATAAATGACATGATTAACTAACGATAAAGGATTTGATTTTAATAACGTATCAAGGTTTCGAAACGAGGTCGGATGGAGTGGTTTCATCACTTGTAAAAATCGAAGTTACATCCAGGTTTTTGAAATACTCCCCCAGTTGTTCCTGAAAATCATCTGCACCCGGTATCACACGGCTCAGGTAATTATATGTTGTGGGGGCAATGGGTAAAATGTAAGAATACAACAAGGAATTCTGGGTGTACTCTTGTCTGGGTTGACCTAACACACTAAGTATGACCAGGAATGTAGATACCAGAATTGCACCTTTTAATCCACTGAACACACCGCCAAAAAAATGATTCACTATGGATAGTTTGGCAACCTTCAATAAAGACTCCATGAGTTTTATGATCAGTTTCACAACTATTATCGCAGCCAAATAAATGGCAATAAATGAGAAAAAAGGAATCCAGGAAGATTCAATGTTATAGAACTCTTCCCAGAATACAGATACTTCGCTCATGTATGTAAATGCTATGAATATCGCGATGATCTGACCTATTAGCCCTACAACTTCTTCGATGAAGCCGTTTTTGAGTCCGGCAACGAAGAAAATCAGGATGGGGAGTGCAATGATGATATCTAACGCATGTAGTGGCATCGTTTTATTGAGCTAGGTATTCCTTGACAACCTTGCTGACCAGTGCGCCATCGGCTTTACCTTTAACTTTGCCCATGAGCGGTCCCATGAGTTTGCCCATGTCCGCAGGACCCGTAGCCCCAACTTGTTCTGCTGTTTCTTTGACAACAGCCCGAATTTCGTCTTCCGACATCATTTTGGGTAAATATGCGTCGATTATACCCAGTTCATAGCGCTCTGTCTCGGCCAGATCTTCACGATTGGCATCCATATACTGCTGGAGCGAGTCTTTGCGTTGTTTTGCGGCTTTCATCAACACCTGTGTTACGACCTCATCTGTAAGTTCGGACCGCTCACCTCCGGTGCGAAGACTGATCTCCTTCTCTAGGATTGCGGCTTTTATTGAGCGTAATACAGTTGAGCGAGAGGAATCTCTGGATAGCATAGACTCTTTTAAGTCAGCTAATATTTTCTCATATACGTTCATGATATACTCCTAATGTGGAAATGTACTGATTATGATTGAAATCAAAGTCATTGTTTTTGCAAAAAAAAAGGCCACATGAAACATGCAGCCTTCAGAAAAATAGCAGCCGAGTGTTATAAACCTATCTGATTAAGCGTTTTTCAGATAGTCGCCTACTTTATCAACATCGACCGTAACTTCACGGTATGAGATGGTGCCTTTTGGTGATTTTTCGGATACAATCACCTTAGCCATTTTACGTTGTGCTAATTTTGCTGCAAGTACTTTATCACCGAATGTTTGCTTCTTTGCCATGTGATAGCCTCTTATTTAATTTCTTTGTGAACCGTGTGCTTGCGTAATACCGGATTGTATTTGCGAAGCTCTAAACGATTGGTGGTGTTACGACGGTTTTTAACAGTAACATAACGGGAAGTACCCGGCTTTTCGGTGCACTCAAGAATCACCTGGATACGTACGCCTTTAGCTTTTGCCATATCAGATTACTCCTTTCTTTAATGTACCTGCAGCCTGAGCATCTTTCAATACTGCGGAAATACCATTTTTATTGATGGTGCGAAGTGTTTTAGAAGTAACTTTCAAAGTTACCCAACGATCTTCTTCAGGGATATAAAAACGTTTCTTTTGCAAGTTAACATCAAAACGGTGTTTTGTTTTGTTGTTAGCATGGGAAGAACGGTAACCATTCAACGCTTTGGCTCCCGTAATATCATCTCTGCGTGCCATTTTTCAACTAAATTGTGTGATTTATTTTTCGAAAGATTACAAATATAGCATTATTTCGCACCATAAACAATTATAAAATTCAGTTATCCACACACTTCCCACACGTATCTTTTTTAGGCAAAAAAACAGAATAATTGACCAAATACTCTTATTTTGTTTTGATGTGTTCATCTGCGTTAAAGTGAATAGTCAATATGGCTTTATCTGATTTAATGCATTACAATCATGTTTATTGCTTTTAAATTGCAACTCTCGAACAATAGTCAACCCTACCATTATGTCCAACAATCAGACGACTGATTATAAAGCGTCGAATATTCAGGTCCTGGAAGGACTCGAAGCAGTTCGTAAGCGTCCTTCAATGTATATCGGAGATACCGGTCAGCGTGGTCTTCACCACCTTATTAATGAGGTAGTTGATAACTCTATCGACGAAGCACTTGCCGGGTATTGCGACTATGTTACTGTTACAATCAATACTGACGGTTCACTAACTGTTGAAGATAACGGTCGTGGGATTCCCGTCGATATTCACGAGAAAGAAGGTATTCCAGCCGTTGAGCTTGTTTTAACCAAACTTCATGCCGGTGGTAAATTTGATAAAGATACGTACAAGGTATCTGGTGGACTTCACGGTGTGGGAGTTAGTTGCGTAAACGCGCTTTCAACTCATTTCTCCGCAGAAATTCACCGCGATGGAAAAATTCATACGATCGCTTTTGAAGTGGGAAAAACTACACAACAACTCAAAGTGATTGGTGATACCACTAAAAGAGGTACAATAATCCGCTTCAAACCAGATCCAGAGATTTTCCGCCAGTCTGTTGAGTTTAAATACGACATTATTGCCGATCGTATGCGTCAGTTGGCGTTTTTGAATCCAGAGATTACTATCGAAGTCATTGATCACCGCGAGGAAGAACCTATCCGCGAGACTTTCCACTTTGATGGGGGTGTTCGTGACTTCGTAAAATACCTCGATGAGACAAGAGAGCCCCTGATGTCGGACCCGATATACGTTACGAGCGAGGCAGAAGAGTGCCCGATGGCGGTTGCGATTCAGTACAATCGATCCTACTCCGAGAATGTGCACTCCTACGTAAATAACATCAATACCCACGAAGGTGGTACACACGTTTCCGGATTCCGCAGAGCTTTAACCAGATCTCTCAAGACTTACGGTGAGAAAAACAATCTTATCAAGGGTAAATTGAATATCTCAGGAGAGGATTTTCGTGAAGGACTTACAGCCGTTATATCTATCAAAGTTGCCGAGCCTCAGTTCGAAGGACAAACTAAAACAAAACTCGGCAATTCTGAGATCCAGAGTGCTGTTGAAGTTGTACTTTATGAAAAACTAAATGAATATCTGGAGCAGAATCCTAAAGTAGCTCGCGCTATCATTGATAAAGTTGTCCTTTCTGCCGAAGCTCGTGAAGCGGCACGTAAAGCCAGGCAATTAGTCCAGCGCAAGGGGGCTCTTACTTCCGGTGGTTTACCTGGTAAACTCGCAGACTGTTCGATTAACGAACCGGAACACTGCGAGATTTACCTCGTTGAGGGTGATTCTGCTGGTGGATCTGCAAAATCAGGTCGTAACCGTAGTTTCCAGGCCATTCTCCCGCTTCGTGGTAAAATATTGAATGTCGAAAAAGCCCGAATCAATAAGATTCTGGAGAATAACGAGGTACGTGCTATGATCACGGCACTCGGTACCGGTGTTGGCCATTCAGATGAGTTCGACATCACCGGACTGCGTTACCACAAGATTATCATTATGACAGATGCCGACGTCGACGGATCACATATTCGTACGCTTTTATTGACTTTCTTCTATCGTTACATGCATCCATTAATCGAAAATGGTCATATATACATAGCTACTCCTCCACTGTACAAAATTCAGTATGGAAGTAATGTAGAATATGCCTGGGACGATGAAACCCGTGACACTATTCTAAAACGTGTCAAAAAATCAACCACTCGTAAGATCGATATTTCTCGCTATAAAGGTCTTGGAGAAATGAATCCGGAACAGCTTTGGGAAACCACCATGGATCCCGAAACCCGTACTCTTCAAAAGGTTACCATTGAAAGTGCGACCGCTGCAGATAAAATGTTCTCCGTATTGATGGGAGATGCGGTTGAGCCCCGAAGAGAGTTCATCGAACGTAACGCGAAATACGCAAAACTGGATATTTAATACGACCTAACTCAATATGGCAGATAAAATTATACCAATAACAATTGAAAGTGAGATGCAGTCGTCGTACATCGATTATTCGATGTCGGTTATCGTATCTCGTGCTCTTCCAGACGTTCGTGATGGACTAAAACCGGTTCACAGACGCGCACTATACGGAATGAGTGAGCTCGGAATGCTTCACAATCGTCCGTACAAGAAAAGTGCCCGTATCGTAGGTGAAGTTCTCGGAAAGTATCACCCACACGGTGACTCTGCTGTTTATGATACCATAGTTCGTATGGTTCAGGAATTCTCGTTGCGCTACCCATTAGTCGACGGGCAGGGTAACTTCGGTTCGGTGGATGGTGATTCGGCTGCAGCCATGCGTTACACCGAGGTCCGAATGAAGCGCATTGCAGAGGAAATGCTATCGGATATCAATAAGAATACGGTCGACTTCCAGCCAAACTTTGACGATACATTAACGGAGCCTACTGTACTTCCTAGTATGGTGCCAAACCTACTGATAAACGGATCTTCAGGTATCGCTGTCGGTATGGCCACCAACATGGCTCCACATAACCTGACCGAAGTTGTAAACGGAATCAATGCCTACATCGACAACCAGGAGATCACTATTGCTGAACTAATGAAGTTCATAACTGCTCCTGATTTTCCAACCGGTGGTATCATTTACGGATATGAAGGGGTTAAAGAATCTTACGAATCCGGACGGGGCAAAGTAACCTTACGGGCTTTGGCTACTGTAGAAGAACTTCGTGGCAATCGTGAACAGATTGTAGTTACAGAACTGCCTTATCAGGTTAATAAAGCATTATTAATACAAAAGATAGCAGAACTTATTTCGCTTGAGAAACTAACCGACATCGCCGATGTTCGTGATGAGTCTGACCGCGAAGGTATGCGCCTGGTTATCATTCTAAAACGTGGTGCTGTTCCAAGTGTTGTACTAAATCAGTTGTACAAATACACTTCAATGCAAACCACTTTCGGTATCATCAACCTGGCACTGGTCAAGGGTCGTCCGAAGGTAATGCACATCAAGGAATTGATTCGTCACTTTGTCGATCACCGTATCGAAGTGATCATTCGACGTACTTTGTATGATCTGGATCAAGCCGAAGCTCGTGCGCATATTCTTGAAGGTCTCAAGATCGCCATTGACAATCTCGACGATGTGATCAAAACGATTCGCGCGTCCAAGAACGTCCCGGAAGCAAACGATCAGCTTCGAAGAAAGTATGGCCTGACCGATATTCAGGCTAAAGCCATACTGGACATGCGTCTACAGAAACTTACTGCTCTGGAGCGCGACAAAATTGACCTCGAGTACAAAGATATTCTGGATCAAATCAAAGAATTTCGTCGAATTCTGGGTAGCAGACAAGCACAGCTTGACATTATCAAGTTTGAGCTGAATGACCTCAAAGATAGATATGGTGATAAACGTCGTACACAGATTGTTTACTCCGCTGAAGACTTCAGTATTGAAGATATGATAGCTGATGAGGACGTTGTAGTAACCATTTCCAACACGGGATACATCAAGCGTACCCCGGTTAGTGGTTACAGACGTCAAAAACGTGGAGGGGTTGGGCTAAAAGGCGCAACAACCAAAGACGAGGAGTATATTGAACATCTCTTCGTAGCCACAAACCACAACTACATTCTATTCTTTACGGAAAAAGGGAAATGTTATTGGCTCAAAGTCTATGAAATTCCAGAAGGAACAAGGCTGAGTCGTGGTAGAGCTATTGTAAATCTCATTCAGATTGATCGAGACGATAAGGTTAAGACCTTTGTTCCGATCAAAACACTCGAGGACGAGAGTTACATCAATAACCACTACATCATCATGGCAACCAAGAAAGGTGTTGTTAAGAAGACCATTCTTGAAGCATATAGTCGTCCTCGTAAAGATGGTATTATTGCAATCAACATTGATGAAGGTGATACACTCCTTGAGTCTAAGCTAACAGACGGTACCAGTGTCATTATTCTGGGAGCTAAAAACGGCCGTGCTATCAGATTCTATGAAACTGATGTTCGTGACATGGGTCGAAATACTCGTGGAGTTCGTGGTATGAACCTGGACGAAAACGCTGATGATGAACTCGTAGACATGGTTGTGGTTAAAAACACAAACGAAGCTACGGTTCTTGCGATTTCTGAAAAAGGATACGGAAAACGTAGTCTTGTTGATGACTACCGCGAACAGTCAAGAGGTGGTAAAGGCGTGATCACAATGAAGATTACTTCGAAAACGGGTAGTCTGATTGCACTCAAAGAGGTTAACGATGGTGATGACCTCATGATTATTACCCAAAAAGGCAAAATCATCCGAATGCATAGTAAGGACATCAGGTCAATGGGACGTAATACTCAGGGTGTCCGAATCATCAAGCTTGGTGTTGAAGATAGTATCGGAGGAGTCACTCGGGTAGTATCCGATGACGATGACGAAATCGATTCAACCCTGGAAGGCGGTATAGAACCAGAGGGTAGTCCGACACCTGATGGGAATGACGCACCTCAGGCAGATCTTGGGTTAGACACAGAATAATCCAGAGTATATATAACACTAAAAAGGCATCGGGTTTCTACTCGATGCCTTTTTTATTTCAATCCACTTAACATTTTGAGCAGTCTCTCTCTCCTAATATCGACCAGCTCATTGGGATACAATGGGATAACCTCATCACCATACCTTAAGAGGATTCTATCAAGATTCTCTAAAGAATCGAATTTAAAGCTTACCTCGTAGTATGACTCATTTAGCTTCTTATTAGTAATCTCAGCTGGAATTGTTCTGTAAAACTCATTCCATATATCTGATTTTACCTTAATTGTCACCTCGGTTTGTCTGGATTTGTCGTCGAGCCCTTTGAACAAATGCATGGGTCCTAAATCACTATTCCGTTCAAATCTGGTATCCATTATTTCAAGTTCGGTAATGAACTCTAGACGAAAATTTCTGAATCCGTTTCGTCCTTTATCATACCCGATTAAGTTCCAGTGATCACTGTAGTAAACTAGCATATACGGATCCACATTTCTTGTAAGATTAGCCTTTTTATATTTTAATATGATACTGTTATTATTAGATATAGCATTCGATATTTGATACCATTCTCCCTCACTTTCAACCTCTGTAAGTCTATTTCGAACGGGATCAACGATTACACTGTTTTCCATTGTAGTGTACAGCGGTTTAAGGGCGGGTGGCAAAACATTCTCTATCTTCAGTGCTACAGATTTAGCAGCATCTCTCATGTCCGAGTTTGACTGAGACTCTATAAAGGACAATCCAACACGAATGACAGATATTTCTCTGTCATTAAACATCAATGGAGGAATTGAGTATGTTTTGGGTATAGAGTAGCCACTTGCAAGGTCATGAGCAATGGGCACATCCAATTCAGATATAAAGTTCAGATCACGAAATATAGTCCGTCTACTTACATCAAAATGCTCTGCCAGATAATCTATATTAATGTGCTTACGCCTGGATTGCAGCATCAGAAGAATCTGAAGCCTGCGTTCTTGACTTTTCATGTGGATTGTGGAGGGTGATTACATTTTTTCCTACAAAGAATTCATCATTATGATAATCCGTCAATTTGATTACTTCAAGCTCTAATGGAGTCTCACACTCTTTTATTTCATTCATATAATCATCACCCTTCAAAAAAATCACTGCCCTATATGATTGTCCCTTGGTCAAATTAATGAAATCAAACAGCTTGAAGGCATGTTTAGATATAAATAAGAATGGCCTATCTTTTTTAACATCCGATATACTTTGATGCTTTGATTTGACATTTTTTAGCCCAAGGCCACGAACAATATCCCTACATGCCATCATCTTTTTCTCAACAACATCAACTAGTTCGAACTGATTTGTCGATACCATGGCCAAAGGAATTCCCGGTAATCCACCTCCTGATCCAGCGTCAACGAAGTGTAGATTTTCATTTTCCCATAATGATGAATACTGAATCATGAGGGAATGATAAATGTGCTTACGTAAATCATCTGGGGACAAATCTCTACTAACGAGATTTACCCTCTTATTCCAATAGAGCAATTTGCTAATGTATTCGCCTATTTGACCTCTGTTCTGTTCGAACTGAGCTTCTACTCGGCTCAATGTTTCACGTGAAACAATTCCTTCGATGATTTTATGTTTCACGTGAAACATTCTTCTCTCCTTTTATCTTTTGAGATAAATCATCAGAACTGCGATATCACTTGGTGTAACACCGCTGATTCGGCTTGCTTGACCGATAGTTTCCGGTCGAACCCTTTTTAGCTTGGCAACACCCTCAGAAGAGAGGCTTTTAATCTGGTCGTATTGTATTTTATCGGGAATAATGAGGTTCTCTTGTCGATTAATCTCATCAACCATTTCGAACTCTTTTTCTATGTAACCTGCATACTTAAGCTGTATTTCAACCTGTTCAACAACATTTTTGTCGCTGGTAATTTCTGATATCTTCGTTGCTAATTCTTGGTCAGCACTCAAGACACCAGCCAGCGAAACCTGGGGACGAGTAATTACAGTTGGAAGCTTCATCGCTTGCTTAAGAGGCGAAGAACCCTGCTCTTCTAAATACGAATCTAGAATAGCGGGTTGTACAGAATGTTCAGCGATTACTTTGTGTACTTTATCAACGGCATCCGACTTAGCAAGCATAAGATGATATCTACCTTCATCAGCTAGGCCGATATCAAAACCAATCTTTGTTAAACGTAAGTCCGCATTATCCTGTCTTAGAAGTATGCGATGTTCTGCCCTGCTCGTGAACATTCTGTAGGGCTCGTCTGTACCCTTTCCAACCAAATCATCAATGAGGACTCCGATGTAAGCTTCAGATCTTTTCAGAACTACCGGATCTTTATCATGGACTTTTCGAGCTGCATTAATTCCAGCCATTAACCCTTGACAAGCCGCTTCTTCATATCCAGTGGTTCCGTTAATTTGCCCGGCAAAAAATAAATGCGAGACAATTTTGGTCTCCATGCTGCGATAAATCTGATGGGGAGGAAAGAAATCGTATTCAATAGCATAACCAGGACGAAGCATCACTACTTCTTCAAATCCAGGAACGGTTGTTAAAGCTTTATATTGAACGTCTTCAGGGAGACTTGTTGAAAAGCCATTCAAATACATTTCGTACGTATCCCAACCTTCAGGTTCGAGGAACAATTGATGTCTGTCACGCTCAGAAAATCTGTTAATTTTATCCTCGATGCTTGGACAATACCTTGGGCCCGTTGACTTTATGGATCCATTGAACATAGGACTCCGATCAAATCCCGTACGTAACATGTCATGCACCTCTGGATTAGTATAACCAATCCAGCAAGTCATTTGTTTTTCGACAGGCAGTGCTTCTTTTGTCAGAAAAGAAAATGATTCAGAATCTTCGTCACCGTACTGTATTTCGAGTTTATCGTAGTTTACTGTTCTACCGTCGAGGCGTGGTGGTGTACCTGTTTTAAGTCTACCTGATTCAAAACCCTGGTCTTCTAAGCATTCAGTAATTCCATGTGAAGCACGCTCACCCGATCTTCCACCACCATATTGCTTTTCCCCAATATGTATGAGTCCATTTAAAAATGTACCGCTGGTTAGAACCACAGATTTTGCCAGGATTTCCTGACCGGTCTGAGTGACGACACCATAGGCTTGTTTATCCTCATTGATAAGGACCTTGACCACATTATCTTGTCTAAAATAGAGGTTCTTTTTGCTCTCAAGCACTTTTCTCATCTCGTGGGCATATAACATTCGGTCGCACTGCGCCCTGGGGCTCCACATGGCCGGACCTTTTGACCGGTTCAGCATTCTAAATTGAACTGTAGATTTATCGGTTACTATCCCCGATAGCCCACCTAGCGCATCAACTTCTCTGAGTAATTGTCCCTTCGCTACCCCGCCCATAGCTGGATTACATGACATCTGAGCAATAGCGTTCAGATTCATTGTAATCAGAAGTGTCTTACATCCCATCTGTGCTGCTGCACCAGCTGCTTCACTTCCTGCGTGACCTCCGCCAACAACAATAACATCATATGTGGGATAAATAGATTTTATAGTCATTATGAGGTTGTTTTTTTATAACTTAGATGAGCATTGTTAGCATAAATATACGCATAAAAAAAGCCACCTACCCTTGGTAGATGGCTTCTGCGATCCGGAAGGGACTCGAACCCTCGACCTCCTGCGTGACAGGCAGGCGTTCTAACCAACTGAACTACCGGACCGTACAATGGCCTCTGCGACCATAATTTGATAGGCCTTAAATATACTTCATATTTCCACTAATTGTCAACATGTTTCGAATAAAGAGTATATTTTTGTGCGTCGATCGAAATGTAAATTCAATAAACTTGTTTACTTTTTAAAGAGATTCGAAAGCACAAAAAATACGTTTTCTTTTCTTTCTTTTAGTCGACGTGTAAAATATGGAACCCACATGGTACCATAAGGAACATAAACTCTGACATTGTAACCATCTTTAACCATCTGCTCACAAGTATCTTGGCGTAGTCCATAGAGCATTTGAAATTCAAAACGTGATTTATCTATCTTCTGCTCGGCAACGTATGATTTTACCCAATCAATCAACTGATCATCGTGTGTGGCCATTCTTGGATACGGTGTTTTAGCAAGTAATACTTTAGCATATTCCTTATATGCTTCGCGAATGTGAGGCATTTTCTGGATTGCTAAGCGGTCAGGCTCACTGTAAGCTCCTTTACATAGTCGAACATCAGCTCCGACCGAGGCAAGATCGTTAATATCAGCTTTTGATCGGTATAGATATGCCTGTATAACAATTCCAACATGACTCCCATACACTTGTTGGGCTTCTTTGAAGATATCAACGGTCTCTTGAGTATAGTCCGTACCCTCCATATCAATTCGGACAAAGCTGTTGTGTTTTTTTGCTACATCCAAGAGGGAAAACAGATTATCTCTGGTGTAATTACGATCGATGTCAAGTCCCATCATAGTCAATTTGATAGAAATGCTTGAATTTAAACCCAAATCTGATATCCCCTTAATGAGCTCTATATATTCCTCACGCGTATCGTCTGCTACTTTTCTTTCAGTAACATTCTCACCAAGAAGATCAAGTGTAACTGATATTCCTTTATTGTTCAGATCTTTAACTTTTGAGACTGCTTGCTCAAAGGCCTCACCGGCCACAAATCGTTTTGCCAAGGCAAATGGTAATTTCATAGGGATATTATTAGGTAAATTTGAAGTTCAAATTTATGCATTTTTCAACTCTATTAATTTAGATTGAAAGCCTTTTCTAAACATTTTACCATGATGAACGTAGAAATAAACCTTATTTCACAACTAATTGGTTAGAACACATCATGAATACCTTTAAAAGTTTATCAGCTATAGCCATAATGAGCGCTCTCGTGTTTATAGGTGCTGGAAACAATTTTCCAGATAGGGATAGTACACAACTAGATTACATCTATTTTAAATACAAGCAACAAGACAACGGAAACGCCTACAGCATACACCGATTTACTGCAACATCTAATGAGAACCTTGAAGTTAGAACATCGGGTGGAAGTATTAAGGTAAAAGGCGCTAATGTTGACGAGGCAGAAGTCAGAATGTATGTCAGAAAGGGTGGTAAATATCTCTTTCCAAAAGACACAGACTTGTCAAACTTCGATATCGAAATAACAAAATCTGGTAATACTATTTTAGCTAGCGTCATCAGAAGAGACATCAAACAATCTATTCTAAGCCGAAACAATGAGTCTATTTCATTCGAGGTTCTTGTACCAAAGAGTTTCAACATTGATGTGAACACCAGTGGTGGCTCAATCTATTTGGATGAACTGAATGGTTCACTTCAAGCCAGAACATCAGGTGGATCTCTAAGCCTGAATAACCTCGGGGGTGTTATTGATGCAAGAACCAGTGGTGGCTCGATTTCAGTAAATGAATCTGGGGGTAACATTAGTGTCAGAACAAGTGGTGGAAGCATTTCTGCCAAAAACACAGCTGGAAAAGTTGAGATTTCTACATCAGGTGGAAGTATATCATTGGATAATCTTTCTGGTGAGGTCGAAGCTTCTACTAGTGGGGGTTCAATAAGAGCTCATATGCTAAAAGTAGAGGGCCCTATTTCTCTGAGAACAAGTGGTGGATCAATTCGAGCTACACTACCTGAAGGAATGGGTTATAATCTTGAATTAAAAGGTAACTCAGTAAATATTCCACTTCAGAACTTTACGGGAGAAACAAAACGCAACAGTATTTCTGGTTCAATGAATGGCGGTGGATATGAGGTCTATATGAGAACAAGTGGCGGTAACGTTAATGTAGAATGGAATTAAACCTTCTATTAAACTAAAAAGCCCCTGATGTACTCCATCAGGGGCTTTTTTATGTGTAGCGTTCTGAAGTTTATACCAGAAAATACACTACCGATATTACACTAAACACCAACAGGATGAATGCCAGGATAATTTCAATCCCAGAACTGTAGGATTTTGCTTCGTTAGACGATCGTGTAAATGGATTAAGCCATCCCATTGGATTCACAAAGCTTTTAGATACCGCAAGACGTGTATTAAGCACGATTTCCTCGGCTTTATCAAAGGTTTTATCTACACCGAATACAAAGATTCGCTTGATGAATACTGCTGGTTTACGATAAAACCAATCGGTGTCGAGTGCAATATTGGGTTCACTTAATAACCTGCCACGCAGAAGCCAAAAACCGATGAATGCAAAGACAAGAATTTGTATCGTTTCAACGAAGTGATAGACGGTAAAGGGTTGATATTCATTCGGGTATGGTAGATATCGGTATAAAAGATCCGGATATACTCCGAATAGGATGCAGAAAAAAGCCCCGATTCCCATAGCCACTATCATGTTATTTGGTATAGCATTAACAGATATTTTAGTGGTGTCTGCACCGAACCAAGTATAGTATGGAAGTTTGAGTCCGGAATGTATGAATGTTCCTACTGAAGTGATTAATAATATGAGTACTGCTGTTTCAATATGTTCATATCCAAAGCTAGAGATAATCATGGATTTACCAATAAACCCATTGAAAAAAGGTAATCCAGATATTGAGAACGCGCCAACCATGTACATCAGTAAGACAACTTTCATTTTAGAGGCTAGCCCCCCCAATTCAGTTAATTTGCTTTTACCTGTTGCATAAATAACAGCACCAGCAGCCATAAAGAGGAGTGATTTGTACAATATGTGGCTAACAGCGTGAGCAGCAGTCCCATTTATAGCCATTTCAGTTCCCAAACCAATACCAGCTATCATATATCCTACCTGACTTATGATACTGTAAGCTAGAATCTGACGAATATCATTTGCAAGTATAGCGAATACAGTACCGTACAGTGCCATCACTACTCCAGTCCATATAAGAATTTCCCAATCAGGAAATACTCTTACTAAAACATATACAGCCGACTTAGTAGTTAAGGCTGACATAAAGACAGCTCCCGTAATCGTAGCTCTAGGATATGCATCAGCTAACCAAGCATGTAATGGAGGAATAGCAGAGTTTAGTGCGACACCGAAAAGAATCAATACTGAAGAGGTGCTAAATACATCTGGTAAAGCAGTGATTTCTATACTCCCAGTTTGTGCAATGTGCAACAGTATCCCGATGAATAGTAGCCCACCACCAAAAATATGTACCAGTAAATAACGAAGTCCCACAATATCGGAGTCCGCTTCTTTTCTTGCCCAAATCAGGTAGGTAGAAGAAACAGCCATGATTTCCCAAAAGACAAACAAAGTGAACCAGTCACCAGCAAATGTCACTCCCAATGCCCCTCCCGCATAAATGAGTGCGGATAACTGTTGGGTTTTATCCTGGATATGAAAAGCATAAACTCCACCAACGATAACAATGAATGCAAAAATAATTCCAAATACTCTACTTAACGCATCAACATTGACTGGACTGAGATCATAACTAGCGAATGGTACGGAGAGCGAGTATCCATCGGGCATTGAGAAGACCGCAAATAAAGCAAGTGCAGGAAATACTAGAAACGCACTCGACCTGTACTTGTCTGGAATTACCGACAAGATTGCAGCACCGACGAAAAGTACCAGAGCCGGGAAAAATAACATTTCAGTTATCATAGTAGTTTTCTTTTCTAAATATGAACAGTTTTCCGAGCCACTTGGATACATAGATAATTACAATGCAACTTAGAAATCCCCATATCGCATAAAATGCGGGTATGGAATTCCACCAGTGCGAGTCGTAATCAGCCAAAAAAGTGAACTCAAGAATCAAACTGATTACTGTCAAAACTCCTAAAGCTACCCAATGCCATTTTTTCATATTAATTCTACCTATCAATGTAAAATTGAGGTGTTAAAACAATGATGCTGCTACAGCGCTTGCCAATTGGAAAAACCCAAAAAACAGATCCGGAAATAGTCCAAAAAGTATGGATAAGACAGCTGTAACCATTAGTGGAACAACCATAAACGGTGATGCTTCTCCGTATTTTTCCAGCCCTTCTCCTTTTCTGAAGTAGGCTCTATGAATGATGGGAAAGAAATATCCTATGTTTAGAAGTCCACTAACTACTAAAATGATTACCGGTAAAACCATGTCACCTTGAAGTGATCCCATAGCCAGATACCATTTACTTAAAAATCCATTTAGAGGTGGAACCCCGGCCAGACCAAGCGAACCAATGGTAAACGCAGCCATCGTCCAGGGCATAATTTTAGCTATACCGTTAAGTTGACTAATCTCTGTTTTATGCAGGTTCACATAAATGGCACCAGCTACCATGAAGAGTGTAATTTTCATGGTGGCATGTGCTGCAATATGCATGATGCTACCCTGCATACCAAGTGGAGTTAATAAAGCAACACCGAGTACGATGTATGACAGATGTCCAACGGTGGAATAGGCTAGTCTTCGTTTTAGATTGTCCTGCGCAAAGGCAATCAGTGATGCAATAATGATTGTTGTACCAGAGAGGATGATTAGAATGTCGTTCAGACCATAACTACCCATTACATCCGTTCCGATTACGAATCCGACGACTCGTACCACTGCAAAAACACCCGATTTAACAACGGCAACAGCGTGCAAGAGAGCACTGACGGGAGTTGGAGCAGCCATTGCGGCGGGCAACCATCCATGGATGGGCATAATACCGGCTTTAACACCAACGGCACCAAGAAACAGTATAAAGATTACAAACATGTTCACATAGGGAACATCAATACCGTTGAAAAGACCACCAGCCACAAAATCTACGGATCCCGTGTAGTGATACACCAAAGCTGTTGCAGCTATGAGTAACAATCCCGCAGAAAGAGTAAAACCCAGATACTTTCGGCCAGCTTGAATTGCTTCCTTCTTCTCATTATGAATCACAAGAGGATAAGTAGCCAGGGTCAGCATTTCGTAAAACAGAATAAACGTGATAAGGTTACCAGAAAAGGCAATCCCTATCGTTGCGGATAAACACACCGCGAAACTAGCAAAATATCTGGTTTGCTTATGCTCTCCAGCACCTCGGACATATCCAATTGAGTAAAATGAGGTGAATATCCAGAGTCCAGAGGCAATGGTTGCAAAAAATACACCCAGAGGATCTGCTTTCAAAAGAAACGGTAAACCAGGAGCCAAATCAAACAACGGTAACATAACCGTTTGACCGTTTAGGGCGCCGGGAATTAATGTGAGAACGAGTCCAAACTTAATGACGGATGCCAGTATTGTCCAGAACTCCCTGAGATTGGGCTTGGAAGAACTCAAAAGAATCGGAACCACTGCTACGAGTGAAACCAGAATCGCCAGTAAAGGAACCAAAGACTGATCCATGGATCGACAATTTAAAGGTGAAAACAGCATGGCTGCCAAAACAGCCGTTACATTGGATATAATTTCATTAAGAACTCTACGATCGTTGCATTACCAAATCCGATCACAATGAGTGCAATTGCCATAAAAACCGTTGTTAGTACCATGATAATCGGTGCTTCGTCACGTGGACTCTCATCCGCTTTAGCCTGTTTGGATTCAGGGTTCTTCATGTAAACTTTCTCAAGAATTCGAAAGAAGTAAACGGCATTAAGCAATGAACTCATCAGAATTGCTGCGAGGAAAAACCAGTTTGAGGCATCGACTGTACCCAGAACGAGATACCATTTGCTAAAAAAACCTGCTAGCGGCGGAAGCCCCACCATAGAGATTGCAGCTACGGTGAATGCAGCCATCGTAAATGGATATTTGCGTCGATAGGAGTCGTTGAATTTAGTAATATCGGTATGTCCCTCTTTGAACATCAGATTACCACTCACCATAAACAACCCACCCTTCATTACGGCGTGTGCAAGCACATGTAATAATGCACCGGCAAAAGCCCACGGATTTGCCAGACTTAATCCCATTATGATATAACCGATTTGAGCAATACTACTGTAAGCAAGCATTCGCTTCAAATCTGTTTGAGATATAGCCATAACTGATCCATAAAGGATTCCAATTACGGCAAGAATTCCGAGAAAAAGTGTAACAGGTATATGAGCGTTGACCAGGTCAATACCGAACACATAGAAAAAGACACGGAAGAGAATATATGCCGCAACCTTGGTTCCGATTGGCGGAATAAGTGCAGCTGTTGCAGAATTGGCGTTCGCATAGGACTCTGGTAACCATCCGTGCATCGGGAAAATGGCAGCTTTGATCCCGACTCCTACAACGATGAGTAATAAAGCGGTGAATACGGCTCTTGAGTCACCGATATGCATCAGAATTGCATGCATATCGATGATATTCAGTGTTCCGGTTACCGTGTAAAGAAATCCAACTCCGAACAGATAAAACGTTCCTCCGATCGTGCCGATAATCAAATATCTGAATGCTGAGTAGTGCGCTTTCTTGTTACCGATAGCAATTAATGCATAACTTGATAGCGAAGAAACTTCAAGAAATACGTACAAGTTGAATAGATCACCTGTTAGTACCATTCCGTTAAAACCAAGCAGAAGAAGCATGGTCAAAGTGTAATACGAACCAAGTTTATGAGATAGTTCTTTTTGTGACGGTTTCCCTGAATAAAGTAAAGCAACTGAGGCTATACTATTGATTACAAGTACAATAAATCCGGAAAGACCATCGTAAACAAACTCGATACCGATTGGAGGTTGCCAGCCGCCAAAGGTGTATCTAATCATGTTCCCATCGTTCACGAACTCAATAAAAACGAGTAGTGAGAATAAGGTGGATACAACAGCACCTGTTACCGCCAATGGTTGAGCAGTCTTTGGTTTCCAAAATCCAGCCAGAGCGATTATTAGAGCAAACAATAAGTAGTTTAGCGCAATTAGCGCTGGAAAGTGCATTTCCATCAGTTGTTCATTTTCTCTAAGAGTTCCTGTTCATCGAGCGTCTGATATCTGTTGTAAATGGCCATAATAAAGGTAAATGCAACTCCCAAAGTTGCGACACCCACTACTATCGCTGTAAGCATCAGCGTATGTGGAAGCGGATTCAAATACAGATCGACCTGACTAACCGGTAAATGATCGGCTTTGACCGGTACTGTGGCATTCCATTTAGACGCAACTGAAACGAAGAATAGAATTATTGATGCTTGAAAAATAGTGAGTGAAATAGTCTTTTTGACCAAGTTCTTTTTGAACATCATTCCATAGAGACCGATACACATCAGTATGATGGAAAACCAATATGCGTAATGGCCAATAATAAACTCAAGCATGGTCTTCTCCTTGTACAATATTGTCGTAAAGTGACACCAAGATGGCCATTACAGCAGCACCCACACCTATTTCGATAATCAGAATACCCCAAAAACGCAACATTGCAGGATCTACAATAGGTAAAGGGAGTGATCCATAGTCCAGAAAATATCCACCTGTTGTAAACGCAAGTAATCCGGTTCCGAAATAAATGATTACACCAATGATTCCTATAGGATGAGTGAGCTTCACTTTTAGTTGAAAGAAACCAATTTGTTGTCCTGCAGCGACGCGCATCAAAAGTATCGAAGCGGCAAGAAGAGCGCCACCCTGAAACCCACCGCCCGGACTGTAGTGACCATGAAAAATCACATACATCCCGAAAATGAAGATGTATGGGCTTAACAAACGTGCTCCAAGAAGAACTATTGGGCTATAAAACTGTTTATCCATGGTTAATCTTTTCGGATTCTTCTTAACATTGCAAATGCAATCATTCCCGCAGTAAATATTACAACTTGCTCGCCCAGGGTATCGATACCGCGATAGTCACCAAGAATTACAGTTACTATGTTTGGTGTTTTGGCATCTTTATACGCACTTTGAATAGAGTAACTGCCAATTACAGGTGATCCAACGATGCTGCTTTCAGCATTTGTAGCATTTTTGTCACCGGCTCTGTATGGCAAATCAGAAGCTGCATAAATCATTAGCCCGGCAAACACGACCAATATCAGGATTTTAAGTGTTTTCAATCTTTTGTCTCCCGAGTAGTTTTAAAAAGTACAAGTACATATAGAATGCCTGTAACTCCAGCTCCAACAACGGCTTCGGTAAAACCGACATCCACGGCACCCATTGAAATGAAGAGCAGTGCGATGATAAAACTGAAAACTGAGGTCATAACCACTGCCACGAGCAAGTCTTTGGCTTCAATGGCCAAAAATGCGGCTATTGTAAGAAAAATGTAGAGGACAAGTTCAAGTTCCCAAATCATTTGTCCCCCTTAGGAATTGTGTTATTCCCCTTGTTTTGGATGATAGGCTTAATCCCTTTTTTGATGGCTGCCAACACCAGCGCGTGCGATCCGATTGGATTGGCTAGTGCAATGAATAAAACGACCAGGAAAAGCTTGGCACTTGTAAAGCCAAAGCCTTCATGGATGATGAGTCCAATGATGACCAAAATGATTCCCAAAGTGTCACTTTTTGATATTGCGTGAGTACGCGCAACAAAGTCGGGCAACCGAAGGATTCCAATACTTCCAACTGTCATGAAAAAGATACCCGATAAAACAAAAATGATGACCAGAATTAATTGGATGTCAATCATGTTTCCCCTCGTTTGTGACAATCAGGTATTTGGAGATGATGAGTGATCCGATAAAACCCAGAATTGCATAGGCCAGGGTGATATCAATGAACATATCGAGGCGACCAAACAATGAACCAATCAAGACAATCAGAACGATGGTTTTGGATGCAATCGCATTCGTGGCCAGGATGCGGTCAAAAACGGTTGGTCCCTTGATTACACGAATTAAAGGGACGGCAATGATTACCGTAAGCAGGACCGAACTGTATAAGAAAAAGTTCTCCATGAATTTAGAGAAATTAGGATAGATATTTAATGTCACTTACCACTGGATGCATTTCTGACTGAAATAATTGAAGCACCTGATGAGGCATCTCGTCATTAAGGATACCCTCGAAGGAATTATCGTCTAGTCCGTGTACCACGAAAGTATCACCCTCTATAGAAACTGTAACCGTACCCGGAGTAAGTGTGATGGAATTACCCAAAATCATTTTGGCATGAGCGTTTGGCAAGTTGACCTTGAACTGAACCATAGCAAGATTAGTTGGCATCGATGGGCTGATGATAACCTTAGCCACATGAATAGCAGCCTTAAAAACTTGAATAATCATCCAGAAGAAATAGAAGATGGCATGACCAAAACGAAGATCCTTCAGATCATTCATGTCATCTTCGAAAAAACGATGGGATTTTATTCGGTAGTTAAGAATTATCGCAAGTACAACGGAGAAAATTCCCATTGACAGGTGAACCGCATCAAGGAAGCCACTCATGATTGTCCAAAAAATCATTAGCGATAACGCAGACATTACCAGACTGAATGCCGATGGCTTTTTCATCGAATTAGATAACTGGATTGGGGGTTTTTGTTCTTGGTCCACTAACCTTTATGTTGAGTGGATAAAATATAAAATTTTTTGTTGGCTCCACATTAAATCTCACTTACGACGCAATTTTTAACATTGGTTACAAGCCAAACCCGGATGCAATTATTGTCCGTTTCAAACATGCTTGATTTTTAGTCCTTACTTAAATTGGTAATCTTCATATTGACGGGAAATGCGCGTTAACCGTTGTCGATTCCACAGCTTGACCTGCTTAATAGTTCACATTTGTGGCGAAATAACTGTATTTTGCAAGGTTTAAAATTCACTCCTTATAAGTCAGCCCTTGAAAGAAGCAACTGAATCTCCTAATCAATTTCCATCCGCAAAAGACGGGTTGATCATTCGAGGTGCACGAGTGCATAACCTTAAGAATATAGACGTAGTTATCCCCAGGAATAAATTAACGGTTATTACTGGAGTATCTGGTTCTGGCAAGTCCAGCCTGGCTTTTGATACGATATATGCAGAAGGTCAGCGGCGCTATGTTGAAAGTCTTTCGAGTTATGCCCGACAGTTTTTGGAGAGGATGGACAAACCAGATGTGGATTTTATGCAGGGGATTTCGCCAGCAATGGCCATCCAGCAAAAAAACACAACGAGTAATCCCAGGTCAACAGTAGGAACAACAACTGAGATTTATGACTATATGCGTCTGATGTTTGCCCGCATCGGAACAACGTACTCACCAATTTCAGGTAAATCAGTCAAGAAAGATACACCATCATCTGTTGCTGATGAGATTTTTGCTCACTGGGAGGACGGTGAACGATTTTATGTACTGTTTCAATTCCCAAGGCATGAAAAGCAAAAACTCAAGCAGGAACTGGGAGTACTGGTTGAACGTGGATTCACAAGATTATTGGACGCAGACGAAGCGATTATTGATATCAATGATACAGATTTCAACCCAAAAAGTATCTCACCGGACAAATGCTGGGTTCTGGTTGATCGATTAGTCGTAAAAAAAGAAGACGTTGAATTCAGGTCTCGTCTTGCCGACTCGTTGGAAATTGCATTTCGAGAAGGTCTGGGTCGATGCATTTTAAAAAAACGAGGTGGTGATGAATACCCATTCAGCGACCGGTTTGAATTAGATGGAATAGACTTCATAGAGCCAACTCCACAAATGTTTTCCTTTAATAATCCGTTCGGAGCTTGTCCAGGTTGTGAAGGATTTGGACGGGTATCTGGAATAGATGAGGACAAAGTCGTTCCGGATCCAGATCTATCCATCAGAGGGGGTGCAATTGCACCATTTAATGGGCCAAAAAACAATTTATGGCTCCGTGATCTCGTAAAAGTATGCGCCCGGCACGGGTTTTCGATTGACCAGCCCTACCATTCAATCAGTCGAGAGCTTCGCGAAGTAATCTGGAAGGGCAAGGATGAGTACGGGGGCGTTTACGCGTTTTTTGAAGAAATCAAATCGGAATTCTACAAAGTCCACATGAGGGTTTTCTATGCCCGTTATCGTGGATATTCGCGTTGTCCGGAGTGCGATGGGTATCGGATTAGAAAAGACGCTCAGTATGTAAAGATCAACCATATGCATATCGGGCAAATCAGCGAAATGACCATTGGACATGCACGTCAGTGGTTTGAAGAGCTTGAATTAACAGCGTTTGAGAAGTCGGTTTCAAACCAGATTTTGTATGAAATACGCAAACGACTCAGGTATCTCGATGAAGTTGGGTTGTATTACCTTACACTAGATCGCCAGACAAACACGCTATCGGGTGGAGAGGCACAACGTATTAATCTGGCAAATGCGCTTGGAAGTTCTCTTATCGGAAGTCTTTATGTACTCGACGAACCTACCATTGGACTCCATCCACGTGACAACGACCGTTTGATAGCCATTTTAAAATCTCTAAGAGACATTGGGAACACCGTTCTGGTGGTAGAACACGACCCGGAAATGATAGCTGCAGCTGATCACATTATTGATATTGGTCCGTTTGCCGGTACATACGGTGGAGAGGTCGTATTTAGTGGCCCCTATGATGAGCTTTTAAAATCAACTGGTCTTACTGGTAAGTTCATGTCAGGTAGGAAGCAAATTCCAGTTCCTGAGGTACGACGAAAGGGAAATGACAAGAAACTTGAGCTTAGGGGTGCTTCAGAAAACAACCTCAAACATGTTGATGTAGATTTCCCGCTTGGGAAATTGGTATGCGTGACCGGTGTGAGTGGGTCTGGAAAATCAACACTGGTCCACGACACGTTGTATGCCGGAATCATGAAGGAAATCGGGACGTGGAGTGGAAAAGTAGGAAGACATAAGAAACTTTCCGGTTTAATCAATATATCTTCGGTTGAAATGGTGGACCAGACGCCCATCGGACGCTCAACCCGCTCCAACCCAGCTACCTACACCAAAGCCTTCGATGGAATTAGGGATCTGTTCGCAAACACCCGGCAATCTAAAATCATGGGTTACGGCCCGGGTCATTTCTCGTTCAACGTTCCGGGGGGGCGATGTGAAACATGTCAAGGAGAAGGGGTCACGACCATCGAGATGCAGTTTTTAGCCGATATAGAGCTTCCCTGTGAAGCCTGTAACGGAATGCGTTACCGAAAAGATGTGCTATCGATAAAGTATCAGGGCAGGAATATCTATGATGTTCTGGAGATGTCGATTTCTGATGCTTTGGGTTTCTTCGAAGGCAACGACGCCATTACCAACAAGCTTCAGGTCATGGAAGATGTAGGACTTGGGTACCTCAGACTGGGACAGAGTGGAACAACATTATCTGGAGGTGAGGCTCAACGGGTAAAACTGGCACGATTTTTAGCTCGAGAGGAGGCCGAACACACCCTTTATTTTTTTGATGAACCTACTACAGGTCTCCATTTTGAAGACACCTACAGACTTTTGAACTCTTTCAACCGACTCATTGAAAAAGGACACTCGGTTATCATCATCGAACATAATCTGGACATTATAAAGTCTGCTGATTGGGTAATCGATGTGGGTCCGGAAGGTGGATTTGAGGGCGGGAACATCATTGCTACCGGTACACCCGAAGAAGTGGCAATGATTCCTGGATCTCATACGGGCAGGTATCTGAAACCCTTGTTGAACGTGTAGCCTTGGATGGGGTTACTTTGCAAGACTGTATAAAAATCGTACCTTTGGTAGCCGAAATTAAATATCGTTCACAGTGGATCCTGTTTATCACATATCATTACTTTTTGGATATTTCATCGCCATATTTGCGATTGTAAACCCCATTTCAGCGGTGCCTGTTTTTTTGGTCTTAACAGAAAACGATTCGGATCATTTCAGAAAGAAACAGGCACTTAAAGCTTCTGTTTTTATGTCGGTCATTTTGTTGAGTTTTCTGTTCGGGGGAACGTACATCATCAGCTTTTTTGGGATCTCACTGGAGGGTATTCGAATAGCTGGTGGACTGATGATCATGAATTGGGCATTTTCTTTGCTAAACCCAAAAGAAGGCGGAAGAAAACTCAGTGATGAAGACGAAACCGCCGCTAAAGAAAAGCCTGATATCTCATTTAGTCCAATGGCAATGCCCTTACTTTCCGGCCCGGGATCAATTGCAGTAGTGATGAGTTTTGCTTCTCAGGATTTGTCATATACCAATTATGCATTGATTACTTCGGCCATTATCCTGTGCTCGATAGGTGCATTTATCGTACTGAGAATCTCGCCTTCTTTTATGCGATTCATGGGAAAAACAGGTATGGCGGGTTTTACCCGAATGATGGGGTTCATCACGTTGTGTATTGGTGTTCAGTTTATTATTAACGGAATTCGACCAATTATTGGTTAACCATCTGACTCAAAGTTGAATCGCATATCAACTCTTCAATACCTGGCAAGAGTCCCATGATTCAACTATTGAAACCCTGGAATACTTTTAAATCGATTTAAAACTCGATTTTTATATATTAGTGCGTCAATACAACCTGTCAATTATCCAAACCTGAATCGAAATCACTTTGACTGAATTCTTAGATTATCTGGAAACCATATTTGTAGCATTCGGAAATTATGCCTGGGGTACGCCTCTTTTAGTTTTACTTATTGGTGGTGGACTCTACTTCGTCATTCACTCCCGTTTTCAACCATACAAATATTTCAAGCACTCCATTCAGGTAATAACCGGAAAATACGATGATCCAGATGCCCCTGGCGATATCAATCATTTTCAGGCCCTATCGTCCGCGCTGGCAGCAACGGTAGGTATGGGCAACATAAGTGGCGTTGCCATTGCTATTTCTATGGGTGGTCCAGGAGCTCTTTTCTGGATGTGGATCAGTGCATTAGTAGGCATGATGACCAAGTTTTACACCTGTACACTCGCTGTAATGTATCGAGGGACTGATAGCTCTGGAAAGCTTCAGGGTGGTCCAATGTATGTGATTCGGGAAGGTCTTGGCGAGAAATGGAAACCTCTCGCAATGATGTTTGCACTTTGTGGACTCATTGGATGTACGCCGATGTTCCAGTCTAATCAACTCACACAAATCATCAGGGACAAACTCTTGGTCCCGTATGGTGTTGTTGATGCAGGCGCAACGTTCACCTCAGACGCTATGATTGGTCTATTTCTGGTAGGACTGGTTTCACTTGTTATTTTCGGTGGGATAAAAAGAATTGGTATTGTGGCCGCGAAATTGGTCCCCTTGATGGTAATTCTTTATAGCGGTGCTGTTCTGTACATCGTGATTTCAAATTTAACAGAGGTTCCAGCCATGTTTGCTCTGATTATCAGTGATGCTTTCACCGGAACTGCGGTGATGGGTGGCGCGGTTGGAGAAGTGATCCGAACTGGAATTCGAAGAGCCGCTTTCTCGAACGAGGCGGGAATCGGTACAGAAGCGTTGGCTCACGGTGCAGCCAAAACCAATGAACCGGTACGTGAAGGACTTGTTGCCATGATTGAACCCGTAATTGACACCCTGATTGTTTGTACCATGACCGGATTGGCGATTCTCATCACTGGTGTTTGGGTTGATACTTCGGCCGATGGAGTTACGCTAACCGCAATGGCCTTCACCGAAGGAATCCCAGGGTCTCTTGGGTTGATTTTACTAGTAGTATGCGTGCTTATTTTTAGTCTAACTACCATGTTTACTTACTCTTACTATGGAACAAAGTGTCTGGGATTCCTCATCGGAGCCGAGCGGCAACACTGGTACAATTATTTTTACATCTTTTCCATTTGGTTTGGTGCAGTAGCCTCCATTAATGCAGTAATCAGTCTGGTTGACGGAGCGTTTGCATTGATGGCCATACCAACCATGACGTCTACCCTATTACTTTCGCCAAAAGTTCGAGTTGCTGCCAAAGAATACTTCGCAAAGCTGACTCAAGTAAACTCATAAGCGCAGTGTATGGCTGTGATTAGTCCTGAATTCATCGTTGAAGCCTATACTCAGGGGTATTTTCCAATGGGCAAAGAGGGTTCAGATGAGGACGTGGAATGGTACACGGCCACACGTCGTGGAATTATCCCAATCCATATGTTTCATATACCCAAAAGGGTACTTAGAACAATTCGAAGCAATCACTACACACTTGGGATAAACAGAGATTTTGCTGGTGTCATTGATGGATGCGCAAACAGAGATTCGACATGGATTAACAACACGATCCGTGACACATTTAAGAGACTCCATGAAGTAGGAATAGCTCATTCAATTGAAGTAAGGAAAAATGATGAACTTTTTGGTGGGTTATATGGAATCGCTCTTGGTGGTGCGTTCTTTGCCGAATCCGTATTTCAAAACAAGCCCGAATGCATGAAAATTGCACTTCATTTTTGTCACATCACATTAGTAGCCAAAGGATTCAAACTTTGGGATGTTCAATTTCAGAATCCATTTCTAAAGCAATTTGGTTGTATTGAAGTTTCCCCGTCCCGGTACTCAAAGCTTTTGAATGAAGCATTGACCATAGAACCCGAATTGCTTACTAAATCAGATTCCCAAGGATAGCTGCGAAGACAATTCCCTGCCTATGGATAAGTTTGAAACAGATATTCCAAGAAGTCTGACAGGACGATAATTCACTTCGGTTTGATCCAGTAATGAAGTGGTAATCTGGAGTAAATCCCTGGCATCCTGAACATCATGAGCCAGTGTCAGGCTTCTACTTGAAATTTCAAAGTTGCTATAGCGAACTTTCAACGTAACCGTTCTTCCCGAGGTATTGATTTTTTTGAGCCTCCTTTCCACTGTCTCTGCAACTTCCACGAGTCTCAATTGAATTTCTTCAATACGATTCAAATCGGTCGCAAACGTGTTCTCTGCTCCAACTGACTTCCTTACCCGATCTGGCTTTACTTCTCTTTCGTCGATCCCGCGTGCAATCTGATAATAATAATGTCCTGCCTTACCGAAAAGTTGAACCAGATCGTACTCGCTTACATGAGCCAGCTCTGCGCCCGTATGGATGCCTATTTCTTTCATTTTTTTCTCAGTCGCAGAACCAATGCCATAAAATTTCCCAATTGGTAAAACATGGATAAAATCAAGAGCTTTATCTGGAGTGATGAGTGTCAGGCCTGCTGGTTTTTTAAAACCGGATGCTACTTTAGCAATAAACTTATTGTAGGAAACTCCTGCCGAACAGGTAAGTTGGGTCTTTTCGAACACTTTACGCTGTATTTCAATAGCAATTAATGTAGCCGATGGACGATCAACTTTATTATCTGTCACATCGAGATAGGCCTCATCGAGTGAAAGGGGTTCAACAAGATCTGTGTATTCGTGAAATATCTCACGTATTTGATTGGATACTTCCTTGTAGGCATCAAAGCGTGGATATACAAATATACCGTCGGGGCACAAGCGATAAGCCTGGCTTGTTGGCATAGCCGAATGAATCCCAAATTTCCGGGCTTCATAACTGGCTGTGGATACGACGCCACGTGAATTTGGTGAACCGCCAACGATTACCGGTTTTCCTCTATAATCTGGATTGTCACGCTGCTCAACGGAGGCATAAAATGCATCCATGTCGATGTGAATGATTTTTCGAACAGCCATGATTGCAGATGCTGGTTTGGGTGTATGTGCAATATATGTAAATATGCGTATGCGGGCAAGTGGTGGAGCGGAACCTATGACCCTCCGCTTCCAAATGCAAGCCCTCACGCCGTGTAAACCGCCCCTACGCTCGCGAAGCGAGCACCACCGTAATGTAATCACCCAAACGCAGCTTTAGCTGCCAAAATAAACAACTAACCCGTTTGCCTAATAGCCCGTTTGCCTATTGGCCTATTTACCCGCTCACCATTTTATTAGCCATGATCAATGCAATGATAGACTTTGCGTCATTAATTGTGCCATTAAAGACCCAGTCCATGGCTTGACTCATTGAAACCCTGAGTGGTTCAACGAATTCGTCAAAGTCGGCATGATTCGGGACGTGGGTAAGTCCAATAGCCATAAAATTATGAAGTATTTCATCTGAAAAGCCGATTGCGGGATATTGATGGCCTAGATATATGAGTTCTTTGCACCGTAGACCCACCTCTTCTTCTAGTTCCCTGACAGCAGAAACATCGGGAGCCTCTCCGGAATCCAATTTTCCAGCCGGAACTTCGATAAAAACTTGTTTTGCCCCATATCTGAACTGTTGAATCAACATTACGTCACCGTTCTCAAATACTGGAACCACTGCACTGGCGCCAGGATGCTTGATCCACTCTCGCTTTGATGATTTACCGTTGGGAAGAAGTACGTCATCACTCCAAACCTTTAGAAGGTTACCATCAAAAACACAATCCGATTTAATTTTCTTTTCGATTAATTTGTGGTGGATTAGCATAGGTCAAGTCCCAAAATCTGTGTAAAAACAAAAAAGGTCATGCTGCCCATATAA
>CAYYPL010000005.1:0-183117 GCA_964473555.1 uncultured Chitinophagales bacterium
TTATATGGGCAGCATGACCTTTTTTGTTTTTACACAGATTTTGGGACTTGACCTACCCAGAAATGGGACAAAAATGATTCCGGAGATACTGAATTGGGCTTTCACTTATTTCTATAAACTATAACAAAAAACTAAAATATTGTGTTTTTTTCTTGACTAATAAAAACGATTAGTACTTTGAATCACAGCAACGTTTTCATACTCGCTCAGCACCGAACAGGTTCAACTCTGTTGAAAAATATCCTTGGAGCTCATTCAAAGGTTCATTTTGCGTTTGATGAAATGAATCTGTTCGAACCTTTTCGCAAGAATACGTTAGACAGAATCATAAGCCACAACCACGTCACACCAGCACAGCTTGGAAGTTTAATTAAAGAAAAGCAAATCTATGGTACTTTTTGGAAAGATTTCGAAGAATCAGGTATTAAAATCGATGAACTAGTTCACCATTTAAATCAAACTGGCACTGTTTCACTAACTTCAGTGATAGATGCTGTTATACAGTTACTCAAAGAGAAGAACAAGGTGAACATAGTGGGTATTAAATATCCCGTTCACCTAAGCAGAATAGATTTTCTGGTTTGCAATTATCCTGATTCTACAATCTTTTTTTTGACCAGGAATCCAAGTGCAATCATTGCCTCAAAGTTAAACGATCCTGCCACTAAATTCCGTAAAAGCAGATCAGTACTACATAGACTTCTAATCCATTATTTTACGATAATATATTTTGCTCTTGAGTTTAATAAATCACAAAGGATATTCCATAAGTTTAGGTCAAAAGTCAAACTAGTTGTTTACGAACAGTTAGTGCTACAAAAGAAGGATACGGTTAATGGTATTTGTGAGAGGCTCAACATTGAATTTGAAAATCAAATGTTGTCAGTATCAGGGAAACCTAGTAGTCTTGGATTAAATGCTGATAACACTATATCAGATGGAAGTGTTAAAATCTTTAAATCGGTGCTCAGTAAGTTTGATGTTTTCCTAATCAGAGTGATAACTTGGCAATCTCATAAAAAGTTTATAGATGCAGTTGAGTTTAACTTTTGATTACGAGCTTTTTGGAGATGGATCAGGTGATGTATTTCAACACATGATTCATCCAACAAATGAAATTCTAACTATATGCAAAGCTCATGGGATTAAATCTACTTTATTTTTTGAAGTTGTCGAATATTTAAAGCTCAAAGAAGTTTGGGAATCGGGTGAAACTATGGGCTACACTGAAAACCCGATCCATGCAATTGAAGAACAGATAAAACAGGCTGCGCTAAATGGTCACGATATTCAGTTGCATATACATCCACAGTGGGTAAATGCAACTTGGAATGGGACTAGTTGGCAAATGGACTTGACTAATTGGAGGCTTGGTGATTTTAAAGCCGATGGATGGACAATAGAAAGGTTACTGCGTGAGTCAAAAGATGCAGTTGAGCAACTCGTTCGACAGGTAATACCAGACTTTGAGTGTACAATCCTTCGCGCTGGTGGATACAACATCATGCCATCAAAAGATCTATTTAATGCGATGGTCAATGTTGGCTTAAAAGCAGATAGCTCAATATATCCAGGTGGATTTGAGTGTGGTTCACTATCAAAATATGATTACTCAAAAGTGAGTCTAGAAAAAGATCACTGGTGGGGAGACCCCAGAGATTTACGAAACCCCAGTAGTTATCAAAAAAGTATTCTTGAAATACCGATTTTTGCAATGCCGCAGTATCGATTCCATAAACTGTTGAATTTCGATAAACTCAAATCAATATTATCCGGGAAGAAAGTTGAAGTTAGCACAGTGGCAAAAGATAAAATCACTTCTAAAGGTGTTTATGGGAAACTTAAGTTTTTACTTGATAAAGAAGCCTTCACTTGGGACTTCTGTCTATTCAGCAATTATCTTCATCGAAAATACTTTAAATACGTTGAGGAAAAGCTAATAAATGATCGTAATCACTACGTAATAATTGGTCACCCTAAAAGCTATCAATCAAGTAGATCTTTAAATTACCTCATTCATCAAGCTCATCAACGTGGTTTTAGTTTTTTAACATTAAAAGACTTGTATGGACACTTTACTATATAATGCATTTAATAATTTAAAGAATCGTGTAGAACAGTCTGATTATGCTGGTTGGGATCCATACGATGGTCTTTCTTCAAAAGTCTTTAACGCTACACCATTAAAGTATTCAGCATTTGCTCGATTGGCTTGGATTCAGTTGTTCAAACGAAATCCCATTAACCTACGTCGATTGATGATGGTGCCTAAAGGACACAACTCCAAGGCTTTAGGACTATTTTTAAGTGGTTATTGTAACTTGCTTAAAATTGCAAAAAATGGAGATGATTCATTCGGTAATCCTAATTCAATTGAAAACCGAATTCATTATTTAAGCGATTTACTTATAAAAAACATATCACCTGGTTATTCAGGGGCGTGTTGGGGATATAACTTTGACTGGCAATCTAAAGCATTTTTTTTACCTGATAATACTCCAACGGTAGTTGCAACCTCTTTTGTAGTTGAATCTCTAGTGTCGGCTTATTTGACAACCCAAAAGGAAGATTATCTTAAAATCGCTTTGACATCAAGTGAATTTATCCTCAATGACTTAAACAGAATTCAAAAAGAGGATGATTTGTTTATGTTTTCATACTCACCACTTGATGATAGAGCAGTTTATAATGCAACTTTACTTGGATCTAAAACATTAGCTATACTCTATCATTTCAATAGGGATGAGCAGTTAAAAGATGCAGCATTTAAGTCTATAAAAGCAGTCTGCAATAGGCAATATAAGAGTGGGGCCTTCCCTCACAGCGATCAAGTTGGTGACAAATGGAAGGATAACTTTCATACTGGATTTAAATTAGAAAGTATTGCTTTTTATTTAAAATACTGTGATGATAGTACCTTCGATGAAAACCTGGCAAAAGGTGTAGAATATTGGATTAAAAATTTTTTCTTGGACGACGGCACATCGAAATACTATGACAATAGTATATATCCGATAGACTTGCATTGTCCATCCCAAGCGATATCTACACTATACAAGACAGGATACATACATAAACATTCCGAATTGGCTAAAAAAATAATAGAATGGCCAATTGAGCATATGTTTTCTAAAAAAGGTTATTTTTACTTTCAAAAGAGTAAATACTTTACCAATAAAACGGACTATATGAGATGGCCAAATGCCTGGATGTTTTATGGTTTATCATATTGGCTATTGTTTTTAAAAGGATTGAATTTTGAAATTGATTAGAGAATTCGCCCGCATCATTATAATTACAATTCGAATGTGGTTTCTGACCAATGTCTACTCTATGAATATTTCAAAGAGCGCTAGAATTTCATTTGGTGCTAAACTTGACAAAACATATCCTAAAGGTGTGCATATTGGTGACGAATCTTATGTAGCATCGGGTGCAATAATATTTTCACATGACTTTTCACGTAGCTTAAAAACTGATACTTTTATAGGTAAACGTTGTTTTATCGGTGCCAATGTTATAATTATGCCAGGAATTATTTTAGGTGACGAAGTAATTATTGGTGCTGGATCTGTTGTTACAAAAAACATTGAGTCAAATTCTATTGCTGTAGGAAACCCAGCTAGAGTTATTAAAACAGGCATTACAACTGGTATGTTTGGTAAACTAAGTTCATAATTATTGAGATAACATAATCAGAAATTTTTTTGATGATTCCGGATTCAAATTCGTCTTTTATAAATGGATGCAAGATTTACTCATTTCAAAATAAAGTACATCTTGTAGACGAATTGACTAAATCACAGTTCAATGGCATTCTCATTGCCATGAATGCGGAAAAAATTCTAAAAGCTGATTCGAAACTTAGAGATCTCGTAAATTCTAATTTGGGTTACACAGACGGAATTGGAGCAGTTTGGGCACTCAAAAAGAAAGGTATTGATTCCAGGAAAATTGCTGGTGCAGAACTATGGCTTGAGATTATCAAGCACAATTATCAATCTAAGTCATTTTTTTTGATTGGGGCTAAACCTGAAGTTATCCATTCAACTGTATTAAAGCTGAATTCCGAATTCCCTGGTATTCAAATCGTTGGATATCGGGATGGATATTTTGATAGGGGAGATCAAGAACAGATTGTAAATGATTTAACTGTATTAAAACCTGATGTGGTCTTTGTTGCCATGGGTAGTCCCAAACAAGAATATTTCATGGAGGAGTTACTGAGAGAACACCCTGCACTTTATATGGGGCTCGGTGGAAGTTTCGACGTTTACACGGGAGTCGCTAAGCGGGTATCACCCATCTGGAACTCACTAAATCTCGAATGGGCGTATAGACTGGTAAAGCAGCCTAAACGAATAATTAGGCAAATTCATCTTCTGAGGTTCGTATACAATCTGTTACTCAAAAAGTATTAAATATCTTTTGAACTAAATCTAGGTTTAATGGATTTTTGCACTTAGATAGAGTATATTTAAAGACTCGTTAAAGGAACTCTATATGTACTTGTACATCACGCATAGTATAGTTAACTCAAGAGAGAGATGGGAATGGAATCACTAATGTTAATAGTCTTACTTGTTGTGATTTTTTCGCTGCTGTTGTCTATCACGACAACTCCTGTGGTGATAAAGTCTGTGATTCGAAAGAATCTGCTGGATATTCCGGATGGAGAACGTAAAATCCATAGCAATCGAAAACCGACTATGGGTGGTATAGCCATTTTCTTTTCTGTGATCCTGGTTTCTACCTTTTTTATTGCTGCCGGTGACTATCCGTATCCGTGGATAGTCATTACCGGACTGGCGCTCATGTTTTTTATGGGATTCAAAGATGATCTGGTCCATATACCCGCAACTAAAAAATTAGTGGTGCAGATTATCGGGTCTCTGATTGTTATCCAAATTGCAGACTTGCATATCATCAGCTTTATGGGACTATTCGGGGTCTATGACGTTCCAGGATGGGTGGCTTTACCCGTAACATTGCTTACGTTTGTCTTTATTATCAACGCCTACAACCTGATTGACGGTGTAGATGGATTGGCATCTGGTATTGGTGTCATCGCTACTTTGTCTTTTGGTGTATGGAATGTAATGAATGGCGAAATGGGGTTAGCCATTTTGGCATTTTCCATGGTTGGTGCATTACTTGGATTTTTGTTTTATAATTTCAGTCCGGCAAAGATATTTATGGGTGACACCGGATCCCTGGTCATTGGGTTTACGCTTGCAACCCTGTCAATAGCTGCCATTCATAATGCAACTATTCCAGATAAAGTGATTCACGATGTCTACTCATCTAACATCATTAATTTATCTTTAGCAGCACTCATCGTTCCTATATACGACACTCTGCGAGTTTTTACCTTCCGGATTCTAAAACGAAGATCTCCCTTTAGTCCGGGTAAAGATCACATCCATCACGCCATGTTACGTGTTGGATTTACGCATAAATCACTGTCTCTAACCCTTTACACCATAAATGTGTTACTGATTGCTTTTGTACTAGTACTCATCCAACTTAACCTATCAGTAACCACTATATTTTTCAGTCTCATGCTGGCTTCCGTTCTGATATTACCGACATTTAGTGTTAAAAGGCGACTTGCAAAACAACTTGGCTGGACCGTGTTTCCTCAAGTTAACCCGGATATTTTACCTGAACATCAAGTAGTTAGGAATGTCCCGGTTTCAGATTCTATCAGACCAAATGATGATCCAGAACGTAGTACAGTCCGTATTGAAGATATTTTGAACTAAAAGGAAATCTGCAAAAAGTAACTTTTTTTCATACTTTACGAAGAGCCTTGGTTTTTACGAAATCAAGGCTCTTGTCATTTTAATTCCATACGCTGTGAAGAATTATCTGAGTATCTTACTGTTGACTATTTTAATGTTTCACTGTGCAAGGTCGTTTGTATACGCGCAGACTCTGCATAGTATCGATACCCAAAGCGACTACTATTACAGACTACTTCAAATAAGCGGAAAATCTCAAGATAACATCAGTTTTACTGTCCGCCCTGCTGAACCTGAACCGGCACTGGTTAATGAGCATCCGTGGGGACAATTTGTAAGGTATACTTCAAATCCAAACTGGAACCTGGGTACGTTAAAAAGCTCGTTTTTCGAACCCACCCTCACTAACACCTATAACACAACGCTTCCACGTGGACTCAACGACGGCGCAATGTGGCAGGGTCGTGGGTATAATACCTCTTTAAGTACGGGTATCTATGCCAGCTTTGGTATACTCCATTTAAAATTAAAACCTGTTGTCGGATTTACACAGAATGCTCACTTTGATCTTGGACGTTATCCGGAAACAAATGGGAGCCCATTTAACTACCGAATTCGTCCACAAATTGATCTGCTTCAACGTTTCGGGAACAAGTCTTACACCTGGAGTGATATAGGGGATAGCTTCATTGCCCTCAGGTATAGAGGTTGGAATTTCGGACTCTCCAATCAACGAATTTGGTCTGGTCCAACTACCACCTATCCACTACTCTTTAGCTACCAGGGCCCGGGTTTTATTCATGCTACCGTAGGATCGTATCGTCCCCTGTGTACACCCATCGGAAATTTCGAACTAAATTATTTCTATGGGGGGCTTAAAAAATCAGACTATTTCCAAAATAGACTAGGGAATCGACTAACGAGTATGCATGCATTAATACTGGCTTATAGTCCCTCCATTGTAAAAGGGTTTACTATTGGTGGACAACGACTATATATGGAAACATTCCCCACTCAGTTCTCTGACCTTACCAGGCATTTAGGAAAGATGTTCAATCCATTTGTTAGAGAAGGCTTAACACCCGATGAAACTGGCTCAACCTGGGATCCGGACAACCAGATGGCAGCTATGTTTTTTAGATGGGTCTTTCCAAAAAATGCCTTTGAAATCTATGGAGAATACGGGCGTAATGATCATAATCAGAATCTTAGAGACTTCAGAATGCAACCTGATCATCTACGTGCGTTTACTTTTGGGTTAACAAAAACATACGAGACCAGGAACAATGGTCTTGTTGGCCTGAATCTAGAGCTCATTCAAACAGAGTCAACCCGAAATTCATTTACCAGGGGTTTAGGCAGTACACCTACCAGCCCAGATCAGCTGGGTTTACTAGGTTCTTGGTACACACACCTGATGCAATCGGTGGGTTTTACGAACAAAGGACAAATGATTGGATCCGGATTCGGTCCCGGTGGAAATGCGCAATTATTTCAAGTGGATTATTTTTATCCACAAGGGAAATGGGGGGCGAGTATTTCCAGAATTGAGTATCATAACACACTCATTGACAATACATCCATTGGGCGTAATTACTACCAACTGATTATGTCGCTAAATCCAGAGGATACACAACGATGGGAGCTTAGAAATACAGAGTTTGTCCTGGCTGTGGATCATACACGAATGGTTAAGTATGGGGTCGAAATGGCTGCTGTTTTGGAATTGAGTAGGATTTTAAATCATCACTATTTAAGGGGAAATGATTTGTGGAACACGCGCTTCGAATTGGTGTTAAGAAAGCGGATAAAGGGGGGGTTGCGATGATAGAACCAGGTCGGAGGCTTCGCCTCCTCCCGTTATGGGTTTTGTTGCGCGAGCGCGGTTATGGGGCGACGCACGCCGTGATGTTACGCTCCGCGCGTTTTATGGCGATCCTCGCTGTTATGGGTTGCTTCGCAACGGTATGGGTGATGGTTCCGAGTCAGGTCAGTGCTCAGGGGACGTTAACGTCGGATGTTGAGTGGGATAATCCAGCTTGGCGATATGTTAGATTTTTTAATCCTTCAACGGACACTACTCGCTCTCATCCATGGCAAAAGAGGGTGAGCGGCGAGCAGCGAGCAGCGAGCGGTGGTTTTTTGGAGAGTGGGGAGTGGGGAGTGGGGAGTGGATGGTTTAAGGTGAGTGAGGTGCCGGAGGATCTGCAGGTGCGGGTGTTTGGGCCGAGGGTCAGGGTGACGTACAATGACCAGTATCCGGGAGGATTTAATGACGGGGCGATGTGGCAGGGTCGGGGACTGAATTATTCCTATACTCTGGGTTTCGCGGCCCGGTTTAAGGGGCTGCACGTGCAGCTGCGTCCGGAGATGGTGGTTTCCGAGAACAGGAATGTCAAATTGAGTCCTCACGCTCCACAAAATGATGTGTCGAAGTTCGGAATGGCCCGGCTTCCGATCGATATGCCGCAGCGTTTCGGGGAGGACCCGATTTCGGTGCTGGATCCGGGCGAGTCGTTCCTTCGCTATGAACGCGGCAACTGGATGGGCGGGATTTCGAATCAGAAGTATTGGACAGGACCGGCGCTGATGAATCCGCTGATCTTTTCCCATAACGCTCCCGGATTCGTTCATGGCTTTCTGGGCAGCCGTCGGCCGATCACGGTGCCATCCGGTCAGCTGGAAACGCGTATGCTCTGGGGAGGACTCCGCGAAAGCGACTACTTCGACTCCGATTCTACGAATAACATGCGCTATGTGTCGACGTTTATGCTGGTGTATCGTCCGGACTGGATTCCCGGTCTGGAACTGGGCTACACGCGTACCGGATACAAGTACCTGTTCAACAACGAGGTCACGGTATCGGCCTTACTGCTGCCGTTCTGGTCCAGAATGGAACGCGCCGAACGGATTCCCGAGCCCATGGACTACTATGATTTCTATCATATCTTGTCTGGTTTCTCTTTGCGCTACGTACTTCCCGAAAGCGGATTCGAGTGGTATTTGGAATGGGGTCGCAACGACCTGCGTCGTCCGTTGAGAGATATCATCAGCGAACCCGAGCTCAACCGTGCTTACACCATCGGGATGGTCAAGCGCTGGGATCTAGATCCGCGCCATTCTGTGGTGACCAACGTGGAACTCACCCAGCTCGAGAATAACAGTCCGGGCTCATACCACCGAATGAGTACCCGCATCATTGAAAATGAAGCCCTCATCTGGTACTCCAGTCAGTACATCCGGCAGGGATTTACGCATAAAGGGCAGGTCATTGGCGCGTGGATTGGTCCGGGATCCAGTTCCCAGACCCTGCAGATGTCGTGGTATCATCCCTGGGGGATGCTTGGTGGGTCCTTCGGGCGCACCGTGTTTTACAACGACCGGCTTTTCTGGCGCTGGGACTACTATTTGAGGCAGCAGACCTCAGCCTATAATGGTCCACGCAAGCTCCACGAAGTAGAGATGCACTACGGAGTTTCAGCGGTTTTTTTATTACCGTATAATTTGGTACTCAAAGCCGACTGGAGATTGGGGAAACTTGAGAATCAGTGGAATGTGCTGGAGAGAGACAGGGACCTGACGAACTGGAGTTTTTCGTTGAGGTATGGGTTTTGAGCTCGTATCACGGGTGAAAACGGTAAATGGCGAGCGGCGAGCCGTATCTGCATCGGTAAGCAGGTAGTTTTTTAAGTACCTGTTACAAAATTCTCTGGATGAACAGCGATTGTAGAGAATTCAGAAAGAATTTTCTTATCAAATGTGACGAATTGGATATTTAATTCGTCAGCTAAGGCTACAAATTCACAATCATAAGAGGAACACTGAGATTTTGATACCAAGCTCATTACCTGCGTCGAATTTATTTCAAATTCACCAGACCCCATCAGTATTTCTGCTTCTTCGATAACTTGCAATACTAACGATAAATCCATAATATTTTTGCGTAAATAAAGTGCTAATACATTTCTGAATTCAGATTTCCATAGTACAGGTGCTATCCAATTTGGGTCTTTTTCCAAAACAGAATAGGCTAATTTATCCATACTGTTCGGTACCCATAAACTTGCAATGAGATTTGTGTCAGCTACAATCATGGTCTACCGTTTTCAATAGCTTCATTTATCTGTTCCATTGTAAGTGAACCAGCTGCTTTTTCCTTTAGTTTTTTCGCCCGTACAATTATGCGATTAGGCTCCGGCTGATTACTTTGAACTGCTTTAGTTATATACACGATGACTTCACTGTTCACACTTCTGTGATGTAACTCAGCTTGTTGCTTAAGATTTTTGTAAACATCATCCGGTATTCCTTTGATGGTGATATTTGTAGGCATAACTGGTCTTGAATTTACTTGAATGGTTTCATAATGAAACTAAAATAGTTTCATTATGATTGCAAGTTTAATGTGTTACTCTCGGTTCCTCAATTTTTAAAATGAGTGCAAATTTATCACGAGGTAAGGATTTACTCAAAGTTTTGCCTACTGTTGGTTCATTCAGGTAGAACTTTTCGTATTTGATGTGGCGGATGAAGCGCTCGATAAAGCAGCTCACCACCCAGTTACCTTTCAGGGTATTGTGAAAACTTTACTAATAAGCTACATTCACTACCCAACATATGCATCAAACTGACAATCCTTTAGTGGCTGTGATCATTCCGGTCTATAATGGCTCAGCATTTATACAGGATGCCATCAGGAGCGTGTTGGATCAGGATATGGATCAGCTCGAATTGATTGTGGTCGATGACGGTTCCACGGATGACACGGTAAACTTGGTACGTCGTTTTCCGGAAGTGCAGCTGTACACACAAGCAAGTCGTGGAGCAAATGTGGCAAGAAATGTTAAATATCAGTAAAAGTGTACCAGTAATTCTCACTAAAAGTGTACCACTCGGAGGTTGTAAGAACGTTCAGAAAATGAACTTTGTCAAGTGATGTTTTAGGGTGATTGTTCCTGGGTGCTTTGAGTATTTGTTTTAGCCTCTAATGCCGAATTCAACCGATACGAATCTCCCAAGATCTTGATGACATGCCCATGATGAACCAATCTATCTATGATGGCCGATGCGATGACCGCATCCCCAAGCATGGCCTCCCATCCTTGGAAATCCCTATTGGTAGTTACTATGGTTGATCTGCATTCATAGCGTCTTCGAATGACCTCGAAGAAGTCATCTGTACCTTTAGCCGAGAATGACCTGAATCCGAGTTCATCGATGACTAACAGGTCGTATCCGGTGAGTTTTTTATGTACTCTGTGATAGGTTTCGGTGGCTCTGGAGCGTTGCAGCTCATCGGTGAGCTCGTTGGCATGGATAAACAGTACCTTGAACCCTTGTTCAATAGCTTTGAGTCCAAGAGCGTTGGCAAGGTGGGTTTTTCCTACACCCGGTTTACCCATGAGCACGATATTCTGCTTGTTGGAAATAAACCGTGTGGTCGCCAGCTCGCTGATCAATGCGGTATCCAGCTGGGGTTGTCGCCAGAACTCGTAAGTATCGAGTCGTTTGTGGGGCTGCAGTCGGGACTGTTTGAGTCTGCGTTGATAACCGGTTCCATTACGGGCCGCCAACTCATCTTCGAGTAAGAGTTGCAAAAAGTCTGGGTAAGATAGTTTTTGGTCCAGAGCGTAACGAAGGCGCTCTGGCAGGCTGGTTCGCATACCGTGGAGTCGCAGGAGTTTTAAGCTGCTTTCAAGATGTTGCATGCGCTTCCTCCCGTATTCCGGTGAGTTGGTCATATACCCCTAGCCAGTGCCCATGTCCCTGGTGCGAGGATTCCAACACGGGAGCTTCGGTGTCCAGTGGTAGTTCCCACAAACGCTGCTCCACGATCTGCTTGACCAACCGATAACTTACCGCGTGATAGAACAAGGCCCTGCGACAAGCCAGATCGATCACCGAATCGGACCAGTGAGCTCGTAGTGACAGAATTCCCGAACCGATCTCGTGCCAATGCCGGGGTTTGCGAACCTGCAGGGCTTCAAGGAACGCGTAGGCGTGGGGACCAAGCTGTGTGAACGCCTGCTCGTAGTCTTGTTTGGTTCGCTGCCCCTTGGAAGGGTGATGCGAGCGCTGTGTTATGTACTTACCTTGATCCAGGCACCTTGGATGTGTGGCAATACAGTCTGGACCACAGTAGATCTTGACTACGTGGCGGTTGCAGTGTACGTATACCATTTGATCGGTATACGGACTGGGAACCGAATAATAATTGTAGCCATAGGCTACATGACCAAACCTACTGACTTTTCTGTGTTCAATATCCCAGAGTTCAAAGCGCTGTAGGGGAAGTCGACCAAGGGCGGCACGCTCGGTGTGCTGCCAGATCTCCAAAGGGATCTTCCGTGTGGTGCCATGGACTCTGGGATTGGCCACTTGCAGGATCCAGCGGTCAAGCTGTCTGGCCAATTCGTCATAGTCCAGACCGCGACGGGTGGGCAAGAAGTTGCCTTTCACATACTTGATAGCCGACTCTACTTTTCCTTTATCTTGAGGACGGCGAGGACGAGCGGTGATAGGACTGCTGCCGTAGTGCTCCAACATGTTGGCATAGTAGGTCTGGAACACCGGTTCATAAAAACTGGCCTTGACCACTCCGGCTTTTAGATTATCGAGTACAACGGTTCTTGGAACACCGGTAAAGAACTCGAAGGCATGGATATGACAAGCGATGAAGGATTCCACCCGTTGATCGGTGACCAGCCGATAGAATCCCATACGAGAGTGCGACAGGGTCATGGCAAAGCACCACACCTTCACCTTCTTGCCATTCTTGGCAAAACGACCTAGATAACCGAAGTCCACTTGGGCCTCGTCTCCGGGTTCACTATACTGGGGAACAAAGGATTCCGGACGTTCAAACTTTCGTACGTATCGAGCCACGCTTGGATAGGATACGGTGCAATGAAGCTCGTCCACCAACCAGTCGTGGATCAAACGTGCTGATAATCCTGCTTCAACTTTTTGTCTAATCTGAGCGTCAAAAGGTTGCAGGATTTGCCCTCTTTTAACAGGTTCGGGGTTGATGACTCCTTGCTGGATCTGTGAGATCATCGACGTCACTGTGCGTCGATGTATGCCAAGTTGACGGGAGATCTTACGGCGAGAATGCCCCTTCTCGAATAATGTTTTTATCGTGTAATACATATCTACTCGGTACATGTTATGCCCCCCGCTGTTTTTAGGGGACAGGTTAACGGTTTATCCCGAGTGGTACACTTTTAGTGAGAATTACTGGTACACTTTTACTGATATTTAACAAGAAATTTGGGGATTGCTCGTAGTCGTGCGCCATTTATTAAGTTTCTGGATGCGGATGATTATCTGGAATCTGGTATTCTGAAAAAGCAGGTACAACTGGCAACCACGTTACCTGCCCACGTTATCCCATACGGATACGCGCGAGTCTTTGGTGCCCAACGCAAAAGTGTAATTCAAAAATGTACTCTTGGCGATGATCAGGTAGAGTCCCTTATACTGCAAAACATTTCTACTCCACTGCCGCTGCATCGTCGTGCTATTTTAATGCAAACAGGAGGTTTCAATGAAGCGCTTAGTTTTCGGCAGGAAAAGAATTTACATATCAGGCTGGCACTGGCAGGATACTGGTTTTATTTTCATGATGATTTAGCTGTACACGTCAGACAGCACAAGCAATCCACTCGAATTTCGAACAGAATCTTTGTTGTAGATGAAGAAATGAAGAACATCGATCTGGTCTTAGCTGATTACCTCAAGTTTGGGGATTTCCGGTACTATGATGCATTTGCATTCTATGTGTGGCGATTAGGTCGCAATTTTGAGAAATTTAATAACAAAGAGGGTGCAGCGTTGCTGTATGCCAGAGCAGAGGAGATTGCGCACGGGGATTTCAGGCGCTATCTGACCCGGAAAGAAAAACTAAAATTAAAGGTCATTGGACCCCAAACTTATAAATGGATTCGAGCAATCAAGAAACTGGGACAGTATGTGATAGAAATGTTAAGAGGGTAGTAACTATAACACCGCGAATCGGGTAGCGGCACATACACAGGCATCTTTAGATAAAAAAAGCCTTGATCGGTCACTGATCAAGGCTTTTTTTATTTAACGAAGCTTCGATCTAATTCGATTCTAGCGGGTCATCATTAAGGGTTGGGTTCTCAACGTTCAACTTCACAAACAATGACTGTGTAATCTTTGAACGCGGTTGAACTTTTGAGCTCACTGTGCTAAGACTTTCTTCTGTTTTGATTCTATCGTGATCAACACATATATTAGTGAACTGTCTGCTTAGCTTACCCAATTAAATAAATGTGTAGTCATGTTCCCCACTTTTTGTGATTCAACTAGGTGTGTCCGTTTGAGTGTGTCCCGTGTCAATGTTAGAATCTATCGATTACTTTGTGTACTCTTTTTGGGTTCCATTGGTATGTTCGTTCCAGTTCAGGTACAAGCTGGTAATGTGGATCAGCTTCAATCGATTCAAGCTACCAATTGGGCCCTTTCACCACTAGATCCAACTCGGATTCAGGATCCCATCACTTTACAGCAGCTTAGGGATGAACTCAAGAAACGCGGTATCAGTGAAAATGAGCTTCGGTCCCGATTAATTCAAAAGGGAGTCGTATTAGAGAATATTCCCCCCGCGCAAATTACCCGTTATCGGTCAACGATACTTGAAACAATCGCTGAACTCGAGGTCGAAAACAGCACAAAATCAGAAACGGGCATAGAGGGGAATGTTACAGCTCTGTCAAGACAATCGGTTGATTCTATGATGTTGGATGAGATATCCGAAGATGCACCAGACATTTATGGGCATGATCTGTTCAGAAAAGGTAATCTGGAGCAATTTCTTCTCAATGATTCCTCTCAGGCACCCGATACTTATGTGCTGGGTACGGGTGATCGGCTGAGAGTTACCATTTTTGGCATCTCACAAGGTGATTTTGTACTGGAAGTTAATGAAGAAGGGTACGTAGTTCCCGATAATATGCCAAAAATATTTCTACGGGGAATCACTTATGCCGATGCCAGGAGACTACTGCGGCAACGCTATCGGGTATCGTACACCTTTGATAGTAACCAGTTTATTGTTTCCTTACAACAGCCACGTTCCATTGCGATATCCGTGCTTGGAGAAGCAATGAGGAAGGGTAGTTTCACCTTGTCTCCATTTAATACGATTCTGAATGCCCTTTATGTAGCGGGTGGTCCTGATTCACTGGGAACGGTGAGGAGTATTGAAGTGATTCGGGGAAGTGAAAAACAGCTGGTGGACCTCTACGAGTATCTAAATGATCCATCAGGGCAGTTGCCTATTGATCTCAATCATCGGGATATTATTTTCTTTCCAAAACGGGGTAATGTCATCAGAATTCAGGGCGCCATCAATCGACCTATGAGGTACGAACTTAAGTCTGAAGAAACATTAGCGGATCTGATTGAGTTTGCCGGAGGGTTGCAAGCTGGCGCTTATCCAGATTTTGCTCAGATTGAACGTTTTGAACGTGGAGAGCGCGTCTTGATCGATGTCGATCTGTCGAGTCTGTCAAAGGATTCTAACTCAATCACTGCCGCACAGCTACCATTGAAAAATGGGGATGTGGTCCATGTTCGTCCATCACGAAAAGTCATTGATTCCAAAATTTCTGTTTACGGAGCTGTCTATTATCCAGGAAAGTTGGGGTATTCTACCGATCTGACTCTGGAGGAAACGATCCGACGAAGCGGGGGATTGCGTCCTACAGCATCAAGTAAAGCCTTCTTACAACGTCGTGACCTGACTGATACGACCCGGGTCAGTTTTATGGAGCTCAACCTATCGGATCAAACTTCGATGGAAACGCTCATGCAACCCTATGATGAACTCAGATTTCTGAATCGCAGTGATTTTACCAATGAGACGTTTGTTGGGATAACCGGAGCGGTGAAAACAGCGATCCGTCTACCCTACACGAACGAAATTACACTGCAACAACTGTTTGAGGTCGCAGGGGGGATTCAGTTAGGAGCTTCGCTTGCCCGCGTACAGGTCTTTAGGCGGGAACTTTTTACCGACAAAGAACAAGTATTGGATGAGCTGATCATCAGTCTGGACTCTACCTACACGTCGGTGGAACCCGGAAATTTTGAGTTACGACCATTTGATCAGGTTGTTGTCAGGCTGACTCCAGGTTACACGATGGACACCACAGTTGAAATCAATGGCGAGGTAAATTTTCCGGGTATTTATATCCTTGAGAATAATCAGACACATCTGAGTGATTTGATTGATAAAGCTGGTGGACTGCGAACTACGGCAGATCCGATTGGTAGTACGTTGTTTCGCGAGTACGGTGGAAAAGGGTTAATTGTCACAAATCTGCGTGATGCCCAAAGGAATCCACGCAATGAGCAATATGATCCTATTTTGTTGCCCGGGGATGTGGTCAATATCAATAGACGTGAGAACACAGTCACCTTATCAGGTAATGGACTGAGATTACGTCTGGCGGTTGATGATTCATTGGCCAGCGACAAGCTCAGTGTGACCTATCGGGGATCGAGGGATGCCAAATGGTACATTGAAAACTTCGGTGGGGGATTCAAACAGGATGCAGATCGTGCCAGTGTAACTGTTCGTTTAAAAAACGGGCAAGTTTTAGCTACCCGAAAACGTCTGTTTGGCAGAAAATATCCACTAGTTGAGCCGGGATCTACCATTGAGGTAGATTTAAAACCTGCTGAAGTATTGAGGGAAGAGGAAAAGAGTAAATTTGACTGGGACGAATTTACGACCAAGACCATTCAGACAACGACCAGTGTCGTAACTATTTTACTGCTGGTCAGGCAACTTTAATCCCATCGATCACCAGATGGGTGTACCATCCACTCACCTAGACTATATTACTTCGTGAATCATAGAGAAGAGAATCAGCAAGAAAAATTTTCTGTACAGTCCGGATCGGAAGTTAGCAACCCGAGACTTGATGATTATCAAAAGACCGTGTTAAACGCGGCTAATGAATCAAATCCCAGTGTATCATTAACCACCGGTGAGTCCAGCCAAACATCTGGTAATATAGAAGGAATTGACCTGTTTGACTGGGCGATCGTGTTTTGGGAAAAGCGAAACACCATTTTAAGCTATGCATTGATTGGTCTTTTGATTGGTGCGTTGATAGGGCTTATGACCCCCAAGAAGTATACCGTTTCGGCCTCATTAATGCCAGAATTCAGCACCGAGTCAATAGGCAGTGGGGCATCGAGCCTGCTTCGCCAATTCGGTGGATTAGCTGGTTTATCACTGGGTTCATATAATCCTACATCTAATGCCATTCGGGTAGATTTATATCCTGAAATTGTACACACCAGACCCTTTCAGGTTAATTTGATGAACACATCTTTCTTTATTCCTGAAATCGATTCAGTTGTTACACTCTATTCCTATTACACATCGCTAAAAAAACCTGATCCAATGGAGGTGTTCGTAGATTGGACATTTGGCCTTCCATTTAAAGTACTCGATTCTGTCAGAGAGGGGAAAGTTGAAAGTTTCCAAATTTCACTCGATAGTTTGCTACCCGACAAAGCCATTTATCTCAGCGAGTCCCAAATGGATGTAGCCAAGGTATTGGATAAGCATGTAACTGCTACTTTGGATCCCAAATCAGGGATTATGTTGATAGAAGTCACGATGCCTGATCCGTTATTGGCAGTGCATGTGGGGCAGTACGTGATCGATCAACTCACCCTATATTTGAGCGAGTATATCACTGAAAAGGTCCAGAGAGATCTTGATTTTACCCAAAGCAGACTGGTTGAAGCACGTGAAAGATTTAATCAGGCGGGCGTAGCGTTGTCGGAGTTTCAGGAGCGCATGCCGGTCACACCAACCGCAAGAAACCGAAAAGGAGAGCAGTTTTTACAATCTGAATATGAAATTGCTTTTGGTATTTACAATACGCTGAGTCAACAACTGGAGCAACAAAAAATCAAAGTACAGGAGGAAACTCCGGTGTTTAAAACGTTAGAGCCCGTTCAGCTTCCAAACAAGCCCTCTGCGCCCAGAGTGTTCCGCATTCTGATCATTTCAACTGCCTTTTTTACCTTTATTTCGATGCTAGTTATTGTTATACAAAGATCCAGAACTACTTAGCTAGGGAAAAGGATTTGGACACAATTTGATTTTTTCCATCGTCATATTAACTATTGGGATTTTTATCAGTCTGTTTTACCTGAAACGAGTCACGCATTGGGGGGATGAGCTGTTCACCACACTCGCATTGATCACATACACCGTGATGTATGTCGTATCAGGATGGGTCCATTCGGTTTATGGAGGTCCTGAATTAGGATACTTTTATATCAAGGATACAGTTGATTTATCGTATGTGTCGTTGGTTGTTCTTTTTGGTCTGGTTGCCCTCATCGTAGGTTTGAAACTTAAACCCTCGTCAACGATAAGCTTCGAGGCTGGTACGCTTAGAGTCGATTCAACGATTCTCAATAAGGAGCGTTCCAGGCTGCTGATTGTTGGCCTTAGCCTATTTGTTTTAGGTATCTATGGCCTATATCAATTATTTGATCTGGTGGAGCTGGTGTTAGGAGTGAGGAGATTATCATACGGTGAGGGCAATGCCCGATTTTATTTCATGGCACAATGGGCTTCCATTTCCATGGTGTTTATTGTCATCGGTGTCAAAGCATACCAGCAGGAAAAGGCGAGCATGGATTTGTGGTTATTGATCTTTGCAACTCTTCTGATTGTATTATTTACGCTTCCATTCGGTGGTAGAATCAATATGGTGCAGATGGTAGCTGCGCTCTGGATACTGGTTATTCCATATCTGGCAGTAAAACGCGCACATGTGATCGGAGTTTTTGTTCCTTTGATGCTTGTTCTCGTTTTATTCATGACTATTTTACGGTACTCCATTTATGATAATCATTCCATCGAACTTACTTCTATCGTGATCGATATGTTGGATTGGAATTACGGGAGATACTCGATGATCGGGTATGCGCATGACTACACGATGGAGAATGGTCTAGAAGCGGGGCGGTTGCTGTTCGCTGACCTTTCACAGCTCTTTTCACAATTGTTGGGCATACAATCTAAATCGGATATCTATAACATAGATTATATTGCAACTACTGATCTGGAAGGGTACAGGGTAGTTTTATATGTATCAACCGGATTTGGAGCTCAGGTATATATGGATTCCGGTGCTGTAGGATTTGTTTTATACTGGTTTTTATATGGCTTTAGCATCAACAGATTACAGCTCATCACTTATTCAACGGCAAACCTTTATTTAAAAATAGCCCTTTCGTATCTGTTACTATTTATGGTAGTCAGTTGGCCATTGATCAAGTTTGGTGGTGTTTTTCAACGGCTAATGATTCTGAGCCCTATTTTTTTACTTGCATTTGGAAGCACCTTCATAAGTAATCTAACAAATCGGATGAAATATGGATATCAAACAAAAGTCTAAGTATGCATTCCCACTCATTGTACTGATTATCTGTATTTATCCACACTCCTGAAGCATCTAAATCCCCATTTCTGAAATGAATCCCGAACCATTGGTTTCCGTGTACATACCAACAAAAGACAGGCCAAAACTACTGGTCAGAGCCCTGTCGTCGATTTATCTGCAAACCTATCAGAACATTGAGGTACTGGTATGTGATGATGGCAGTGAAACGGATCTGAGTGCCATAAAAACTGCTTTTTCGGTGCTTTTCGAAAGGTTTGTCTGGATTCGAAATGATGTTTCGCTTGGAGTTTCAGCAGCCAGGAATAAACTCATCTCAGTTTCATCAGGTGATTACATTACAGGGCTGGATGATGATGACGAGTTTACTCCTGATCGGATTGAATCGTTTGTACGCAGTGGACTGGCTGAACAGTACGTGCTTCTTAGTTCACGTTACCTGAAGTGTTACTCCAATACTGTAATTGCAGACAGATGGAAAAGGCGAGTGATCACTCATAAACTGCTTTTAAATGATAATCATGTGGGAAATCAGGTCTTTACTAAAAAAGAGTATCTGTTAGGTGTGGGGGGATTTGAAGAGGATTTGAACTCCCGTGCACTGGAGGACTACCATCTTTGGATAAAAATGACCAAAAAATATGGAAATGGATTCAGGATGGATATTCCAACTTACAAGCTATATCTGAATACACACGATTGGAGGAAAAATCTCGACCGGACACTTGCATCTAAAAAACTGCATCTTTTTTTTGAAAATGTAGGTGGACTTACGTTTCGGAATAGATTAAACATCAAAGCAAGCCGGGCAATTGACGGTAAATACGAACTTTCAGTAAAAGATTATCTTCAACTGATAGTGTATTTTTGCTGGTATCAGCTGGCCCGAATTTGCTATCTCAAACTCTTGAGACAAACCTGATTATGCGATCAACGAACAGTTCAGGAATACAGTAATCCATACAAAATGATGATAACCTATGAAGATTGAGCAAAGATATCTGGATGATACCTACTCTAAGCATAACCCAAACTGGCATCAGGAGGATGCTTTGTGGAAAGCTAAGATCATTGATCAGATTCTAAAAAAAAATGAAATAACACCTACTTCCATCGCGGAAATCGGCTGTGGCACGGGTGATATCATTCTTGAACTCTCTGCGAGTTACACGAATACGAGTATGACAGGGTATGATATTTCCCCTTCCTTACGTCCGTTCTGGGAATCAAAAGTATCTGACAAGATTCAATTCATCCACGATGATTTTTTTAAGGTCAATACATTCAAATATGATGTGTTACTAATGATTGATGTGTTTGAACACGTGAGGGATCCATTTACTTTCCTGGAAAATGCAACAGTGTTTGCAAATTATTTTGTTTTTCACATCCCTTTAGATCTGAGTGCTCAGGGGCTGGTAAGAAATTCACCATTTTTAAAAGCGAGACGTGAAGTAGGACACCTACACAGTTATACAAAAGATCTGGCCTTGGAAACATTGACAGATAGTGGTTATACAATCATAGATTTTAGTTACACAGGGTCAAGTAGAACTATGGCAAATAGACCTCTCAAAACTAAACTGGCTAATATTCCAAGGTGGTTACTCAGCACCCTGAATAAAGATCTGTCTGTCAGATTACTTGGAGGAGAAACTTTAATTGTGCTAGCTGAATCATAAATATGTACGATGCCAGCTGTTCAGGACTACCTTCGGCATATCGGGTGTTCTTCTTATTTTTTGGCAGCTTAGTGTATTGTATTTCAAATAATTACTGAAAGAAAACTTCTGAATGACTAACCGGGTGATGGTGCTTTTTTACAGATTAAAAACCTGGACTAATCTAAGCGCAATCCTGAAGAACATTTTTTGGCTATCACTGGATAAGTTTTTGAAAATGGGGTTTGGGTTTATTTTGATGATCCTTATGGCCCGGTATTTGGGTCCGGATCTTTTCGGAGCGTTTAATTATGCAACTGCTTTTGTGTTGCTTTTTGGGGTGCTGGCATCTCTTGGGTTAAAATCAGTTGTGGTAAGAGACATCGTGAATGACTCTGGATCTTCCTTTGAAATCGCAGGAACTTCGTCAACGCTATTGCTGATAGCGGGTTTTGTGGGCTATTTACTATGCGTTGGTGCAGTATTGTTCTTACGCAACGGGGACACACTGCTGGTGAGTTTGGTTGCAATCATGGGAACATCCCTATTATTCAAAGTGAGTGAAACGGCAACCTTCTGGTTTGAAGCGAAGCTACAATCAAAGTTTATTGTACTGGTTCAAAATGGGTGTTATGTGCTAGTGGGAGCTCTAAAAATAATCGCTATTCACTTTAAGGCCAATCTGATAGCCTTTGCTTGGTTAACTGTACTTGAGTCCTTGTTGGTGGCAGGGTTCCTGTTGGTTGTTTTTCATATCAAAGGAATTCCACTTCAAAAGTTGAGAATAGATGTAAGTCGGGCTAAAGTACTACTTAAAGAAAGTCTACCAATCATCGTATCGTCAATAGCAACAATAGTATATCTAAAAATTGATCAAATCATGCTGGGGCAAATGATTGGAGACGGAGCAGTTGGGGTGTATTCAGTGGCAGTTCGAATCAGTGAATTCTGGTATTTTGTTCCGGCTGCGATTGTCGCATCCACGTTTCCGGCTCTGCTAGGCTCCAAAAAAATATCTCATACTCAGTACTACAACAGGATACAGCAACTCTATGATTTAATGATTCTGGTTGGTGTTTTTATTTCTACCCTTACAACCCTTTTTGCAACCCCCATTCTTGAGTCCTTGCTGGGAGCCTCGTATAAAGATTCCTCTGCTGTATTGATGATTCAAATATGGGGACTGGCATTTGCTTCCCTGGGTATTGCCAGTGGTAGATGGTTTTTAGCTGAGAATCGCCTGATATTGGCTACACAAAGAAGTGTACTGGGTGCATGCTTAAATATTCTACTGAATTTATGGCTCATACCTATCTATGGTATTTATGGAGCAGCGATTGCAACGGTAATTACTCAACTTTTTGCCGCATTCTTGTTTGATTTAATACAGAAGGAAACCAGACCTATGTTTTTTATGAAATTAAAGGCCATGCATCCTGCAAGTAGCTGGAAGTTGTTAAAAGCTGGATTTGATAAATTCAAATACGTCAAAAAGCTGAGTTAGAATAAAAATCCATAATGATTGTCATGTTAACTCCTTTTCCACCATTCTTGGGTGGAGCTTCATTGGTTTCGCATGCCATTGTCTTGAAACTCAGAGACAGTGGATTTGAGATCATTAAGTTGAATACCATGCAGACTGTGATCACGTCGGAACATAAACGTTCCGTTTTACTTTATGTGTTCAGGATGATGGTTTTCTTAAGAAATGTGGGATATCTGATATTCCAATACATCAGGAATAAGAAGTACCTGGTATATCACGCACCAGACGCGGGCAATGGGATGTGGTTCACTTATTTGTATGTAAGGATTCTTACTGGACTTGGGAAAAAAATAGTTTTCCACCATCACAGTTATAAATATGTAACCTGGAAATCCGAATTGATGTTAAAAATTTGCAAGATATGTGAGCAAAATTCCACACATATCTTTTTAGATCCGGAGATGCATGAGAAATTCATTCAGCTTTATGGTAATCGTATTCAAGGAATCACATTATCCAATCTCTCAACCAGTGATATTCTTGTTAGTGATTCACCACCTTTTGATTCAAAAAATAAAATAACCATAGGATATCTGAGTAATTTGTCTGACGACAAAGGATTCGATGTGATTGAACGGGTGTTTACGAGACTTCATTATTCGCACAGGGAACAGATACGATTTAAGATCGCTGGTAGTCCGGTAGATGCTGTTGCTCAAAAAAGGCTTGATCAACTTAAAGAGCGACTTGGGGCAGACCTCGAATACTATGGTACGATCACCGGGGACTCCAAACTTGCTTTTTATCGCTCAACCGATATCTTTGTTTTTCCAACGAGGTTTGATCAGGAGGCACAACCCAGAGTGATCTATGAGGCTCTGGCATCAGGGTCGCTTGTCGTTGCTTCCAAATGGGCTGGTATACCTTGGCAACTACAAGGAACCGTATCCAAACTGGTGGAGTTGAACGCAGATACCGATGATGGATTCTATCAGGGAATTGTGGATTATATGGAATCGGAGAACTTGAAAGAGCTAAGGTGGGATCAAGCCCGAATCTGTAGGGAGAAAATGAACGATGCAATGGTTGAGTTAGATGGTTTTGTGAGAAAAATAGCTTCATTATAAACTACAGTTTGTATTACGAAACCAACTCATCTGACTCATCTAGACGCTGAAGTTAAATATTGCAAAAAATAAGCTGGGTTTCTGTTTGGAATTCGACGGTTTGTGCGTATCATTGACATATTGTGTCAATAAAAATCTGCTGTTATACTTATGAAAATCCTCATTTTGGGCGGTGATGGCTTTTGTGGATGGCCTACATCGTTACATCTATCGAGCTTAGGTCACGAAATTGCTATCGTAGATGACCTATCACGCCGCAAGATCGATATCGACCTCGAGAGTGAATCACTGACCCCTGTTTGTTCCATCAACCAACGATTGGCGGCGTGGAAAGAAGTGAGTGGTAAACACATTTCTTTCCATCCGATCAATATTTCGCGAAATTATCAACAGTTATTAGAACTCATCAACGACTGGAAACCGGAAGCTGTTGTCCATTTTGCTGAACAACGCGCAGCTCCTTTTTCGATGAAATCAAGCTGGCACAAACGCTACACCGTTGACAATAATCTCAATGCAACCAATAACCTCCTGGCTGCAATCGTAGAGAGTCAGCTTGATATTCACGTGGTGCATTTGGGGACTATGGGAGTTTATGGATATGGAACTGCGGGTATGAAAATTCCGGAAGGCTATCTTTCCATCAAAGTACAAACCGATGATGGAGAACTCATAGATTCTGAAATTCTTTATCCATCAAATCCAGGCAGTATTTATCACCTCACCAAAACACAGGATCAACTGTTTTTTGCTTATTACAACAAAAATGATGGAGTTCGTGTCACGGATCTGCACCAAGGGATTGTTTGGGGCACGCAAACTGAGCAAACCAAACTCGATGAAAGGTTGATCAATCGTTTTGATTACGACGGTGATTATGGAACCGTTCTGAACCGATTTTTGATGCAGGCGGCCGTGGATTTTCCACTCACCGTTCACGGTACAGGTGGACAGACACGGGCCTTCATCCATATTCAGGATACCGTAAAGTGCATTCAATTGGCGATTGAACATCCTCCCAAGCGGGGAGATCGTGTGCATATTTACAATCAAATGACTGAAACACATCGGGTTAGAGATCTCGCAAAAATGATTTCCGAATTAACAGGTGTGCCTATCGACTTTGTACCTAATCCTCGAAGAGAAGATGATGAAAATGATCTGCATGTGACTAATGATGGATTTTTACATCTAGGTTTAAATCCAATCAGGTTAAGCGATGGATTGATGGATGAGGTTACTGATATCGCCAGAAAGTATGCCTACCGATGTGACAAGACTCGAATACCCTGTACCTCTGCCTGGAATTCAGACCGGTTAAACGTGATGAAATCGAGTTTGAAAAGTCTGCAGGTTTGAGGATCCATGCGACAATCAGAAAAGAAAAGGGCTGATTGATGTGCAAGCACGATAAAACGCAGCATTGGAGTTTCCAAAAAGAGTTAGTCAGGTTGGTGAATCCTTTTGTGACTTTGATTGGCGAACGTTGGTTCGATGAAGCTTCACGTGAACTTGATTATTGGCGGGTGGAGAAAGCCGATTCAGTCATTGTTTTACCGATCTACCGAGATCAGTTGATTGCCCTGGCCCCGATGTTCCGGCCAGGGATATTGCGATCAACGATAGATTTTCCAGGGGGGAGATTGCCAACCGGTAAAACCAATGTGGATGCAGCCCTTGAAATTCTTGAACGGGAACTAGGAGTTACTGCAGATGCGGTAACCCATCTGCAGCCCCTTAATCAGTCACCCTGGGTGATCAATAGTTCATTTTCAAATCAGGGTTTGTGGGCATTTGTTGCACAGGTGGATACACTTTTTAATCTGAACCAAAGTCTTATCGGGATGCGTGCTCCAACTACTCAGATGGGAGTTCGATCCTTGTTGGAAAAGATAGAATGCCTTCAGTGCCGTGCAGTATTACAACACTGGGCAATGACCAACCTTCTGAATTGAAACCATGAAAATTCTTGTCACAGGTGGATCTGGGTTCATAGGCACTAACCTGGTGCAGAAGTATGCTGACAGCCACCACGAAGTGTTAAATATTGATATTCAACAGCCCAGAAATCCAGTTCACAATAAATACTGGAAACAGGCAGATATCTCAAAAAAAAATACTTTTGAAAAGATTATTACTGATTATGATCCTGATATCGTTTTCCACATGGCTGCCCGAACCGATCTTGATGGGAAAACGATTGAGGATTACAGGGCGAACACAGCTGGGGTTCAGAATCTGATTCAGATCCTGGATTCATGTAAACGTGTTAGTCGGGTTATTTTTGCTTCAAGCCGGTTGGTCTGCAAAATCGGCTATCAGCCCAAACACGATGAAGATTATTGTCCAGATACTATATATGGCATAAGTAAACAGCTGAGTGAGCAGATCATCCGGAAAAACAACGGATCTTACATATCTACCATAGTGAGACCAACCTCAATTTGGGGCCCATGGTTTGATGTTCCTTACAAGAACTTTTTTATGGCAATATCGCGTGGATTATACGTTCACCCACAAGGGCATACGATTTTAAAATCCTTCGGATATGTTGGAAATACCATATATCAATTATCCAGACTGGCCGAAGCTGATGCTGAATCTGTAGACAAAAAAACTTTGTATCTGGCTGATTATCCTGCAATTGATGTTCTACAACTGGCTAAAACAGTCCAGCAACACTTTGGATCTCCTCCAGTTCGGTCTGTCCCACTACCGATTATGAAAGTTGGTGCAAAAATTGGAGATGTACTCAAGTATTTCGGTATGCATAATCCGCCTCTGACGTCTTACCGACTTTCAAACTTAACAGCGAATATGGTCTATGATCTGAGTGCTACCGAAAGGTTGGTGGGGCCATTGCCATACAGCCTTGATCAGGGTGTGAGAGAGACCTACGACTGGTTGATCAACCATCCATCTCAACGAAATGAATTCAATCAGACACCATGATATCCATTATCAAAAAGGGCATTGAACTAGTAACAACCAAAGGTGCTGTACGGGCAGTCCTTTCGTGGCCGATTTTTTCAATGGCTTCATTTCAAATGATATCAAGGGCCAAACTTTCGGGTGTTGATCCACAAACCATAATCGATATTGGAGCCAATAAAGGGCAATTTTCAGCAACAGCTCAACGCTTGTTCACAAACCCAACGATATTTGCTGTTGAACCTAATCCTGATATCTACGATACACTAAAAAGAAACCTGGAATCGGATTCGAATAGTAAAACCAGCATCATCTCGTGTGCGGTTTCTTCTGAAGACGGAGTAGTTAAGTTTCATATTAACAAAGATTCACAAGTGTCATCGTTATTTGACATCGGGCCGGACAGGAAAAGATTCTATCCGGATTCCATAGTGATCAAAGAGACGTTGATTCCAGCATACACACTCGATACCCTTTTTTCAACTCAGGAGTTATCCGAACCCATTCTTTTAAAAATTGATGTTCAAGGCGCTGAACACCTGGTAATTGAAGGAGCTGTAAAGATTCTGCGAAAAGTCAAATGGATTATTCTTGAACTCTCATTCAACAGACTCTATGAAGGAGAGAAGAGTTTTATCTATTTCATTGATTTCATGAGACAAAGAGGTTACGATTTCATCAGGCCGCTGAATGTACACTACTCTCCTGCAACCAAAGAAATCATTGAAATGGATGCCTTGTTTGAAAATATAAACCATCAGAACAATGCTACTTTATGAAAAGGGATGCGATGCACTTCTTTTTCCCCGAAACCTCGTTTGGTGGATTTTCATCAGTGGATGGGACAATCCAATTCTACACACGAGTACAGGCACTGATTTCACAGAACAGTGTGGTACTTGATCTGGGTGCCGGTAGAGGAGCTTCCAACTATGTGGATAAAAGTCCTTACCGAAAGAAGCTACAGCAATTGAAGGGAATGTGTAAGCAGGTTATAGGAATAGATGTTGATCCGGTTGTTCTTCAAAATCCGACGCTGGATCAGGCATTTGTTATTGGCTCTGATGGGGTTTTTCCACTCGAGGATCAAAGTATAGACCTCATCGTGTGTGATCATACCCTCGAACACGTTGCTAATCCAGAGCAATTTGCCTCTGAGGTGAGCAGAGTGTTGAAAAGTGGGGGAGTTTTCTGTGCACGAACCCCCAATCGGTTTGGATACATCGGACTTGGGACCAACCTCATCCCAAATTCCTGGCACGTGATGTTGCTGCGATATCTACAACCAAACAGACTCGAAGAAGATGTATTCCCAACACGATACTTGTTGAATACACGTCGTGCCATCAGCCGTTTTTTTTCCGAACGGCAGTGGGAGCACGCTATGTACACGTGGAATGCTGAACCGGCCTATTTTGGGAATTCAAAGATCATGTGGTCTGTAGTACTACTTCTATATCGTTTCCTTCCTCCTTTTTTGGGTTCAACCTGGAACATATTTCTACGCAAACGATGATTGTTCTCTACACAACAGTCAAAGGGGATGAATGAAAATCCTCATCTATGGACTCAACTTTTCTCCGGAACTAACAGGAATAGGTAAGTATACTGGAGAATTAGCCAGTCAACTTAAGCATTGTGGACATGATGTACGGGTTCTTACCGCTCCACCGTACTATCCGCAATGGTCCATACTCCCGGACTACAAGAATACCTGGTATAGTGAGGAAGTTGATGGCGTTTTGGTCTACCGTTGTCCAATCTATATCCCGGGAAATGAATCAGGATTCTTGAGAATGCTTCATTTATTGAGTTTCGCTTGCTCAAGCATTCCTTATTATGCAAAAATTCTATTTTGGAGACCCAATTTGGTTTGGGTTGTAGAACCCACCCTGGCGATTGGTCCCGGTGCAGTGTTCCTGGCACGGTTAAGTGGAGCAAAAACCTGGCTCCATATACAGGATTTTGAACTTGATGTTGCTTTTCAGTTGGGAATACTCCGTAACAAGTGGTTGAAAAAAGTTGCTTTAAAGATTGAGCGGTTGATTTTAAGCCGATTCGACAGAGTTTCGACTATTTCTACAAAAATGTGCAAAAAATTAGTAGAAAAGGGAGTTTATTTCAATAAAATCAGATACTTACCTAATTGGGCTGACACCATTAACATATTCCCTGAGCGAAACAAAGATTCCTTACGCACTAGTCTTGGTTTCACTAATGAGGATATCATTGCTTTGTACTCTGGAAATATGGGCCAAAAGCAAGGCTTGAATCTCATTATTGATGTTGCCAGGCGGCTTCAAGAAGTAAAGGGACACTCCATTAAGTTTGTACTCTGTGGTGAAGGTGCTATGAAAAGTGAGATCATGGCGGCTTCTGTCGGACTGGAATGTATTACCTGGTTGCCTTTACAACCCGTTGAACAATTGAATGATTTATTGAATCTGGCCGATATTCACCTCCTGCCGCAAAAAGCTGGTGCTGCCGATTTAGTGATGCCTTCTAAACTTACCAATATGCTGGCTAGTGGAAAACCCGTCTTAGCGACAGCCCACGAGGGTACTGAACTTTATTCAATTGTTAGACAATGTGGTTGTGTAACGGAACCAGGAAACGTGGAATCGTTCTTGGCAGCACTCATAGATCTTGCAAACGATCCGATTTCGAGGATCAATTACGGTTTAAAGGCCAGAGAATATGCTGTAATACACTTATCCAAAAGTCAGATTTTGCACCATTTCGAAATGGAGATACAAACACTATTGCTAAATGGATCCTAATATGTTACCCCATGTTCGTTACAATGGTCTCATAGAGATCATGGAGCCCAAAGAGGCATTTCCTTATAGACCCCCTTCCGATGAAATCAAATCAACGTATGCCCATATTTTTGCATTGCAAACAGCCTTGCCAATCCGTTATGCAAAGTTGCTTTTCGACAAAATGTTGGCTCTTTTAATGGGGATCATTGCTATTCCTGTGTTGATTCTTTTGAAAATCCTCTATGTTGTTGAAGGTATAATCATACCTGAAAATGCCGGGCCCATGCTGTACTATTATCATGCTGTTAGTGCCGGAAAGGTGATTCGGAAATACAAATTGAGACTGATCAAAACCAAATTTATTGACCCTGAAGGAGCCAAACGTCATGACTGGCTCGCTTATTCTTCTGAATGGACACCTGAAAGCAGGACCTTTATGGGAAGTATGGTCAAAAAATACTATTTGGATGAACTTCCTCAATTCTGGAGTGTACTCAAGGGGGATATGAGTATAGTAGGACCTCGCCCTCTGTCAGTATTACATTACGATAGAGACAAATCTCAGGGCAACGTAACACGATCCCTGCTGAAGGGTGGTCTTCTGGGTTTGGGGCATATCAATAAAGGCACCTCAGAAATGGGTAATCCCGTTTATGAATATGAGTATATTGATCAATATCTTAATCGTAGTTCCTTAGGTATCCTTTCACTGGATTTGTGGATCATCTGGAAGGGAGTACTACTCATAACAAAGGGGGGAGGTCACTAAAACGGTACTTCAAAGTCCTGTTCTTGAGTTCAACTCAACCCGGAACTGCTAGAATACTCTAGTAGTATATTGATTACGATCGCATTTCATGACAAAACATCTGTTACAAAAATCCCGAACAGTGAACAAGAAAAGAGTACTATCGATACTTTTTATTCTTTTTATCGCATTACCTGATTGGGTTGGAGCGCAGCTCGTTCAGCCGGGAGACCGAGTGGAGTATTACATCAGGGTTCTTCAAAGCAGAGGGGTAATCCCTGCAACCCATTCCTGGTTGATGAGGCCTGTCAATCATCCACCTCAAGTCCTCAGTAATTCGACGTATCATTTTGCAGGGGCAACATCTGATTCTTTGTTAATTCCGGTATTGTCCAACGGAATGGGTCTCAACATATGGTCGCTGGATCCGGTTGTATTCACATCGTATAATTCAGGGCTACCCAAAGGTGGTAATGATGGAGCCTTGTGGCAGGGAAGAGGGCTGAATAGCACGCTATCTGCTGGATTTGAAGGAAATGCGGGGCCATTGTATTTTCGGTTCCGTCCAGGTATCGGTTACTCCCGGAATTTAAATATGGATCTGTCAAAGTACGTAGTAAGTCCCCAGAGGGGGGCCTGGATGCGGGCAAATCGCAACCCGTACAGTACTCCATTCTACAACTTTGATTATGTACTCAGATACGGTGAAGATCCGTTGAGCTGGTTTGATATGGGGGATAGTTTTCTCCAGCTCAGGCTTTGGGGTGTCTATGCGGGCATCAGTAATTCAAGAAAGTGGGTGGGTCCAGCGTTACATAATCCCCTATTGACCAGCTATAACGCCCCTGGATTTAAACACCTCGAACTGGGCACCTACAAGCCGTTGAACACAGTCATAGGCTCCTTTGAGTTCAATTATTTTTTGGGCTTTCTGAAAAAATCGGAATTTTACGATGAGCGTACAGATAATCGACTCAACACATTCGTAAATTTCGGGGCAGTCTACTCGCCATCTTTCATTAAAGGACTCTCTGTTGGAGCAAACAGACTATTTATAGAGTCGCATCCCAAAGATATCGGAATCTTATTGGATCGTACCGTTAAAGTCATCAATCCCTTTTTCAAGGAAACACTGATTGCCATTGACCCAACCCTGAACGCCCAGCCTGATAATCAGATGTTATCGTTGTTTTTCCGGTGGGTCTTTCCGAAGAACGGATTTGAGTTGTATGGTGAGTTTGGTCGCAATGACAATAACGTCGATCTAAGAGATTTCCGGATGCAACCGGATCACGATAGTGCGTGGTTGTTGGGTGTTGTAAAATCATACGATATGGGACAACATGGTTTGTTAGCGGTGAATTATGAGGTTACCAATCTGGAAGGTTCAAGAAATTCGTATGCCCGGGGTCGTGGTGGACTATCCAGACCTGATCTTGTTGGTGTTTCAGGTAGATGGTATGCCCATCACAATAGAAATGATTTTACGCATGACGGCCAGTTGCTTGGATCAGCTTTGGGTCCAGGTGGGAATGCCTCAACGCTGCGTATTGATCTGTTTCATCCGTCGGGTACTTACGGACTTCGCCTTGCTCACATGACCTATGGAAACGGTTGGTTGAATACCCCCGAATCGCTGACCATTATTATGGCAGCCAATCAACCCGATGTTGAGCGCCATGAACTTCGAAATTCAGAGATATTGCTTGGCATTGACCTGACCAAGACGTTTAGTACTAGCTGGGAAGTGTCGGCAGCAGTGGAGCAAAGTTTTATACAAAATCAGTGGTTGATCAAAGAGAACGATGTGATGAACACCCGGGTTGAGTTGGTGCTGCGAAAGCGGATAAAGGGAGGGTTGAGATGACCTCTTCAATATGGCAGCTACTCCCCTTAAGTTATGAGTGATGCGGCACTTACTTAAGTTTGGTGGTCGGTAGCTGTGTTTTAGGTTGTGGGTTTGATAATTCATAGTTTAAGCAAGAACTATAAACTACAACAGTGCAAAGTACTATACAAAGCATCATGAGGCGCTGCGGCCAAATAGAGACCAAAGTATTTAAAGACTTAATTAATTTTGAGGATTTGACAGAAACAGCAAAAATTCACCGTTCACTTGAGCAAACATTGGACAAAAACAGGTCGTATGTGATTTTTGGGTTCCCAAACCATGCCAATGTAGGGGACTCAACTATTTGGATGGGTACTATTCAGGCATTGGAATTTTATTTTAAAAAAGCTCCGGGCTCAACCTATGAAATAATCCCGCACTCACTACCACTTCCGAAATTATCTAATGAAACCCAAATTATTCTTCGTGGTGGTGGTAGTCTTGGCGATCTGTGGGAAGAGACGCAACTTTTTCGAGAGCGGATCGTGGCTAATTACCCCCACAATAGGATTGTACAGCTGCCACAATCCATCTTTTTTACAGACGACCAAAAAAAGGAGCGTTGTGTGAAGGTGTTTTCAGCGCATAACGATTTTCATCTAATGACTCGTGATCAAGTGAGCTATAATCTTGCTCGTGAACTCCATAACGGTCAATCCTATCTTGTTCCTGATTTTGCCTTGGCCTTACAAAAGATCGACAGACCCTGCGAACCTTCGACTCCCCTTTTTGCACTATTACGATCCGATAAAGAGAAGCTGGTAAGTACCAAAAACATCTCATCCTATGACCTCGTTGCTCTGGATTGGTTGCAAGAACCTCATTATATCGAGGCACGATTATTTAGTTATTTGAAACGAGTGGAGCAAAAGTGGCCTGGTAGTCGTAAAGTGTTAAATTCAATACGAACGGCACTCTTTAATCAACTTGCGGATCGAAGAGTTTTGCGTGGTTGCCTACTTCTTTCTCAGGGTGAAGTAGTGATCACCGATCGTCTGCATGCTCATATTTTATGCTGCTTGATGGAAATCCCTCATGTTGTTATGGATAACTCCTATGGTAAGATCAGCAGTTTCAGAAAGACCTGGGGCACTGGTAATAATGGATTATGTCTTGAAGCACGAGAATTCCCTGAAGCGATAACCAAAGCCCATATGTTACTGAATGAACTTCGGGAGATGCGTTTTGCGTCTTTATCGAAAACGCCCAAATCTTAAAAAGGACCTGAGCCTGTTGTTCAAATTGAATAGATGAAATGGTCTGTACCTGTTTCGTGGCAGTATGTGTGGAGTTAGACTGTCTCTGTTACAATGTAGCATTTCTCTGTTGTGTTATTCACAAAGGGCGATGCCCGGACTTTCAGTCGATAATGGGATAGATGTATGCATCCATCGAATCCATCATGTTCAACATCTCGTTCAGGGATTCAAATTTTAGGATAAAGGTTCCCAGGGTGTGATTGGATCCCGCAAATCCACCTGCTGCGATTAATGCACTTCCTGTAAATTTTCAAAAAGTGGTATCATGTCTGGAATTTTCTTTGATGAAGAACCACTCAATTACTTGATTGTAAAAATTGGCTGTACGTTTTAAAACAGCATATACCTGGGGGTAATAGCTTCGTGTTATGAGTAATAGGATTTTTTTTGGAAGTCCTATGGAAGCGTATAAATCGGCAAATTCTTTGCTACGTATGCTTCCAAATTCACCCTTTAAGTATACGATCTCAAACTCGATTTCACGGATTTTGCGTTGTATGGCTCGTGCATATCTTCGTTCATAAAAATGGTCGATTTCCTGGAGCAATTGGACACTGTTTTGTTTTTGTTCTAGCATCTTTTGGAGATTCCCTGTATGCGTTGTGCTCGTCCATGACCCTCGTATCGCAGTTCGATAAACTGATAAAAACCTGTCCAGATAATACACTTTTCCAAGGGTTGAGAGGTGTATCATCAAGGGGTAATCACCAACGTTGCTTCTTAAAAAGTAAGAGGGTCGTTGCAGGTAAGACGAAGGTTTGAACAGCATTGAATTGGTAGCAAATAATCCGCCACCCCCTTGGATAATTTCATCTGTATCAAAGTAGCGACTAATATCAGAGGGCCTGATTGTCCTGACCACTTTTCCAGTTGATGATTTTACAACCGTTGAGGCATGAACGCAAAGACTTGTTTCCGGATTTGACTCCATGTGCTCAACTTGCATCTGTAACTTGTAAGGATCCGTCCAGTAATCGTCGCCTTCGCAGACTGCAACATACTTTCCTTTTGATCTGGGATAATTAATTTCAGCATTAATTTTTATTCCCCTGGAATGCTGATTGATTTTTTGATAGATAGGTTTAATGATAGTTGGGAAGCGGCTTTCGTAATTGCGAATGATTTCTGGTGTAAGATCTGTCGAGGCATCGTCATGTATCAATATTTCAATGGGAAAATCGGTAATCTGATTTAAAAAACTTTCAATCGCTGAAGCGATATAGTGACCATGATTGTATGAGGTACAAAAAATACTGACTAAAGGAAAATCAAGCTTCCTGGTCCATGAGCTTCGAATAACTTCTTCGGATCTTAAGGGGCTTATTGTCATACGTAAAGAATCTTCAAAATGGCTCAAAATAGCATTAATAGAAATTCATAGTTTTAAAAAATAGACAAACAAATGCTTTGTATCCCACTTCAATGCGCACCCATTTATTTTTTCTAGATTAGTATTGCATAAAATGTGCGGACAGAAACTTATTTCGTACCTTTGACTCTTTTTAGGTAGAACACCGGTTCACGCCCGATTCCCCCGTGAAAACCAGACAGTTGTTAGCTTACCTTCATGATCCTTTTCACAAAACCCTTCTTACCTCCACAGAAATCCTACCAGGAGTACCTGGATGCGATCTGGGATCGTGTACTTCTCACTAATAATGGTCCGCTGGTTCAGGAACTGGAGCAACGGTTGGGCCAACATCTGCATATCGGGACTCCACTGTTCGTCTCGAACGGTACCGTAGCACTTCAGATTGCGATCAAGGCCCTGGGACTGTCCGGCGAGGTTATCACCACCCCATTTTCGTATGTAGCCACAACCTCTTCGTTGGTCTGGGAGGGGTGCCGCCCTGTATTTGTGGATATCGATCCGCTGACACTGAACATAGATCCACACCGGATCGAGGCGGCCATCACCCCTCTGACGACCGGAATTCTGGCCACCCACGTGTTCGGGAATCCCTGCGACATCGATGCGATTCAGTCCATTGCGGACAAACACGGATTGAAAGTGATCTACGATGCCGCGCACGGTTTCGGGTCCACCTACAAAGGACGCTCGATCTTTGATTTTGGAGACATCAGTACCACTAGTTTTCACGCCACCAAGTTGTTTCACACCGTCGAAGGAGGGGCCATCATTACCCGGGATCATACGCTCCGACGTAGGATGAGTCTGATGAGAAACTTCGGTCACGCGGGATTTGAAGCCTTCGATGGCGTTGGCATCAATGGTAAAAACTCGGAATTTCATGCGGCTATGGGACTGGCAAATCTGTCCTACATCGATGAAATCCTGCGTATCCGTCGGCAACAGTATGCAGTGTACCGAAAACGCCTGAGCAGACTCCCACTGCAGTTGCAAACGATGCAACAGGACGCGCAATGGAATTTCAGTTATTTTCCGATCGTATTGCACGACCAGGAAACCATGCTCCGGGTTAAGGAGTTGCTGGAATCCCACGAAATCTATCCACGTCGCTATTTTTATCCCAGTCTGGCAACCTTGGATTATGTAGACACCCCGGAACTACCAGAGCTGGCCATCAGCATCAGTGAGCGCATCCTGTGTCTGCCATTGTATCACAGTCTGAATCAAACTGACCTAAACAAGATTTGTGAGCTACTTGAAAATGTGTTTGATTATGAGCAGATGCTTGGTAACCCGTAAACACCTTCGTAATTCTCTGTGAGCGTTGGGCTCAGCATTACCTCCTGATTCAAAATTGTGAATCAGCAAGTAGATGATTTCAAAGGTCAAGCCATCTCCCCAGTAAACCTTCCTTTGCCCAGCAGGCGCTGACAAATGTGTACTAAGATTAATTGGTTATGAATCAAGGGTTAAAAATACCAAATTAATTATAGTTCATTTGAAGATTTTATCCCTGAACATAAGTAAACAAACCCTAATTGAACCTGAAAACTCTAATTAATGTCTCCGCAGTTTTGGCAGTAGGTTAAGCCTGATTATACCCTAATCCAAGAAGAGGGTATCAAATCTGATGTGTTAATTGTCTTATCGGAGAACCAGCTTTTGGGTGAAATAACATTTTTTTCAGGATTCTGATTCAACCATGCACCCCACCAACTAAATGTACTATTAGCAATGATATTATGTTTACACTGACTCATAAGATACATTTCCTCGCAATCTTTTCCAGTTTCTTCCAGAACAACAAACACAGGGTCAGGGACAAAGTTTAAATTTTCTTTGCACCATTTCATATCATCACTGAAAATAAAAAATTTGAGATTACAGTAGTGAGTTAGAAGTAATTCTACTGAGTTTTTATAGTATTCAATGGGCACTATACCATGAATGTAGTTAACTTTTGGATTGGATAGATAATCTCCTCGACGCACATGTAAGGATACAGAATTCGTTAGGTTTATAGATTCATCAAAATAAAGTGCAGTGTCTGAAAGGGTTTTTTTTAACCTAAAATCATTTAAAAGCACACTTTTAAAATCAGCAAAATATTTTTCAGACTGCCAATAACCCAAAAGATATACATCGCCTTTAATTTCCAATAATTGAGAATCGAAATGGTAAAACTTTTCTTTTCGCAAAAGATCATTTTTGAAAATGAATCTGTTAAATACCTTTTTTGTAAATCTATTTACTGTTGGATAATTCCCAAACTTATAGTGATTGATTTCATTTGATGAAGCCAGAGTATAATGCAGATTAAAGTCATTCAGCCTAAATTCTCGTAGTGATTGTTCTTCAAAAAACGAAATATCGAGTTTTAACTCTTTGTTGGTCCTTAGTGCATATGCTCTTCCCACCGCGTATTGGAACATTTGATTACCCAAGCCACCAGTGATTTTTGTAATTACCATTCAAAAAAGGTTTTGAATTTTTTATAAAATCTACTTTTCTTACAAATATACTCAAGGCGTCCAAAATTATTTTAATATCTAATTATTATTTTGGGTTGAAATGGTAAATCGCTGCCTTCTGGATATCCAAAACTAGGATCAAGAATTATATTTTACATTCATTGTCAATTGAATAGAGGTTCAAATGTGATTCTGAAAGCTTCCTGCAATGTATTTACGAAAATTAATTTCAAAAAAAACCGACCATCGAATACAAAAATCAAATTACAAATGTAGATATTAGGGGAAGCTTTTAAACACATAACCCGTAACCTATCACCTGCGAAGCACCACATAATGCTGCTCCGAAGATATATAGCACAAGAGTAATCATGTCAAGAGTGATTTCAGTCAAAATGTTATGCAGATACTCGCTTACTACTTACCCCAATTTCATCCGATTCCTGAGAACGATGCGTTCTGGGGGGAGGGGTTTACCGAGTGGACGAACGTCCGCAAAGCACGTCCCTTGTTCAAGGGTCACCAGCAGCCTGTTGAACCGGGCGAGTTTGGCTATTATTCCCTGTTGAATGCCGATGTACGCCGGGCGCAGTCGAGGCTGGCGCTCGAGTACGGAGTGGACGGATTCATCTACTATTCGTACTGGTTCGGGAACGGAAAACAGGTGCTCGAGCGTCCGGCCGAACTCATGCTGGCGGATCCTGAGACCGAGATTCCGTTCTGTTTCTGTTGGGCAAACGAGTCCTGGAAAGGCGTGATGCACGGGATTCCCCCGTACGACACCCTCATCGAGCAGGAGTATCCAGGCGAGGTCGACTACAGAGCTTATTTTGAGTATCTGTTACCATTCTTTCGTGATCCAAGGTATATCCAGGTCGATGGTAAGCCCATGTTTCATATCTATCGACTTCAGGACCTTCCTGATCCGCAGCGATTTACCGATTTATTTGACCTTTGGGCAAAAGATGCCGGATTTGAAGGGGTCTATTTAGTCGCTACGGGAAATCCAATGCACGATACCGTAATTTCCAATCCTCTGGTCCATGCTGTTGCTGGGAATGAACTGTTCAAGGAACTTCGGAAGCAGATATTTCAGCGGTATCCGAAGGGTAGTCTACGGGACCGTGCGTATAGGTGGTGGCATCGGTTTCGAGGCAATGCCGACGAACTGGGACTACGGCGCAAACCCTTGATTATGGACTACCGAAAAGGAATACGCGCCATTCAAAGTCGGTATGAAAGTACCAGGTATATCCCAGTCGTGGTGTCTAACTGGGACAATTCACCCCGGAGTGGGGTCCATTCGATGATCTTGACCGGATGTAGTCCTGAGGCCTTTGGGATGTGTCTTCGGGAATGGATGCGTGAGCATCGGCGACATCCTGAGAATCCGGAGTTTCTTATCATCAAATCGTGGAACGAGTGGGCAGAAGGGAATTTTATAGAGCCTGATTCCAGGTATGGTCGGGGTTGGTTGGAACAACTGCGAGCTGCGAGCCGCGAGCAGTGAGCAGTATCAGCTATTTTGTTATGAGTTATGAGTTATGAGTTATGGGTTATGAGTTATGAGTCAGAAGAATCCATCTTACCCAAAACCCAAAACCCAAAACTTGCGAAGCACTACAATCTAGCGAATTGATTTCAAAAACTGGTACGCTCGTTCGCGTGCATCGCGCTCGGCGTAGAACATCTTATAGGTGAAGCGGTCGAAGTAGAAGTAGCGGAATATGCGGGAGAAGAATCGTCGGAAGTGGCTGCCGCTTTTGTACGGATTCTCAACGCCGCGGAGCTGCTCAACGATGGTTCCGCTATACATGATGCCACTTTTTAATCTGATAAAGTACTCCTCGGTGAGTCGTCCCCTGGAAATCAGATGAATCAGGTGTAACTGAGGAAATACTCCAGTCGACCACCCCAGATCGATGGCGGTCCAGGCCATATCAATATCTCCGGCCGAAGCCAGTGAGCTACCTTTGCGGTCGAGTCCCTTCATTTGATCGTTGTCGGAAGCCTTTTTCAGGTATTCTACAGCGATTTCGCTCCGGATAACCATCCCGGCTCCGATCGGAGTGGTCTCGAAGCTATACAAATTCGACCATTTGGGTCGGTCTACCTTCCGTATGGCCAGCATTTCGATGTAGGGAAGTAGTTTCGGACTCGGGTCAATTTCGAACTCCCCGGATTGTTGTCCGCCCCATACACCCAGCCACGGGTAATCTTTTCCGATATGGATCGCCTTTTCCAGATAATCCGAATCCAGCACATTATCATCATCCACAAACTGTAACAGCGAAGCCTTCGCCTCACGAATGCCCCGAAGACGTGCCGGAGTAAGTCCAAGTTCCGATTCCACCACATGACGACCGTTTGGATGCCAGCTCAGGTCAAAACGACCGCTCACCGACTCGCTGGATGCGTTGTCGATCACCAGTAGTTCCCAGTCGGACATGGACAGGGTCTGACCCCTGAGGCTGTCGAGCGTTCGTTGCAGGTAATCGGCGCGCGGATTGTGGGTGCAGATGATAACGGATATGAGTGGCATTTACTTATTCATTTGTTCGATTATAATCGATAAGATAAGGAAAACTGTTTATTGGCACACAAGGTACAGAAAGTTCAGAAAGAACCGTGAAAGAATTGAAACCCACCTTCACTCTCTGCACTTTCTAACCCTTGTGTGCAAAAACCTACTCCCCACTCCCTACTCCCCACTCCCTACTCCCCACTCCCTACTCCCCACTCCCTACTCCCCACTCCCTACTCCCTACTACACTCATAGTTTTAGTTACCATATCCTCCACTGAGAAGTTACGGTTGATCATCTCAAAGTTCTTTTGGCCGATTTCAGAGGCATTTTCCGGATTTTGGAGCATCCATAAGATATTTTCGGCCAGCTTGGCTTCGTTTTGGGGTGGACTCAGCTGACGCGGATGATGGTCAATTCCAGTTTCAATAATGCCTGGAATGGCGGTTCCAACGATGGGTCTACGATGCGCCATACCTTCGAGAATCCCATTGGGAACACCCTCGTTCAGGGAGCTAAAAGCTACGATCTCGGTGTCGTGCAGCAGGTCTGGAACGTCGTCGATTCCACCCGGGGCATATACCCGATCCCGGATATCTTCAGAGCGCAAATAGGCTTCGATTTCAGGCCATGCAGCCTGATGATTGCCGGCCAGTACAAGCATGAGCTCCTCGGGCTTCGGGTATACATCCAGGACCCGTTTCCAGGCTTTTACCAAGGTCATGTGGTCTTTGTAGAAATGCACATTTGCAACCATAGTGACCAGTCGGGTTGATGCATTAAGGTTGTGGCGTTGTTTCCAGGCCCCTGAATGTAGTTTGGATTCATCTGGCAAGACAATCCCGTTTCGTATCACATGGATTTTGTCCGGATTAACCCGAAGTTCTTGTACCAGCCAGTTCACAGCGTGCTGTGAATTTGAAATAAACCCGGGAGTCTGTGCCAACGCCGCACGCTCAAGCACGCGGGCACGGCGCGTGCGTCCTTCGTCGCGTTGTTGCCATACAAATCCACGGGCCCCGGTAAACCGCCAGAAGAGTCCACACAACAGATTCGGAACCATGTCGTAGGACACAATAAAATCCGGATTCAGGGAAGTGATCTGTCGATATAATTTCCAGATATCGCGCAGTTTTTTGGGAAGAGATGGCGAAAATTCGAAGGGCCAATAGTGACAAGGAATTCCCATGTCGCGACACATATCCTGAACCACCCCCGGAGTGGAGAGCCCTACAACCGTGACCCTATGTCCACGGGCGATCAGTTCACGGCCAAACAAGAGCGCCTGGCGCTCGGCGCCTCCCAGAGTGAACCAGTTCAGGACAATGAGGTAGTGCATTTGGGTTTTGTCGGTGGCTTTGCCACCACCAGTTATGGCACCTTGCGGTGCAGTTATGGGTTATATGGCACGCAGTGCTACTTAAAAATAAAACTTCCGGAAATTCCGCCAGAATTCACGAAAATACCCGCGGGCATATTTCATGTTTCTACTGTCAAAGTCGGAGTAGTATCGCGTGAGATTGAAGTAGTCGCTCGGACTGACTTCTCTGGGTTCGATGTCGGGTCGTATGCGATACAAACGGATTGCCACGGTGTCTTGCATCATCACCGGATATACAAAGTTCATCTCTATCGGACGAAAACTCACCGGATATTCGGCAAGTTCGGGTTCATCAAGTACGCGCAGGGTGAGTGCATACTGTTTTTTGAGTAACATCGACCAGGGTTTGTGTCCGTGCAGGTCGATTTCGACTTCGGTGGCAGCTAATTTCAAGTTTTTGTAGATGAAGGCCCCACAGGGTTCCATATAGGCATCGTAAGCTACTTCTTTGTCCTGAAAGGGGGCAAAGTTGAGGGAGTCTTCAGCCCGGTACGGACTCTTCATGGCCACCTGAAACACATTGTTCACTTCTTTGATATGCACACCCGGACTGTCACTGCAGTTGGTGGTGAAGGAATCGTAGGGATAAACAATGAATTTGCCGGAATCAACAATGTACGCATTGAAATACTTCTTCCAGCTCGATTCCGACCACCGTTTTACGTTGTCGGGTAGTCCCAGGCAGGCACTGACTGTGGACCCGTCAGCTTGATCGTACCAGGTCTTGAAGTCCTGCCACTGTTCTGCTGACCATATTTGTCCCCATGAGCACCCTACCTGCATGAAAAATGTGGAGTATCCATTTCCAAAAGGCTCGAATGGAAGTTCAGCGTGGTCGTTGTACCGTTGCGAATACAGTGCAATCCCAGCGATTTCCTTCGTCGAAGCATAAAAATCAAGCGATCTGCAGGCATATTCATAGAACCAGGGATCAACCACCAGGTCATCTTCAAGCACAATCACGGAACCATACTTCTGAGCCAGGGATCCACAAAAGAGAATATGATCTTTGAGTCCAAGGTTGTTCGGGTGTTCAATGACCTCTGGTTGCGTTCCTTTAATGGAACTACTCCGTGCCTTAGACAACACCTCACGGTTCCCGCCGCCATCCACCGATATGACCACGTTTACCTCATCACCCCGGTAATGGGCCCGATCCAGCGAGTCTATCAACCGTTGCAGTGATTCAGCGCGGTCATACGCTACGATCACAATCGCGGGTTTGTAGGATGGAGTATTCACAACGTTTGAGGGTCAGATGTAAATAAGTTTAAATTCAGGGATATTCAAAAGTGGGTGGCGGACCCGAAATTCGAATACGTTTTCCAAGTGACGATAGTATAGCAAGTTTTCGCCAAAGTAACCGTGCCGAAGCGACTGGATTGGTGAAAAATCGAGCCGAAAAGGTCATGAACAGTTCATGGAAGATAATTTTGAAACGATCCCACGTGGTGAGTCCGGGATGCAGCTTGGAAACGAGCGATTTGATTTCGAAGTAATCGGCTTCGCGCAGTTCGTAGGGTTTCGGGGGTCTGGATTCTCGGTCGTGAAAAATGTGAGTCTCAGCAACCAGTCCGACCTGGAATCCGGCGTGAGTGACCCGGTTCAGGAGCTCCCAGTCTTCTCCATACATAAAAAAAACCGGATGAAAACCACCCATGCTGCGCAAACACTCGGGATTCACCAGCCAGGCCGCAGCATTCACGAATCGTATGGGGAGTGGGGAGTGGGGAGTGGGGAGTGGGGCTGATTCATCTGTATCCCTTAATCCCTGACTTCGGATTGAATTTGGGTCAATTTTCGATTCGAGCAGATAATTGCGAAAGGGACGATCGAGGTCGGATCCCGCTCCGTTCAGGTGGATTGGGGACAAAATTCCATATTCAGGATAAGTTCTCCGTGCATCGAGCAGTATTTCCAGGGTATTTGGAGCTACGTAAGCATCCTGATTGAGTAGAAAAATGGCATCCAGAGGTCGGTCAGCTGTCGCAGTGCTGAATGCATACTGCATCCCAAGATTGTTTGCCCTACCAAATCCGATGTTTTTGTCGAGCTCAATAAGAATAACCGATGGATAGTTCGATTTGATTTCATCCGGGGTACCATCGCTGGAGGCATTGTCGACTACAATGATCTGGGTGGGAATCGTCGATTTGAGCACGGAATCGAGGCATTTTTGGATCCATTTCCGGGCATTGTATGTGACGATGAGGGTATACAAAGCAACTAGGCTACAATCAAGTTGGATATGATTTTAGTGATGCGCTCATGGGTTTCAGCACTCATATTCGATCCGGAGGGCAGGCATAGTCCGTGTTCGAATAAATGTTCGCTCACCGATTTGGAGTCAGGGGCGACAAAGTAAGGTGCTCCCTGAAACACGGGCTGCATGTGCATCGGCTTCCAAAGCGGACGGCTTTCAATGTTCTCGGATTCCAGCGCCAATCGGATGTGTTCGCGGGTCACACCTGAAGTCAGCGTGGGATCAACGACGATCGTGCTTAGCCACCGGTTAGAGAAGTATCCATCAGGTTCCATTGGCATGGAGATTCCTTCGATCGACGAAAATGCCCGTTGATACGCTTCGAAATGGTTTCTACGGGCCGTAATTCGGTCTGGGAGCACATCCAGCTGAGCACGTCCAATTCCAGCCAGGACATTACTCATCCGGTAATTATATCCAATATGACTGTGCTGATAATGCGGGGCTTTGTCGCGTGCCTGCGTCGACAGGAACCGAACATGAGACAATGCATCCAGGTCATCAGATACCAAGGCGCCGCCGCCGGAAGTTGTAATGATTTTGTTTCCATTGAAACTCAGTATACCCATTTGTCCAAAAGAACCGCACCGTTTCCCATCGATCGTAGATCCAAGTGCTTCGGCGGCGTCCTCAAGAATGGGAACCCCATGGGCAGAAGCGATTAACCGGATGTGTTCCATTTTGGCTGGCATGCCATATAAATGGACAGGAAGGATCGCTTTAGGCTTCCTTGGAAGAGCAGTTAGCGCCATTTCGAGCGCTTTTGGACACATATTCCAGGTGTCGGGCTCGGATTCGATGAAAACCGGGGTAGCTCCGAGGTAAACAATCGGATTTGCGGTGGCGGCAAATGTAAATGACTGACAGATGACATAGTCACCGGGCTGGACATCCAGTGTAATCAGAGCCAGATGGATGGCTGCGGTTCCCGAACTAAGTACCACAGCACCTTTAGTTCCGCAGTAGTCAGCCAGTTCACGCTCAAAGGCGTCGACGTGCGGACCCAATGGGGCGATCCAGTTCGTGGCGAAGGCATCTGCTACCATTTCCATTTCGCGTCCGCTCATGTGCGGAGACGACATCCAGACGCGTTCTTTTGTTTGGGTTTGCATACGAAGAAAGATATGGTGGAGCGGGCAAGCGGGCAAGCGGGTGAGCAGATTTTTGTGTACAAGGGTCAGATAGATCACAGAACAGAGTACAGAGTGCACAGTGCACAGAATACAGTACACAGAACACAGTGCACAGAACACCGAACAGAGTACACACAAAGAGTTGAACAGTTAGGTCAGAGGGTAGATCAGGGGTCTCGGGTGTGTATAGTGTAATTTGGGTGTGGTAATAGGAAAGCCCTATGCGAGTTCACGGAGATTGATACCGCTAGTTTGCCAGCCCGCTTGCCCGCTTATGGCAGCTACGCTACCAGCTATTGACTAAAAACCCGTAATCCATTACTTTGGTTTGAAATGAACACGTAAACCGAGATAAAAAATAATGGGCTCAATCTATTTCCATTGCAAACAAAACGGACCGATATAGTATGTCATCAAGAGAAATGGATTGCGATTTTATGCTCAGGCTTTTAATTACCACAACTAGAAAACCATTTTATTTGGATGTATCCACAGAACCAACACTAAGAAATTTTAATCTTTTTTGGACAGGTTATTCGGCGTATATTTCAAAGATGTTAACGATGGATATTCAATGGCATCCAACTTACAGATAAAGCAATTACATGGGAATAAGACTGTTACAAAAAATTGCGATTGATAGCGTTATTTGGATCGCCGCAACCTTTCTGGCTTTTATCCTCCGTCTGGATGGACTCTTCTTCGACCAGTTCGATCAAATAGCTCTTACGGCCGCTATTGTCGCGCCATTTAAAGTTGGTTTTATTTTGCTTTTCGCCCATCAAAAAGTCTCCTGGCGACACACGAGTGTGATGGATCTATTTACTCCTCTGAAGTCGGTTGGCGTATTTACGATTTTCTATCTTTCCGCGGCAATCACTTTTTCGAATCCCTCTGTCCTGCCTTATGGCATCCCCATCATTGACGGACTCATAGCCCTGGTACTCTTCGCAACTGTCCGCCTCATTGCCCGTCTGCTTCTCAAAGAACGTAAAATCATACCCTACTACAGCTCCCCGTCCAATGAGAATATGAAGCGTGTGCTCATCGCTGGAGCAGGTGAATCGGGAACCATGATCGCCAACGAAATGCTTCGTCACCCTGAAATCGGACTGGTGCCAGTTGGATTCATGGATGATGCTCCTAATAAGCAAAAACAGAAAATATTAGGGATTCCAGTACTTGGACGGGTCAATCAACTGCGTATGGTCCTGAACAAAGTTGACGTGGAGGAACTGATCATCGCGATGCCATCGGAGGACGGCGATGTTATCCGTCGGGTAGTAAATGAGGCACAAAAGGTCAAGCTTCCCAGCCGAACCATACCCGGGTTGTATGATCTGATTTCGGGCAAGGTTTCCATCAACCAGCTGCGAAATGTGGAAGTTGAGGATTTACTTCGCCGTAAACCGGTAATCCTCGACATGCATAAAATCCGTAGTTATATTGAAGGTCGTACGGTCTTGGTTACTGGTGCCGGCGGATCAATCGGATCTGAAATCATTCGTCAGTTATGCCGATTCAAACCGGGACGTGTGATCATGGTTGGACGTGGAGAGAATTCCATCCACAGTATTTTTCGTGAATTTCAGCACAACTATAGCCACATTCCCTACGAAGTGCGTATTACAGACGTACGCGACATTGTATCCCTGGAAAAAGTATTTCGTGAGACCCGACCGGAGGTCATTTTCCATGCTGCTGCCCATAAACATGTGAGTCTGATGGAGATGAATCCGGCTCAGGCGGTGCTCAACAACGTTGGCGGTACCCGGAATATGGTGAATCTGGCGCTGGAATACGGAGTGAAATGTTTCGTGAACATCTCCTCCGATAAATCCGTGAATCCAAGTTCGGTGATGGGTGCCAGTAAACGAATCGCAGAATACGTGGTAGATGGTGCTTCTCAACAAGCCAATTCGGACCAGCATTTTGTGTCTGTACGGTTTGGAAATGTGCTTGGAAGCCGTGGAAGCGTGGTTCCTATTTTTAAAGAGCAGATCCGCAATGGAGGCCCTATAACGATTACCCATCCCGAGATGGTTCGTTATTTTATGACCATTCCGGAAGCTTCCCAGCTGGTATTGCAAGCCGGAGCACTGAACATCAATGGCGCTGTTTTTGTGCTGGATATGGGAGAACCGGTCAAAATTCTGGATATGGCTCGTGATTTGATCCGATTGTCGGGTTTCGAGCCGGACAAAGACATCAAAATCGTGTATACCGGAGTCCAAAAAGGCGAGAAACTCTTTGAAGAGCTGCTTACGGCCGAAGAGGGTACCGACATGACTCAGCACGACAAGATTCTGATAGCACGTAAAAACGGAATGCCATCCAACTTCGTTAACCTGTTGGATGAACTATTCGATTCAGCAAATGAGGGCGATGGGGAGAAGATAAGAGAGCAAATTCAGGCAATAATTCCTACCTATGCCGGATTCAAGAGCACGGAAAAGTACAGCGAACTGTAACATTCAACGAAAACTATTTGACGTATGGTAAATGACTTGATCGCACGTATAGCGGAGCGTAAATACACTGTTGGTATTGTTGGGTTAGGTTATGTAGGTCTTCCTTTAATGTGGACCTTTCACAAACACAAGATGCCGGTCATCGGATTCGACATCGATCCATATAAGGTGGAATGTGTGAATACGGGCAAATCGTACATCAAACATCTCGGCGATGAAATGATGAAGACCCTGTCCAAGAGCGATATTTGCCAGGCAACGACCGATTTTTCACGTCTTACCGAAGCAGACGCAATTCTGTTGTGTGTTCCGACTCCTTTGGATCTGCACCGGGAGCCGGATATGAGTTATGTGGTTAACACCACCGAAACGGTCTCCCGATACGTTCGGAAGGGACACCTGGTGATTTTGGAGAGTACCACTTATCCTGGTACCACAGAAGAAGTCATGATTCCGATACTGGAAAAAAACTCAGGACTTAAAGCAGGCGTAGATTTCTTTGTAGCGTATAGCCCGGAGCGTGAAGATCCGGGTAATGTGAATTTCAACACCGAGAAGATCGCCAAAGTAGTGGGCGGACACGGGGAAGAGGCGCTTCGTCTGGCAAAGGCGATGTATGATGTAGCTATTGTAAAAACCGTGCCAGTTAGCGATTGCAAGACGGCAGAAGCGGTAAAACTGACTGAAAACATATTTAGATCGGTCAATATTGCTCTGGTGAATGAGTTGAAAGTGGTTTATGCAGCTATGGGCATCGATGTGCATGAAGTGCTGGATGCAGCGGCGACCAAACCCTTTGGATTCATGAAATTCACTCCAGGTCCAGGACTTGGCGGGCATTGTATCCCCATTGATCCATTTTATCTGACCTGGAAGGCACGGGAATTTGGGGTACACACCCGATTTATTGAACTCGCTGGTGAAGTGAACACGGCAATGCCTCAATATGTGGTCAACCAGACCGTGGCGGGACTCAATAAAGTCAAAAAGGCCGTAAATGGTAGTAGGATTTTGTTGGTAGGATTAGCCTACAAGCCAGACGTCGACGATATGCGTGAGAGTCCGACGTTCATATTGATGGAAATGTTTGAGCATATGGGAGCGGAAATCGAATTTTATGATCCGCATATCCCTGTCATCCAACCTACACGCGAGCACGCAAACTACAACGGACGTCAGTCTGTGATCTGGAATCAGCAGGTCGTTGAAGGATTTGATGCGGTGGTCATTGTAACCGACCATAAATCGGTTAATTACGAGGAGTTGTATCAGTGGGCCGAACTGATCGTAGACTCACGTAATGTGTACAAAGGTATCAATGGGAAAGTTGTAAAAGCGTAGGTCGTGGACGTTGGGTAGTGGACGTTTGGTGGTTCACAACCCAATTTTTTGTATATTTGAGCCTGAAACAACCACTGTAAAAACAGGCCATTTTGTGCGTTCAATCGCGTTTTTTTTCGTAATCTGTTTCTGGGTCACTGCGTTGCAGGCACAGATCGCCGAGTCTGTGATCTTGAATGATGCTCGTGGTGCCAAATCTGATCTCGTAATGCGTGGAGCGTCGTTCCGCGCAGGTGCACCTGGCTTGTCTGTATTACCCATTCACAGTGGATATTATTACAATTCCCGATTTGCCTGGGGACCAAATATGGGTAATCTCTGGCTCGGACGTGGATTCACCCAGGGATTGTCGGCTGGAATCCGGTATACAAACCGATTTTTGGATATTCAGTTCAACCCGGTTCTGCTAGCCTCCGAAAACCGTTATTTTACGCAACCCACCGATGGAGATCGGTATCAAGGCCGTGATCTGGAGTATTATGAGTATGTGCAGGGCAATATCGATGCTCCGCTCAGGATTGATGACACCTCGTTTTCAAGAGTGTTACCGGGCGATTCCTGGGTAAAAATCCACCTTTGGAAGCTAGCTGGTGGTATAAGTAACGAAAATCTGTGGTGGGGTCCGGGGAAACGAAATTCTCTGCTGATGAGTAATCATGCTCCCGGTTTCTGGCATTTATCCGGACACACCACATCGCCTCTTGATTTGTATGCATTTGACATCGAGGGACAGGTAGCCGTTGGGCTGCTGGAACCGTCTTATGCCCTGGACGACTACCGTGCTGACTATCGGGTCATTTTCAATGGGCTTGTTCTAAGTTTGAGTCCGAGATTCGACAAAAACCTCAAGCTTGGAGTCATCCGGACATTTATTCTGAATCAAAATGATATTTTGAATCATGCGGGGTACTTCCCGCTATTTCAGCCTTTTTTGAAAAATAATCTGACATTACGTGACGACAACACGACCAATGATCCCGACGACCAGCGGGCTTCGGCATTTGTATCCTGGGCGTTTCCACGAGCAAATTTCCATGTCTATGGCGAGTACGCGAGAGATGACCATAGTGCTGATCTGAAGGATTTGTACTTGCAGCCGAATCACAACCGGGCTATTTTGTTCGGCCTCCAGAAACGATGGAATACAACTCAGGGCCTCTGGTCATTTACCTCCGAGTTTGTTCAACTCGAAACCACCAATACTAAGGTTATTCGCTGGTTTGAAACATTTTACACACACACCAGGGTCGAACGAGGTTATACCAACCGCGGTCAACATCTGGGAAGTCATTATGGTCACGGGTCTAATGGATGGTATTCCAGCGTGTATCGCATGAACGATAAATGGACAACAGGTTTCGTGTTTGAACGCGTAGCCAGAAACAAAGATCTGTATCAGTGGATCAAAGAGAACCGTAAGCCTGCGCAACCCGAGATCGAAACTACGTTTGGTCTGGTGGGTTGGTATCGGACAAAAAACATGGATTTCGGCCTTGAGGTCTACCAAAACTTTGTTCAAGATCGATTTATGGTAGGTATCCGTCCGGCAGAGGGGGAGCAGCGGGTGTCTTATGATCCCGTGAATTTCAACATACAGTTTACGGTGACCTATCGGCCGGGATTGCGGTGGGGTAAATGATCGGTGCCGTGTTGATTTACCTGGCACTGGTACTTGGGTATCAGGTACAAGCAGGGGATTCCGTTAGAGCTTCTTCGGTGGCTATGGAGAGTGTTACGGATAGTGTACAGATTCAGCAGGTTGCCATGCCAACGGACTGGCGCGGGGAAGTACGTGCGTTTCGGGACTCTCAGACGCTTGGATTGCTGCCATTAGAGCCTTCGCTGTTGTTTTGGACGGGCACATGGGCGGTTTCGGCCAGGCAAGTGACCCCGGATGATGCAAAAAAACTGCGCATTGAGTTACAGGATGTACGTGCTACTTTCGTAGCAAACACAGAATATGGATATGCACGAAACTATGGAGCTGTGTTTCCATCCAATGGCAGAACAGGGTTGTATACTTTTCATGCCAGTGCGCGATATGGGGGTCTGTCCATCAATCTGGCTCCTGAAATGGTTGTATCTGAGAACAAACCCTTTCAATTGTATCCCTCAAAATATCCCGATTGGTTGTGGGATTTATTATACACCAATTATCTGAACCAGATTGATCAGCCTGAACGCTACCGCGAGTACTCGTATATGCAGTTATTGTCTGGTAATTCATCAATTGGCTATGCTACGCGAGGGATGGAAGTGGCGTTAACCACCCGGTCGATGTGGTGGGGGCCAGGGCGAAGGAATAGCCTGTTGATGAGTACCAATGCACCTGGATTTGCACATATAAGCATCAATACCGTCCGTCCGGTCAAGCTTCCCTGGGGCGGAATTGAATTTCAGTGGTTTCTCGGCAGATTGGTAGATTCGGGCAGAGAGCCTTTACCACCACGACTGTTCGAAAATTTTCAGCCAATGCCTTATGTCCCGAAACCAGATGACTGGCGACTCTTACAAGGATTACTGGCAATTTGGCATCCGAAATGGAGTCCGGGTCTGTATATTGGGGTGGGTCGAACGGTAATGGGATACTCTGAATCGATTACACGTGTGGATCATGCGTTTTCTGTATTCAGATCATTAACCACAGAGCTTCTGGATACCGATGAGATCCAGAATCCGGATTTACGGGAGCGTTTTGATGATAAGATTGCCGCCTATGTGCGTTATGTGATGCCTGAAGATCGGTTGGAGTTCTATGCGGAGGTGGCTAGAAATATGCGACCAGGCTCATTGCGCGACTTTCTTGCTCGTCCCGAGCATACCCTGGCTTACACGATTGGCATCAGTAAATGGTATGAGTTAGGACAAAGTGATCGGTTCTTAGGTATAGAAGCTGAGTTTACGCAGATGGAGAAGCAGAATACCTGGCAAGAACGCTATTACCAGACGTGGTACACGAGTCTGATTGTGCCGCACGGTTATACGAATCGTGGACAGATCATGGGCGCTTCAATTGGTCCCGGAAGTAATAGCCAGTATCTTGGTTTTAACTATCGTTGGAGGCAAAATAGAGTCGGTACTTTTGTTGAACGGGTGATATACAATAATGATCTGTACTACATTTTGTTCACAACGAGCATCTACAGGTTGTGGTCGGATGTAAATTTTGGGTTGTCTGGAGAATATCGTTATGGCAAGTTCGATGTGTTCTATGATGCTACCGTGATGAGGACGTTTAATTACAAATATATTGAAACGACCACTCGTCCGGGATTTAAGTATGAGGGTAAAGACGTGTGGAATTTGAATCTCGGGCTAGGTGTCAGATACACCTTTTAGTCGCTTGGGTTTCGGGATGTATTGTGTTCGTTGAGTATTCCTTCGCAAAAACAGACGTCCAGCTTTAAATGCCACCACGTTCCCTCATCCCTCATCCCTCATCCCTCATCCCTCATCGCTCATCCCTCATCGCTCATCGCTCATCGCTCATCCCTCATCGCTCCTCCCTCGTCAAAAATCTTAGCCCTGTGTACTGCAAACTGCATCCTGCGAACTTGTGCTCTGCATACTGTGCTCTGTAATCATTGTACTGATTACTCCGAATGAAATGAGGATTCGTTGTGAAATCTGAGCACTTTCTGCAAGGATTATCATTTTCATCACTCATATATATGATCGAGGGTTTGTCGGGTGATGAAGTGTGCCACTGAGCGAACTTGTCCCCCTCCCACCTCCCTTGATCTTCACATTCATTTAACGATCAAGAGGTTTAACCATGAAAACAATGATTCTACTGATTTTTATTCTGATCACTTCAACCGGAGTGATTTTTGGCGCCTTTCAGAGTGAAGATCCTCCACCCCGAACATTTCAGGTGCAAGTTCAGGAATTTTATAGCGAAGGGGACGTGATTGCAATCACGTTTGAGACCCCAGACACACTGAATATTTATGCACTGGAGGCCGATGTTCTGTTCGACCCTAAATGGTTGACCTACCAGGGTGGGACTACGGTGAGTCCACATGAAGACGCAATGTTTATTGCTGAAGCACGTGGTCCCAATCATATCGGTGTTGGATTTACACGAACTTCCAGAACAGACTCATCCTGGACCGGATCTATTTTTACGCTTACTTTTCTGGCGAAAGAAGTGCTCGATTCTACGCTAACTTCCATTAGATTTTTAAACATCCTGGGATATGACAATCTGGGTAATTCACTGGCTGTCAATGCGATGAATCCCGTTTCGTTTACGATTATTAATGCATCTACCGGGGATGGGGATGATAGTGGTTCGGGTGACGGGGGTAGTGATGATGACGGAAATGACACGGGAGGAAGTGGTGGATTTGATCCGAATACCGATCCTGAAATTTTGGTAGATGCTTCCTATTTGTGGCAGGTTGTCGTGCAGTACACGTTTAAATTTGAAAACACGACTCCTGTAAGATCAAATTTTGCAAACCGGCACAGACTCTTTTCTTTGGAAAAAGGAGATTTTACGTACGTGGATGGAACCTATGGAGTGAAACTGCTTCGAAGTACCGGTTGGAATGGGGCTTCGGATAAGTCAAAATTTTGGCATACGAGTGTGAATACCCAACATCAGGATAGTGTTCGTCTGCGATGGCAGCAGTATGGATCATTGTCTGGTCCTCGCGATTTTTATGTAGAGTACAGACTCGATGAGGTAAACTGGATCAAAGTTCCGAATAGCGACTACTCCATCAACGATTCCAGTACCCCTGCCAATTCAACATATATTCTGAATTTACCCTCTGAATTAGCCCAAAAAGAGCAGGTTGATTTTCGATGGGTAATGGCATCAGAAGTTAGAATCGATTCTTCCGGAGCTGCTATTGCATCACAAGGAACGAATATCATGGGAGGGATTTCCATTCAAGGTATCGCAGAAGATAATACGTTCTATGTGCAACGACTCGGTGATACGAACAATGACGGAAAAACGGATCACACGGATATTTTACCTATCGGTATGTTCTGGAGGTCTGCGGGTACGTTTATGAAGAATCCCCCTCCATCTGGTTGGATACGTGTCAGCAGGCAACGGTGGTTCCCCCAGGAAGCGATGTATGCCGATACCGATGGCGATGGGTTAGTCAGTCAGTCTGACCTGGCCAGAGTGGGTCGGTACTACGGCTATACCACCTTGTCAGAACGGGCAGGACCCGATTCGTTCACCCTGATGAAATCAGATGGACTCTCATCCAAACAGAAGTTTCGCGTATCACTGGCAAAACCTACCTTAATCACGGGACTTTCCGGGCAAATCACTGTTCCGGGTATGGATCCGGATACCTATCGCCTACGTGTAACCAGTCCGGTACCGGACCTTTTAACCCAGGAAGCGGGTGATCTTGAGGTACTCGATGGTGTACGCCTGTTGGACTGGAGTAAAAAAACGGATGATGGATATGCCTTTGCATGGGTTGACCGTTCCATATTTTCAATGAATCGAAAAACCGTAGTGAGTCATCTTCTTGACATTGAAATCGAGCGACTGGATGGTCAACCTATCGAAAATACCCTTGAACTATCTGGCATTTCGATTGTTGAGGCGGGTATTCATCTTAAAACGAATGCACCAATCAAGGTTGAGCAGTTACATCAACGCGGTAACGATGATGGAACCCAGTTACCCGGTGAGTTCGACCTGTTACCGGCCTACCCGAATCCGTTTAATCCCTCAACAACGGTTACCTGGACACTTCCCGAAAGCATGAGCGTTAGATTATCGCTGGTAGACATGCTTGGTCGGGAGGTAATGGTCTTGGCGCAAGGAGAACAACAAGCAGGATATCATCGGATGCAACTCGATGCAAGCAGACTTGCCAGTGGATTCTATCTGCTTCGATTGCAGGGAGCTGGCATGCAGCGTATCCAAAAAATTGCCCTGGTGAAATAAGGTAATACCGGGAGGCGGGCTTTTGCTCGCCTCTCAATATTTGTCTATTTTGAGCCGTTATCATGCTACAGTTTTCGAGGCTCTAAATAGTTTTTCCTATGTGTTTATTTCGTTTGAATCCGCTCTGGTTGGGAATCTTATTGGTATTCGGTGCCTGTTCCACATCAAGCAACTTGGTCTTATTTGAGGATCCCGCAACTGGTGAAGCAGTTGAATTGACCCAGTGGGATTCGCCCTATAATTATGAAGGTATGAATGACGCTGAGGTATTGACCCACGTTGCAGTAGAGCGCTATGTACACGATCTGTCAAGCGGTGAACTCAAAGGCAATGAAACCTTCAACGCTCAAATGCGCATCGATTCGATCCGAGTCCATGAGGGAGATTCACTGATTGTGGTCAGTTTTGATCCCCGTTTTGCAGAAAACCCGATCCGTCCGGAGACCATTTCCGTCGCCGATTCTGTGATCAGAATGTACCTGCCGGAGTCCTTCAAAGACTTCAGGATCCAGTTATACTCGATGGGCTATAAACTTGAGGAGTTGGTACCGGTCTATTACACCCGGGGAACCGAGTTAGAGGGAAAATTCAATGAAATCAATCCTATTGCTCCACAACAAGGTAACAGAGGTACCTCCCAGTCACCCAGTTTTGAGCGAGGAACGGTCTCATCAGATTCCACGGGTCCGGCAATTTTAAGCAGACTGCCAAAAGCCGATCCCGCAAGTGACTTTACCTGGATACGCCCATTGGATCGTCCGTGGTCTGCTCCCCAAGGTCTCGACTCACGCCATATCTCTATCTGGCACAGTCATGGATGGTACTATAACGCAGTGCTGGACCGTTGGGAATGGCAACGACCACGATTATTCGGTACTGTAGAGGATATGCTCCCTATGGCATTTGTAATTCCCTACATCATGCCGATGTTGGAGAATGCAGGTGCGTATGTGTGGAATCCCCGCGAGCGGGACACTCAGCCCCAGGAAGTTGTGGTAGATAACGACCGCGATTTACAATCTTTCAATGAAACGGATATACCGGTTAAGGGAAGCGTTTACACCGAAGTATCGTTGTCGGCAGACCACAGCTGGAAGCCTGGTTCTGGTATGGGATTCAATCCTCCGGTGGGGCCGATCAACGGACAACGTAATCCATTCCGAGAGGGAACCTATCGTATAGTGACCAGCGATACCGTTGAAACAACGGTTGCACGTTGGGTGCCTGAGATTCCGGAAACCGGAGATTATGCCGTTTATATCAGTTACTCATCCACCGATAGTAGTGTCACCGATGCCCATTACCGGATATTCCATGCCGGTGGTCAGACCAACTTCCTGGTGAACCAGCGCATCGCAGGTGGAACCTGGATTTATCTGGGACACTTTAGGTTCGAAGCGGGACGCGAGAATAGAGTGGAGCTCTCGAATCGAAGTGAGACTGCCGGCCTGGTAGTGTCGGCCGATGGAGTAAGGTTCGGTGGCGGGATGGGAATTGTGGAACGTGGCGGCAGAACGTCTAACCGGCCCAGGTTTCTGGAGGGGGCACGCTACAATCTTCAGTATTCGGGGATGCCCGATTCCCTGGTCTGGAAACTCAACGAAGCGAACGATTACAACGATGATTTTCAGGGAAGAGGGGAGTGGGTGAATTTCCTGCGTGGCGCACCCTATGGACCGAATGTGAATCGTAACTATGGACTCGGGGTGCCCGTCGAGGTTTCCGTGGCGTTTCATACCGATGCCGGGGTTACCCTCGATGACCGCATCGTCGGGACGCTCGGTATCTACTCGGTTCCAGATATGAATTTCAGCACGGGGTATCCAGATGGTCGGTCGAGATTGGCAAACCGCGATCTGACCGATCTGATGCAGACCCAGATCGTCCAGGATATTCACGCCCTATACGACACCACCTGGGTGCGCCGCCGGTTGTGGAACAGTCGCTACAGCGAAGCCGCCCGTCCAAATGTTCCGGCTGTGTTACTGGAACTGCTATCGCACCAGAACATGCGCGATATGGAATATGCGATGGATCCGCGTTTCCGATTTGATGTGAGCCGCTCGATATATAAGTCTATAGTCCGATTTGTGGCTTCACAGCACGGACTCGACTATCAGATTCAGCCTTTACCGGTACATCAACTACGGGCCCATCTCGAAGGGAACTCCGTCCGACTGCAATGGGCGGCGGTCAACGATCCTCTGGAACCAACCGCAAATCCAGACCGCTTTGTAGTCTATACTCGTATCGAAGACGCTGGCTTCGATAACGGGATGATGGTAACCGATTCTATGGTCGTAATAAACGATCTGGAACCAGGTGTCATGTACAGTTTTATGGTCCGTGCAGCCAACGATGGTGGAGTAAGTATGCCCTCAGAGGTCATCACAGTGTTATACCAGGGTAGTGCGTTGAATGCAATGGTAGTCAACGGATTTACCCGGATTGGTCCACCGCAGATCATCAAAAAAGGTGATTTCCGTGGCTTTGCCAGCTTCATAGATGCGGGGGTTCCAGACCGTTACGACATCGGTCACGTGGGTGAGCAGGTAAATTTCAACCTGCACGATGAATGGATCGAAAACGACAATCCTGGTCACGGTATGAGCCTGGGTAATATGGAAACAGAGATTTTCGCGGGCAATACCTTCGATTTTGCCCGGATTCATGTCGATGCATTGCGTCAGTCTGGTATGAATGTGGTCACGGTAAGTCATTCAGCCGTTGAAGCCGGATTGGTGAGCCCTGCAGGCTATGCTCTCATCGATCTGATCTTAGGCAAACAACGCCAACTACCCAATCAGTCAGGTAGAATGGATGAAGTGAAAGGCCATGAATTTGAGATTTACGGTCCTGGAATGCAAACTTTACTAACATTGGCGGCCAGAAACTGTGCTGCACTGCTCGTGAGCGGAGCCCACGTGGGAACCGACCTGATCCATCGACCACAGCCAGACTCGGCAACTCACGCCTTCGCAAAAAATATCCTTCGGTATGATTTTACTGCGAACCATGCCTCCCGATCCGGTGTGGTGAGTATCACAGATGGGTCCCAAAATCTGACTCCCGGTGCGCTGCAACCCATTATTCGATTCAACACCCAGTTCAGTCGGGATATGTACCGGGTTGATGCTCCGGACGCTATCAAACCAGTGGGTAATACGGCCAAAACCTGGCTCCGGTACACCGAAAACGAATTCAGTGCAGGAGTCTATTCCGAGGCCAATAACTACAAAAGTGTGGTTCTTGGATTTCCCTTCGAGACGGTTCTTGGACAACAGGAAAGACATACTTTCATGAATGAGATTCTCACGAAGCTGGGGATCATGATCAAACAGGACTAAACGGATCCCTGTCGGTGGGATCACGCTTCAAAAGGTTGAGTCATCAGGGACCCGCTCAACGTGATTTGGATCCTTTTTGGTAAAAAACACTCGATAATCGTTCTCTTATCGGACGAACTTCTTATATTTTTCAGGAATCTGGAACTTAATTAAATAGACTGTATTTATGAAAATTTTGGTCACTGGAGGCCTTGGATACATCGGATCACACACCGTGGCTGAACTGTATCGAAATGGTCACGAAGCTGTAATCATCGACGATCTGTCCAACTCGACTCTGGACGTCTTGCCTGCGATCGAGAAATTGACAGGGACAAAAATTCCCTTTTATCAGATCGACATACTCCATGAATCGGGGCTGGAGCGCATCTTTGAACAGGAATTTCCGATCGATGGAATCATCCATTTTGCCGCGAAGAAATCCGTTTCAGAGTCTCTGGACGAGCCGTTGATCTACTATGAAAACAATATCAAAGGACTCCTGAATATCATGCGATTAGTAGAGGATTTCAACGTACCCTACCTCGTATTTTCCAGTAGTTGTACAGTCTATGGACAGCCTGAAAGCGTGCCGGTATCTGAGTCTACGCCAACAACCCGTTCTGTTACACCCTACGGTAACTCCAAGCTCATCGCTGAAATGATGCTGGAAGAGTACACCAGGCTTCGAAAAAATCTTGGTACCGTAATGCTCAGGTATTTCAATCCGGTAGGCGCCCATGAGTCGGCTTTGATCGGGGAGCTTCCACGCGGAGTCCCGGCCAACCTGATGCCGTTTATTACCCAAACAGCAGCGGGAGTCAGAGATACCCTGAAAGTTTTCGGATCCGATTACGATACCCGTGACGGTACCGCCATCCGTGACTACATCCACGTGGTGGATTTGGCTGATGCCCATGTGAAAGCGATCGAATGGTTGCAAAAGCATCCCGGCGAGGTAGAATTTTTCAATATAGGCACAGGAAACGGACAGACAGTGCTTGAAGTCATTGATTCCTTTGAGCGCAGTACGGGTCAGAAGTTGAAATATGAACTGGTCGCGCGTCGTCAGGGTGACATTGAGCAGATTTGGGCCGACACCACCAAAGCTGACCAGGTTTTAGGCTGGAAAGCGAAGCGATCTCTCGACGAAATGACGAAAAGTGCATGGGAGTGGGAGAAAACGCTACGGGAAAAATAGTGTCATAACTAGTTATTTTACTTAGCGTTTTCCGTTTTCCGTTCTCCGTTTTCCGTTCTCCGTTCTCAGTTCTCTGTTTTCCATATATATGAACAAAGCATTTCCATATTTAGTAATCGGTTTTGTATGGTTGTTGATAGTAAATTTAATCGATCACACTGGTGAGTTTCCACTGATTGATGACTGGGCGTATGCACATGGAGTGAAGGACTTTTTAGACGATGGGCTGCTGAAGATCTCCGATTGGGTAGCCATGACCCAGGTAGCTCACTTGTTCATGGGTGTAGCATGGGTGAAGGTGTTTGGATTCTCGCTGGAACATCTACGCGAGATGACCCTGTTGATCAGTTTTTTGGGATCCTTTGTATTCTACTGGCTAACCGGCTATTTCTCGACGCGTGTCACACACCGGCTTGTCGGGACCCTCATCATCACAGTGAATCCGATCTGGATGTATCTGAGTCATACGTTTATGACGGATGTGCCTTTTACAACCTTATTCTTGGCTCTAATACTCATTTTAATCAAAATTGTATACCCTAAAAAAGAGTACTTAGCGCACAAAGCACAGGAAGTTCAGGAAGATCAGAGAGTACACAGCGCACAGGGCGCAGAACACAGTAAAGAGGTAGACGAGGGAAGAGGGATGAGGGATGAGAAAGAGCAGAGGCCAACGGGCGAGCGGGCAAGCGGGCAAGCAGAAGGGCTGTTTACTGGTTACCGTTTACCGTTTACAGATAACCGCTCACCGCTACTTCCCACTTCCTACTTCCTTCTACCATTGATTCTGGTATTGAGCTCCATACTTGTTCTAATCCGCCAGACCGGACTGGGACTCGGATTTTCCTTCCTGCTGTGGGTCTTGTTGATGGACAGAGATCGGAGAGGCAGGTTTTGGGGTTTGGCGTTGGCGCTGGTGGGGGTTCAGGTGTCAACTTTGATTGGATACGAGTGGTTTATGGCCTCGATTGACGCCTTGTCGACCCGGTATCACGGTGCCTCGAGTCTGAGCTGGATCCTGGGTCGGCCATGGTGGGTGGTCCGGGCTGCATATTACGTGCTGATCCAGTTGCAGTATCTGGGTATGTTCCTGCTTCCGTTATTACCGTTTGTGTGGATGAAGTGGAGGTCGGTGGGGGCAGGGAACTATTCCCGCTGGGCGTATATGGCGGCAGGTGTGGTGGTGTTGGGTATGGGCGTTGCTGTGGGAGGGGATATACTGATGAATCCACGCTACACTCATTTGATGCAATACGATACCGTTGGACATGTCATGACGATCGACTTCACTTATGAAAGGCTGGAGTTTAGTCGGAATTTGTATCCACTTTGGGTGGTTTTGCATGGGTTGGGACTGGTGAATGTGTTTATGATAGTGGTAGTGGGGAGTAGGAAGTGGGGAGTAGTAGCACGCAGTTCACCGTTCACAGTACACAGTGAAGGAATAGACGAGGGACGAGGGATGAGGGATGAGGGAGATAAGAGGCTAGCGGGCAAGCAGGCTAGTGGGCTAGCAGAAAGACAGAAAACAGTAAACAGTAAACGGATAACAGAAGGCCATTTTAGTGCAGAAGGGTCAGAAAGTACAGATCGTGCAGGGGGCAGAGATGGGGGATTCATGGGCCGTTTACCCTTTTCTGTTTACCGTTTACTGAAAACACAACGTGCGTTTGATCATCCCGTAACCTGGATTATCCTTATTCTGGCTGGTTACACCGTTTTTATTTCCATCGGACAGTTCGTTTTTGACCGATATCTGATACTGCATTTACCTTTGTTCGTTCTACTGGTTTTGCATCTTGTACAAAGTTCACAAGTTCACTTCACGAAAACAGTAAACAGTAAACGGACAACGGAAGGTGAGCAAGCAGGCAAGCGGGAAAGCGGGATAACGATAGTGTACAGTTCACTGGGCACAGATCGCAGTAGGGATGCTGACGAGGGACGAGGGACGAGGGATGAGCGGGTGAGGGGGCAAGCAGAGTTGGCGCACAAAGATCAGGAAGATCAGGAAGATCAGGAAGTGCAGGAGACAGAAGAGAGTGCAGGGGCAAGGGATCAGAGTGCAGGGGCAAGGGAGCAGAGGTTAGAGAATGAAGTAGATGGGCCGTTTACCGTTTACCGTTTGCCGTTTACTCATTCTCTTATCCCTAATCCCTTATCCCTTATCTTTCTAACGCTATCACTCCTATTCTCAATCACTGGCGTGCACGACAGCTTCAAATGGAATCGGGTTCGGTTCGGGGCTATCGAACAACTTGAGGCCCAAGGAATCAGTCCGCATCAAATAGACGGTGGAGCGGAATACAATTCGTGGCAACGCACCGGTCCGATTCAACCCTTACGCCTGAATGAGAAAAGCTGGTGGTATGTAGATGGGGACGATTATGCTATTGCACACGAAGAGATCCCTGGATACAAACGCATCGCAGCGTTTCCGTTTACAAGATATTATGGGCTGGAGAGTGACACACTTTACATCGTTCAAAGAAAGTAGTAAGTGCACAGTGCACAGTACGCAGAGCACAGTGCCACAGAACGCAGTGCACAGTGCACAGTACGCAGAACGCAGAGCACAGTGCACAGTACGCAGAGCACAGTGCACAGTACGCAGAGCACAGTGCCACAGAACGCAGTGCACAGAGCACAGTACGCAGTACGCAGAGCACAGTACGCAGTACGCAGAGCACAGTACGCAGTACGCAGAGCACAGAGCACAGACCACCGTTTTCTGTATACCGTTTTCTGTATACCGTTTTCCGTTTACCGTTTTCTGTTTACTTCAGTATGAAATACTTCAGAATCCCCCATTTGTGGAGACGGAAGCGAAGGGAAGTATGGAGCACTCCGAATCCGTAGGTGACCGACCGACGAAAACTGATGGAGGAGGCTTCTTCAAAGTAGCGCGTCGGACAACTGATCTCCCCAAATCGTGCTCCTTTATGGTGCAACTGGATCAATATCTGATTATCAAATACAAAATCATCGCTGTTTACCATCCATTTCCTGTCTTCCAGGATCTCGCGGCTGAACGCACGGTAACCCGTATGATACTCACTGAGTTTTTGTCCAATAAGGATGTTCTGCAGTAAAGTGAGTATCCGATTCGCCACATACTTGTATCTTGGCATGCCCCCTTTCAGGGCGCCCATCCCCAGAATTCGGGATCCCAATACCACATCATATACGCCGGATGTGATCATCGCAGCCATCGCTGTGGTGAGTTTCGGATCATACTGGTAGTCGGGATGTAACATGATGATGACATCGGCACCCGTGTCAAGCGCTACCTGGTAACAGGTTTTCTGATTGCCTCCATAACCCTGATTGGACTCGTGACGGACACAAATGAGTCCGAGTTTATTGGCCAATTCAAAGGTGTTGTCTTTGCTGAAATCATCAACCAGGATAATCTCATCTACGAAGCCGGAAGGAATGTCGGCTATGGTGCGTTCCAGAGTTTTTCCTGCATTATAGGCCGGAAGTACAATTGCGATTTTTTTGTTGTTTAACATGACCGTAGATTCGGAATTCCTGACGATGATTAAGCTTATTGAGCAGATTTTGGGTGGGATTGAACACCATTGCCTTCAAATGGGGACATCGTTACATGACCATCCTGGCTGATTCCGTCTCGCCTGACAACTTTCGATACGGTCCTGAATAGAATGCCTGCATCCATCCAGAAACTGAGATTTTTGACATAATATACATCGAGTTCAAATCGGGTCGGCCAGTCAATCGAATTTCGTCCGCTAACTTGCGACAGCCCGGTAATGCCCGGACGAACGCCATGTCTGAGTCGCTGAAAATCGTTGTACAACGGCACGTATTCCATGAGCAAAGGACGCGGTCCGATCAGGCTCATTTCACCTCGAAGTACGTTCAAAAGCTGTGGGATTTCATCCAGGGAAAGACCTCGAATCAGGGCCCCAACACGGGTCAGACGAGCCTCGTCCGGAAGATATCTACCCTGTTCATCCTTAGCATCGTTCATGGTTTTGAACTTGATCAGCGAGAATGGTTTTTCGTGAAGTCCCGGACGTTTTTGCACAAAAAAAGGAGTTCCGCGGTTATTTAATGCTAAAATCACTGCCAGAACTACGAAAACTGGCAAAAGTACCACGAATCCGATGAGTGCAAGTACAAAATCGATACCATGCTTGACCTTTGGATATACCCCTGATGGAGCCTGAGAGCGATAAAACTCACTGTTTCTGGTTGTTGATGTATGATTTTGTCCGGACAATGACATTTCTTATGAACTGTAGATCAAATATCTGTTAACTTTATCACATGGTTGATTTGATGTACAAATATAAGCATTTACTGTTTACAATTATCTTGTTACGGTTTTTGGCAACTTGGTATGTGTTTCCCCATACCGATCGCCTTTATAACGGTGACTCACTGCTGTACGAACAGTATGCCATCTCAATGCTGGAAACAGGTGAGTACCTGTCGCCGGGCTATGGTAAATGGGAACATCTGTCCGATGAAAACGCCGGAACCATATCGTATGATCCGTTTGCCGATATGATTCGTCCGCCCGGCCTGCCCATGGTTTTGTGGATGGTGTACGGACTGGCAGGTCCAGACTGGGGACCTTGGGTGTTTTCGGTTTTGAATGGACTCTTAAGCGTACCTGTTTTGATCATTATCCTTGCTTTTTTTCGCCTTTTCGGGCTGGAAAAGTATGCACCGGTGTGCTGGCTTTTTGTTCTTGATCCTGGGTGGATCTTATATTCGAAGGAGATTCTGACCGAACCGATTTTTGTGCTGATACTGCTATCTGCCTTGTACTTCGGAATTCTGGGTCTCACCCGTCTGTTCTCAGAGCATCTTCCAGGGGACTCATCGTTCACGAAACTGGAACACGTGCCTCCTGCACACCTACTTGGTTACTCCGGATTGCTATTCGGCCTCGCGACCCTGTTTAAGCCCATCACATTGTATGTTGGCCTTGCCGGAGCCCTGCTTTTTATCCTATTGATTGGTATTCATCGTGCAGACTTCCGGGTTTCAGGACGCTGGGACATCGCCCTGCTCAGATACGTAGTGTCGGTGATGCTGCTGTTCAGTGTTTCCGTTCAAACCGTTCATTTCAGCTGGCAAATGAGGAATTTTATGCGTCACGGGACATTCGCATTCACCTCCATCCAGGCCGAAAATCTGCTGACTGGTCATGCCGCTTTTGTCGTATCGTCTGCCGAAGGCATTACTCACCTCGAAGCCCAACAACGCATTCTTGATGACTTCAACCGGCAGCATCCAAATCATGGGGTGTACCCCTTCGAGCGGTTGTCGAAGGCAAAATCCGACATGGCACGTGCCTACATCAGGGAGCATCCGGGACATTATATTGCAGGTATTTTCAGGGGTATGGCCGTTACTATGATGGATCCCGGCAGACTGGTCTTGAGCCGGACCCTGGGTCAACAAGAGATCTCGTCTATTGGATTAACGAATCAACTTGCCAGAGACGGTATCCTGGGTACGCTACAAACATTGTTCAGGGAGTATCCCGCATACTCCATCTTCATGACGCTACACCTGATGTGGCTGGGTTTCATTCTGATGCTCGCTGGTTGGGGATTTTGGTCCTTTTTACGCCGGTTCCCAGTCGCAGCCCTCACAATGGGACTACTCTTTTTGTATCTCTGGGGTCTCGGCGGACCATCCGGCTACGCCCGATTCAGGCTCTATTTGTTGCCTATGATGGTCATTTTTGCAGCATTTAGCCCGATTGTGGATCGCTTTACCAACCGTCGCGCCCAATAAGTGGTACAAACTTGAATCCACCAAAAACCTGTTCGTCGTATGCTGTATCACTGACCCGAATAATTAGATGCATCTGCTGGCTGACAGAATCGCCAACTGGAATTACCAGTCGGCCTCCAATTTTGAGCTGTCGTATCAGCTCCTGCGGAATCACAGGTGCACCCGCTGTGACTACAATCCCATCGAACGGTGCGTACGCGTTCCATCCAAGTGTACCATCATCACATTTTAGCGTTGGACGATAGCCTAGCTCGCGCAGGTGGTCCCGGGAACGTTGATATAACTCGTCGTGACGCTCAATGCTGTACACTTCTGCGCCGAGTTCACATAAAATCGCGCACTGATAACCCGATCCGGTACCAATCTCCAGGATTTTTTGTCCACGCTTCACATCAAGGAGTTCAGTTTGTCTGGCAACGGTATAGGGTTGTGAAATGGTCTGCTGAAGCCCGATCGGCAAGGCAATGTCTTCGTAGGCGCGGATCCATAATGCCGAATCAACGAACGTATGCCGCGGAACAGTCCGAATAGCCCGAAGAATATTTTCGTCCTTTATCCCTTTACCAGACAATACGCTGGCCAGTTCTTCGCGTTGTTTTAAATAACGACCTGTATTCATAGAGACCAAGTTACAGAATTTCATCCCATAATCTGAAATTTCTCGTTTATAAGTCGACATAAATTGTTATGTTTTACACGGCTGATTGACCTATTTTTGATTCAGAACGTACTCTTACTTAATTCACAGGTATTATGTTAAAACTCAACAGAATTTTAGTCGCCACCGATTTCTCACCCGCATCACAGAACTCCTATCCCTTTGCTGTAGCACTGAGCAGGAAATACGGTGGTCACATCGATATGCTGCACGCCATTCCGATGTTCAAGTACCTCAACGAAAGCGTGAATCGTCTGGGTCTGCCCTTTGATATGGATAAGGACGTATATCCACACCTGATCACCGAGTCAGAGTCTCGCTTGAAGTCGGAAATGACCACGAATATCCCCGAGGAGATGCGAGGTGAAACCGTTGCCCGGGTGGAACTCAAGCCCTCTGAGTGCATCATTGCCGAGGCTGCCAAGCGAAAAGTAGATCTGATCGTGATGGGTTCTACGGGTGCCAGCGGCCGCGATATCCTATGGGGATCAACTACTGAAAAAGTCGTACGAGGATCCAAAATTCCGGTTTTGTCAATCCCGCTGGGCTTCGAACCCAAAGAAATCAATCGCATTCTGGTGCCTACCGACTATTCCGAACTATCATTTAATTCCCTCCGGGGAGCTGCATCTCTGGCTGACTCATTGTCAGCTGAAATCACGTTATTCCACGTTGTCGAATTGCACGGATCCCTGTCGGAAAATGAACCCCACGAGGCCGGTAAAGGTGAAATAGAGTCAATCAAAGAAAAACTGGTCAAACGCGTCGATAGCTGGATGCAGAAGTTTCCTGAGTTCCAGTTGTCTCTAAAACGAACCGACGATAGACTCTTCCTCGGATCCAAGCGATTTGGAACAGAAAAAACGGTCAAAATGAATGTGGTGGTCACTAAAGGAATCTCGGCTCACTACGAAATCGCCGATTACGCCAGCGATAACGCTGACATGATCGTCTTGACCACTCATGGTCGTTCCGGACTAAGTCATCTGTTCCTTGGTTCCACCACCGAAAAAGTTGTCCAGGCTACCAATAAACCCACATTGACCTGGAGACCATAACCCGTATGTCGATGATAGCTAACGAGCAGAACGATACCACCACACCCTCTGAAATTCCGTCTCTGTTCGCTAAAGGATTCCTGATGGGCTCTGCCGATGTGGTCCCTGGGGTGAGTGGTGGGACTATGGCGCTGATCACAGGAATCTATGAGCGCCTGATTAACGCCATAAAAAGTGCCGATTTGAACGTGATCGGAGCTCTGCTACGATTCAGGTTTACTGAAGTATTCAGCAGAGTTCACTGGTTTTTCTTGTTAGTGCTGCTTACGGGTGTATTATCAGCAATTTTATTTGTCACACGGGTCATAAAGCTGCCCGAACTGATGTTCACCCATCCAGAGCCAGTATATGGACTGTTCTTTGGGCTTATCGTAGGATCGGTTTGGTATGTTTTACGTGGAATCGATACACATCACTGGTCCAGTGTTCTTTGGGTTGCCCTGGGAACTGCAATTGGTTTCTGGGTGGTCACTCTGGTACCCACAGACACCCCTGAAGATATCTGGTTTATCTTTTTCAGCGGAGCAATAGCCATAACCGCCATGATATTGCCCGGTATTTCCGGCTCATTTATCCTGCTTATTCTGCGCAAATACGATTACATTCTGGGACAGTTTGGCAAACTGGGCGGTCCCGAAACCGTGGATGCGCTGTGGGTATTGGTTCCTTTCGCATTTGGACTCGTCGTCGGCATCATGCTCTTTTCCAGGGTATTGTCGTGGCTGTTGAGTCGGTATTACAAAGCCACGTTGTACGTTCTGGTTGGATTCATGATTGGATCTCTGTATGTAATCTGGCCTTTTCAGCACAGAACCTACGCTGAATCAGTACGCACGGAAATGGTACCGGCTCAGGATCCGTTAATTGGCCAGCTCACATCGAAACCCGAATCTGATCGTTTGCCCGAATATCGCCGGATTGGTTCTTCATCTGCGGATGGTTCCCTGGTTGAAATGGTAACCATCAAGCAAAAACTCATTGGCAGTGAACCATTTCTGCCGCGGTTATCCATAGCAGACACCGATAGTCGGCTACACGATGGCCGTCAGTCTATCTGGTACGCTGTTGGAATGATGTTCGTGGGACTTGCGTTGATTTATCTGATCCATTTTATGGAGCAGCGTAAATTAAAACAACGATTTTCTCACGACATAACAACATGATAGCTAGACGGTTAGTATGCTCGATTGGCCTCCTGCTTTTTTCTGTGAACCTGTTGATTGCACAGAGGGATAAAGCCCGTGAAACCTTTGAAGAGTTCGATGCACGCAGGTCTGCAATCACCTTCGAAACTGCTACCCTACAGATGAGAATTGTGGATCCACGTGGTCGAGTGAGAGAGCGAGAATTACAATCCTGGTCGCATCAGAAAGGGGATGACAGCAAGTCCCTGGTTCGATTTCTGGCTCCTGCTGATGTGCGTGGTACCGGATTTCTGACCATTCGGGAAGCCGGAAAAGAAGTTCAGCGATTGTATTTGCCAGCACTGAACCGAATCCAGACAATCGCATCCGCTCAGCGCGGAGACCGCTTTATGGGAAGCGATTTCACCTATGAAGACATGGGGGATCAGAGTCCGGATGACTTTACTTTCAGTACACTGGAAGAAAACACCTCAGCAGGCACCATACTCATCAAGGCTGACAGGAAAGAGTCCACCACCTACGCCTATGCGCACTTCCTGATCGACACCAAACGCTACGTTCTACTTGAGGCGGAGTATTTTTCTAAGTCAGATCAACTACTGAGGAAACTGGAATCTGAAGATTTGGTTGAGATACGCCAGGGGATCTGGAGAGCCAACAAACTCACGATGCGTGATGTCAAAGCCAACCGGTTCACTGAGCTCATCTGGAAGTCACGGACGTTAGATGAACCGATACAAGCTAGTATGTTTACTGAGCGAAGCCTAAGACAGTAGCGCACGAAGCACACATACCTTTGCACACAAGGTGCACTAAGAGCCCAAAGTTCAGATAAATCAGTTAATACAGGAAGCATAAAACTGCACTTCTCCTGCACTTTCTCACTCTGTGCGCTTCTGAAATCCCTAATCTATTATCATCTAAACTAAAAAAGGCGCCTTTCAGCGCCTTTTTTAGTTTAGAGACGATCAATGATCTGATTAAATGTCTTACTTGGACGCATCACCCTGGATGTTTTGTCGGGATCCGGATGGTAATATCCACCAATATCCTGTGGACTTCCCTGAGCATCGATCAGTTCAGCAGCGATCTGTACCTCTTTATCCTCCATTTCAGTAGCAACGGGACCAAAAATGCGTTTTAGTTCAGCATCTTTGTCCTGAGCTGCCAATGACTGTGCCCAGTACATGGCCAGGTAAAAATGAGATCCACGGTTGTCGATCTGTCCAACCCGGCGTGCCGGTGACTTATCGTTGTCCAGGAATTTACCGGTGGCTTCATCCAGCGTTTCGGCCAAAACGGCAGCACGCTTGTTGTCGAAAGTCAGGGACAAATGCTCCAGAGAGACGGCCAAAGCCAGGAATTCGCCAAGAGAATCCCACCGAAGGTATCCTTCTTCAATGAGTTGCTGTATATGCTTGGGTGCTGATCCGCCGGCACCTGTTTCGAAGAGTCCACCCCCATTCATCAAGGGAACAATTGACAACATCTTGGCTGAAGTCCCAAGTTCAAGTATGGGGAACAGGTCGGTAAGGTAGTCGCGCAGTACGTTACCTGTTACGGAGATGGTATCCAGCCCTTGTTTTGCACGTTTGAGAGACAACTTGGTGGCTTCTACCGGCGACAAAATACGAATATCGAGTCCGTTTGTGTCGTGCTCTTTAAGGTACTCCTTGACCTTTTTGATCAATTGTGCATCGTGTGGGCGCTCTTCATTGAGCCAGAACACAGCAGGGGTGTTACTTAAGCGAGCACGAGTTACTGCCAGTTTTACCCAGTCACGAATTGGGGCGTCTTTGACCTGACACATCCGGAAAATATCCCCATCAGATACCGTTTGCTCCATGAGAATTTTGCCTGCTGCATCCAGTACCCGAATCACTCCTGAACCGGGTGCCAGAAACGTTTTATCGTGCGACCCATATTCTTCGGCTTTTTGGGCCATGAGTCCCACGTTTGGCACACTACCCATTGTAGCTGGATCAAAAGCACCATGAGTCCGGCAGAAATCTATCGTTGCCTGATATACACCGGCATAAGAACGATCTGGAATGACGGCCTTGGTGTCCTGTTGGTCGCCATTTGCATTCCACATTTGTCCACTGGTGCGAATCATCGCTGGCATGGAGGCATCGATAATCACATCAGAAGGCACGTGAAGATTCGTAATCCCTTTATCGGAATTGACCATGGCCAAGTCCGGGCGGACGGTGTACAGGTTTTGAATTGCAGCCTCGATTTCTGCCTGACGTGGATGGCCTTTGATGCGAGCGTATACATCTCCAAGACCATTTCGGGTATCGACGCCCAGTTCTTTGAACAGATCGGCGTACGTATCGAACACTTCTTTGTAGAATACATCCACAACCGCCCCGAAAATGATCGGATCTGAAATCTTCATCATGGTTGCCTTCATGTGAAGCGAAAAAAGCACGCCCTGTTGTTTGGCGTCTTTGATCTCCCGGTCGACAAAAGACTTCAGCTCGGCCATGTCCATAGTAGCACAATCGATCACCTCTCCGGCCTGAAGCGTAATTCCTGATTTCAAGGCTTTTTCTGAACCGTCATGAGCGATGAAAAGGATAGAGGCTGATGTTGGGACCTGAACCGTTACAGACTGTTCACTACCAAAAAAATCTCCTTTTGACATACTGGAAACGTGTGACTTAGATTCTGTCGACCACTTACCCATCGAATGGGGATGTTTTTTGGCATAATTCTTGACCGCTTTTGGTGCCCTACGATCTGAGTTACCCTCGCGAAGCACAGGATTCACTGCAGATCCCAATACTTTGCCATAACGTGCTTTGATATCTTTTTCGGCATCGTTTTTGGGCTCTTCAGGATAGCTCGGTACCGAGTATCCCTGAGACTGAAGTTCAGAAATAGCTGCCTTGAGCTGGGGAATCGAAGCTGAAATGTTCGGAAGTTTAATGATGTTTGCTTCGCGGGTCAGAGCCAGCTGACCCAATTCAGCCAGATCGTCACCCAGTTGCTGCTCGGATGTAAGAAATTCAGGGAAGTGAGCCAATATTCGACCAGCTAAAGAAATGTCGCGAGTTTCTACCTTAATCCCGGCTTTTCCAGTGAATGCCTCAATAATCGGAAGCAGGGAATACGTCGCCAGCATGGGCGCTTCATCGGTAATGGTATAAATAATTTTTGGATCGTTAGCCATATCAAAGCAAAATTAGAAAGTGAATATAAATGCAAGAACGTCGAACGAGATCGTATGAAATTGAATGGGTAAAATAGTTTTTTTTCGGGATTGACACTAATAAAAGAGGGAGTGGGTAGTAGGTAATAGGAAATGAAAAGTGTGAATCAACACAAGCGCCCTGGGGCGAAGTCTTTGTTCTTAGATCGTGAGCGAAATGGGGAGTGGGAAATTATGCTTTTGAAACTTAGTTGCATTTAGTATATTTGGACACCTTGTTCCGGAACGGTGTCATTAAACAACATGGTACACGCATTGGTTGGCATCCGGCTCAAAAATGATAATCGATCTAAGAGTTTTGCCATGGGCAACAATACATTACAGACTGCCGTTATTTTAGCTGCCGGACTTGGAACCAGGCTGCTTCCACTCACCAGCGACCGTCCAAAATGTTTGGTAGAAGTGGATGGAAAACCCATGCTACAGCGGATGCTTGAAGAAGTGATTCGGGTTGGATTTACCAAAGTTATATTGGTAACCGGGTACCGCTCAGATAAGCTGAAGCAGTGGCTGGATGCTAATCCCCAGCCCATATCCATAGAATTCATCCACAACGAGGTATTTGATACCACAAACAATATCTATTCTGTCTACAAATTGATTCCAGTATTAAAGGAAGGATTTGTTCTGATCGAGGCTGATTTACTGCTTCAAAACGATGCATTGGAAGCATTCAGGACTTCAGACCGGATTGCTCTTGCGGCATTCAATCCCAACATCCACTCGGGTACAACGGCAGATATAGATGTTCAAGGTAATGTAGCCTCTTTGTATGTGAAAGCCCAAACTGACTATACGGGCGCGTACAAAACCGTTAACATCACCTCCTTTTCCAGCACATCCTGGAACAAACTGGGAATGCATATAACCTCACTTGTTGAAAGTGGCAGAGACCACATTTTCTATGAACAAGCCATGCAGGACTTGATAGGACGGGGTGAATTGTGCTTTGAATGTATCGATTTTACCCGGATTTGGTGGGACGAAGTCGATTCTGTTGAGGATTTGGATCGTGTCACCTCCAGTTTGCGTCAACTGGATGCCGTAGAGTCGTGAGTAAGGGATGGGCACTCTTCGTAATCCCAAATGGACGTATCCCGGGCAGTGGATATTCTGGCCATTGTCCTGGTTGATGGCTAAATGCGTAGCACAGGATCCCGACCTGGTTGTTCTCACGTCATTTCATGGGGATGGATACAGGGGAAATACACGACGCTTGTTCGAATGGCTTCACGCCAGAAAATGCGAAGGTGACTGTTCCGGGAAAAGAGTAGTCTGGTTGTCCAGAAACAAGCGCGTCGTAGCCGAATTACAGTCCAGGTTCGGTTCCGATTGCGCAGTATATCTTCACAGCCTGCACGGAGCGCTGTTGTTGGTGAAAAGTAAAGTGGCTTTACTTACCCATGGAACGTCCGATTATCCGTTTATGTACATTCCGGCCCGGACTCATGTCATCCAGACCTACCACGGATTTCCAACCAAACGGGGAGAGTTTATGCGTCTTGAGGGAGAAGATGCCCCTGGTCCGGTTGAGTCCTTTTACCTGAACCGAAGATTTCAGCCCATTGATACGTTTTTGTCCACTTCAGACTTTGTCACACAGATATTCTCACAGCGATTCGGACTACCCATAGAGCGATTTCTCAAGATAGGCTTTCCAGTTAATGATGAGCTCTTGGAGCGAAGTCCGGACCCGGAATGGATCAAACAGATATATCCGCACGCCGATGCCAAGACAAAGTTGATTCTATATGCACCCACGTTCAGATATAAGTCTGCCACACAACTTTTCCCCTTTAAAGACTTCGACCCTGGTGATTTGTTGCGGTTTCTGGAGCTTAATAATCTTGTTTTGGCCGTAAGGATCCATCCCAACGATTCGGTCCGGTTACCCTGGTGGGTTGAGGGGATCGATCGTATGGTACGTGCATCCGACAAGGAAATCGAGCAAGTAAACGAGCTGATTGTCAATGCTGCTGTAATACTAACAGATTACAGTAGTATCTATATCGAAGGATTAGTGCGGGATATCCCACCTGTATTTATACCCTATGATTTGCACGAATATGAACGAGGGTTTCCCTTTGAATACGCACAGGTAACTCCGGGTCCACAGGTAGACAGCTACGCGAATTTGAAGGTGTCAATTCTTGATGCAATAGCAGGTGCGCAAGGGTTCAAGAAACGTCGACAGGAAGTCATGGCCTTGTTTTATGGGCAGGTCGATGCCCACTCAACTTTTCGGCTTTGGCAGTATATCTCCCGTATTTGATCTTGTGAGCGTCAGGTAAATCAACAGATTGGCTACTCTAGACATCGCACTCGACACGATGAACATCCCCGCGAGTCCGGCAGTAGCAACGTCTAAAGATCCGGATAACTGAATTCCGATCCATACGAAAACAAGGTCTTTGGCAGGCAGGAACGGAATTCGATTCAGAACAATACTTGTAGACAAATAGATCAACCACACATAAATCGGGGTCTCGGGTAAAACCACTGCCCACTGAACCACTAACAAGGCATTTTGCAGCAAAAATCGAAGCAAATAAGTCCAAAAAATATGAAATGCGGTGTTGAAGGGAAGAGAGAAGATATGTCGACGAAACTGTACAGCCAGAGAAATGATCACAATCACCGTAAAGATCCCTAAAGCCACGTACAGTAAATTTGCCTGTACCAAAAGTTGCTCAACTGGAATAAATCCAAAGATAATGAGGATCACTACAAGGGTAATGGCAACTACATTTGAAACAATAGCTGAGATAATGTTTGTATCGCGTACATCCCTCATCAGTTCAAGTTCAGGTTTCTTGGTTACCTTTCTCATTTTCGAGAACAGATAGAATTCACCCGAGTACCCTAAAATCTCTTCGTTATAGACCCTTTTTATCAAAAACGTACGAAATAATGTACGTTTCTTCACGCTCCATAACCTCGTGTATATCAGTAGTTCGGTTGTAGGAAGCATCACATATAAAACGGCAGCAATGAGATAAAACCAAGGGGTAGAAGGAAGGTTTTCTAACACCTCGCTCCAGCCAATATTCCAGACCTGCCAAACAATCAGAGCAGATACCAGTAAAATCAACATCCTGCGCACAACATCTGGTGCCCATTGTGGAATCTTGGATCGAATTACGGTAAATAGTTGGCGAAAGTCGCTGAATTGCATGGAAAAAAATCTACAAAATGGAAGAATCAAAGATAGAAAATAACTCAGAGTTGTGTTCACCCTAATAATGGGATCATTCAGATAAGGGAAATCTTAGATTCAGTATGAAACTCTCGACATGTTCTGTAATTTGTGTCTATGTTACAACCCACTATCTATACCCTGACGCGTCCTTTTTTGGTGCTGATTCTTCTGAGTCTTCTGAAGACTACCGGCACATTCGCCCAGACCTTTAATCCGTACGGTCCGATGCAACACGCGTCCCCTGGATCGATTTTGCCACAATCTGTCGGAGAAAAAGGCTTCAATGAGTTCTGGAACTACCATGTCTATCTGGAACAGGATATCAGAATCCACATCACCTTTTCTGCCGTTGATTTTGGATCGATAAAGGCACCTATCGTTGGACTTCGCATGTCCATACAAAACTTCGATGGCAAAACCTGGCACGTATCCCGGGAATATCCCATTGAGCTTCTTACGGTTCACAAGGACCAGTACAAAGTGATGATGCATCCGGAACGGGAATTGTACTTTGCGGGAAGATTGCCTGACCAGCACAACGTCGTAGTTTATCTCATCAAAGACGAAATTGAATATCGGGTTGAGCTCAATTTTTCTCAGATGGAACCCTCACTGGTCTGGGGTGACGGGAAATATGGGATAAAAGACACGGGAATCCATGTGATCACACACATTCCCTATGCACGGGTACGTGGATTTATTGAAATCAATGGAAAACGGCAGAATGTATCCGGTACTGCCTACATGGACCATAGCTGGCAATACGAATCCAGTGTGAAGCTCATACATAGTGCATATAAGTTTGTATCCCACAAAGACCGCAATAACTGGGAAATCATCTATATGGTATTACCTCAGGCAAAAGGAGATTATCAGACTATTGGACACCGCATTTCGAGCCACGACGGGAGTATCCGGCATCATGGAATCAACCGGATAGACTCGCACGAGAACGGAACCATTGAGGGAAATCGCGTATTCAAATTACTCAAACTTAACCTGGGATCTGAAACAGTAACTCTGCATCGAACATCCGATCGTGAAATCCACACCACATTCGGGGAGTTGAACTGGATTTCACGTAGAAGCGTCCGGACACTTTTGGGTGGAGAGATCATAGATTACAGGGGTCGGGGTGAGCTGCGGGTTAATGGCAGCGTACATCAAGGCGAATATTCGTTTTTGGTGATCGATTGATTTGCAGCGGGGCCGCAAATCAATCTACAGAAAAGGGATAACAGAAAAGGGAAATGAGTATGGCGAGCGGTTAGGCAGTGGGGAATTGAGGGATTTGAATTTTGGACTCCTATTTTTTTCGAAGAAAAAAACTCATCAGACAATATATTTCACAAAACGAAGAAAAGATTAAATTGGTGAGCTGAAAGCGGCGAGAAGTGGAGCAGGCTAGCGGTCAGGAAATGGGGAATGAGAAGTTCACTTACGAGCAACGTTCTCAAACTTCATTCTAGACCCTTATATATGATTTCCGCTTGCAATTCGAACCCTCAACCCAACTCCCATTTGAAATCTTAAACCTATAATCACAGATGATGAATAAGCTTACCCAGCTGCTTAAGTCATCTTTCCTGGAGGTCCTGAAGGACTCAGATCCTGCTAAACGTGTGTTTTCAACATTCAAGCTTGAAAACAACGCTCTATTATTCAAGGACTATCGGGTACCTCTCGATGAGTTTCACAACATCTATGTTTTTGGTGCCGGTAAGGCTGCCGGACAGGTAGCATTGGGTCTGCAAGACCTTCTGGGAGATAAAATTACCAGAGGATGTGTCATCACTTCGGTGGAAAAACCCGATGTATATGGAAACATTGTGATCTTACCCGGAGACCATCCATTACCTGCACTGAGGAGTCATAGTAGTTCGACAGTGCTGGTCAATGAACTTCAACAAGTCACTTCAAATGATCTGGTACTCTTCATTACCACTGGTGGAGCATCGTCAATGTTTTGTGTCCCTGAGGACGGACTCGATTGGCAGGATTTACGAACTCGTACGGCTGAATTGCTTCGTTCCGGGAAAAATATCGATCAGATGAACCGGATCCGATCCAATTGGGATAAAGTAAAAGCAGGAAAAACATTGCGTTATGCAAAACCAAAAAGCTGGATTAATCTGCTGATCTCTGATGTGCCCGGAGATGATCCATCCGTTATTGGAAGCGGTCCGGCCATAGCAACCAAATCAACACCTAAATCCTGGCTGCCGGAAAAATACGCTGTGGTTTTTCTGGACAGGCCGTATGAGTTTGCGTTTTCGTTGGGAGCACATCTCAACGTGCGCTCCCCGGACCTGGAATTGATCGTGGAAGAGCATGCATACAACCAGGATGTAAATCAAGTAGCGCAGGTAATGGTAAAAAACGCCATTTTTGCACATATAAGTTTGAATAAAGGTCAAGGACTCATGGTTGTGTATCATGGCGAGAGTACGGTTAAGGTGACCGGTGATGGAAACGGTGGCCGAAACCATCATCTCGGATTGCTGGTTATGTCGCAAATGGATGCATTACTGCCTAATAGCGCACAATTTTTTATGTTAAGTGCCGGCACGGATGGGATGGACGGGACAACCAATGCCTCAGGAATCGTCTGCGACAGGAAGGCATTCCAGGAATTGGTCAGATCAAAGGGCGACCCGCAAGCGTATATCTCAACGTTCGATTCCGGATCGTTCTTCGAGGGATCGGAATGCGTCATTAATACCGGTCCCACCGGCACGAATTTGATGGATGTTCAGGTTATTGTCATTCAAGCATAGCTCGAAGTACAAAAGTAGTCAACAGACAGTGATGCAACCGACTAGACACATACCACCTAAATAAAGACAGAATAGTCTTAATCGTTATTTTTAATGAATCTGTGCCAACTTTTAATCACTTTTAATAACTGGGGATCGAGTTTGTTGCGATTTTTAGGCCGTTCGTTATACGTAGTAACACCTTGAAAACCATGAGAATTCTTCTACTGTCAGGTTTGTTTCTTTTCGGCGCTTCAGTTCATACCCTTGCTCAGGATAATCCCTCTGAATATCATTTAAAGGCACATCGGATTCCATTAGGTACCCAAATCGAGCTCAACGGGGTTCTGGATGAGTCTATTTGGATCCAGTCTGAAGGGATATCAAATTTTAGACAACAGGTTCCGGTAGAAGGTGGGGAACCAAGTGAACGTACTGTAGTCAAGGTGCTCTATGATGACGAATATCTATACATTGGTGCATGGTTATATGATAGTGATCCATCTGGCATAATGGCATTTCAGAAGCGATGGGACCAAGGACTTAGAGCCGATGACCGATTCATGTGGATTCTGGATACGTTCAATGACCAGCGTAGTGCGTACTTTTTTGAGATTAATCCAGCTGGACTCATGGGCGATGGCCTGCTTACCGTAGGTCAAGAACGAAACGTGAACAAAGCCTGGAATGGAATTTGGTTATCGAAAGTAAGTAAGTCCGAGGAAGGTTGGTTTGCTGAAATCCGGATTCCATTTAAAACATTGGACTTTGACACCGATGCCTCCGTGTGGGGAATCAACTTTCAGAGAACAGTACGGCGTAAAAGTGAAGAGATTTTATGGTCCGGTTGGAGATTGAACCAGGGATTATTTCGGCCACAAGATGCGGGTACTCTTAGTGGTCTAGAGGGATTGAGTCAAGGACTGGGACTAGAGGTCAAGCCGTATGCCATGACGAAATTCACAAGAAGCTGGCCATCAGGTGTAAGCAGGAAAGATAGCTACGACGGTGATGCTGGATTTGATGTATCCTATAGTTTAACACCTGGAATTCGTACTTCACTATCTGTAAACACGGATTTTGCGGAAGCGGAAGTTGATGAAAGGCGAGTTAATCTTACCCGATTTTCGTTAGTTTTTCCGGAGCAACGTTCTTTTTTTATCGAAGGGTCTTCGGTTTTTAACTTTGCTCCATCTAGTGGAGTAAATCCCTTTTTCAGTCGAAGAATTGGCCTTGTTGACGGTGCTCCTGTTCCAATTCTGTTCGGCGCCAGGGCAATCGGAAGAGCTGGCAACACAAACTTTGGATTTTATCAGATTCGTACAGCCAAAAGCGATGTTAATGAAGAGGATTTTACGGTTGCCAGAGTCACGCAAAATATATTCGCTGAAAGTAAACTTGGAATAATCTACACGCGAAGAGCAACCCTGGAGACCGATAGTATTCCTACCAGAGAGACCTTAGGGGCGGATTTAGAGCTTGGTACGTCACGGTTTTTGGGTGATAAAAACCTCCAGTTCCAGCTGTTTTTTGTGACTCACTCTAAAAATCAACTAGGAGAGTCTACTGATCTATTCGATCGTTCAACCCGTGGATTCCGACTGTCGTTTCCCAATTTCCCGTTCTTTTGGCACGCATCGTATCGTGAATTCGGCACGGATTTTAATCCAGCGGTTGGTATTGCTCCGCGTGTCGGATTCAGAAGGTTTCAACCATCTGCTGGATATACCAAGATTTTATCATCAAATAAGTTTTTGAGATCCTTTACATCAGAAGTTCGCTATGAGCACTTGATGGATATGGATTGGAAGCTTGAGACAATGGAATTGATCTTACAACCCATGGAGCTGGTCTTTGAATCCGGTGACGGGGTTGAATTCCAGACAGGAACCTATTATGAACGTCTGGTTGAAGACTTTGACATCAGAAGAAATGGGACAATCATGATTCCAGCCGGATCGTATCAGCACGAGTTCATTCGGGTAGCGTTTGAAACCGCAAGTTTCAGACGTCTTGTGGGTGAGTTAGCGGTAATTTATGAAGGGTTTTGGACAGGAACCCGCACCGCGGTTGAGTCCCAGGTGGTTTTTCGTGCTTATCCCGGTATCAATCTGATTTCGGAATGGAACCGGGAAGATGTGAAGTTATCTGAAGGCGCCTTCCACGCAGATGTATTCCGATTCAGGGGTAATTTCGACATTACTCCGCTGCTGGCATTGACATCCATTGTGCAGTACGACAATCTGAGTCGATTGATGGGATACTATCAGCGGCTACACTGGATCGTCACCCCTGGAACTGATCTGTACCTGGTCTACACGTGGAATTGGAGGAATGTTGAAAATCGTTTTTCTCCACTTGAAAATAACGGGTCGATCAAATTCAGTATAACCAAACGGTTTTAAACGAAAAAAGCCACTCAGCGTTAACTGAGAGGCTTTTTAAAGTACTAGATGTTAATGAGATTTACTGAATATTAGCGAGCTCTCACGCTTTGGTTTCTGCCACTACAACTGGTTCAGTGCTTGCTGGCTTTACAGGATTACCTTTGACATCATCTAATTTCATTTCACAGGTACCGGAAAGTTTGGCGCCATCTTCAACATTCAGAATGGCAGTGGTAACTTTTCCGATGACACGTGCTGTTTCACGCAAAACGAGTTTGTTACTGACTTTGATTTCTCCACTGACCTGACCGGAAATATCCGCATCAACAGCCTTCACATCTCCCTCAACTTCAGCAGTTGATGCGATCACACATTTTCCATTTGATCGAACCGTGCCCTTAACTTTACCCGAAATACGGATCCCATGGTCTGAGATGATATCACCGACTACAGTTGTTCCTTCACTGATCAGATAGACCGGTGAGGAATCCTTACCACCTTCGTTTTTATCTTTGATATGTGCTTTAAGGTCATCAAGGTTAGGTAGTGCAGACGCCATAGTTCCTTTTTGTTGAGGTGAATTGTTTTTGTTGTTGAACATGGATGAAACTCCTGTGTAAGGCAATTAGTTTTGATTTTTTAGAATCAAATCAATTGGGTAGATGAAATTCGATTCTAAATGGAATGACTAAAGCTGACTGCTTGGAAACTAAAGCCTCGTTCCGTGTTAACTTCTCTGGCATCAATGAAGCCACAGCTTTAGGTTCAGTTTCAGAAACACGACTTTCTGATGCATATAATAATAAATTATCTTCAGTAAAGAAATCGGTTGCTACAAAAGAATCAGTGAATTCTTCGTTATCATACTCGGAGCTGTTAGCGAGGTAGTCGGATTGATCGGCCGGAGCGTTCTTGTTTGAGGTACGCAGAGCCAGTTTGAACTGTTCAAGCTGGTAGTTGCTCGAACTCAGTGAGTCACTGAGAACCTGAACCCTTTGTGCCACAAGAGTGAAATCATCTTCGAGTGGGTGCTTCTGGTGGCTTAATAGGGCATAGCCAATCGGTGTTACCTGAATGATAAGCATCGTGAACATGACCAGAAGACTGCCGGCCAAACCCCCAATCACAAATATCATACTGGGTGAAAAGGTGAACTCACCGATTTTTCTGGCCTCATTGAAAGAGTACGTCTCAAAAATCAGGAAATCTTTTTTATGTTTGACTGAAACTATTAACAGCTGGAAAACACTTTTCAACTGTTGGGTAAATAGTCTTATAGTGTTGATCATGGTACCTCGATATGTTCAAAAAAGCGTCACACAAATCTGCCTACAACTTCGTTATAATCAGAGTATTTGTTTCTGCACCTACGTTACGATTCAAGAATAAACTAAATATGTACAATATAGACACTTAATCATTAATTACGAATTAAGTGATACTAAATATAAAAGAATTTTAATAATTAAACCTCAAACTATCATTTTAAATATAGTAATCCGACTATTTCACAAAAAAAGCCCCCCAGCGTTAACTGAGAGGCTTTATTACTCAAGTGGGCCCAGAGGGATTTGAACCCCCGACCAATCGATTATGAGTCGACTGCTCTAACCGCTGAGCTATGGGCCCGCAATATTAAATACAGACCCCAAAATAAGACTATTTAACTCCGATGACAACTAAAAATCATTACCTAACCCGCATTACAATCATGGTCATGTCGACAGAAGTCAACCTTTCTCCAATGAAAGACCGGACGTCGTTATTGATGGCTGACTTCAGCGGTCATAATCTTCTATTCCTTAACCAATTTTTCTGTGAAAAGCATTGGTGAGTTTTGTAATCTCAGTGTCACTAATACGCGTGTTTAGCTCAGTTTGATTTCGTGTGAGAGGAGTAAGAGCAATGATCAGTAAAAACGAAAAAAGAGCCTCAACAACGAGAAGTATGTCTTGTCGTGTGAAGAAACGCTTTAGTGCGTCTTTTACCGATAACCACTGAGTGCTTTCGTCCATAGTGAGGCACAAGATACGAAAGACAGATTAAGTGTTGCCCCATTCGATAAGCATATAACAATAAAGGGGAAACGAAATTTGCTTCCCCTTTGAGTTGAATATTATGATTGGAACCAGATTATTCGCTTGTTACAAGTGCGGGGGCTTCTTCTGATTCGGTTTTGAACTTGGACACCCAAACTTTGATGCGTTCCATGGCTATATTGGCACTTACATAGACCACGGGGATGAACACGAGAGTGACTAAGGTAGATGCCGTTAGTCCACCGATTACCACCCGGGCTAATGAGGCCTGGATTTCCCCTCCGGATCCCATTCCGAAGCTCATGGGTAGTAGTCCCAGTACCGTGGTAGACGTGGTAAGCAAAATCGGACGAAGACGCAGTTTTCCGGCTTCAATCACCGATTGTCTGAGATCATACCCTTGTTCGCGTCGCATCATGTTGATGTAGTCTACCAAAAGAATCGCATTATTGACCACAATACCAATCAACATCACGACTCCCATCAAGCTTTGAAGGTTCAGTGTGGTTCCGGTCAACAACATAACGGGCATCACTCCAATCAAAGCAAGCGGAACCGAAAACATCACAATCAATGGATCCAGGAATCGCTCGAACTGTGCGGCCATTACCATATAAATCAGGATCAAGGCCATTAAAATCGCCATATTGAAATCGCGAGCAGCCTTTTGTTGCTCTTCATACTCGCCCCCGAAATAGATTGAATATCCTTCGGGTAAAGGAAATCCGGCAAGCTCTTCGCTGATACGTTCAACAGCTTGTCCAAGCGGAACACCTTGCTCGAGGTTTGCTGTGATGCTGGTCACTCGTTGTCCGTTTTCTCTACGGATGCTGTTAGGTCCACGCTCTGCGTTCAGTGTTACAAGAGCCGATACCGGAACGATGGTACCATCTGCCGCCCTGACACTGATATTGTCGATATCCAGTGAGCTCAGGCGATCTTCAGGACGAAGTCGGACCATGATCGGAATTTCTTCTCCATCACGGCGAAAGTATCCGGCTCTTGAGCCCCCTACATTAGTCTGTATGGCAGATGCAACATCCCGGGTGCTGATACCCAGTTGCGAGATTCTATCACGATCGATGCGGACACGCTGCTCCGGACGACCCTCGCGCTCGGGTACCCGTACATCTACGATGCCCGGAAGCTCCCTGATACGGGTAGCGATATCCTGAGCTATATTGGCTGCAATGTCGAGGTTATAGCCCCGGATTTGAATGTCGAGCGCGGTGTTTTGGTCACCACTTCCGAAAATTCGACGCAGAATCCACAACCCGGACTGTGCACTTACATCGATACTCGCACCAGGAACCGAACCCTGAAGTTTTTGACGAAGCTCATCAGCCAGATCATCTGTTTTGATGTTACGTTGATCCGGTGGAGTCAATGCCAGTTCAATCTCGCCTCGTCCGTTCTGTGCTTCACGGGTGTAGAAAAGAATATCGTTCTGTGGGATAACCTGTTTGGCGATGGCATCCAGTTGATCCATATATTGATCGACAATCGCAATGTTGGTTCCCGAGTCCATACGTAGATTGATATCAATCTGATCTGACTCAGTTGCAGGTGTCAACTCCATCGGAATATCCTGTATTCCCCAGTATGAAAACGCCAAAAGCGAAACCGTGATGGTGGCTACGATGATTTTTTTACCAAGTACATACTCAATTACACGTGCATATCTGTTTTCTAATCTGTAAAAGAAACGCTCGTGGCTTTTCTGTTTGGTGATATCGTCACTCATTCTTTTGACGGTCAAAAAGCGGCTTGAGAGCATCGGAACGATGGTCAGAGCTACCAATAGCGAACATAACAGTGAGAAAACGATAACCAGTGCCATTTGCTGGAACATCACACCGGTGATGGTGTTCATAAATACCACGGGCAAAAATATAACGGAAGTCGTTAGCGTGGAAGCAATTACCGCTCCCGTGACTTCCCTGGTACCCGCATTCGCCGCTTCTTTGGCCTCTACGCCGCGTTGGCGCTTTCGTACTATATTTTCCAGTACCACAATCGCATTATCAACGATCATACCAACCCCCAGCGCCAGACCTCCGAAACTCATCTGGTTGAGTGTCAGTCCGTTGAAATAAAGTAGCGCGAACGTTGCGATGATCGAAATCGGAATCGCAATTCCGATGATCATGGTTGTGGATCCGTTTCGCAGAAATGCAAATAACACGATAATGGCCAGAATTCCACCCCAGACGGCCGAGTTTCGCACATTATCGATTGAGTCCTGGATAAACTGACTCTGATCGCGCATGACCAGAAGATCTACATCGTCTCGGATTCCGTTCAATCGCTCCACTTCCTTACGGATGTCGGCAGCAACCTGAACTGTATTGGCTCCGGATTGTTTTCTTATTCCAAAACGCAACATGGGCAGTCCGTCCACCTCGATGTAACGGTCGAGGTCTTCGTAGTCGAAAGTAACCGTCGCAACGTCTTTGACACGGATTGGTGCCCCGTTTTCGATTCGAATGATCGTATTACCGATTTGTTCGACATCGGTGTACTCACCCATGGTCCGGACGTAAAGATCACTTAACCCATCTTTGACATTACCACCTGGCAGGTTTGCATTCTCACTGTTTATAGCCGATATCACATCCTGGGCGGTAATGTTACTGGATGCCATGCGGTCTCGGAGCAAATCTATGCGGATTTCCCGGTATACTCCACCCCAGATATCGATCGATCCCACACCGGGAATCTGTTCGAAATACTTGGACAGGTCGTTTTCAATGGTTCGGGTTACCTCTGCCATATCCCGACGGGATCTAACGCCGATGGTTACGATTGGAGCATCGTTCGGATCAAACTTCCAGATACCAGGCGGATCGACTTCCTCTGGCAGGGAGCGTCTGAGCCGGTCGATGGCAGCTCTGAGATCATTGCTGGCTTCATCCAGGTTGGTACCCTGGGCAAAATTGAGTGTGACCCGAGTGCTTCCTTCACTCGAGTTTGAAGTGATCCGTTCGATGTTTGGAACCGTTGCGATGGCATTTTCGACCTGCTCGGTAACAATTTTCTCCATTTCTTCCGGTCCGACATTGTCGTAGTTGACATATACGGTGAGCTGCGGGAACTCAATGGGAGGCAGAAGATCAACGGGCAGGTACCTGAATCCGATCGTGCCCAACGTAATGATGATCAAAAAGACCATGGTTGTAGCGATCGGGCGTTTTATGGATGTACTTGTAAGTGACACGGTGGTATTGTTTTGATTGATCCTGGATTTTCCTGGCTGACTTCGAAAAGTTATAGTCCACTCGTATTTAATGGACTATTCACTCCGGTGCGTTCCTGTATCAATTTGATAAGATCCCGGCTTTGCATCTGCTGAAGATTCAGAATGTGGCTCCAGTCCATGGTCTTGACCCTGGTTCCAGCGGTTCCCTCTATCAATAAACTATGTCCCAGGGTAACGACATGGGTTTGTGGGTCAATCCCCCGGACTGCAGTAACTTCACGTCCTCGGGCAACGATTTCAACTCTGCGAAACTCGTAGGGTACCGGACCAACGATCTGTGGGGTTTTGTTGTCATCATTGTCTTCGGAGCTAAAATTCAACTCTTGAGAGAGCGAGGGAGTGATGAAGATGCCTTCAAAACCCTGCTGGGGATGGCGATAGATTGCATTGTTAGGTACCAATGTGGCCTGCTGGCTGTCTCCGTAAAAAATATCTACTGCGATGAACATCCCAGGGCGAAGTATTCCGCCCGGATTGTCCACCTCGATGTCGGCGACTGCAGTTTGGGATGTTGGATTCAGGAATGGAGAAATTCGATTGACCGAAGCCAAAATGACAGTGTCCGGAGCAGCGGGTGTACTCAACTGGACTCGCATCCCTTCACGGATTCGTGCCAGCATACCCTCAGTGAGCGCAACCTCAACCTTCATTCGTTGCATATTTCCGATCGTAAATAAGCGTGTGTTGGTGGTTACATATTGGCCCAATTCCACATTTCTGTCACCCACAACCCCTTGAATCGGGGCTTTGATGACAAACTTATTCAGTTCATTGCGTCTTTCCTGAACACCAGACTGTGCCGATGATTGCTGGGCGACACTCAGATTCAATGCTGCCCGCGCACTGATCACCTGTGCCTGAAGCTCTTCAAACTCGGCCTCGCTCGATAAGTTCCTGTCCCGAAGTGCGATCGCCCGGTTCAACTGATTCTCCAGTCGGGTCAGATTTGCCTGCGCCTGTTCAACCTGGGCTGTGGCAACACGTAAACTGGCTTCTGCCTGTGCTAATTGCTCGGAGGCTTCGGTATCGCGAAGTCGCATCAAACGTTGTCCGGCCGATACTCGTTCACCGTTGTTCACAAAAATCTCAACCACAGGTGAAGATACTTCCGGATAAATCTCAGTCTGGTTGAACGCCCTGACGGAACCACTCAAACGCTCCTCCAGGGGTAATGAACCGAACTGCGCCACAACGGCTTCTACCGTTGGTATTCCGCGGTCTCGTCTGCCTTGTTGTCCTTTGTCTTCATTCGAGCAGGACATAAACATGAACAGGATAGATACAGTTAAAAGAAGGTTACGCACGATATTTCCTGAGATTTAGTGTTGTCACAAACTAATCATTAAACGAGTGAAATCGTTTCCTGGGGGTGTAAAAAGCAGTTAAAACTAGCTAAATACGGCTATTTTCATCCAATTCCTGGAATCTGATGTTTACGCAACTACGTGAAATGAAATGAGGTCTGCCTGGTCTGAATCGCGTACTTTTACCTTAGCTGGGTCTCTGGAATACAGATTCCCTGGAATAAAATTGATAAGCGGGAAAAACGATTCGCGTTGTTTCTACCAGATTTGATTAGCGGTAGTGGTTAATGAAAGGTCACTTCACTGGCCGACCGTCTCTGACCCTGAACAGATACTTCAGCATCATCTTATAAGACTCGGTCAATTCAATTCCACGACGTGCCATCACTACACGGGCCGTATCTACTGCTTTATCGTAGTCGAACACATCCGTACCCGTATCTGTAACCCAGGCATAGGATGGAATGTACTTTGGAGGGAAGTTATTTGTTAAGACCGAACTACTTACTCCACAAACCGTTCCGGAATTCAACATGGAGTTAATGGCTGTTTTGGAATGATCAGCCATGAAAAGTCCACAGAACTGTAGTCCGGAGTCTTTCAGTTCGCCGGTTTCCCAGTCGTACACTTTGACCGATGAATAGTTGTTTTTCAGGTTAGAGTTATTGGTATCCGCTCCAATGTTGACCCATTCACCGATGAGTGAATTCCCAATATACCCATCGTGAGCTTTGTTCGAAAAACTCTGGAAAATTGCGGTACTGACTTCGCCACCCAGCTTACAGTGCGGACCAGCAGTTGTTCCGGAATAGATTTTAGCCCCCATCCGTACGGTCGAATACTCGCATATCGCAACCGGGCCTTTGATCAGTGCCCCGGCCATGATGTGAGCACCTTCTCCAATAAAAATTGGACCCTCGCTAGCATCCAGCACGATACCTGGATCGAGTCGAGCTCCTGACCCCACATAGACATCATCTGCATTGACATAAAAGAAATTCTTATTCGGCCAGTGGTTCAATGTACGTGATGGTCTGATCAGCCGGATGTCAGCTTCAATCTGGGATGCATTGTGATGAAATATGTCCCAAGGATGATCCAGCAACAGACCCCGTTCGGTGTTTTCGTAGGTAACCTCATCGAACCTGATGGTCTGCATTGGATAAGCCGCTCCGTCGTTCGCCAGATGTTCTTCAAACCCAAGAACCCGTTCCTGCATTTTCTCAAATTCCCGGATCGTCTGATCGCCACGCAGACGTACCACAACCGGAACATCACAGCACGACAACCCCTGACCAGGTTTCAGTGCAGCGACATCTGCAGCAAGTTTCAGATGGGGAACAAAACGGGAGTTGATCCAGATGTAGTCTTCTCCAGGAAGCGGTTTATCGGAATCGAACAGCCCGTTCAGCCAGGGCCGAAGTGTCCGCGTGGAATGATGAATATCCAGGATGTATTCCCATTTTTCGGCCAGTGTCAGGATGCCCATACGCATCTGGTCTAGCGGACGTGTTAATGCAAGCGGATAAAAACGGACCACTTTGGGATCCTCAAAGAAACATAAATGTACACCCATGTAATAATAACGCAATGATTAATCAGTAAACTCTCTCTGTGTCTCAAATGATAGCTTAATTTCAGCTTAGTATAATCAGTATAAATACGTAAAAATGTCTCATATCGTAGATTTTGTTGCTGTGTCATCCAAAAACACCTACTTTAAAACAACTTCTTTGTTGAGAAGTCCGGAATGGAGTGGTGAGAGACTCTCATTCCGCACGTTTTGATGATGCAGGCAGCTGAAGCGTTATTTATGGATTAAAATTTACTTTAGACTATGTGTGGAATAGTAGGATACATCGGGCAGCGTCCCGCGAGAGAGATTATTATCAAAGGTCTGAAACGACTCGAATACCGCGGATATGATTCGGCCGGAATTGCTCAGATAAATGGTTCCCTGGACATCAAAAAGGCCAAGGGGAAAGTGAGTATACTCGAAAAACTGTTGGATATGGATCCGGTGGATTCCACTCTGGCCGTGGGACACACACGCTGGGCGACCCACGGTGAACCCAACGATGTAAATGCCCATCCCCATACCGGCGGAGATCGAAGATTTGCGCTGGTTCACAATGGGATCATCGAAAATTATGATGTGCTTCGAGCTGAACTCAGTAAAAAAGGACATGTGTTTACTGGAGAGACCGATACAGAGGTGCTGGCGCACCTTATCGAAGAAATCGATAAGGTCATAGAAGGGGACTTCGTAGATGCCGTCCAGCAGGCGCTTCAACAAGTCATTGGCACCTATGGGATTGTAATCGTGCATCGCGACTTCCCGGATCGACTTATTTGTGCCAGAAAAGGATCCCCTTTGCTTATTGGAGTCGGAGAGGGTGAGTATTTCGTTGCCTCCGATGCCTCACCAATCGTTGAATATACGCAGCAGGTTGTTTATCTGGATGATGATGAAATCGCTGTGATCCATCGAAGTGGCTATACCGTCATGACTACGCGAAATGTACCAATCCATAAGGATGTGCACGAAATCGCGTTGTCACTCGAGCAGATTGAAAAAGGTGGCTTTCCTCACTTTATGCTCAAGGAAATCTTTGAACAGCCACGCGCATTATCTGATTGTATGCGTGGCAGGCTTGTTCTGGATGAAAACAGGGTTGTTTTAGGTGGTTTGACCCCGGTGATGGATAAACTGCTGGCTGCCCGCAAAATTATCATTGCAGCTTGTGGAACCAGCTGGCATTCGGGTCTGGTAGGACAATACCTGATCGAATCCCTGGCTCGTATCCCCGTTGAGGTTGAATACGCTTCTGAGTTTCGATATGCAGACCCTTTGATCGATGACCAGGATGTGCTGATCGTGATTTCACAAAGCGGGGAAACGGCCGACACGCTTGCTGCGCTTCGGGAAGCCAAGTCCCGTGGTGCGACAGTTATAGGGATCTGTAACGTGGTGGGATCTACCATCGCCCGGGAAACCGATGCAGGCGTTTACAGCCATGCCGGACCAGAAATAGGAGTGGCATCTACCAAAGCATTTACAGCGCAGGTAACGGTACTCACTATGATCGCCATTCACCTGGCGCAATACCGTAAGACCATACCTGACGCCGAAATCGCCCGACTCATTCACGAGTTGCACCAGATACCGAAGAAAATTGCGGAGATTCTCAGGCAAGACGATACCATCAGAGAAATTGCAAAGATCTTTACCTACGCTCCCAATTTCTTGTATCTGGGAAGGAGTTTCAATTTTCCCGTTGCCCTGGAAGGTGCTCTCAAGCTAAAGGAAATCAGTTATATACATGCAGAAGGGTATCCCGCAGCTGAAATGAAGCACGGTCCAATTGCCCTGATAGACCAACATATGCCGGTTGTTGTTCTGGCTACCTCCGATCATACCAATGAAAAGATGATCAGTAATATCGAGGAAGTCAGGGCCAGAAAAGGGCGAATAATTTCAGTAACCACCGAGAGCAACACCTCTGTAGCGGGATTAAGCGAGTATGTGATCACGATTCCTGATACCATCGACTGCCTGACTCCCTTGTTGACAGTCATCCCGTTGCAGCTATTGTCGTATCATATCGCCATCAATCGTAAATGTGACGTCGATCAACCCAGGAATCTGGCCAAAAGTGTAACCGTCGAATAAGAAATATTGTGAATATTAAAATATTCTAATAAATAAATCCAGCTTCAAAGTGTAGTCGGATTTTAGTAAAAACAACTTAGTGTATTGAGTAGCAATAAGTTAATCATTTGCTCCTAACTAATTAAAAAATAGTAATAAAAGCGCTTCCATTGGAACTGCAGGTTATATTGGTGTGGTTAGTTAACCTAGCCTTGATAAACCATAACACAATTCTAGCAATATGATGTATTCACTTATTCTACTTGCGTCAACGATTCAGCCAGGTGACGTTGTCGGGTTTACTTTTTTCATCGGTACAATGGCCATGTTGGCAGCTACCGTATTTTTCTTTCTGGAGAGAAATTCGGTGTCTGAAAAATGGAGATTATCGCTGACCGTTTCTGGATTGATCACAGGTATTGCCGCTGTGCATTACTACTACATGCGTGATTACTACCTGACGATGGGTTCTAGTCCGACAGAACTTCGTTACATCGACTGGACACTTACAGTTCCGCTGATGTGTATTGAGTTCTACTTACTTACCCGACCATACGGTGCTAAGGCTCAGACTCTTTTCGCATTGATCCTTGCGTCTGTAGGTATGTTGGTAACAGGTTACATCGGAGAAGCGATACAGCCAGATCAGACGATTCTTTGGGGAACAGTATCTACTGCGTTCTATCTGTACATCGTTTATGAAGTATTCTTCGGTAGCGTTGCCAAACTTTCTGAAGGCTCAGACAATCCAGCGCTCAAGCATGCCATGTTCCTCATGAAGATTTTCATCACGCTGGGCTGGTCTATTTATCCAATCGGATACATGACGATGCCTGGAAACCTGCTTGATGGAATGGGTAACATCGATGTGTTCTACAACATCGCTGATGCGATCAACAAGATCGGATTCGGACTTGTTGTGTATTCTGTAGCGGTTTCTTCTTCTAAGTAATTAGTCCGAAGTACTACACTTTGATTTTAGGGGCGTCTCTGCAAAGAGAAGCCCCTTTTTTTATTTGCGGTAGGTGGTGTAAAGTTTCTGAACAACATACATGTGTGGCAATGTGAGCACACTGATAGCAGCAAATAGAAGCGACACCAGATACTTTTCCTGCCCAAAGGCATTCGTCATATTATACACCAGCAGAATTCCCAGATAGGATAACAGGGAGTAGATAAAGGATTCCCTGTAGAACCACCCGAAATTCAACCGGGTTGTTTCATCACTGAGATAGGAAAGCATGACTCGTACATGGTTGAAGGAATGCCAGAGTCCGAAGTAGATTGAAAATGCCCAGACAGGGTCGGCGAACATAAACAGGACTGAAACACTGACAGCATCCAGGAAAAAAACGATAACATGTTTCCATCCAAAAGAATGAAACGAAGCAATTCCTAGAAACACGATCGGATAAAAAGCCGCGATTCCCCAGGTGATCCACTCTGGATTTATCCGCTGGATCGTAAAATCCAGGAGTGAAAATCCAGTAATAGACTCAATTACGGCAGACGAATAGGCCAAATCTCCGTAAGCGATAAGTCCAACAACGGTAAACCCACGGGAAAAATGGATGAGATGCTTCTTCCAGCCCGACAACTCAAATCGTTCTGCATCCGCTTGTCCAAAATGATACCAGGTTATCACCATAAAAAAAGCGAACGAGAACAGCGGATACCAGACCCACATCAAGGAATACATGCCCACCAACCCAAGGTACCAGCTATAAAACCAAACTTTCTTGCGTAGATCACCCTGCCATTGATCCATCTTTTCCGAAATGATGTGATCTATCGCTCCGTGAGGCATGCCAACTAGGAGAATGACCAGGGCGAGTAGGTAATACCGGCTGTTATAGGTGAAATCCGGTGCAAACAAGCTGATTAAAACGACCAGTAGACCGACTGCGGATTGTAATAAAAGACGAGAGTAAAGTGCCATAGGTGCCTAAATTGTGGATGAGTAACTGCCACAATTACGGCATAATTCATCAAAAAAAAAACACATTAGTGATGGTCTGTTCTTTCGGTATCCCAATGATACCGTTGCGGGTATATCGGGCCGCTTCAGACAAAGGATTCAGTGCGAATCACTCTCGCTGGATTCCCCACAACTACAGCTCCATCGGGAACATCTTCTATCACTACGGCTCCAGCTCCCACCGTGCACCACTTCCCGAGTGTGATGCCTTGAATGACCACGGCTCCTGCACCGATATAGGCCCCTTCGCCAACAGTAACGTTTCCACACAACGTAGCGTTGGGAGCCACGTGGACGAAATCGCCCAGGTGACACTCATGATCTACGCAGGCTCCCGTATTTACAATGACATGTTGTCCAGCTATTGAGCCTATATTCACAACAGCTCCGGGCATGACCACGGTTCCGGGTCCCAGATGGGCTTTCTTCGACACCACACTCTGTGGATGCGTGGCGGTCAGATAATCCACCACCCACGCCGCAGACACACGTTTCCTGTTTTTGTTTACCCCGATCCCAATAATCATCTGATCGCCCGGTTTTGGATCAAAATCGCGTGAATGCATCACCCAAATGCCATGTTGAGTAGCTTCCTGTGGATGATCATCCACATAGGCATCCAGCTGGATGTTGTTGCATTCCAGAATGTCGTGAATGACCAGTCCGTGTCCCGAGGCTCCGAATACATAAATCATAGCGAGAAGTTTTGGGTGCGATTTACCGGATTAGGTTGTTTCTGTGTGCCGGCTCCATCAAGATAGTGAAGAGTTTACTATTTGAGAAAAATCAGGATGGTCCAGTTTGGGTCGATTCGCGGAAGTCCGAAATTCTTCTGCGACAATTTGTGTCAAAAGTATGCTTTTCTACTTGCCACTGTCCCGAAATTTACACAGATTATATATGTACAAAATATGTGTAAATACTATGACTCTTGCCTATGATCTTAGCCGAAATGTACATCGAATTACGTTGTACAACACCATTGCTGCTGACCAGCAGCACACCAGCGTGCGTCCGCGTTTGTACCTGCATCTGGACATGAACTGTTTTTATGCGCAGGTTGAGCAGGTTTCGTATGGACTTTTTGGCCTTCCGGTGATTGTGGGAGGATGGCGCAAGGAAGACGGTACGGCGCGGGGTATTGTGGCCACGTCCAGCTATGAAGCCCGGAAACTGGGTATCAAAACCGCGATGAGTGCCTTCGAAGCCACCCAGATTTGTCCGTATATCGTGTTTATGCAGGTCCATTACGAGAAGTATCAGGCCATATCGAAGGAAATCCGGGCTATACTCGACCGGTATTCTCCGGATGTGGAAAGTTACTCGATGGATGAGTTTTTTATGGACATCACCTTCATGCTGAAACGTCCCAGGGCCGAGATCGAAGCCATGGCCATGCGCCTGAAAAACGAGGTGTATGCGGGCACGGGACTCCTGTGCTCGGTTGGGGTGTCGTATTCGAAAACCTATGCCAAGTTGTGTTCAGATCTGCAGAAACCCAACGGCCTCACCTGTGTGTTCGACCAGGACATGGCCCGTGAGCGGTTGTATCCGTTACCGCTCAAAGAAGTATGGGGCATTGGAAGTCGGCGCTACGTAAAGTTGCAGTCCCGTGGGTTGCATACCATTGGTGACGCCATCCAACGGGGGCGTGGTGCGTTCAGGGAGTTGTTCGGAGACTATTTTGGCAAAATGCTGTTCGAGACAGTCACCGGACAAGATCGTGCCAAAGTTACGGACACCACGCTGCACACCCCCAGGGAAGTCAGTTATATGCACACGTTTTCGGACTGGAGTGATGATCCGCTGGCCATAGAAGGAGAGATTTCCAAGGCGGTGAGTCAGTTATGTTACCGCATGCGTGGATACCGGCGCAAGGCGGTCAAGTATGCGGGATATATCCGGTTTCAGGACGTAGACTGGAAAGGGATTTCGTTCGTGTTCAACACCCCGGGCGAGACCAACCTCGACGACTACGTGCTGGAAGCATGTCTGCAAACAGCCATGCCGTTGCTGCATAAGTTTTTGCGTGAGGGACACAAGATCCGGGGTATTGGTCTGCACACCATTGCTCTGACCGAAGGCAACCAGATGGATCTGTTCTTCCGTGAAGACGAGAAAATATCCGGCCTCTATCAGGCCATCGATCACTTAAACAACCGCTTCGGGCTGGACACCGTTTTGCCCGCGGCCAAACAACACGACGTAAAAGGGAAAACGCACTTTCTTGAACGCAACTGACCGACGCGACGCTTGCGTCTCGCATCAGTTGCGTTCAAGAAAAGTAAACAGAAACCGGTAAACAGTAAACAGCCCATCGGGGTGGTGAGTGAATGTACCGCTCGCTGCTTGCCGCTCACAGCTTACTGCATGGTCGTTTACTGTTTACTGTTTACTGTTTACGCTCGCGGAGCGAGCTCATATGCAACCAGAAAAAATTAATGTCATAGCCTCTTTTGCCGGATTCACCACGCCCAAGCAGAAGAACCGAATCGTGCCGCACCGGTTTCTGACCCGGAAAGGGGATACGCATGTCATTGCCACGGTGCGACGCACCTACACCGAGCGGGTGGGAGACAGTCAGCACGTGCATTTCGTGGTCCAGACCCGCGAGGGACGCCTCTTCGACATCGTCTACGACAGTAAACAGATCTGCTGGTTGATGGTTTTGGAGTTGGAATGAACCGTGAGCGGCGAGCAGGTAGCAAACAAGCGGGCTAGCAGGTGAGCCGTAAATACTTGTGCACGGAGGTCAGAAAGAACAGAAAGTGCAGATGTGTAGGGGGCAGGGTACCGCTTGCCTGCTTGCCCGCTTGCAAAGACATAGATAGGTATTAACGCAGATCAGATATTGCGAGCGTTGAGTATTTATCCGTATATTTTAGCTCTACGCCGAAGTGGTGGAATTGGTAGACGCGCACGTTTCAGGGGCGTGTGAGGGCAACCTCCTGTGGGTTCGAGTCCCACCTTCGGCACTTGAAAGAAGTCCTTGTAGTATAATAGCTTACGAGGACTTTTTTATTTATATACGTGTTCGCCCGACCGACTAACTATCGACTTGACTAACGTCAACAGATCCTCGGGGATGAACGGTTTACTGATATAGTGGTCAAACAGTCCTTTACCACCATCCTCATCAATCTGGTCAAGTGAATATGCCGTTATCGCAACGAGCCTGGCCGACTCGTACTTCGGATGCTCCCGGAGTATCCGGGCAAACTCGATGCCATTCATGCCAGTTCCCAGGTTAATATCGATCAAAAACAGTCCAACGTCATTGGTATCAAGAAATTTCAACGCATTTTCCGCATTCGGAACACAAACTAAATCATAGTGTCCAAGTATGGATGTTGCTAATTTTCTAAGAACCGGATTGTCTTCTACATATAGAATGGTCGATATTTCAGGTGTTCGAATCGATGGCATGGCAACACTGTTACCTGATTCCTTTGCGAGCAGTCTGGGAATGCTGACCGTGAATACACTGCCACGATGTGCACTGGAATCAATATGAATGGTACCATTGAGGTTTTCAACCAGTCTTTTGACGATGGGTAATCCTAGTCCCGAACCCTCAAATCCCCGTCCAACTCCACCACTACCCTGTACAAATGGTTCAAATAAGTAGGAATGCTGATCATCTGAAATCCCGATCCCTGTATCCGTTACCGTCATGACGAAGGAGTTTTCGTTGACCCTAAACTCGAATGTTACACGGCCTTTTTCAGTAAATTTCAATGCATTGTTGAGTAGTTGCCGGGCAATGGTTTTTAAATAGCGTTCATCGCAAAAAACTACATCATCACCAATGAAATCGTAGCTGAATTCAAGTAGTTTGTCATTGGCGTGTTCTCTGGTTTCTTCTAAAACTGCGCGCAAAGCAGCACTCAATACAATGTGCTTGGGACGATATTCAATGGCATTACTGTCCAGATACGAATATTCAAGTAACGATTCCAGGGTATGATGGAGCCTGTTCGCACTTTGACCAATAGAGCGGGCCGCATCCAGAATGTTTGGATCCTCAGACTGATCCGATATCAGATTCGCAAATCCCATGATACCGGTTATAGGCGTGCGAAACTCATGGCCAATGTTTGCTATGATACTGGACTTGAGTTTACTCACGTCTTCTGCGATTTTTTTTGCTTTCTTGACTTGCTGTTCTTGCAGGATCAAGCTGGTGATGTCGCGAAAAATGACAAACACTCCCAGTAGTTTTCCGTTGGTTTTGTCCACATCGGGAATGGAAATAATTGAAATCCACCGGTAATCATGATGATGATCATCAAAAATACCCATGGTTACACCCGTCACAGGTTCACCCGTCCGTAAGGTTATCATGGCCGGATGTTCTTCTCCGCCAAAGTCACTCCCATCTTCACGGATGGCACGCCAGCGTTTATCCAATGACGTCTTTCCCAATAATTGATCGGGTGTCATTCCAAGTATCGTACAGGCTGCCTGATTAAAATGAACAATTTCTCCGCTTGATGCATGATACACCACACCATCAGACATTCTTGCAAACAGTTCCGTATATTTGAGCTCATCAGAGACGATTTTCTTTTCCTGTCGTCGCCGTAATAACATAGTCCCGATAAGTACAGACGATTCGATCAACAATTCAACCTCATCATCCCGCCATTCCCGCTTGCTGGTGGTCGAGTCAAATCCCATAAATCCCACCAGATTATTTTCCACTTTTACTGGAATCACGAGTATCGTTAATATACCCTGAGAGGATAGGATTTCTTTTTCAAACTCCGGGAATAAAGATATGTCGCCACTGATCCAGGAATTGGTATTGAAATGTTCCATCCAACGCGTAAAACCGGGTTCCATTTCAAAATCAATCAATTCTGGATTGTCGATCTGAGGTTCCACTCCAGTTGCACAGTATTCGAAAACCTGGCGCCCTACATAACCCCGTTTTTCTTCCTGCCATAGTTCAAAAATATAGACACGATCTACCTTGGTCGCTCCTTGAAGTACTTCAAGTGATCGGTTGACTCCCTTGTCTATGTCGTTCTCGCTCAATAAAATGCGGGTAATATGTCGAATCGTTTCGTGAATCGGTATACTACCGTTGGCAGATTCCATGTACAGCCGCGATGATTAGTAGAACAGAATGTCTTTGATTTGATAGGAATGTAACAGGATTTCCATCAAACGACAACCCAACTTTGTTTTCAGTTCAGGGATGCAGCGCACATCAGATTGATTTGTGCATCATTCGTGATGGAGAAGTATATTGATGCACTCGCAGTTTCATCCCTATTTTTCAGCTATCCATGTTAACCAATCTATTATCATGAAAGTATACTTCTTTATCGTCTTTTCTGCCTTGTTGTTGTTGTCTGAATCAAAACCGGTATGTGCACAGGAGTCTAATGATGAACAGCTACTTACCGAACTGCTTCATTGGTTTATGGATGGAGCTTCACGCAACGACAGGCAGGTCCACGACCGGTTCTGGGCCGATGATCTGATCTATACCAGCTCAGCCGGACTCCGTTTCGGAAAAGACCAAATTATGTCCGGATTCGAGGTGTCCCAACAACTTCAGGAGGTTGCCCCTGCCATCACCTACACCGCCCATGATATCCAGATCAACGTGTACCATGATGTCGCCGTTGTGGCATTTCAAATGAAGGGAGAAACATTGAATACGGAAGGCACTTCCGTTGCCTGGTATCTGAATAGCGGCACCTTTTTGAAGCGAAACAACGAATGGCGCGTCGTCAACTGGCAAGCGACCAGGGTTCCTTAAAAAAAGCACTTCGGAGGTTGGGTGAGTCCCTGGTCCGAAGTGCTTTAAATACGAAGCTATATTGATTATGGACTACTCTTCGAGATTGTCAATAGCGACTTGTACAGCGCGCTCCAGCTGCTCATCATGTCCCGAATCAATCACGCCCGGCATGTTTTTGACCCTTACATCCGGATCAGTCTGATTGTTTTCCATCCATTTATTGTGGTAGTTGCGGGCACTGACGGGGACAACACCCCAGCGGGTTCCATCAGGCAGACCTTCCCAGCCAGCGTAGCTACAGGTTCCGGGAACCGGCATACCGATAGAAGTTCCGAGTTTCAGTTCATTGTAGGCCGCCGCGTAACAATGTCCATCAGAGTACATACTTTCGTTGAACAAGGTAACGGTCGGTTTTGTCCAACGTGCGGTTGGTTCACCACCCACATCTTTGGCAGCTGTTGCGTAAGTGCTGAATTTTCTCCCGGTGAAGAACATGGCAAGGTCGGCCACAAGGTCGCCACCACCGTTGAATCGCACATCAACCACCATCGATTCACGGTCGTAATATTTACCCAGCATCGCATCGATCACGGTACGATAAGGACCGTCGCCCATGCCTGGAATATGGACATAACCCAGGCGCCCGTTACTGAGTCGGTTGACTTCTTCCTCATTGATGCGGATGAAACGTTGATACAATAATGCACGCTCGGCACCCAGTGAAACAGGCTTCACGGTTACCTGTCGTCGATTTTTGCCATCGGCACTCACTACTTCCAGCAGGACAAAGTTACCCGTCTTGCGGTTCAGGTAGCTGGCTATGTCACGGTCTGTTGTAATGATCTCACCATCAATGTTCTCAATTACCATTCCAGCAGTGATGTTCATCCCGGCTTTGTCCAACGGACCACCTTGGATTACTTCAGTAATCTTAATTCCATTGCCACGGTACCCGTAATCGAAGAAAATGCCAAGCGAGGCAGTGGCGTCAGCATTCTCGATGCTGGAGCTGTATCGGGCTCCCGAGTGTGATACATTCAACTCACCGAGCAACTCGGATAACAGTTCAGCAAATTCGTACGAGTTGCCCAGATGCGGCAGAAATTTGCGGTACTCCCGAGCCATGAAATCCCAGTCAATTCCATGGAACGTAGGTTCATAGAAGATGTTTTTGGTTCGGATATACACGTGTTCGAACATTTCAGCGCGTTCTTTACCAGCATCATAGGTCATTTCACCCGCAATTCGTATCCCCGATGAGCTTCCGGCTGACACATTGAGCTTGGATATCGTACCTCTACTTAGCAAATACAGATTTTCCATGTCCTTGTCCCAAACAAGGCTTCCACCTCCCGTATTAAGGCGGATCACCTGCTTGGTATCACGAGTACGCAGATTGGTTTCCCAAAGATTGTAATTTCCTTCAAAACTGGTAAGGTAGTACAGCTTTTCTCCATCTTTTGATAAGGTCGCATCGCTCAGAGAACTTGAATGGATGGTAAGGCGTGCTTTACGATCCCTGACTCCGTCCAGATCAAATTGAAGTGGTGGAATCACCTTGGAATCTTCTTTTTTTGCATCGTCTTTTTTGTCCTTTTCCTTAAGTTTATCGAGTTCTTTCTTGAGTTTGAATTCGTCTTCACTCAGGTTAAAGGTGTCCCAGCCTTCCTGGGTAAAAAACATGCTGTACACATCCCGTTCGGTTTGACCACTGGTTGCATAGCTACGTAGTCCGTCGCGATTGGAGAACCAGAGCATTTGCTTGCCTCCCATAACCCACTTCGGACGCATTTCCTCAAAGCCGCTTTCAGTCAGGTTGATCCGTTGGGATCCATCTGCAGCCAGTAACAATACGTCACTGTTCGTCAGTCTGGAACTGAAATCGTGCAATAACCAACGACTATCAGGACTCCACGAGAAGTACTTGTCACCATCACTCATGTGGAACAGATCTTCGGGTGTGAGCAGATCTACGGTGTTGCCTGTAGCCAGATCTAAAACACGAAGCGTGCGTCGGCCGGCGATATAAGCAAGTTTCCTGCCATCGGGACTGTACTCGGGAAGGTAATTGTCTTCGCGATTTTGAACCACAATGGATTCCTTCAACAAGGTTGAAGCATAGAAAAACGGCTCTTCAGCACGAACTTTCTCAGTCTTGAAAATACTCCATCTTCCATCACGCTCACTGGCGTAGACTACCCCTTTTCCGTCCGGAGTAAACATCACAAAACGCTCGCGTTCAGGGGTGTTTGTAATGCGCTTGGTCATAGCTCCGTCTACTGAAGTCACAAAAACTTCACCACGGGCAATGAATGCGATTTCTTTTCCATCCGGGGATATGGCCATTTCCTGAACGCCACCATTGATCGTGATAAACTTGTCGGTATTCGCTTTGTCCTGAGTTCGGATGCGCACCTGTACTTTTCTCGGCTCCTGACCGTCGCGCAGGGTATACAGATCACCGTCATATCCGAATGCCAGCACGCCGTTACCCTGACTCAAGAACCGAACCGGGTGGGTCCCGAATCGGGTGACCTGTGTACGCTCGGAAGGATTCGAAACAGGCATTTTGTGCACATTGAACGTGCCACTTTCTTCGCTCAGAAAATAAATGGTCTGCTCGTCCTGACTCAATACTGGCTGACGATCTTCTCCGAGCCAGTTAGTCAGCATCGTATGCGTGTTTGAATCCGCATCGTACATCCAGATATCTCTGGTGATATCAGAGCGATGGTGTTTTCGCCATTCATTTTCGCCCCCTTTTTTGTCGTGATAGATCAGTTTGGAGCCATCCCGGCTGGTTTGCACAAATTCGGCTGGAATGGTGAAAATCTGGGTCACTCGTCCACCAGAAACTGGAACGCTGTACAATTCAGGTTGAGAAGCAGTTGGGAACTGACGATGCTCGGCAGTATCCATACGCTGTGCGCCGAATAAAATCGAGTTACCATCAGCAGAAAAGGTGTACGGACTTTCGTCATTGGAATGGAACGTGACACGGGTAGCGGGTCCTCCCATTGCATCCATTACGTATACATCGAAGTTACCGTATCTGTCGGATGCGAATGCGATTTTAGACCCATCCGGACTCCAGACGGGCATATAATCATGTGCTTCGTGGAAAGTCAGCTGTGTTGCATCGCCACCGCTGGCAGGAACGCGATATAAGTCACCCAGATAGGTGAAAACAATGTGATTTCCATCGGGAGAAATGGATGGATATCGAATCCATTGAGCATTGATCTGGGCAACGGCCGCAGAAGACAGCGCAGTCAGGATCAACGTGAGTAAAAGTTTTTTCATGATGTAGAAAAGTTTGATTGATATACCTGAAACTGATTATCAGGAAACGTTGAGCAAATAGCAGGAATCTAAGCTAAAAATCGCTTGAAAACAGGTGCTTAGTATTTTTTAACATTGAATAGGCTCAACATACGTGTGATAAACGTGTACGGATCGGCCAAGATGACTCTATTGCGGAAAGTAGGCAAGGTCTAATTCCAGGTTCTCGGAACTTATTCTCTCCAGCCTGTCGTTACACCACCATGGAAAATGAAGAATTATATCGGGTAGACGGGTCCACTGCTGTGGTTACGGGCGCAGGATCAGGCATTGGCCGGGCATGTGCCATCCAACTGGCTGAAGCAGGCGCGATGCGGCTCTTCCTCACCGGACGACGAAAAGAACTCCTGGACGAAACTGCACTCATTATTTCATCTTTAGCTCCTCAAACGATGGTCGTGGTAGCATCGGGGGATGTAAATGATGCTAAATGGCGAAAAGAACTGGTTTCTGAAATCTTTGTGAATGGTCCGCTCGATATCCTGGTGAACAACGCAGGTGTGTACCACGCCACCCAGTTCGAAGACACCACCGATGCTGAGCTTACGTCGGTGATACAGACGAATCTGGCGTCCGTATTTTCATTGACCCGAGATCTGCTACCCTTGCTGGAAAGAAGTACCTATCCGTCGGTGATCAATATCGGGAGCACACTGAGTATTCGTCCCATCGCGCAGGGAGCCAGCTATAACATGTCCAAAGCAGCTATCGATCACCTGACCCGAAGCTTGGCGCTGGAGTTGGGTCCGCGTAGAATCAGAGTGAACTGTGTGTCGCCTGGAATCGTGGAAACACCGATGTACCGTGGACGATTCTCATCTGAGAAAGCCTATCGTGATGCCATCGACCAAGCCACATTGTGGCATCCCTTAGGCCGTGTTGGTGCGCCGGAAGATATTGCAAGATCGGTGTTATTTTTGGCAAGCAGGGCATCATCTTGGATCACCGGAGTGGTGTTACCTGTAGATGGTGGATTACTCACGACCTGACCAACCTCAAATTGAGTTCTTATTATGATGATTAATGTGATGGCATCGTCGGTGGATGGATTTGTGGCTGCGTACAGTGGTCAGACAGACGCCGAGCGCCACGAACGGGGATTTTCGTCCGATGCCGACTGGCAGCGACTCAAGGAACGGTTGAAAGGTGCAGATGCTGTGGTTCTGGGCGCAAAGACGATGTCGACGGCCAATGGAGCTGTCGATCAGCCGCGAGAGGATGGTACGTATCCGGTTTGGTTTACGTTTACTAACTCCGGAATTCCAGCTGATAACGCTTTTTGGAGGCAGTCTCATATTCCGCGGGTCGTTGTGTCGAAAGCTAAGTTGACAATGCACGACGATTTGGTCGAGAATCTGGTGTACGGGGATGAAGACCCGGTAGCGTTTGTGGTCAGGATCCTGAGGGAGCGGGGTATGGAGCAGGTGTTGTTGTTTGGGGGAGGGACGATGAACAGGATGTTTTATGAGGCGGGTATGGTCGATGAGCTGCATGTTACGATCTGTCCGTTGTTGGTTGGGAGTGCGGAAGGAGTACCGCTGATTGAGCCTGGATTATCTAAAGTTACCAAGTTGACGCTGAAGTCGGTTGAGCCGCATGGAGATCTGCTGTTTGTCCGGTATCTTGTGAGTAAAATAGAGTAGTTGAACGTACATAGATTGTAGATTATGCCTGAAGCCATGTCATCTGAAGCGAAGTTTAAAGAGTTCGAGCACAAGTACCTGCTCGATGGATCAGAGTCGGTGGGATCGATTTTTAAGGCGCTTCGGGGTGTCAGTGGGGGGGAGGAAAAAGCCCTTGAGGTGACGGATATCTATTTTTATGAAGGAGCTGCACCGAAGTTCGTGTACCGCCATCGCCGGGACCGCGAAATCCAGCAACTTACAGTTAAATCGTTGGGTACCGACGCCAGAGACCGCACCGAGATCAATCTGCTTCTCTTAAACGAAGAAGATCAGTTTGAGGCGGTTGACCGATTCATGGCAACGCTTGGTGATTTCAGGAAACGCATCATTCGAAAATCCATTCAGGTTATTGATTTTCCCGATTGTGAGTGTGTGTACTATGAAGCCACTAACGGTACTAAAACCGTTCAGTGCTTCGAGTTTGAGGCATTGGGAGCAGAAAACCTAGAGCAGGCGTTACGCATCATTTCAAAATACGAGACATTGGCGGGATTCATACCAGAGACCCGCTGTCATCAGAGTTTATTTGAACTATTGAGCTGAGTTATGAAACAGGACATCATTCGCATCCAGCAAATGCACGTTCAGTGCTACATCGGCATCCACCGACACGAGCGTCACGAGCGTCAAACGTTGCTTGTTGATGTGGAAATGTTTCTGGATCCGATTGCTGTATCTGAAAAGATCACATTGTCCAGCTCGGTCGATTATTCAAAGATTTATGGAGAGCTGAAATTTCTACTCGAGGCATCCCAATTCCGATTACTCGAAACAGCTGCTCAGGCACTGTGTGCTTATTTATTGGCACCATCAGTTTCCGATCGCCCACAGGCTACCATCAATGCGGTCAAACTAACGTTGAGCAAACCCAGTGCGTTGAAGTCTGAAGCGGTTCCCAGTCTCACGGTCTATCGTGAAGCCAGTGATTTCAAGCCCGGGCATGAAGTCAATCATTTTGGCGAGGTCGATATCATTCATGAGAGTAATGATTGCGGAGTATATCGGCTTAGGATTCCGGCTGGGGGAGCCATTCCAGCGCACTATCACGACGTGATGTCGGAGGGGGAGATGGCGATGAGCGACGGACTTTTACTTCAAAACAAGCCTCTATCTGCCGGATTAGCCCACTATTGGCCTCAAAAGTTCGTGCATGAGTACAACAATCCAACTGAAATTACCCGAACGGTGCTATGCGTTAATCGTCCCGCGTTTATTCCATCGGATGAGATTTTAAGTCCCGAAGCGCCATTGCATGATCCACCGCCGGGCTCTATGGTCAGGTATTATTGAGAAGCGGGGAGCAGTATTTTAGGGAGTGGGAAGTAGGGAGTGGGAAGTAGGAAGTAGGGAGTGGGGAGTGGGGAGTCGGAATGATTTTCTACTTCACTGAATTTTACAGATATTAAGACAATGTGGTTGGTTATTTCTATCGTATGGGATTATTGTCATAAATCTACTACCCATTTCCTACTTCCAACTACCCAAAGTTTAATTGACTTAACCCAAAATCTAAACGTATCTACTATGAATCTATTCCAAAAATCATTGCGGAGTCTGTTACCCTTACTGGTGCTCATAACGCTGGTTGTGTTCCCGGCTTTCGCCCAGCGCCCAATGACGGCCGATGATATCGCGGCAGTCAAAAACGTTGGATTCACTCAGATCTCGCCCGACGGACAATACGTGGCTTACACCTTGGTGGTTCCGGCAGATCCAAAGGTTGAGAATCGATCCGCTTCCAGTCACTTGTATGTGTATAATGTGGCATCAGGTCAGAGTACAGCCCTACTCACTTCGGGAGCTATTGGAAACATCCAGTTCAGACCAGAAAAAGGTACCCTATCATTTATATCACGTCGTGATGGGGATCAAACTACATCACTTTACGAAATGCCTGTAACCGGAGGTGATCCTGTAAAACTGTACTCCCATGAAACCAACATTCTGATGTACAGCTGGGCTGCGGACGGGAATCATATTCTGTATACCGCCAATGAGATTGTTGAAAAACCAAAAACCGGGTTACCGTATGAACCCGAAATCTATGAAGAGTTCATCCCAAATCGGAGGTTGTTCATCACCAATGTGAACATGGAAGACCATCCCCCTCATCGCGTAGACTTACCGGGGACCGTTTACCTGGCCGAATTCAGCCCTGACAAAAGTAAGATCGCAGTATCTGTAGCGCCAACACCACACGTTGACGATCAGTATATGGCGCAGCGTATCCATGTGCTCGATTATAAGACTCGTGAAGTCATTGCAACGATCGACAATGCCGGAAAACTTGGTGAGATTCACTGGAGTCCGGATGGTACTCAGCTGGCTCTTCGTGCAGCGAATGATTTGAATGATCCTACAGACGGGCGGTTGATGGTGGTTTCTGCAAGCGGAGGTACACCATTAAATATTGCTCCGGCATTCAAAGGGAAATTTGAGCAACTTCGCTGGAGTGATGCCAATACCATTCATTTCATTGCCAGTGAGGGAGTTCATAGCACTTTTGGGACTATTCGTCCGGACGGTAGCGCATTCACAAGAGTCATCGAGCCGGGCGGACCGATATTGACCCGATTTACGGTCTCAAAAAACGGACTGATCGCCTTTACGGCAAATACCCCAACACACCCGGCAGAACTATATCTGTATCGTGAAGTCAGGCGGAACATCAGGGAATTGGTTCGTGCTACCGATTCGAATCCTGAATTGAAATCCATCCGTATGGCTCGGATTGAAGTGATTCGCTACGCAGCCCGTGACAACGAATATGAAATCGAGGGCATGCTGTATTATCCGTTGAACTACACAGAAGGTCAACGTTATCCCCTGATCACCGTGGTTCATGGTGGACCAGAAGCGCATTATAGCAATGGATGGTTAACCGGATACTCGACCGCCGGACACCAGGGAGCTGGTGAGGGATACTTCGTATTTTATCCGAACTATCGTGGTAGCACGGGGCGTGGTATCGATTTTGCTTACTCCAGCCAAGCCGATATGGCAGGCAAGGAGTTTGATGATATCGTAGATGGGGTAGATTACCTGATTGCACGAGGGCTCGTTGACCGTGACAAAGTTGGAGTAACCGGTGGATCGTATGGTGGATATGCTACTGCATGGATGAGTACCTATTATTCCGATCGTTTTGCTGCTGGAGTCATGTTCGTTGGGATCAGCAACAATGTGTCTAAATGGGGAACCAGTGACATTCCCGAGGAATTGTACCATGTCCATGCCCGTAAGCGTATTTGGGATGATTGGGAGGGTAAACTGAAATCTTCTCCAATTTATTATGTAGACCGTGCACAGACTCCATTGTTAATTATGCACGGTAAAGAAGACACCCGTGTGCATCCAGCTCAGTCCATGGAATTGTACCGCCACATTAAAGTTCGTAAGCCGGATCTGCCACTTCGTTTGGTGTATTATCCAGGTGAAGGTCATGGAAATACCCGAAGCACTTCCCGTTACGACTACAATCTTCGTGCAATGGAATGGTTCAACAGACATCTCAAAGGGGAAGAAATCCAGCGTCAACGAGATTTGGAAGGCCAGTGATCTACCTTCTTTCTGAATACCAAGCGCATAAAAAAAGGCCGACTCCTAACGGAGCCGGCCTTTTTAGTTTTAGCGGAACAACGATTAGCTTCCGTAACCTGGATTTTGGGTCAGGTTAGTATTCACTTTCATTTCACGATCGGGGATCGGGAATACCAGTGCATTATCGTTCCATGGGATGGATTGACGAGTCAATGATTGTGTAGAGCCCTGCAGACGTTTCAGGTCAGTGAGTAGCAAGCCTTCGAACATCATTTCGTTACGGCGTTCTTTAAGAACATCAGCAAGTGTGACACTTTCCAATGGAGCCAATCCAGCACGTGCTCTGATTGCGTTGATTTCTGCGACCGGGGCAACACCTCCAACGTTAGAACCTGTGCGGACACTGGCTTCTGCACGAATGAGGTGCATTTCAGCCAGACGGATCAGGGTGATATTTCTGCGTCGTGGGTCAACGGATGGGTCGCTTGAAGCATACTTCATCGACATACGACCGCGGCCGGTGGTGGTAAACAACGTGGCACGGGCATCGCCAACCTCGTAGTTGCTCAGATGTGCATCCAGTACCTGAATATCGGCACGTCCATAAGGAGTTGGGGCATAGAATACCGCCATATCGTTACTGAACGTAGTTGCTGTGTTTTGTACAGCAAAGATGGTTTCAGCACCGTTAACTGAACGGACGTAGTTGTCACGGATATTGCTGAACAGAGCATATCTGCCGGAGGAAATAACGCGATCTGCTTCTGCCCCTGCTGCTGCGTAGTTACCCATGACCAGGTGGACACGAGCCAGCATGGCGCTTGCAACATAGGTATTAGCGAAGAAACTGTTATTGGCAGGGAGCCCTGCTTTTGCATCCTGAAGGTCAGCAATGATCTGGGCAAATACTGCCGCTACAGAGCTTCTTTGTACCTGAAGACTCTCATCCACAACACGGGTAGGAGTGAGAATCAGAGGTACACCTGGATTACTGGATGGATTTCCATCGTTATAGGCTTTTCCGAAAACGGTGACCAGGTTAAAGTAAGCAGCCGCACGAAGGAACTTCGCTTCTGCTTCAGCTTTGGCCGCACCACTTGCGTCATTACCGAATACTCCCAAAGCATCAAGCACGTTATTTGCGCGGTTGATTACGTTGTAGGAAGAACTCCAGTAGCCTGTAATAAAGCTGTTAGTAGTTAAGATAGCTTTGTCATTGACTTCACGTGGCTGGATGAAGGTACCGTTGAAGTACACTTCGTTCACGGGAACCGCGTAGATGTCTGTCAGGTACACGTAGCTACCTGCCCATGTATTCGCTCCTGTAAGAGCTGCATATCCACCCACGATCGCCGTTTGAATGTTTGCCGGGGAGGACAATGCCACGACATCGGAGATCGATGCCTGTGGCTCAAGTTCCAAGAGGTCGTCACAACCAGTAGCCATAACGCCTATCAGAAGAGCCATGAAAATTTTGTTCAATGTTTTCATATTCATGTGTTAATTCCTTGTTTACGATTGAGCTCTGGTTTAGAAACCGATGTCAAAACCAAATGTGATGGTTCTGGACTGCGGAGCTGTATAGAACTCTGTACCCAGACCGATGTTACCGGCAAGGAAGTCAGTGTTCATTTCAGGATCATACCCTTCAAAGTTGGTCCATGTAAACAAGTTGACTCCTGTTACATAGATGCGCATTTTGGTAAGACCAACTGCATTCAGACGTGCAGAAGGAACTGAATAACCGAAGGTTACATTTTTCAGTCGAACATATGATGCGTCCGTGATGTAACGGCTTGAATGCTGGTTACCATTGGTAATCAAATAACGTGCTTCAGGAACTCGTGTATTTGGATTTTGTGGGGTCCATGAATTCAATTGATCAGTGAAAGAGTTGTCTTCGAATACACCATTACCACGGCTCCATCGACCACTACCACCGATATAGGCATCGTTACCCTCAACGAACTGGAACAATACGTTCAGTTCGAATCCTTTGTAGGTTAGGGTGTTACCGAAACCACCAATGAACTCGGGATTTGGATTACCGATTACGCATTGAGTTGCAGCGTTGTAACTTGTGGTAGTTTGTTTAAACTCAGTACAAGCATCATCGTTATAGACATTGAACAAGGCATTTCCGTTAGCTGGATCTACACCGGCGAATTCAGGAGCAAAGAATACCCCAATTGGTTGACCTTCGATGGCGCGGTTGACCTGACCACCAGTAAGGACCTGACCATCCAGGTTGGTTACTTTGTTCTGGTTTCTGGAAATGTTGAAGTTTGAAGTCCAGCGCAGATCACCGTTGAAGTTAATGGTATTCAATCCAAGCTCCCAACCTTTATTTTCCATATTACCTACGTTACGCAAAGAAGTGGTGAATCCGGAAGTAGCAGGAATCTGAACGCTTAACAACAGATCTTCGGTGTCTTTGATATAGTAATCGAACTCACCAGTGATTCGGTTATTAAGTAAACCGAAATCAAATCCGATGTCGGTTTGAGCGGTTGTTTCCCAGGTAAGATTCGGGTTTGGAATCTGTGAAGGTGCAATACCTGATTGTCCACCGTAGGAGGTACCACCCCAAAGACCAAGTGATCCAAAGTTTCCGATACCCGCGTTACCGGTGATCCCGTAGCTGGCACGAAGTTTGAAGTAGGGCAGATACTCGTTCAGACCTGACATGAAACTTTCTTCGGTCAGAATCCATCCAACAGAAGCTGCCGGGAAGAATCCATATCGGTTATCGGCACCGAATCGGGAAGAACCGTCGACACGTGTACTTACAGACAACAGATAACGCTCTTTGAACTCGTAGTTTGCACGGGCAAAGTAAGAGAGGAAGCTATACTCGGAGCCAGTGGAAGACCCGCTAAGTACGGTTGCCGCACTGGTCAGACGCTGGAAGGAGTCGTTAGGGAATCCTGAAGCAGCGGCCAGAGCATAGTTGTAGTCGTTGTACTGATAGGTCATACCCGCAGTAGCGTTAATGCTGTGATTTACACCCAGATTTGTGTTAAAGTTGAAATACTGGGAAGTCACATAAGAAGCGGTCTGCTGCCATGCAATGGATGCATATCCACCATTACCGGCACTTGCGAATCCGACGGCCGTTTCTTGGCTGTACCATTGATCATCGCTTCCTGTTACGACATCAGCTGAGAATTCAGAACGGAATTCCAACTGTGGAAGGATACTGTATGTAGCATAAGCCTTACCGGTTGTTCTCATCGTTGTAACGTGATACTTGGAGAAATCACGGTGGATTACTCCGTTATAATAGTATGTATCGTTGTTGAACGTTGATGATGGTACATAATTAGGTAGTGATCCCGGTTCTGGATAATACACCGGGCTGATCGGCATTTGTGCGATCAACTGGATTGGTGTAGAAAAAGCGTTGTCGTTAGATAGACGTTGATGGAACGTACGACCTGTAGTTAGGTTCATTCCAAGGGTGATATTGTCACCGGCTTTGTGGTCGAGATTGACACGTGCTGAGATTCTCTGGAAACGATCACGGATCAGGATACCATCCTGGTCGCTGTAGTGGCCGCTCACGAAGAAGCGAGTAGCATCGGTACCGCCAGAAGCTGAAAGGTCATGAGAGAACATACCTGCATCCTGGAAAGCATAAGACTGCCAGTCGGTGTCAACAGCACATTCAGCTGCTCCGGCACCACCGAACTCAGTGTTCAAACAACGTCTCCAGTCAGTTCCCTGAGCAAGATAATCGAAGGTGTCTTCAAGAATGAATACTCGGTTTTGCGAAAGTCCCTGGGATGCACGGATACGATCTGTATTTTTAGCTGCCTGATACATCCAGTTGACGTATTGCTTAGCGTCCATCATGTCGACCGTGTTGGTAGGCTCACTGCTTCCGAACTGGTAGGTATAATTAAAGTTTGTACGTCCGGCACGACCTTGTTTGGTAGTGATCAGAACGACTCCGTTTGCGGCACGTGAACCGTAGATGGCGGCAGCAGACGCATCCTTGAGGATCTGGATAGACTCCACGTCGTTGAAGTTGAACTGCGACATTGGGTTAGTTGCAGCCGAAGAAAGGGAGAAGTCATCCATGACCACTGGAATCCCGTCAACTACGTACAAAGGCTGGTTGCTTGCAGAAACAGATGATGATCCACGTACACGCATCTGGATGCCCTGACCCAGTTTACCGTTGTTCTGTTGGATGAACACACCCGATACACGGCCTTGAATGGCATTCTCAACGGTGTTTACAGGTGCAAATTGAATCTCATCGCCTCTGACTGAGGTAATCGCTCCGGTAACGGATCTTCTGGAGACTTCACCGTATCCCACTACGACTACCTGATCCAGACCTACAACATCCTGCTGTAGTTCTATGTTCAGAGTCACGTTGGCATTTGAGATGGTAACTTCACGAGTGACGCGTGAGTATCCCACATAGGTTGTAACAACTGTGTAGTTTCCAGCAGCCAGATTCAGGGAGTAACGTCCGTCCACATCGGTCACTGAACCCCGGTTCAGTGACGGGACAGCCACGTTTACGCCAACGAGTGCTTCGCCGGATGAAGCGTCTGTGACCCGTCCGGACAGGGTGAAACCCTGTGCAAACGCTTCACCAACTGCAAAGCACATCAGTGCCAACAGAATGGTATAGATTTTCCTTTTCATAAAGTTTTATTTTGGTTTTTAATTGATCGACACGATAGTATCTCTAATCACACCTCAAGTGTGTTTTGCATCATTATAATGCACGCACAACTTTGTAGCTGCCTAACAATACCTAATCATTAAGACTCTTACAAGAAAAATTTCGGGCAAATAGGCAAAAAAAATGATGTTTGGTCCTTTTTCTCTTGGCTTATGGAAGGGCTTTCAAAAATAACACTATAAATAAATTGTTATATATACGTAGATTTGCGTAGATAAATAGGTTTCGGAAGTGTTACCAAATTGTGTTTTTTTTGTTAAAAAAAGTGCATTCAAGACTTGCATTTGCAAAAAAACTTACTCACTTTGTCGCAATCACTTCAACAGTGATTAAACAACGATAAATCAACAGATGTGTCTTGAATTTGGGATAAAAGCTACAGGTCAAATTAGATTATAGATGTTCCACGTCTCTGCCGAGATTTGAACCATTGAAGCTTTTCTACACTTTCGGGTCATGTTTACTTCCAGAAACAATAATTGAGGTCACTTTATGGTCAAAAAACTGCTTATGGCAGTACTGGTCGCTGTGTTAGCTGTACCTATTGCCCTATCTGCGCAGACAGGGTCAGTAGCGGGCAAGGTAACTGATGCAGGTTCCGGTGCTGAATTAACAGGTGCCAATGTGTTCATACAGCAGCTTAATCTAGGTGCTGTCACTGACTTGGATGGTAATTACACTATCCCAAACGTTCCAGCCGGAACCTATTCAGTTCGATTAACCTTTGTGGGTTACAGAACTGTGAATACAACAGTTTCCGTCGTTGGCGGACAAACTGCTGTACTGAATTTAACAATGAATGCTGATTTGTTGAATCTAGATGATTTGGTTGTTACAGCCTACGGTATTGCTCGTGATGAAAAGTCTGTAGGGTACTCCATTCAGCAGGTTTCGGCATCAGAAGTTGCCAGTATCGATCAGGGTAACCTGGTAGGCGCACTGGCAGGTAAAGTTGCTGGTGTTCAGGTCATCGGTTCTGCCGGTGCGAACATCGGTGGTTCAGAGAAGATTCGTATTCGTGGAACCAACGGTTTGTCGGATGCTCAGCCACTATTCGTCATTGACGGAACTCCTGTAAGCAACTCTTCTTTTTCCGCGTCTGATCGAGGTCGTGACTACGGAAACCTGATTTCAGACTTGAACCTGCAGGATGTGGAGTCGATTTCGGTTCTTAAAGGTGCTGCAGCAGCTGCTCTGTATGGTAACCGTGCTTCTGCTGGTGTTATCATCATCAACACCAAAAAAGGCAGCAACTCAGCCGGTAGAGCTAATTTCCGCGTTGATTTCAGCAATTCTACTCATTTCGACAATGTTTCGATACTCCCTGAGTACCAGAATGAGTACGGTGGTGGATATACACAGGACTTTATTGCACATGTTGACCCCCGCGATGGTAAGACCTACAATCGATTAAACTACGCTGCTGACGAAAGCTGGGGACCAAGAATGGATGGTACTTTGTATCGCCCATGGTGGTCTTGGTATGATAATGACTTTGATGGTGACGGTATAAACGATTACGGTAAAACCATACCTCTGTTACCTCAGCCGAACAACGTTCGAGATTTCTTCGAGACAGGTGTTCGAGTTGCTAACAACTTATCCATCAGTGGTGGATCTGCCAATGCTACCTTCCGTCTTGGAGTTGGTAACAGCACACAAAATGGTGTGGTTCCAAATTCAACCCTGGATCGTTCGAACGTCAGTTTCAACGGATCATTGAACCACAACGATCGATTTACTTCCTCTATCACCTTCAATTATACGAATACCAAAGGGTACGGTCGTCCGGCTCAGGGATATTCCCCAGCGCAGGGAAGTGTAGGTCAGTTGTTCAACCAGTGGTTCCAGCGTCAGCTCGACCTGAAAGAATTGAAACAGTACAGACTGTCGGATGGTACCATCGGTTCATGGAACATGCGTTCTCCTTCCGATAAACGTGGATTGTACTTCGATAGCCCTTACTTTTTCATTTATGAAAACGTAGCTACAGATGATCGTAACCGATTTTTCGGGAACTTTGCTTTATCCTACAAAATTATGGATAACATGGAAGTTACGGGTAAAATCCATTTGGATACCTACGATCTGGCAATTGCTGACCGAATTGGTACCGGTGGACTTGTCCTTGATAACTTCTCAACCAGCAAATTTACTAATCGTGAGAACAACTACGAGTTGGGATTACGATATAGCAAAGATGTGAAAGATTTGTCCATGTCAGGGTTCTTCGGGGCGAACTATCGTACCGAAACCTACACAGCAATGTCTATGAGTACAGTTGGTGGATTATCTTCACAGAACTTCTTCAACATTGCAGCCTCTGTTGGACGACCAAGTACAAGCAACACAATCAGAGAAAAAGAAGTTGCTTCCGCATTTGGTACAGTAACATTAGGTTTCCGTGATTTCATCTATGTTGACTTAACGGGACGTAATGACTGGTCTTCTGCATTGCCAGAAAACAATAACTCCTACTTCTATTATGGAGTTTCTTCAAGTTTGGTATTCTCTGAGCTGAATTTCTTCAGAAACCAGAATATCCTAAGTTTTGGTAAGATCCGTGCATCCCTGGCACAAGTAGGGGCTGACGTTGCGCCATATAACGTATTCAGTTCCTGGGCATCAGGTACATCATACGGAACCATGCCAACCCAGACGCTTCCCAACTCAATCAACAATCCTGATCTGAAAGCTGCTATCAGCTCTGACTATGAGTTTGGTCTGGATCTGAGATTCCTGGATGGACGTGTTCGCACAGACTTGACCTATTATCAGTCAATCAAGGAAGATGAAATTCTTTCTTTGACCGTACCAGGTTCCTCAGGATTCTCTACTGCGATTGTAAACGCGGGTAAGTTCACTACTAAAGGCTGGGAGCTATCTCTTGCTGGTACTCCGGTTGAAACACGTGATTTCACGCTTGATTTCACATTGAACTGGGCAACCAGCTACTCGGAAGTAAACAAACTTGCTGATGGATTGACAGCTCGTCAACTTGAAGCTGCATATTTTGGTCTTGCACTCTTTGCACGTGAGGGCGAAGAGTGGGGTAAATTGGTTACTACCGGTAGCTATGGCGGATACCTGCTCCATGAAAACGGACAACGTATCGTGAACCCTAACGGACAATATGCACGTCAATCCAATAAAGAGCTTGGTGGTATATTACCTGACTGGACAGGCGGTTTCAGAACCGATATGACGTATCGTAACTTTGCACTCAGTGCGTTCATTGAGTTCCAAAAAGGCGGTCAGTTCTACTCATTGTCAAAAATGTTTGGAGCGTACTCCGGTAACTCAATCATTACAGTAGGTAACAACGTGTTAGGAAACCCACAACGTGATCCGGTTCGTAATGCTGCTGGACAAGTTGTAGCTTCCGTACTTCGTGCAAACGCAGCTCCGAATTCAGGTGGTGTTTTGGTCTCTGGGGTAAATGCCCAGGGGCAACCTGTAGAATATCTGACACAATCCAGCTCTTACTGGCCTACGATGTTCTTCAACAAAGAAGAATGGTTGTTTGATGCTACTTATGTCAAGCTGAAAGAAGTCAAGCTGACCTACAATGTTCCAACGGATATGCTGCGCAGAACTCCACTAAAACGAGCAAGCCTGTCGCTTGATATGTACAACGTACTTCTTCTGTACGCTACTACACCTGGCGTTGATCCATCAACCATCCAGAACGGTACCGCAGGGTTCTCTTTCTGGGAAGGTGGAGGACTACCTAATACCCGTTCAATCGGATTTAACATCAATGTTGGACTTTAATCCGATAGGAGAAAGATTATGAACGCATTTCAAATTAAATCTATGAAGCTTCGTACAAGCTCGAGAATCCTGGCCGTCATGCTTGCCTTCGTAATGGTAAGCTGCGACTTTGGAGATATCAACGTTGACCCGAATTCACCTTCTGTGGTCAAGACTAACTTGCTGATTACAAACACCTTGCTTTCGGTAAGTGATGTAGTGGGAGGCTCAGCTCTTACGGGTAATATTCTTACTCAACAGATTGCTGAGACCCAATACAACGATGCTGCTCGCTATTCAACAACCACGTTTGATTTCAATGGCTGGTATACAGGACCGTTAATGGATCTTCAGACCATCATCAATCTGAACACGGATCCAGCGACGGCTAATGATGCACTTGCAGGTGGAAGTAATGCCAACCAGATCGCTTTTGCGCGTATTATGAAAGTATACTACTACAGTATGCTTACAGACAGATGGGGAATGATTCCTTACTCTGATGCGCTCAAAGGAACTGGAGCTTTACGTCCAAAATACGACACACAAGAGGCTATCTACAGTGACATGATCAACGAGCTGAAAGCTGCCGTTGCTCAGATGGATGGAGGACCCGGCGTTCGTGGAGATTTCATCCTGAATGGTAACATGGCTCGATGGGCTCAGTTCGCAAATACCCTGCGCATGAAACTGGCTCTTCGCATTGCTGATCGTAACCCGAACCTCGCCCGAGCTGAGTTCGCTAGCGCAGCAGCTGCTGGATTCATTACAGCGGATATCATGTATCCTTACCTTGCTGAATCACAAAACCAGAATCCTTGGTTTGGTCGCTTCCTCACACGTACTGATTATGCTATTTCTGATGTTCTTGCAGATTACATGATCGCAAATGGAGATTACCGTGTAATTCGTTACGCTGATCCAGCTCCAAACAAGAGTAATGGTGATGGTGTTACCACCATGGACGAAGTCGTGGGTATGCCTTATGCCGCATTGAATCCTGGTAACATTGAAAATGCGGATGTCTCTTTTCCAGGACGTGCAATTCGTTCTCAGAATTCACCACTTCCTATTCTCACTGTCTCTGAAGTTCATTTCATGATGGCTGAAGGTATCGAGCGTGGTTTTGTGACTGGTAATGCTGCACAACACTACCGTGATGCCAACGAAGCATCCTGGAAACAGTGGGGCGTATACAATGCTACTGACTTTGATGCCTACATGGCAACTCCTGCAGTAGCGTATGCTTCTGGTAGCTGGAAAGAGAAAATCGGTGTCCAAAAATGGGTAGCTCTCTATCCAAACGGACTCGAAGCATGGGCTGAGTGGAGAAGATTGGATTTCCCAAGATTAACTCCTCACCCAGATGCCCTTAACCAAAGCGGTCGTATCCCGGTTCGTCACTCTTACCCGACTACAGAAGTTCAGTTGAACAAAGAAAACTATGATGCTGCTGTTGCTGCTCAAGGTGCAGACAATGGCGACACTAAAGTTTGGTGGGATGTAAACTAACCCAGCCTGGATTTCCCCACAAGATCAGATAGCATAAACTGTTATTCTGATTGACCTCAGAACTAACCCTTGCCGCACTCCGGTGAGGGTTAGTTTTTTTATGTACCCGACTGCGTCGTGGGATTTCAGAAAACAGAGCAGGGAAAAGAGATTATATTGGTTCAGAAAGGTCAGTAAGTGAAGGAAGTGCACTAGGAAAACTGATTAAAACTGCACGATCTGCCCCTCCTGTTCTTTGTGCGCTACTGATCTGTGGAACTGTGTAGTTATAGACTGTGAACAGATATAAACCGTCAATCTCTTTTCGATTTGACTCATCAGCCTCTTTATACCGACTCACTGTTAATCCCGTAACAGTTTTTATACTGAGTGGATAGATGTTGTACACTCGAATATCCTAACTTCCATACTATTTCACTTAGTGTTAGCTCATCATAAGTCAACAACTCTTTTACTCTCTCAAACTTGAGCTTCAAAAAAAACTTTTCTACCATTTCACCTGTAATGAATGAAAAGTTACGATTAATGGTCTGATAGGATAGTCCAAGTTTGGAGGCCAGCAGGACCGAAATTTTTAATTGGACATTATCGGCTTCAAGTTCTTTAAGCAATTCGATCAGTGCAGCTTTTGTTAATGCGACCAATTGTTCATCTTTGTTGTAAATTAGCTCAAATCCAACATCCCTAAGCTGCCACTCAAACGATCTTTGAAAATTTCAGCGTCTATCTGATAAACAATGACCTTACCCAGCTGCACCGATTGAACCTGATATTATCCTCCAGAATGCGCCTGACCGTCTGTTTACACCGGTCACAAACCATATTTTTATATTGAGTGTTGCCATAATTACACAATAGTATACGAAATGATAGGTGATTATATAACAATGGCTGGGAGTATTACCAGTAATTTGTGTTTGTTGAATTGAGGGAGGAGGAAGTAGGGAGTGGGCAGTAGGGAGTTGGTTATCTCCCACCCACTACCCACTCCCCACTACCTACTTCCCACTACCATAAATAGTACACCATGAATAACGTTACATTGAAAATTGAAGGAATGACCTGTGCATCCTGTGTGCATCATGTCGAGAAAGCCTTGAAATCGGTCGATGGAGTGACGAGTGCCGAGGTAAATCTTGCAACGGAAGAAGCCAGAATTGAAATAGGTCGAGATGCTGTTTCAGAACTTATTGCTTCAGTAGACTCAGCGGGATATAAAGCATCCGTGGTTTCATATATCGATACGCCGAACGAATATCCTTCGAAGAGTGGCCGGTCAGAGTTTGAATCACGTTTTTGGGTCGCTCTGCCACTTGCTGCGGTAGTTATGATTCTCGAAATGGGTCCAATGTTGACTGGTGGCTCCATGATGCATTGGGTACACAACAATCTATTTGCTGTTAATCTGGTAAAATTTGTTCTGACAGGTATCGTGCTCTTTTATGCCGGATCATCTTTTTTTAACCGAGCCTGGAAAGCAATGCTTCATAAAACGGCTGATATGAACACGTTGGTTGCTATCGGCACAGGTGCTGCATTCGGTTTCTCTGCATGGGCAACTTTTTTTGGAACAGTGGATGGAGTAATCAAACCAACGGATGTGTATTTCGATACAGCTGCTGTGATCGTTGCCCTTGTACTACTTGGTCGATGGATGGAAGACAGGGCAAAGAATCATACAAGGGACACTCTCAAAGGTTTGCTCGAACTTTCTCCAAAACTTGCGCACAGAGTGGAAGCCGATGGAAACGTGCTTACAATCCCGCTTAATCAGGTACATCCTGGTGATATTCTAATTGTTAAAGCCTTTGAATCTATACCAGTCGACGGGACCATTTCTCAAGGAAGTGCCAGTATCGATGAGAGTATGATGACTGGTGAGTCAGTTCCGGTTTTCAAACAAATGAGTGATGAAGTGATTGGTGGGACACGTAATACAACGGGAAGTTTTCAGATGAAAGCCACAAAGGTAGGTTCTCAAACGGCTCTCGCCGGAATTATTGAGGCCGTAAAAAAAGCACAAGGATCCAAAGCCCCCATTCAGCGACTGGTAGATCACATCGCAGCTGTTTTTGTCCCGATTGTGATCGTCATCGCCTTAATTACATATGCCATTTGGTTCTATCTCGGTGATACGCAACAGGCGTTGGTCAATATGGTTGCTGTTTTGGTTATCGCCTGTCCTTGTGCACTAGGATTGGCTACTCCGACAGCAATCATGGTTGGATCAGGCAGAGCTGCATCAAAGGGAATCCTGATTAAAGATGCGGTGACTTTGGAAGAGGCAAAATCCATTACGACCATACTTTTCGACAAAACCGGAACACTCACCACTGGTGAACTGCAAATTACAGAGATCCTTGCTTTGGAAGGATTCACCGAAAATCAACTGATCGAGTATACAGCAGGAGTGGAGCAGGGATCGGATCACCCGATCGCAAAAAGCATTGTTAAACTGGCTTCAAACCGAGGTGTAAAACCAGGTTTAGGACTCCAGATTGAAACCAGATCCGGTGTAGGGATATCCGGGATCTATGACTCTAAAGTTGTAGAAGTTGGATCTGTTGCCCTACTTACTGATGGAACGAAAACAAAGTGGATGGACACCATATCAACTCACCAGCGACGAGGGCTTACCGCTCTGGTTGTTCTGGTTGATAAGCGTCCTGCTGGATTTCTATTCTTGCAAGACACTATTCGTCCTGAAGCCCCTAAAGTGATTGAATCACTGATAGATGAGGGTTACAAAATTGTGATGCTCACCGGAGACCAGCCTTCAACGGCAAAATCCGTCGCTTCAAAGCTTGGAATAACCCACGTTGAAGCAGGAATTAGCCCTACAGGAAAGACCGATGTAGTAAAACGATATCAAGAACTTGGTGAAAAAGTAGCCATGGTTGGTGATGGTATTAACGATGCAGCCGCTCTATCTCAGGCTGATCTGGGTATTGCACTTTCGAATGGTTCAGATTTGGCCGTCTCGTCTGCCGAGGTGACGATTATGAACGGTCAACTACAACTGGTCCGCGAAAGCCTGGTGTTGAGTAAAGGGGTACTTCGCATTATACACCAAAACCTGTTCTGGGCATTCGCCTACAATACGTTAGGTATTCCACTGGCAGCACTTGGATTCCTGAGTCCAATGATTGCAGGAGCTGCTATGGCTCTCAGTTCGGTAAGCGTTGTGTCGAACAGTTTGAGGATCAAACGCCTCTGAAATGGGATATCCACATTCCAAAACCAGATTTGTAAAAAAGTTATTCACAAAAAAATGTAGACAACTATTGATTTTGCTAGATCTATGACTTACTTTCCACAAGTTATTCACATCTTGTGCTCAAATTATCAACAAGTCTACCATGTCAAACTGGCGCTCATTTGTTTTCAAAGCTGCGATCGTTCTTGTAATCGTCGTTGTACTACTGACGGGATAATCACTTTTTGAATCACCAGTACTTATTCAACGTTTCGGTATCTATCATCGGGATTTCATATCTTTCCGTCAAATGATAGCTGTGCAAAAACATACGTACTTTATTACAGTAACTGTATTGCTGATGGGATTTCTATTTAGTAATCCGGCATTTAGTATGTGTGTACCGATGCTGTCAGATTTTATCACAGAATCACCTATTCAAATGAACTCCGGATGTTGTGATTCACAAAAACAATCATCTCAGCACCCAGTAGAAAAAGACCTGACTACCAATTCTCACGGGTGTGGTTGTTGTGGATGTGGACTACAGACCGATGGTTCGACAGTTCCAGCTGGGTATCCGGTTGTGGCAGTAATCGGTTCTCAAGTTGACGAACTTGTTTCTAGCTGGAGAACGATCAGCACGGTCACAGTGGCTGCATACCATTCTGATATTGCTCATGTGAATGCTCTATCTGCAACAATTAAATCGATTTATCCCGAATTTGAGGGGCACTCCCACTATCCTCCTCTTTTCATTCTGCATCGGGAGTTGTTGAATTAAATCAATGTGCGTGCACATGGTGCTGTGCACCTGATGGATGCTTGCAGTTGCAAGATATTTAGTTAAACATTGATTTCGTTTTACTGTATGATAAACTCAATTATTCGTTTTTTCCTGGAGAACAAGCTCATTGCAATCCTGCTACTGGTATTGCTTGTTGGCTGGGGACTAATCTCCTCTCCATTCAGTTGGAACCTACCGATTCCTTCTGATCCGGTTGCTGTAGATGCGATACCAGATATCGGTGACAATCAACAAATCGTATTTACAGACTGGCCCGGACGATCTCCCCAGGACATCGACGACCAAATCACTTACCCTTTAACAACAGCTCTTCTCGGAATTCCAGGCGTACGTACCATTCGAAGTACTTCCATGTTCGGATTCTCCAGTATCTATGTCATTTTTGAAGATGATGTTGAATTTTACTGGAGTCGTGCCCGGATCATCGAAAAGCTGAACTCCCTTCCTGCCGGATTGCTTCCTGAGGATGCGAGTCCGTCGCTTGGACCAGACGCAACGGCATTGGGACAAGTATTCTGGTATACGCTGGAGGGACGCGATTCCGCTGGAAATCCAACCGGAGGCTGGGATCCTCACGAGCTCCGAACGATTCAAGATTTCTATGTGAAGTATGCGCTAGCTTCTGTTCAGGGCGTATCTGAAGTGGCCAGCATCGGTGGGTATGTCCGCGAGTATCAGATTGACGTGGATCCGCTTCGATTAATTCGTTATGAATTGAGTCTTCAGGATGTGGTAAGGGCTGCACAGGAAAGCAATATGGATGTAGGTGCGCGAACCATCGAAATGAATAGTGTCGAATACATGATCCGTGGTCTAGGATTCATCGAATCAATTCAGGATCTGGAAGAATCGGTAATCACGGTTCGAGGAACAACTCCTGTTCGGATCATGGATGTTGCCAGAGTCTCACTGGGACCGGCACAACGTCGTGGAGCCCTGGATAAAACCGGCGCTGATGCTGTGGGTGGAGTGGTTGTGGCACGCTATGGGGCTAATCCAATGGAGGTGATTGAACGAACCAAGAAACGGATAGAAGAGGTCTCCGCCGGACTCCCATCCCGAACGCTGGAAGATGGCACGGTCAGTAAAGTTACGGTGGTACCATTTTACGATCGATCTACACTCATTCGTGAAACGCTTGGGACCCTGGAAGAGGCGCTTACACTTCAGGTTCTGATCACCATCATCGTGATCATTGTGATGGTAATGCACCTTCGGACCTCAATCTTGATATCGGCAATGCTCCCTGTTGCTGTCCTTATGGTATTCATTGCCATGCGATATTTCGGAATCGATGCGAACATAGTGGCCCTGTCTGGAATCGCAATTGCGATTGGAACTATGGTAGATATGTCGATCATTTTAACCGAGAACATGTTACGCCATCTGGAGGAAGCCGATCCCGAAGAAGCTCGAATTGAGGTCATATTCAGGGCTGCAGCGGAGGTGAGCTCTGCGATATTAACCGCTGTAAGCACCACAATCATCAGTTTTTTACCTGTTTTTTTCATGGAAGCCGCAGAAGGAAAGCTGTTTAGTCCACTGGCGTATACCAAGACATTTGCATTGATCGCTGCGATCATTGTTACACTTCTGTTTATTCCTCCTTTAGCCCATTTGTTGTTCAAATCACGCGCAGTTGGTCGATCCAATGCGGTTAATACGGGTGTTTTATCCAGATACCTTAGACTATTATCCAGTTATCGCCGATTTATTGCCGACAAACGAGTTGGTTATGCGATCAATGGTGCCCTACTAGTTGCTGTGGCCTGGTTGCTTGCATCATTGTGGATGCCTTTGGGTCCACAGCGAAGTACGTTTATCAATCTCATGTTCGTTGGACTCATTTTGCTTTTTGTACTGGCTTTCTTCCAGATTTTTATCCGTTATTACACCAGAATGCTTGGTTGGTGTCTGGAGCACAAGTGGAAGTTTTTATCCATACCCACCGTACTGGTTCTCCTGGGACTATTGAATTGGCAGGGATTTGAACGCGTTTTTGGCTGGACTGCCAAGCCTTTTGATGGCATTGGAGTGAATGTCAGAACAACTTCATTGTACAGCTCTCTCTATCACGCCTTCCCGGGAATTGGCAAAGAGTTCATGCCGTCTTTGGATGAAGGCTCTTTTCTACTTATGCCAACGACGATGCCCCATGCAGGCATGGAAGAAATCATCGATCAGGTGCGCAAAATGGATATGCGAGTGGGATCCATTCCCGAGGTCGAGCAGGTGGTAGGAAAAATTGGCCGGGCCGAATCGGCACTGGATCCAGCACCCACAAATATGTTCGAAAATCTGATTATCTACAAATCGGAGTATAAACTGGATGCAAACGGTCAGCGAATGCGCTTTAAAGTCGATAGTACCGGAGAATTTGTGTTTGACAACGATGGCAATCTGATCCCTGATCGCACAGGGCAGTATTTCAGGCAATGGCGCGATGAAATCCGTACACCGGACGATATTTGGCAAGAGATCATCAACGCGGCATCAGTTCCAGGGGTGACTTCTGCACCAAAGTTACAACCCATAGAAACGCGTTTGGTTATGCTTCAGACTGGAATGCGTGCTCCAATAGGAGTGAAAATCAGTGGACCAGATCTTCAATCTATCCAGGATTTCGGTATTGAAGTGGAACGCATTTTGAAAGAGGTTCCAGGGGTTAAAACTGAAGCTGTTTTTGCCGATCGTGTTGTTGGAAAACCATACCTCGAAATTGAGTGGGACCGACAGGCATTAGCCAGGTACGGAATCTCAATCATGATGGCTCAGCAAAACCTTGAGGCTGCTTTGGGTGGGAATCCAGTCACAACCACTGTTGAAGGACGTGAGCGTTATCCGGTTAGAGTTCGTTATGCCCGTGAGTTACGCGACAATCCAGAGGCGATAAATGATGTGCTAGTCATGAGTCCAACCAGAGCACAGATTCCGCTTGGGCAGCTGGCCTCGCTAAATTACGTCCCTGGGCCCATGGAAATCCGTAGCGAGGACACATTCCTGATTAGTTATGTTTTGTTCGACAAAACGCCTGAAGTTGCTGAACTAACAGCAGTCAATAACGCATCCGATGCATTGCAACGGGCCGTTGACGAGGGTTCATTAATCGTACCAGAAGGAGTGAGTTACACATTTACTGGTACTTTCGAGAATCAGGTAAGGGCCGAACAGCGTCTGGTATTACTTATACCTGTGGTGCTGATATCTATATTCCTGATGTTATATCTGCAGTTCAGGTCTACAGCTACTACGGCAATGATTCTAACTGGAATCGCAGTCGCCTGGGCAGGTGGGTTTATCATGTTGGGACTCTACGCACAACCCTGGTTTATGGACTTCAGCATATTTGGAGCTAACATCCGCGAAATGTTTCAAATGGGAACCGTGAACTTGAGCATTGCTGTGTGGGTTGGATTTATCGCGTTATTCGGAATCGCAGTGGATGACGGTGTCGTGATTGCGACGTATCTGGATCAGTCCCTTGCCAAGAAACAATGTGAAACCGACGGTATCTCCCGAATCCGTGAAATTCGCGAAGCCATTATCGAGGCTGGTAGCAAACGGATTCGGCCATGTCTCATGACGTCAGCAACGACGATTTTGGCTTTGCTTCCGATCCTCACCTCTACCGGACGGGGAGCCGACGTGATGATACCCATGGCTATTCCTGCATTTGGAGGGATGACGATTCAATTAGTTACGTTATTTATCGTTCCTGTATTGTACTCGATGCGCGAAGAGCGACGTCTGAAAACAATTGGCCGTCTGGATGATTCTCCTGGAATGATGCAACAAACAGACCCCAATTCAACTCAACATCAGGAGATATCATGAAAAAAATCAGCGTTTACACTTCATTAAAGGTGAGCATACCCGTCTTATTCATGCATTGTTTGATCGGTGTGGGAATGAGTCCTGTGTATGCACAGCAGGTCTCAAATCTCACCTATGAAGAATCCAGACTCATAACGGGTGACTACCGATTACCCGGGTTCTCGGGAGCATCTGAAGACACCCTCCTGGCCGGCTATTTGAGAATAGCTTATGAACAGAGTGATGCCCTGCGGGCGGCGTTCAACGGATGGGTTGCCGTTCAGAGTAAAAGTGAGCAAGCTGGATATTTACCTGAACCCGAAGTGATGTTCAAATACTTTCTGAATCCAATGGACTATGATGGTCCCTTTGCACAAGCTTCAATCGGTGTTATGCAAATGTTCCCTTGGTCAGGTGTTCGAAGCGAAGAGAGAACCGGGGCTGAACTCCTGGCTCAGGCTCGCTGGCAGCAGGTTGAAGCAGCTCGTCTGGATGTGTATGAGCGCACAAAATCGGCATGGTATACCTTGAATATGATTTTCAGGCATAAGGAACATTATGCAGAGCACCTTGAATGGGTTCGCAGACTTGAACGTCTGACTCGAAGCCGCGTCGAGTCAGGATATGCTTCCCGGGCCGACATGCTTCAACTCGAGATCGAACGCACGGAGATTCAGTCCATGATGGATGCCTTGGATGTGTCCTACAGAGGAGAACTAGCTCGAATGAATGCCCTTTTGAATCGACCTGCTCAGACTGAAGTTCAACTTCCTAAGGGTAGACCCGAACTGAATTGGGAGCTACCGTTCGCTCAAACAGCCGGGGCTGTGTCTAGTCTGAGTCCGGACTTGGTTGAACTTGAACTCATGACCAAAGCTGCGTCATCGAGAGTTGAATTGGCAAAAAAACAACGATATCCGATGATCGGGGTTGGTGCTGAAATTATGGGATCCAATTCGAGCATGATGATGGATGGAAGCAGGATCCCAATATACGCAAATGTAACACTCAGGCTGCCGGTCTGGAGATCCAAGTATCGTGCCATGGTTCGCGAAGCAGAGGCAGAAGAGCGCATGTACGCCTCGGAGAAAGACGCCCGAAGTCGTGAAATCGAGTCGGAGGTTGCCAGGTTGCTGGCAGACTACGAAGAAGCAGAGCTTCGTGTAAAACGTTATCGTGACACCATGCTTCCACGATCCAGAGAACTGACGGACTTACTGTTGTTGGATTATAGCAATGGACGTGTCCGAATGGACGAAGTAATTCAGGCACGGCGCCGCTCTGTTGAATACGCCACCTTCCTTGAAGACGCGCTTTTTGATCGAAATATGATCGTCGTTGCACTGGAACGACTTACAGCCAAAGAATTTGAACCATCTGGTAATTGATATGAAACAGTACAAAACAATTATTACTTACGCAGCTACTTTGATCATTGGGTTACTGATTGGATACTTGATGTTCTCAGGATCCGGAGTTGCTGATCCACATGCTGGTCATGCTCACGCAGATGGTACTGCTGACGAGATCACAGTATGGACGTGCTCCATGCACCCGCAGATTCGTCAAAACGAACGCGGAGTCTGTCCGATTTGCGCCATGGATCTGATTCCAGCCAGTTCTGGTGGTGCCAATTCCGGTGACCCATACACTTTGACTATGACTCCAGAAGCAGTTCGTTTGGCAGAAATACGAACCACAGAAGTGCGCCTTGATGCTCCAAATAAGGAGCTGCGTGTACCGGGTATGGTAAGGATTGCAGAAGATCGTCTATCTGTAGTGAGTGCTCAGTTTTCAGGACGTGTTGTTTCACAAAATGCGGATTATACAGGCAGAGTAGTGCGTGAGGGGGAACCCTTGCTATCCATCTGGTCTCCGGATCTTATTGCAGCTCAACGTGAGCTGCTAGACGCTGCCAAAGTGAGCGATCACACCGGAATGGAAGACATGGATCACGATAACATGGACAACATGGACGATGTGCTATTGATGGCTGCGCGCAGCAAACTCAAGTTCTGGCAGTTGACCGATGAGCAAATAATGGCAATTGAACGAGGTGGCGTTGTGTTAAACGAAGTGAACATATTGGCTCCGCGTTCAGGTGTTATTATTAGTAGAAATGTTCGTCCTGATGATGTGATAAATCCCGGAACAGTGCTCTATGAAATCGCCGATTTGTCGAAAGTGTGGCTTGAATTTGAGGTGTATGAACAGGATTTGGCCTTAGTTCGCACTGGAGTGGGTGTCCGATATGGGGCGCAGGGTATGGGGGATGAGCGGATGTCAGGTACCGTGAGTTGGATGGATCCGTTGCTGGATGCAGACAGACGAACGGCCCGGATTCGGGTTGAGACCGGGAATGAGAATGGGCAGTGGCTCCCGGGCATGTTATTGTCTGGGATCATTGAAGTGCCGTTGGGAAGGGGGCAGGTTGTGATTCCCGAGTCGGCGGTGCTGTGGACCGGTCGCCGGTCGGTGGTCTATGTGGCTGATCCGAGTTCGGCTGATCCGGTATTTACGTTCACGGAAGTGGTTCTTGGCGACCGGGTCGGCGACGACAGGATCGTCGCCTCCGGGCTGACGCCCGGACAGCACGTGGTCACGAACGGCGCGTTCAAGATCGATGCCGAGTTTCAGCTGCGGGACAAGTTCAGTATGCTTAATCGGGGTCTGGATGTGAGACGCGCCGTTCTGGAGGGCGCGCAGCCGGGAGCGCTGATCGATGCCGAGGGTAACGAGCTGCCGTCGCTGCGCGCGCAGACCACCGCGGCGTTCAGGTCAGAGCTTGACGACCTGCTTGATGGCTACTTCAAGGTCAAGGATGCGTTGTTTGCATCCGACGCGAACGCCGCGATGCGCGAGGTACGTGGTCTGCGGCAGGTGTTGGGCTCGGTGCAGGGAGAGGGTCTGGGCGGGGAGGCTCGCGAACAGTGGACACTGTATCGCGAGCGGCTGCGGGATGTGGTCGAAGCCTGGATGCAGTCTGGTGACATTGAGCAGCAACGAAGTCGATTTTTCCTGCTCAGCCGGACGATGTTCGAGGTGGTTGAGCGTTACGGAGTGAATGGCGTGGTCTGGCACCAGTATTGTCCAATGGCATTCGATAATACGGGCGCTACCTGGCTGAATCGTCGTGAACACATCGAAAATCCGTATTTGCCGGAGACTATGGCGGGTTGCGGAGAAGTCCTATCCCGAGTTAGTCTGTAATCAACACGAGAATAATGGTTTAATCAAGAATTTAATTTGCTTTACACGAATCACCTATAACTAATACATACACCTATGAAAACCTATCTATCTGTCATCGTATTGTCTCTTTTGCTTGTCTCATGTGGCACTGGCGGATCTGAATCTCATTCTTCTGAGTCAACGGCTTCAACTGCTGAGGCCCGGGCTGCACTCCCAACACCGGAAAGTTTCCGGTCTACGTTTTTGTCCACTCTGGAGGCTTACTTTGAACTTAAAGATGCTTTGGTTCAAACGAATGCTGTACTGGCTGGTGAAAAAGCTCAGGCGCTATTGGTCAGCATGCAACAAATCGACACCAACGGACTGTCTGCTGAAGCAACAATGCTCTGGGAGGTTGCCGGTGAGGATGCTGCTGCTGCCCTAGAACGCTTAGCTGCTGAAACGGATGTAGAGGTACAACGTGAACATTTCGAGCCATTGTCTAATGCCCTTATTGATATGGTGAAATCGTTCGGACCGTTCAGTAATGTTGTCTACGTGCAACGTTGTCCTATGGTACGTGGTGGCTCTGCCGATTGGCTTAGCAAAGAAGAGCAGATCATGAATCCCTATCACGGATCAAGAATGCTGAATTGCGGTTCAGTTATCGAAAGAATCTGACCTGTTTAGTACAAATTCGTGCTATTAATCATAAATAAAAGGCTTGGTGGATGTCCACACAAGCCTTTTTATATGTAATCAAGAATGAACGATCAGATCAAAGTGCCAGACAAATGGCGTCAGCATAGGTGAACGTGTCACCTTCACCTCCAATGTCGGCCGTGCATGATTTCTGATCTTTAAGAACAGATATCACTGCATTGCGGATGCGTTCTGCAATGTCGTCGTGACCAAGGTGCTCCAGCATCATCAGCGCGGAAAAAAGTAATGCGGTTGGATTTGCTCTCTTTTGTCCGGCGATGTCAGGAGCACTTCCATGAACGGCCTCGAACATGGCATGTTCCTTTCCTATGTTCGCCGATCCCGTGAGCCCAAGGCCTCCGACCAGGCCCGATGCGAGGTCACTGAGAATATCTCCGAATAAGTTTGTTGTTACCACGACATCGAATTGTTCCGGTCGCATCACCATTTGCATGGCCATATTGTCGACGATAATTTCTCTGAAATCGATATCGGGATACTCAGGAGCGATTTCACGTCCAATTTGCAGAAATAAACCGGAGGTGAGTTTCAGGATGTTTGCTTTATGGACCAGATGGAGGCGTTTTCTGTGGTGCTGCCGGGCGTAGTCAAACGCAGCCCGGATGATGCGCTCGCTGGCTTCACGTGTAATCACCGCAATGGATTCGGCGTGTTTTTTATGATCATCTACCCAGCGTTCCTGCCCGATGTACATTCCTTGGGTATTCTCCCTGAATAAAACCAGATCCACGTGAGTAAACGGGGAATGGATACCCGGTAAACTTTTTGCTGGCCGAATATTACTGAAAAGATCGAATCGTTGTCTAAGGGCTACATTGATGGAGCGAAATCCGGCTCCAACTGGAGTTTCAAGGGGTCCTTTGAGTGCAATTTTGTGCTCGGCAATCAGCTCAACGGTTTCTTCAGGTAGTGGATTACCGGTTTTTTCAAAAGCGGACATCCCGGCAAGTGCCGGAATCCACGTAATCGGGGCTTCAGCTGCTTTTAAAATTCGTTGAACGGCTTCCGTAATTTCAGGACCGATTCCATCTCCGGGAATCAAAACTACATGATGCATAACAAATATATTACTAAAATGGGGATTTACACGCTTGTCTGGGCTATCAAAACCTGCATTGCTACAAGCATGAAAAGATACTCATTTTTGGCCGAATATGCTCAGATTAAGGCATTCGCAGCGGCGCTTAGATCTGGTTTTGTTTAGAAGCTGAGTTCAAAGAAAGTCCCTAAGTCAGACGAAGTATCGTTATGTTCAAGCTGACGGATGAAACCAGGCCCTGAATCGGTTAGCTGTCCAGGCGGAGAGGGCTCCGGCCAGACCTCCTACGAACCCTGTGACGAGTATCGTTAACCACCCTGCCGGAAGACTGAACAGGGTAGCGATTCGGTTTGCCAGGATGTCACCACCTTGAACATAAATCGCGCCAGCCCAAAGTATCCAAAGTATAGCTATACCAAGGAATCCATTCTGAAATGATTTCCAACCCGATTGGTGTATCATCAGGGCCGGGAGCGCCGAGGCAATGGCAATAGACCACCAGGGTAAAAACAACTGAAGAACTGCCGCAATCAGGAGAGTGATGAGTACGATCATGATGGTTATGAATTAGTTGGATGTTAGGGTGACTGATCGTCCGATCGATTTTCTGGCTGAATCCGAATCCTGGAATAAGGTGAGTTCGAACGGCTTCCCTTCGGCCCAATTGTTGACGAACGCATTGTAATTCGGACTGGCCGGATTACCGGATTGTCCACCTGGATAAATTCCCCACGCTTTAACGGGTCTGGTCATTTCCACCACCATTCTCCACGACGGGCCATGGTTGTTCCGTATGGCATTGGGGGAATAGTTACTTCCACCAACTTGCAGTCTATCCATATTCAAAGCCGGTACATTGAGTAAGTGATTGATGGTGCTGCCATTGTTTTTCCACCATATCCAGTCGGTTTCTATATCAGTACCCCTGTTTTCGAGCAACTCTGTGTATGCCTGCATGTATGCCTGGGTAAAAATTTCAGACAAATCAGGCTCTGTTCCATGCAGTTGTTGAAATGTACCGGTTGGATTAGCTTCAAAAAGCTGGGTAAGTACGGTCAACAGATTTGGATTCGAGTATGGGGCTCCATTTGATCGGAGTCTACCTGAAAAAGCATTGAGTTGTACCGTGTCGAGCCAGCGAACGAACACAGTGGGTTCAACACGGTCAGATGTGTTGATCCGATTCCAGTCCCGGAGACGATCGAGCATGGCCCGTTGATCTGCGGTCAGGGAGTCCTCAACGACTAACTCTGCCATACGATCCAGCCATGTCAGAGCCCAGTAATTGTCTGAGTTCAGCTGGAGGTCTATCATGTCCTGATAGGTAGCATTCTCAAACGCCTCCAGTGCCCGGTTGATGAGGATGGCTCTTGGCGGGGCAGCGAATCCACGACCTATGAAATGAGGATATGCGGGACCTGCGGGTTCCTGATTGGCCGAGCTGATAAATCCACGGGATGGATTCCTTTCCCAGGGAACCTGGTCGTGAGGTATGTACTCATTCCAGTCGTAGCGGGGATCGCTACCGTCGCTGATATATTTGCCCTGACCCACCCAGCGTACCGGATGCCTGCCACTGATTTTCATGGCAATATCTCCATCATGAGCTGCGAATGCGAAATTTTGGGCAGGCGAGGCAAAATAGGAGATGGCTTCCTCGAAGGTTTCAAAATTAGATGCCCGATTCAATAAATAGAACGTTTTGAGAGGATTTGAAGGCTGATGTGCGATCCACTGCAGGGCTTGTCCGACCGGGGTTGCTCCTGAGTAGGTCTGGATACGGGATGAATCTTGCTGGTCGGGGAACTCTTCGGGTAGATAAGTAACCGGTCCGTGATGCGTGAAATATAATGTGTCAACAACGGGCTCGGCACCTCTGATGCGGTAGGTCTGGATTTCCTGGCGAACCGGTTTCCATTGATCGTCGTGAAAATACTGGGTTCTATCGTCATTTAATTGCACTTCGAACAGATCCAGTGCAAAACCACCTGTATTCGTCACTCCCCAGCTGATGTGATCATTGAACCCGATGATGATTCCTGGAACCCCTGGCAGTGTTACTCCATAAGAGTTGATCCCCGGTGCATTAAGCTGGATTTCATACCAGATGGAAGGCAAAGATAGACTCAAGTGAGGATCGGAAGCCAGCATCGGATACCCTGAAGCCGTTTTTGCCCCACTTACAGCCCAGTTGTTGCTACCAATCCCGGGATCCGGCTCTGGAATCCCGAATTCATTGCGTGTGACCCTGGGGATAAAATCCTCTTCAGGAGCTACAGGTACATCGGCCTTGAAGTCCCATACTCGATCATTGCTTACGATTGGTTCACTGATTTCGGGGGCGTTCGGGTACAGGATTTCGATCAGGTCTTTACCGAAGGCTTCACGCAAGCGGGTCAGGGCGTAGGTGTCGGTTCTGAAACTGAGCGTTTGGTTCATATTCATGAAAAAAATCGCTGTCTTTAGAGGTGTCCAGGGTTCTGGACGATAATCCAGAAGTTTGTACTCAAAGGGTAAACTGGAATCATCCAGTTGGTTGATCCACGTGTTAACACCCCGGGAATAGGCTTCGATAATGGCTCTGGAGGATGGATCCTCCATAATTGCGTCGAGGTTATTTTGTGCGCCGAACAGCATTCCGATCTTTCGCTGATGCTTGTCGTAATTCAGAGCTTGCGGACCAATAATCTCGGCTACGCGACCGGCAGCGGCGTGAGTGGAGAATTCCATTTGCCAGAATCGATGTTTCGCCACCACATAACCTTGTGCCATATACAAATCATGGTCATTTTCGGCAAAAATGTGGGGAACTCCACGGTCGTTGAAGTGGATGGTTACGGTGCCCGTGAGTCCGGGCAGTTGAAGGATTTCTTCAGATGGAATGTCTTCGATGAGGGCGGTCTGCCAAATACCCTTGGCCGGATCCAGAAACTTTCCGAGCGGTGGTACCGATGCGATTCGCGTATTGAATGCATAAAGGAGGGTGCTGGTGATCAGCAATGCAAACAGAAAGTGAGAGAGTTCTTTTAATCCGGTGGGTTTCATAGGGTACAACGTGAAAAAGCAGGTTAACTGATGAGAAAAATGATCAAAGTGGTACAAGCAAATTACATAAAAAAAGGCATCCGATAAAACCGGATGCCTTTTTGTGGAAAACATGGGCTGAACGTGCTATTTCAAGTTGATTTCAGGCTATTTTCAATATTTCCCAAAGAAGGTGCATCAGAGATTCCCGGCAGAATCACTGTGACTGCCGTGTGGGATGATCACCAACTGGCTTACCGGTTACACATCGGTAGTCGAGAGATAAAAGGTACCGGATCCATGTTTCACTCCAACGGTTATGCGGCACTATCTTACCTGTTTATTTGCCCCACATCCCTGCAAATGTTACAATCAGAACGGTGCTCGTACCAAGGCCCCAGCAAACGACAACAGCCAGGTCATTCCAGAATGGATCTGTTCCCACGATGATGAGCGGAATCAAACCAGCGATGGTCGTAAGTGAGGTGATCAATATGGCTCTGAACCGATTTCTATACACATGAACCCAGCTTCGTATACCCCAAATGCCGAGTTTACGAAACGCGTCTTTGTCGTGAATCAGTAATATGGCATTATTCACAACCACACCTACGCTGAGTAATGTACCTGCGATTGCTCCCTGACCAAAATTGAGTTCGTGGAACAGCACGCCACTCATTACGCCAAGTAGTGCTAAAGGAACCGCCATAATGACCACAAACGGATCGTTCCATCGTTCCAGGAGCGCGGATACGATCATCCAGACGCTCAAAAGTGCCATTAACAGGACAAAAAGCATATTTTTACGCTGTTCTGTCTGTCCAAACGACCAGAAACTGTTGTCTTCAAAAGCAATTCCAATTGGAAATGGGAATTGCTCCAGTATGTTTTCTCTGAAGGTGTTGGCCATTTGTGGTGGACCCATAAAATCGTAGGCTATGGTGCGGCTGTATGACTGATCCTCACGACGGATTTCACTGAGTATATCTCGCTTATCCAGCTCAGCGATTTCAGCTATGGTGAAGAAGATATTTCCGAAATTTCTTGGTCTATCTCTGAAATCCATCCAGTATTGATTCTTTCGTTCTCCAATACCCATCAGGTACATACGTTGTCCTTGAAATTCAACTCGCCCCTGAATGTTTTCTGGATTAATATCAACTTGAAGTACATCCAGCACATTACGTCTATTCATACCTTTGGACACAATCTGAGATTCATCGAATTGAAGAAAGTACTGTTGCAGATCGCCACGACTGAAAAATCCGGTCTGATTGATGTCCACATTCTCGACCCTTCGGTTACGCTCTAGTCTGGCTTGGAGCATGCGGGCAGTTTCTTCCAGTCCGGTATAGGAGTATCCTGTTAACCTAATTGATCCCTGTGAAATACTACCACCTCCAGAAAAGTAACTTTCTCCCAATCCAGACACTGAAATACGAGAATTTCCTGTCCTGGCGGCCAAATAGGCCATTTCGGCATACAACATATATGGTTCAGATTGAGTGAGCTGATCATCTTTGATATGGAAGATGATTCGGGCGCCAAACTGCTCCGAAACTGTTGTTTCGAAATACTCGAAAGCCTCACGATAGGGCTCAGAGATGAGTTCAAAGTTTCTTGCAATCTTGTCGATTTCTTCCAGGGGGGTGCCTTGTGGGGTGTTGATAGACACGAAAATTCGCTCACCCTGAGATCCGCCCCATGGTTCTCCAAAGTAGGTCTTGTTGAAAAACTGATACGTGAGTCCTCCTATCCATTTGTCAACTTCCCGTTTATTCTCAAAATATGGCTTAGTCAGAGTTCTAACCCACGAATCACCATCCCATGTTGGTTCTGTTATCGTAAACGACGGAATTCCAATAGCCACAAACAAAGCGATAGTGAACACCCATCGTAGTTTCCTTCGATAATGAAATATCCTTACCAGGCTCAACTTGCGGCTAAGATTTTTGAACCATGTTGGAAGTCTACTCGCTTGATTTTGTTTCTCCCGAATAGAAGGTGGAACCAACCAGATGATCGAGTAAGGGATCCAAGTCAAGGAGACGATTACCGATGCGAGTAGAGTAAAAGACAGGGACTGGGCTAACGGTACCAAAAACATGCGAACTTCTTCCATGGCAAAAAGCAAAGGAATAAATATCCCGACTGTTGTAAGAGTACTTCCCAAAACGGGGACAACTGCTTTGCCAAGGCACAGTCTCATATGCTCGATGCGCTCGTTTCGCCCTGCCGGTAGACCAGGGTTCACATACTCGAACACTACGATGGCATTGTCGATGATCATCCCAATGGCAACCGTGATCCCAGCCAGTGTCAGCACGTTGATCGTGATGTCCATGAGAAATAAGGTGGTGATACTGATCAATATCGAGAACACGATACTTCCAAGAATGATGAAGGGCGCTCTAAATCGTCGTATAAAGGCCAAAAGAACGATAAAAACACTCAAAATGGAGTATATGGATTGTAACTGGAGCTCATCCAGCTGTTTTCTGAGTCTTTCGGTATTGTCCTGTTCTAATCGGAGTTCAACTCCATTGGGAAGATCGGATTGTATTTGAGTCATCCTGTCCCGGATTTCATTTGCCAGAATCAGTGCATCTGCTCCACTTTCTTTTTCGAAAATGACAGTGAGAGCCGTGTTTCCGTTAATGCGCTTGATCTGTCGGTCGGGATAGTCCTGAAGCTCAACCCTGGCTATATCACCCAATCTGATCAGGCGATCGGAGTTGGCCAGCTTAATGGGCATTTGCTCAATGTCTTGTGTGTGGACATACTGTGGAGGCACCATAATGGTGAATCTGCCAGCACCGGTATCACTGAATCCCGCTGATCGCCATTGTAAGTTTTGCCTTACTTGACCGAGCAACTGTTGCGGCGACACATTTAGCTGTTCTACCAGGAACATATCAAAAACAATGCTCAACGTAGGTTCACGCACACCTTGCAGGCTGATTTCGGATAACCCCTCCAACCCCATCAGTGGCAGACGTATGGATCGGTCAGTCAATTCGAGTAAAGCACGAGGGGGGAGGTCTGCATGAACCGACCAGGTCATGAACGTAGTCATGTCTGATAGCTCCTGAGGTACTGTTCGGGATATGGGAGATTGAACCAGACTTTGAGGTAATGCGTCTTTGATCGCAAACAGGTATTCCTGGATTTCAACGGTTCTGAATTCTACAGGAGCATCTTTTCGGAAGGTTATCGTAACCAGAGATTGTCCTTCTGATGTTACAGAGCTGATTTTCTCGACATCCCTAAGCCTTGAGGCGACTTGCTCAACCTTTCTGGTTACTTCTTGTTCCATAACCTCAGGTGACGTACTACCCCAGGTATGTGAAACAGTGATCGAAGGTAGTTGGATATTTGGTGCCAGTTCCATCGGAATCCTCATCCATGCGGTCACACCAATGGTGAACACCAACAGGTAAAACAAGGAAATCAGATATCTGCGACGGAATAGGTTCATGAGATCAATCGCGAATGAGTATGTTCACCTTTTGCTGGTGGGAGAGGGCAAAATGACGGTCTACGGCAAGCATGTCACCTGGAGTGAGCACTTCTTCGTTCAGCATGATGTATTCCGGGGTAACGATTACGGGATCTACATACACCCACTCTACCATATCAGCGTTTTCATTCAGCTTGAACACCAATGTTCTTCCGTCACGCTCCAACAAAGCGGCACGCGGTGCACGTACTCTTCCATGATGTACCTGGGTTATGATTTTACCGTTCACGGTCATACCCGTTTTTAATCGTTGCGACTCGTTTGATACCTCGACAATAATCTGCCCTGTTTTGCGCTCTCGATTGATCAGGGGCGAGATCGTAGAAACGCGTCCGGTAGTAGAGTAGCCGGTTGGAGTAGATATTTGTACATCCATTCCCGTTCGAAGTTTGGCCAGTTCAGACTCTAGTACATCCAATCTGACTCGAACTCGATCGTGATCTAAAAGTTGTCCTAACTGGGTTCCCGCATTAATGTATGCCCCACTGGACAAGTTCAGGGTAGTGTGAATGACGCCATGGTATGGTGCAATAAGGGCTGTATAACTGTATTCCAATTCAGCTCGTTCAAGTGCCAGACGTGCTTGTGCAAGGCCAAATTGTTGTTCAAGGTTTCTAATTTCAGCATCGGTCAAAGGCGATCGATTTGGATCCCGCGAACGTAATTGTTGTTCTATTTCAAGCTTTTGTGCCGCTTCATCCAGTGTGTTTTTTGCTTCGGCAACCCGCAGTCTCCACTCATCGGAAATAAATAGTAGCATTGTGTCACCCTTTTCAACCCTTCTGCCATCAGTTATTCTGTGCCAGTCAACGAAACCACTGATTCGAGGTTGAATAGTAAGGTCTCTGGCAGGTTCAACGGTACCCTGGCTTTCGAGATAGACCCGTAATGGTTCACTACTGGTAGATGAAAATATCACATCAGGGCGAATTTCAATGGATGAGGTATCCGGTTTGTCGGTTTGTTCCTCTGGTTCCGAACATGCATTGATGAGAATCCCGACTGAAAAGACAGCTAAAAGTAGATTTTTACTGTTAAATAACCTGAATTTTGATACGTTCATGCTATGTGTTGTTGAGTTGAAGTGTGAGACGTGCATGATCATTAACCCTTAATGGCTGAAGTTGAATTTCTCGTATTTCTGTGTGTAAGTCTGAAAAGTTGGGGAATTACAAATAAGGTGAGCATCGTGGAAGTCAACATACCACCGATCAAAGCTGCTGCAAGTGCAAATCTGAATTCATATCCCTCTCCAAAGGGAATCAGCATGGGAATCAGACCCAGAATGGTGGTGAGCGTGGTCATGACAACCGGACGAAACCGGTGTTTACCAGCCAATTTGATTGCCAGATCAAGGTTACCTGTTTCCTCGTAATATCTGCGCATGAAATCAACTTTTAAAATCGCATCGTTTACGGCAATACCGGTCAAAATCAGAATCCCCATGAAGGAGAGGGTGTTCAGGCTGTTGCCTACCATCCAAAGCATCAATAACGATCCAATCCAGGCAAAAGGGACAGCGAACAGGATCAAGGCTGGATACCGCAAACTTTCGTACTGGACCGAAAGAATGATGTAAATAAGGATGAGACTGATAACCAAAAGGATGAACATATCGCTCAGCAAACTGTCGACTTGTAATGCAGATCCACCGGTTCTGACCTGAACACCTGTTTGACGGGTGAAATCAGAGGTCAGAGCCTGGATTTTGTCCTTATCCCACCACCAATCAGTAAGCGTAAACGCTGTCATGTAACTGAGAACTGGTGTCTGATTGATTCGTTCGAGCTGTTCGGGCTCCTGGACGATGTTGATTTCAGCAACTTCCGATATGGGTATGTTTCTTCCTCCTGACGAAAGAAGAACCTGAGTTGGATCAAATTGTGAGGTTCCATCACTAAACAATCGAATAGCGATGCTTTCATCCTCGCGGTTCCACTCTGTGACCATACTGCCACGTGCTCGAGATTCCAGATATTCTGTTACACTTTGTTCGCTTAATCCATATCGAAGTAACTGACTGTTCTTAAACCGAATCTGATAGGTATTTACAACTTCTGGATACTGTTTGGACATCGAGGCATCGTGTCCATTCTCCTCCAAGAATACATCCAAAGCAATCGCAGCTTTTTCTGAATACGCTCTATCCGTTCCCACAATTCGCATCACGACTGGAGTTGAAGCCTCTCCAAAGAATGTCGAAAAAATGTTTCCACCACCTAGTGATTCCAGATTCCAGCCGGATCGTGATTCTATGTAGTTTTTCACCACCTCATCAACTCTTTGGGCATGAACGGAACCACTAACCGGAACACGAATGGTGAATTTATTGAGTCCTTCTTTAGAAATTCTTGCCAGGTTTGTTTGGTCAGTGTATCCACCCATGCTAAGAATTCCATTACTTGATGTCTGACTTGCTACGGATTGGACCAGCTCGGCAGCTGCATTTCGCGTCGTAGTCAGGGAGGTGTTTCCCGGTAAACTCACGCGATACTCAATGGATTGAGGCTCTGTTTCAGGCAGAACACCCTTCGGAAGTGCGTAAAACGACACAACGGCAAGGAATCCAAGCACAAAAACGATTCCAAAGACGATAAAGGGTTTATTCAGTGACCAATCCAGCATCGCTTCGTACGTATTCAAGACCCCATCAAACATTCGTGTAAACCGCTTTTGGGTAGCTGATGCTGAAAGTTCTGTTGAAATGCTCGACTTTGATCGGGTTCTACGTTGGATTGTAACTACCAGAACTGGAAGTATACCGATTGCAACTAGTAAGGATGCGAGTAAACTGATTGATAATGTAAATGCCTGGTCCCTGAAAAACGCTCCTTCGAATCCACCTAAAAACAGCAATGGCAAAAAGACCGAAATCGTAGTAAACGTTGATGCCGTGATGGCCATTGCGATTTCCCTGGTTCCTTGCCTGGCCGATTCGAATAGTTCCAATCCCTGGTCCCGATACCGATTGATATTTTCAAGCACTACGATAGCATTATCTACCAAGAGTCCGATTCCCAAGGTAAGCCCACTCAGGGAAATGATATTCAACTGGATACCACCCAGATACATCGCAAAAAACGTCAGAAAGATACTTACTGGAATTGCAATCCCGATGGTAAACGGCATTCGGGGATCGTTCAGGAACAAAAACAAGATCAAAAAAGCCAGTATTCCACCATATGCGAGTGTTTGTAGCAGGTTTGATATTGAATTACTGATATAGCTGGCACTCTCCTGTAGTATCTGGATATCAATTCCAGGAAATTGCTCACGCATCTCTTCCAGCACAGGTTTTACCGTTTCAAAGACCGAAACCGTATTTGCTCCATAATCCTTTTTGACGAGTACGGTCATGGTTTGATTTCCGTCAAACTGAGCGAAAGATGTGGGCTCCTGTTCATCAAAATAGACCTCAGCCACATCATCGAGCAGAATGATCCGGTTGCCACCTTCCAATTTTAAAAGTGGGATTTTCCTGATGTCATCCAGAGACTGGATCCTGCTCTGAATGGTGAGTGAGTAGCGATACCAACCATCCCGTAATTCACCGGAGGCAGAGAACAGGTTCGCTTGCTGGATGAGTCCCCGCACCTGATTGATGTTGAGTCCATACCGATCGATTTCCTCCTGATTGAAACGAATGTGAACTTCTGGCACCAGAGCTCCAACCAACACCGCCTGCGCGATTCCATCAAGTTGTTCAAGTCTGCGGGTGAGTACCTGTTCGGCCCACCGTTTCAGGTCAAGACGCGTGTTGAAATCTGGATTTTGTTGGTCTATAGCCTGAATGGATAGAATTGCTACCGGTTCGTCGGCTGGGGTAGAGTAAATCAATTGTGGACGATCTGCCTGCTCAGGTAGCATAAATCTGACCTGATCCAGTTTTTCACGAGTATTCAGGAAAGCAAGGTTCATGTCACGTCCCCATCCGAATTCAAGGGCTATGATACTTTGACCTTGACGGGCAAAGCTATGGATATTTTGTAACCCTGGGATTGTGCTCAGCACCGCCTCCATCGGTTCATTGATTCGGGTTTCCACTTCACGAGCGGAGGCACCACTCCACTGGGTCTGAACCATCAGAGAGGGAGTTTCAATATTTGGCAACAAGTCGACCGATAGGTCGCGTAAGGCGATATATCCAAATATAAATGTTGCCAATACCAACATAAAGGCAGTAACGGGTCGATTTAGCAACATGAGTCTATGTATTCAAATGTTCTTGTTCCCTGGTAAGCCATCATAGCTAAATTGCCCAAGTAAACAGTTTTGCCTTACTTTTGCAAGGTATTTCGTTGTGAGAATTGTGTAAAATAGGCAAGCGGCAAGCGGCAAGCGGTGAGCGGTGGTTTATTGAAAACATTACGATAGAAGGCTTGATAATCGATGTTGTATTACTATTAAAATAGTACTAAGGATATGGTAACTAAGAAATATGAATCAATCCAGTCATGCAATCTCATGATTGTGTTAGATCGTAAACAATGACGACGTGAGTGTCTGAATAGTTTTAACTATTTCCGGAAAGATGCTCAAATCTATCCTGCTATGGTTTTTAGTGCTTTTTCGTTCAGGATCATGATTTTTTTGCCTTGGGTTGCAATGATTCCCTCAGATTTCAGGTCAGAGAGCAGACGAATGGTTGTTTCGGTGGCAGTTCCGACCAGAGAAGCGATGTCTTCACGGGTGAGTTCCACGCTGATTTGGTGATCGTTCCCTCGAGTTCCGTATAGGTTGACCAGCAGCAACAGGGTGTCGGCGAGGCGCTCGCGAACCGACTTTTGCGCAAGATGGAGCATCCGTTCTTCGGCAACGCGTAAGTCGTGCGACAATTGCCTGATGAGGTTTTTAAGAAATCCAGGGTTGCCCGAGATAAAGTTATTGAAGTCGGTAGTTGGAACAAGGCATACCGAAGTTGGTTCAAATGCTACAGCTGATGCATAGTATGGCTCGTCACTGATGAGCGCCCTGTAACCGATGATGTCGCCTTCGCCTGCCAGGCGCACGATGTAATCCCGACCTTCATCCCCGGTTTTAAATATTTTGACTTTGCCTGAACTGATGCAGAAGAGTCCGTTAGCCCTGGTGCCTTCCGTGAAAATAGCTTCACCTTTGGTATAGTGCCGACATCGCTTGTGGAGCTGGAGCAGGTGCACCTCTTCTGCACGCAGCTGCTTGAATATCCCGTCTAGACGGCACGTGCAATTCTCACAGGAGGGAGGTGTAAATTTGGAATCGGACAACTGCATGACGTAAGTTAACCACCTTCCATAAAAAAACCACCCCGTGTTGAATTTCTTCTTCACTGGGTGGTACTTCTCAGGTAGCATGATGTAACCGTATGACTACGATTACAAGTTATACAACACGTGAAAGTTGCGCATTCGTTTCACATGAGGGGACATCATATCGCTTATCTTGCTATCGTGCTAACCCATTGGCCGTTAATCATTACGCCTGTTGTGTGGGTAGTATATTCAAACGGATCGCCATTAAAAAGTGCAATATCTGCATCTTTTCCACGCTCAAGTGAACCCACACGCGACGATATTCCGAGTAGTTCAGCAGCTCCCAGCGTGAGGGCATAGATCGCTTTGTCGTAGGGGAGTCCGTTCGCTACGGCAATGGCAGCTTCGTAGTGTACAATCCTGGTTTTGGGAACATATCCTTCAAATCCAGCCTGAAAGGCAAACGGGATTCCTGCATCAGCCAGTTTTGCTGCAGTCTCCCAACTGGCGTTTTGAGTGTCACCTCCTGTTCTTACCATGGTTGGATGGATGAATACAGGAACTCCTGCCGCTTTGATTTCATCAAGTACCAGATAAGCCTCAGCTGCACCGTCGAGTACCATGTCAAAACCGAATTCTTTCTGTAATCGGATTGCTGCCATGATTTCAGTGACTCGTTGAGCAGTAAACAACGCTTTCACTTCCTTGTTGAGCACTTTTGTCATGATTTCCATGCGTAAATCACGTGATGGAAGTTTAGAGGCATCATCACCGGCAGCTTTGACTTTGTTGTTGTACTCTTGTGCCTTTAAAAACTCAGCTCGCAGCATGGCCACGATCCTGGAACGGCTTCCGACACTGGAATAGTTACTGGTTACACTTTGTCCCAATGTGAAGGCAACCATGGTGACACTATCAACTACGGCTTCTTCCAGCGTGTCGCCAGAGGTCTTTACAATCATGGTCTGACCACTGGCAATCGCTCCAGGTCCATGGCCGGTATGAAGGGTGGTGATGCCGAGCTCACGAACCCACTCTACCAGGAATTCCCTGGCATTGTAGGCATCAATTGCTCTAAGCTCTGGCTGAAACGGGGAAGATCGCTCCAGTTGGTCCTGGTCGCTTCCCTGGATGTTCAGCGCACCTGCAAGTCCTACAACAGACCTGGCATCGATGAATCCAGGAGTTACAACCATAGCTTCGGTTACTTCGACTCCTTGTGGGATCTGGACACGACTTTCCGGACCCACTTCTGCGATTTTACCGTCTCGAACGAGTACGACGCCATGTTCGATCACACGACCGGATACCGTGTGCACTTTTTGTCCTTTGATGGCATAGGTCTGAGCATATCCGGGAAGTGCAAACACGACGATGAGTGCAGCTGTAAGAATTGATTTCATGATTTTAAACGTTGAGTTCATTCGTGCCCCTCCTCACCATGATGAGAGTGGACTTCGCCGCGGAAGACTTCATATCCACCGGTAGAATATTGTTTTTGATCCGGTATCGACCGGTCATACACTTTTTGTCCCTCTACCCAGGTTTGCTGAACAAAGGTATACACACTGAACGGGTCACCATCCAATACTACAAAATCAGCATCTTTACCCACATCCAGCGATCCAACACGGTCTGCCAGGTCTAACATTTTCGCACCAGCTAAGGTCAGTGCTTCCAGGGCTTTCTCCCGCGACATTCCCGCTCTAACGGCATAAGCAGCGCCCCGAATAAACAAACGTGAATCCGTGATTCCATCATCGGTATGAAACGCTACTTCAGCGCCTGCTTTTTCCAGAGCTACCCCGTTCTCGTAGACAAGATTCATCGCTTCGAGCTTACCACCAGGGGTATCCAGTACAATAATCGAGCTGGGAACACCAGCTGCTGCGAGTTCGTCGGCAACCAGTGCCGCTTCACTCACGTGATGAAGTACCACCCGGAATCCGAACTCTTCTTTGAGCCGGAGCACAGTAAGGATATCATCATGCCTGTGGGTATGAAAATGCACGATTCTTTTGCCTTCAAGAATCTCCACCATAGCCTCCATTTTCAGGTCACGTGCAGGCATTTTGCTGGCGTCACCGTTAGCGGACTGGATTTTTTTCTGATATTCCTGGGCTTTCACGAAAAGTTCGCGTTGCATCGCAGCAGATCGTGCTCTGGTACCTGGAAATGGACCAGATGAACGGATCGAATTGGTCCCATTTGCCATTTTAATCCCACCGATCATTCCATTCTGGATGTCTTTATCGATGAGTAAATCATAAATGGTTTCTGATTCGCGAAGTTTGAGATAAGCAGTTTGACCACTGAGCAGATGTCCAGATCCAGGCATCACGTTCACGGTGGTGATTCCACCTGTACGCGCTTTTCTGAACTGATCACTACGTGCATCGATGGCATCTATAATGCGAACATCTGGGTGCGTTGCAGAAGATCCATCGCCGCCAGAGCCACCTCCAATATGAGAGTGGGTGTCTACCAGCCCGGGAATGATAACCTTCCCAGAGGCATCTACACGTTCTGCGTTACCTGGAATTCGGGTCTCTGGTCCACCAACGGCTGTTATTTTACCGCGATGTACCACCAGGACCCCGTTTTCAATTGGTTGCGAACTGACTGGATGTATGGTTGCACCGGTAAACGCCACCGGGCGGTCCTGAGACCATCCGTTTACGCATACACCCATCAACGATACAAACAGTATAAGTCGAAATCGTTTCATAGATCGTGATTTGGTTAAGGATTTGACAATGTGCTAACTAACAGCTAAGTACATTAAAATCCAAGTAAAAATATTTATCAAATGCAGCAACTCGGGTAATTACGTATATTTGAGCGCCCCCATCACCGATTACCCATTAATCTATTTCAATTAACTATGCTGATTGCACTCTTTCAACTGATTATTGGACTCGGGCTGCTTACATACGGGGCTGAACGGCTGGTACATGGAGCGTCTTCGGTCGCCTTCAAGCTGGGACTGTCGCCTTTGGTTATAGGCCTTACCGTTGTAGCATTTGGAACCAGCGCGCCTGAATTGGTCGTGAGTGTTGGGGCTACACTGGCTGGAAACTCTGATATAGCCATTGGTAATGTGGTGGGTTCGAACATCGCAAATATTGCCTTGATATTGGGTCTTACAGCCATGATTAGACCAATGAGCATACATCTTAGAGTACTGAAAGTGGAAATCCCTATCATGATTATCGTCACTTTTTTTACCTCAATATTTATTATTGGTGATGAGATTACACGACTTGAAGGTGCTTTACTGTTCATCGGACTGATCGCGTTTATTGTTTACAGTATTAGAAGTGCGAAAAGTGTCCCGGCAGATGTAAAAGAACAATTGATTGAGGAACCTGAAATCGATGTGGATGTACCAATATGGAAATCCTGGGTTTTCATTGTACTCGGCCTTGGTTTGCTCGTTGGTGGAGGAGAACTGCTGGTCCGCGGAGCCGTTGAAATCGCTACCCTGGCAGGCATTAGTCAGGCAGTAATTGGCATAACCGTTGTAGCCGTTGGAACAAGCCTTCCGGAACTGGCCACATCTGCGGTAGCAGCATTCAAAGGGGAATCGGACATAGCAGTGGGTAATGTGATCGGTTCAAATATTTTCAACATGCTCTGTATCCTGGGATTAACCGGTATCATCCATCCGCTGGACAGTAGTAATTTCGGATTGATTGATCTTGGATTCATGCTTTCATTGACCATTGTTATCCTTCCTTTGATGCGTTTTGGATTTGAGTTGAACAGATGGGAGGGCGGATTCCTGGTACTCACATACGTTGCTTACACCGTCTGGCTGGTCACGAATCATTGAACCTGTTCATCGGGTTGGTTACCAAATGTAAAAATTAGATTTTTTTCAAAAAAGGTACCAAACAAAGGCAACTTTTTGGAAACGGTTTCCGTTAGCAGAATATCGGGTATAGAGATTTTTCAACTATTGTTTCTATACCGATTTATCGTTTGTTGTTTGGTTAAGGGTGGGGTCGAACCTGACAGTTCGGCCCCTTTTTTTTGGCACTTACCAACTACGAAACGTATCCCTTGAGGTCTAATTCACAGATAAGTTTTTGTGCTTTTTCATACCCGTCGTCAATGGTGGGTTCAGCCTCACCGTAGTCGAACAGTCCCAGATGACCTACCTCTGGTACAATCACATGATCGGCCGGAGATCGTTCGAAATTCCTTCTGGTGATTTGAACCGACATAATATCAATAGAAAACGCTAGTGCATCAAAGATAGACGGACCTTCAGGCTTCGCTTTTTGATCGTCATCCATCCATTTGTTGACCGTATCTTTGAAAGAGCGTTCCATTTCACGATATCTGGATCCAAGGGCTTCAGTAATCCAGCTTTCTTCTTTTTTTACAACATCATCTACTCCGGAGGATGTACCTGGCATGAAAAACTCCGAGATTCCACTCTTTCTGGCTATTGCCTTTTCCCTGAGCAGTTTGGATCGTTCCGTAAGTAGTTTTTTCTTTGATTTTCTGTCCTTTTTGAATCCATTTGCGTCTAATACCTCTCTGTTCAGATCAACGGCAATCACCATATCAACATCAAACTCGCGGACTACACTCACGGGAACCGGATTAACCAATCCCCCGTCCACCAGCCATCTTCCCTGGCTGTAAACAGGCAGGAAAATACCGGGTAAGGATATACTGGCTCTCACCGCTGTATGAAGGTCTCCTGTGTCTAGAATTACCTGCTCTCCGGTATGGATATCGCACGCAACCGCTTTGAACGGAGTCTGAAGATCTTTGAAATCAGTGACAGGTATAAGCTCATGGATCAGGTTCATGATTTTCTCCCCTTCCATCAGTGCCTGACGAGGTAGCATAAAGTCGCAGTAAGTCAACATTTTACGCATCGTCATGGTGCGCATGAATGTCTCCATTTTATCCAGATTGCCGGAGCAATAAGCCGCGCCCATCATCGATCCAATGCTTGTGCCCGCAACAAATGCCGGTTTGATACCAGCATCTTCAAACGCTCGTAAAACTCCGATATGTGATAATCCACGTGCTGATCCTGCTCCCAGTGCTAATCCAATTCTATTTGCCATAATGTGTAGATTTTATAAGCTCTGTTCAGCAGTCCTTTAGCAATGGGCTCATTCAGTCAACCAGTAACTCAGACATTTAGTTAACCCTTTGGATAAATAGGACTAACCCTGAAGTATCAGTGCTGCAGTCCCGAAATAGATCAGCAATCCGGTTACATCGACTAAAGTGGCAACGAAAGGGGCTGACGCTGTCGCAGGATCCAATCCAAACCTACGAAGCACGAAGGGAAGCATGCTTCCGGCAAGTGATCCCCATGCGACTACTCCAACCAGGGCCACAGATACGGTCAGGGCGATTAACAGATAGTCTGTGCCATAATCTGACCATCCGGCAAGTTGAAACCCGGTTACTCTGATTATCCCAATGAAAGCCAGGAAAACTCCAAGTATGAGTCCGGTAACTGCTTCTCTGCGCATCACAATCCACCAGTCCTTTAAGGTAACTTCCCCAACTGCCATGGCACGAATGATGAGCGATGTCGCTTGTGAACCGCTGTTTCCACCACTTGAGATAATCAAAGGGATGAAAATGGCCAGTGCGATCACTGCTTCTATTTGCCTGGAAAAAGACTCCATCGCCGTTGCTGTAAGCATCTGTCCCAGGAAAAGCACTGCCAGCCATCCACCGCGCTTTTTGAACATCGTCCAGATGTCGGCCGATAAATACGGCTTGTATAATGCTGAAACCCCACCCATTTTATGAAAGTCTTCCGTGGCTTCTTCCTCGGCCACATCCAGTACGTCGTCTACGGTTACGATACCGAGTAAAACCCCATCTGAATCAACTACAGGAAGTACTACTTTGTCGTACTTCTGCATCATGGTAACCGCCTTTACCCGATCGGAGGAAGCTTCAACACGGATCACCTTAAAATCCATGATATCTTCGACCAGATCGTCGGGGCGTGCAAGTATAAACTGTTGTAAATCAATGGCATCAATGAGGTGCCAGGATGTGTCCGTGACATAGATCACGTTAATGGTCTCCGAACTTTTGCCCATATGCCGGATGTGCTGCAGGGCTTCTTCAACCGTCCAGCTCGGACGCACAGCTACGTAATCAGGGGTCATCAGTCGACCGATAGAATCCTCCGGATAACCCAGTAGTTGACGGGCTTCTTTAAGATCTTGCGGACTCAGATAATTGAGTAAGCGTTGAGTCACCTGTCCGGGTAACTCTCCCAAAAGAGTGGTTCGGTCGTCGGGACGCAGGTTTGCAAGCAGGTGTCGCGTCTCCTCGGTTGTCATTTCATCAAGTAACGCGTTTTGGTAATCTGTTTCGAGATATGAAAACACCTCTGCAGACTTATGACGCGGTAACACCCTAAAAAAAATCACCCGATCGGCAGGGGCCAATCCGACCAGAACATCCGCTATCTCGGCAATCGGCCACTCCTCTATCGACTCGCGCAGATCTTCCCAGTTCTGTGCGTTGATAAGTTCTTCAATTTCTGGCTGCAGGAGTTCTTTGATCATAAGCAGATGGTATTGGAGGTGATCGGCTTAAGGTTGATTTGAAAGCGATGCATTGGAATAACACATATAGAAATCCCGATCTAATACGGCCTAAAAATCAACTAAAAATAGGCTTTTTTTCTGCGTTTTCTAAACGTTAGGTGGAGTCTGCTGAAAATAATTATCTTGTCAGCTACCTAATGCCACATATAAAATGGATTGACTCACTATGAAAAAGACGAATTTTTTTACGCTAGCCGGGACAATGATCATCATATTAACGATAACCTTGTTTACCCGTATGGACTATCATGAACCTGATTTTGATCAGGTCGAATCAGAACTCCGGACATTGGTTGATGGGTTTAATGGAGATGTTGGCATTTATGTCAAACATCTTCGGACTGGCAAAACCATTGAGATCAACGCCGATACCGTGTTCCCAACTGCCAGTATGGTCAAGGTTCCCATTATGACCCGGATTTTTGAGAAAATGCATGCGGGTGAACTGCATTACGACAGTACGCATGTGTATGAAGATAGACTTTACTATGCAGGTGAGGATGTAGTGGCGTCGTTTAAGGCGGGGGAGAAAATATCATTACACAAACTATTGTTTCTGATGATTTCTTTTAGTGATAACACGGCCAGTTTATGGTTGCAGGAATTGGGGGGTACCGGTACTGAAATCAACCAGCAGATGAGTAGATTTGGACTTGAACAGACACGGGTCAATTCCCGTACCGAAGGTCGTCAACAGGAACAGAGGACATATGGATGGGGGCAGACAACCCCCAGAGAAATGGCGATGCTGGTCGAGAAGATTTATTACGGTAATGTAGTGAGTGAAGAGGCCAGTGATGAAATGTATCGATTGATGTCGAAATCGTTGTGGGACAAAGAAGCGTTGTCTTCCATACCAAAACACATCAATGTGGCCTCTAAACAAGGAGCTGTAAACAGGTCCAGGTCTGAAGTCTTACTGGTCAATGCTCCGGGCAACGACTATGTCTTCACCGTGATTACGAAAAATCAGCAGGATACCAGCTGGGACGACGATAATGAAGGGTTTGTGCTCTTACGCAATGTATCCTCTGTTCTCTGGAAGCATATCGGCGAATCTAGAAACGGATAGGGTTACCCTCTCGCGTTCTTTCAACATATGGCATAAATAAAAAAGGGATGGACACCAGGTGCTCATCCCTTTTTTATCGTTAAAAGGAATGCATTAAGCCAGGACGGGTATCCGGCTTTTAGCGAATTCAAATCCACCGAAAAGAATCGCTGAATAAAACAAGTCACCTGCAATTGAGTAGTGGAAAAAGGGAATGGCAGCGGTGTAGGACATCATTAATCCCTGGAGAGTCAACGGATAGAAGATACCTGACCCCGTAGCCCATACCGCGAAATTGGTAGTGAGATAAAAGAGGACTGATCCGGAAAGTGCTCCTGCAGTTACGGTTGAAAATCCAACACGCTTTCCAACCAGTGTGCCAATTCCAACCATTGCCGCAAAACTTAGATACACGACCCACATCGTAGAGTGGAAGCCGATAAGCATATCTGTGAGAAGCATGATGCTTAAAGGTAGAAGTAAAGCAAGTCGTTTGTCTGTGAAATAGGCACCACCAAACAGGGCAATTGCAGCAATAGGAACGAAATTTGGTGGGTGAGGCAGGAAGCGAAGGACAGCTGCTGCGGCAACAATTCCAACAAGTACTAACGTACGGGTATTCAACATGCTAACTCCGGATAAAATCTTGGTTTTGATATCAAAATTGGGTTGATCATAGGTGATTTAAATTAGGGATTAAATCACAAAATTTAAAACACTAATCAGTAAACAGAAAACAGTAAACCAAAAACTGCCCTTCCAGTGAACGGTGAGACTTGATCGGAACTTGATCGCATCTTCTCACATGCCAAAGCGCTGTCCGCTGAACTGTTTTCTACTGCTACCTGCTCGCCGCTCACTGCTTGCCACTTAGCTTATTAATTCCAAAAACCTGTAAACGGTCCAGACAGTGACACCAATCACAATCAGCAACCCAATCCCAATAATGATTGCATTGCGTTTATTCGTGTTTTTGAGGTCTTTTGAGAAGCGTTTCTGTCTTTTGAGCATGAGTAAGCCAGATTAATACAGCCTAATATAAAAAAGGGCGGGGTATCCGCTTGGATATCCCTGCCCTAATTGGTGTTTAAGATAAGCTGCTTGAGCTGTGAGATGGTGTGAAAATCAAGAATCGATGCTAATCAGAGGCTTGCGCGTACTTCAAGGAAAATCTCGATGGAAACTTCGTTTCCGATTACAGCTGTCTGGATGTAATCACCAGTACCGACCCCATAATCGTTGCGCAGAATGGAGGTAGCAGCACGGAATCCTGCTACGGTCATTCCTGCTCTCTGTGGATCAGCCATAGCACCCAGAAATTCAAATGGGAGTTCAACGGTTTTGGTAGTCTCTTTGATTGTGAGCTGGCCGACTGCTACAAAGGTATTGTCGCCCGTCTTGCGGATTTCATTGCTCACGAATCGCATCGTTGGGTATTTCTCAGCATCAAAAAAATCTGCGGTACGCAGGTGACCGTCGCGTCGCTCATTTTTGGTATTGATACTTGGAACCTGGATCGTGATATCCATGCCTGATCCTCCCAGATTGTTGGCATCAAATCTTAGCTCACCGCCCCATTGGGTGAATGTGCCCGGGACTGGCGTAAAAAAGTGACGGATAGTGAAATTGACAGCACTGTGGTTTGTATCAATGGTCCATGAAGGGGCAGCATGGTTATCCGTTTTAACGGCTGTATCGGATGTTCCGAATCCAGTCAAAAGGGCAAAGAGTAAAGCAAATGTTGTTGTCATGGTTTATTTGATTGTAGGTGGACTGATTTATTCGTAAATCAACATTTAGTTGTTTAAACAAGAAAACATACGCCTGCACTAAAGAGTTCCTTGTTCGTGTAAAATTTTTATTAACTTCCGTCTATGGCAACACTAAAGAGTGAAACACCGCTGATGCGGCAGTACAATGAGATCAAACAGAAGCATCCGGGTACAATTTTATTGTTCCGGGTTGGTGACTTTTATGAAACATTTTCCGACGATGCGATACTGGTGAGCAGGGAACTGGGAATTACATTGACCAAGCGAAATAACGGTGGAGACATGACTCCTCTGGCTGGATTTCCGTTTCATGCACTCGATACCTATTTGCCAAAACTGATCAGAAAGGGTCACCGGGTTGCGGTGTGTGAACAGACCGAAGATCCCGCCGAGGCCAAAGCGCGAAAAAGCAAAGTGGTTGAGCGAGAAGTCACAGAGATTACGACTCCGGGGGTCACACTTAGCGATACATTGCTCGACCAAAACCGGAACAATTACCTGCTGAGTATTCATATCCAGGGCGATGAACTGGGTGTGGCATTTTGTGATGTGTCCACAGGAGAACTTGGTGTCGCCGAGATACCATTCATTGGGCTCGGCTCATTGCTTAGTACCATTTTACCCTCAGAAATCATTACATCCAGAAAACACAAGAATTCATTTACGGATCGGATTGCCAACGATGTGACCAAAACATGGATAGAAGACTGGGTATATGAAGGTGAATACGGGTATGAGTTGCTCAAAGAGCATTTCAGGACGCATTCCCTGAAAGGATTTGGGGTTGAAGAGCAGTCATTGGCTTTGATCGCTGCCGGTGCCTTGCTTCATTACGTGCGCGAAAACCAAAAATCCACTATGGCACATATTCGACGGATTTATCGTCATGATGTAGCTGGATTTATGGTGTTGGATGCATCGACGAAACGAAATCTAGAACTCACATCCAGTCTGCACGACGGCAGGCAGGAGGGGACACTGATTTCGATACTGGATGAAACCCGAACTGCAATGGGAGCCCGATTACTCCGCCGGTGGCTGATGCAACCATTGAGGGACTTGGCCGGTATTCAATACAGATTAGAGGCCGTGGATGAATTTGTCAGGGACCACTCAGGTCGGTCTGAACTTCGGGAGGGTCTGGGAAGAGTGAGTGATGTGGAGCGACTTTTATCACGGATCATGGTGGGTCGAAGCAGTCCACGTGATCTGGAAGCTTTGCTGAATTCACTCGATGTGATCGAACCGCTAAAACATTTTTTGCAATCGTTTCACTCTCCCACGGTGACTGATATCCAGCAGAGACTGGATCCCTTACCGGAAGTTCGATCGTTGATCGGGAACGCTTTGCACGACGATCCGCCTTCGAATCTTCGTGATGGTGGAGTCTTGAGGGATGGTTACCATCCCGAACTGGACGAGCTGAGGGATATTTCACGAAATGGAAAACAGTATATAGCCCGTATACAGAAGGAGTTGGTGTCCAAGACCGGTATTAATTCTCTTAAACTGGGCTATAACAAGGTTTTTGGATACTATATCGAAGTCACGAATGCGCACAAAGAACGGATTCCCGAGGATTTCATCCGCAAACAAACGTTGGTCAATGCCGAACGATACATCACGCCTGAACTAAAAGAGATTGAAGAAAAAATTTTATTTGCCGAAGAACGCATCATTGCACTGGAATATCAACTTTTTGCTGCATTGTGTGAACAAGTGTCCTGTCACTCCGATCGGATTCAACAAAATGCCTCTGCGATTGCGCTTCTGGATGTGATTCAGGGTCTGGCAGAAGTGGCGGTTCGAAATCAGTATACCAAACCTGAAGTCAATGAGAGCACAACACTCGATATCCGAGCCGGACGACATCCCGTGGTGGAAAAACTCCTGCCCATGGGCGAACCTTTTATCCCAAACGATGTCCTTCTAGACAACGAATCCAGGCAGATCATGATCATCACTGGTCCCAACATGGCCGGTAAGAGTGTGATTTTGCGTCAAACGGGTCTCATTGTACTCCTGGCCCAGGTGGGGAGCTTCGTGCCTGCCTCGAAAGCCACTATCGGACTCGTAGACAAGATATTTACCCGTGTCGGAGCGTCTGACAATCTGGCGGCCGGAGAAAGTACGTTTCTGGTTGAAATGAATGAAGCGGCCAATATTCTGAACAATGCCACCTCTCGCTCATTGATACTACTTGATGAAGTCGGTCGGGGTACCTCTACCTTCGACGGACTCAGTATCGCCTGGTCATTGGCTGAATATCTGCATAATCAACCGGATGTGGCCGCCAAGACACTCTTCGCAACCCACTACCACGAGTTGAACGAGCTTGCATCCCTGTATGAGCGTATTTTCAATTGCAATGTTCAGGTTCAGGAGCACAAGGGCAAAGTTATTTTTCTGCGTAAACTCATCGAAGGCGGTGCCGACCATAGCTACGGGATTCAGGTTGCATCTATGGCCGGGCTTCCTGAGGTAGTGATATCCAGAGCCCGTGAAATCCTGCAAAACCTTGAAAAACATAATCTCGACATCACTAACAAATACGGCTACGAAATCCCAACTGCCGATCGCGCTCCCGATAAGTCCCCAACCAATGGGCACGCTCCCACCAGCGCGCCAACACCTGCGCCATTCACCCAGTCCTCACGATCAGCCCTGAAGGCGATCGAAAAACAACCTGAAATTCCGCAACTGTCCCTGTTCGCAGGTTTGTCCGACCCGCGCTGGGACTCCATCCGTACCCGACTCGAAGGTGTAGAACCAAACAGGATGACACCTATCGAAGCATTGCTTCTACTCACCGAACTCAAGCGCGAATTGAATCGATAAATTCAAGGTTCCGAAAGCTAGCACCGATTGTACATGATACTTATCAACTGAACAGGGCACGGGTCAATCCGACAAATTCAGCAGGAGCCAGCACTTCGGCCCTGCGGGATAAATCAAAATCCCTGATGATCTTCTCTCTGTGTTCATCGTCGGGGATTTGTTTTTTCAGGATAGGTTTTAAAGCGTTTGACAAAGTTTTTCTGCGCTGATTAAAGGCCGTTCTGACAACTGTTTTCAGTGCGTTGAGCTCACAATCCAATGGTGGCTGGTCAAAATTCAACTTTACAACAGCACTTTCAACATTCGGTTTTGGATTAAATACGTGCCTGGAAACCGTAAACAGATATTCCGGGCGGCATAATAATTGAGTCTGAACACTCAATATCCCGTAGGTTTTGGATCCGGGCGGGGCAATCAATCGATCGACCACTTCTTTTTGCATCATGAAAATCGCTTCGTGAAACAGTTCACGTCGGTCAAGAACCGAGAATAAAATCGGGCTGGTAATATAGTAGGGAAGGTTGCCGACCACAGAAATGGATGCATTTGATTCTGACCCGAATCCTTCCCAATGTGTATCTAGTATATCCTGATGGTGGATTTTCAATGTCGGGAACTCTCGTTTGAGCACCTCGATCGCACGGGGATCGATTTCGATAACTTCTAGATCAGGGTGTTGCTGTATCAGTTCCCTGGTAACTGCACCTGTACCCGGGCCAATTTCGACGACGCGTCCATGTGGTACACGATGCACGGCACCAGCAATCTTTCGGACGATGTTTCCATCAGTCAGGAAGTGTTGTCCCAGGCTTTTTTTGGGGGTAATGGACACGAATTAGATTTACTTCATTTTGACATTCCAAAACTACCCAATAAGTGCGTAAATCCATACCGAAATCAATCCATAAATTGAATATATTAGTGTATTGGTCCAGATTGAATCAGGCAAAAAACGGTCATTTACAGACATAGATATCGTGGAAATTCTGAATCCAGCGCACTTACAGTCGCAATACAGTCCGAAAACGCTCGAGAAATTGTCCAAGGTGGGACAATCTACCGCAAAAATCCACTTCGGAATTCCAAAAGAACGTTCCAATGACGAGAAACGTGTCTGTCTCACGCCCGCGGGAGTTTCTGTGCTGGTTGCTAACGGGCATGACGTTGCTATTGAAAAAAATGCCGGAAAGGATGCTCATTTTACTGACCAGGAATATGCTGATGCAGGTGCCCAGATTTGTTATTCGACGGAAGAATTGTTCCGTAATGCAGAGTTTATTGTTAAAGTGGCTCCACCGACAGAGCCTGAGCTTCAGTTTATGCAGACTGGACAAACACTGATGTCGGCCGTTCATTTGGGTGGAGCGAATGAGGCTTTTTTTGGTCAGATGCTTGATAAAAACATTACAGGTATTGGTTTTGAGTTCCTGAAATCTGTGGATGGAAGTTATCCAATCGTGCGGATGATGCACGAAATCACGGGAATTATGTCGGTCCAGATTGCCAGTCATTATATGGAAACCAACGTTTCGGGTCCCGGGCTCGTTATTGGTGGTGTTTCGGGGGTTCCGCCGGCAACGGTGGTGATTCTCGGAGCTGGGATTATTGGCGAGTATGCTGCACGCACAGCTTTGGGTTATGGGGCACAGGTGTTTGTCATGGATAACGATTTAACGGCGTTGCGACGATTAGAGAATGCGCTGGATCGCCGGATCATTACTGCGATGGCTAACTATCAGTATTTGTCGGCTGCGGTGAAGTCTGCGGATGTACTTATTGGAGCGGCATTAGAAGAAGGACACAAAGCGCCGAATCTGGTAACTGAGCAGATGATTGCTACCATGAAACCGGGATCGGTGGTGGTAGATGCAGTAATCGACCAGGGTGGATGTATTGAAACCAGTCGGGCTACGTCACATTCGAATCCGGTGTTTCGCAAGCACGACGTGATCCATTACTGTGTGCCGAATGTTCCCTCAAATGTGGCACGGTCGGCGACGTATGCGTTGAATAATGTGATGGTACCGTTTTTGGTCAGTATTGGGGATGCTGGTGGCATTGAGAAGGCACTTTGGACGCTACATGCGCTTCGCAACGGTATTTACGTGTATCATCGTCATTTGACCCAGGCAATTCTGGCAAAGCAGTTCGATATGCCGTTTCGGGAGATTGATATGTTGATGGCCAGTAGGATTTGAGCGCAAGGCGCTGAAAAGAGATGAGAGATGAGAGTGAAGAGACGAGGGATTCTCTTGTCCCTCATCTCTCGTCTCTCATCCCTCGTCTCTCATCCCTCGTCTCACATCTCTCATCTCTATTCAAGAACTGAACTTCCTGAACTTAGGGCACTTTGTGCGCGAAAAATGTGAATAGGTTAGTACTTCGATATTTTTTTATCTTTAGTGCCGGTAAAACTATAAATACTGTCTCCGATGACCAAAGTCACGCTCACGTACGGAATCATCTATGCCCTGGCTTCTTTGCTGTGGATCAGTATGGAGTATGCACTCGGATTTCAAACGATCTATGCCGACATCCAGCCCTATGTCACGCTGCTCTTTTTGATACCGGCGGTGTACATCATGTACCGTGGCATGAAATTCCATCGTGTGATTGTGCACGAGCGACAGGCACCGTTTAACTACTTTATGGCCATCATGAGTGGATTCAATATCACGGTGATCGCAACATTACTGAGTCCGGCCGTGAGCTGGATATTCCATAGCTATATTCATCCTGAGTTCTTCGACACCATGATCCAGCAGTCGGTCTCAACGATGCGCATGACAGAAGATATGGCCAAGGCCTATTTCAATCAACGCAGCTATATCCAGCAGGGTATCGTTGGGGGATTAATATCCGGCAGCATCATTTCGGCGGTGTTAGCGGTGTTTATGAGGGATAAGAATCTGTAAACAGAAAACAGAAAACAGAAAACGGTAAACAGCCCATCCAACTCTTATCTATTTTAGGGATCTACTGTTTATACTTGGATTAAAACACCCATGCGTATTAGACTTAGGATTCGTAAGGCTATTTTCTGTTTTCTGTTTACCGTTTTCAGTTTACTACCAGAAGTTTACGCTCGCAAAGAGAGCTGCCATTAGCACTCTTCGGTATTTATTGCTAAATTATGGGTCTGAAAGTATTGACACATTGAGTTTCAGTTTTTAATTTTACGCCACAAAATTTTTTAGCACTCAAAACGTTGGAGTGCCAGGCTTTCATCAACTAATGAATCAATAAACACAAATAGGAGAAAAAAATATGGCATCGATCAAACCTTTGGGAGATCGCGTTCTCGTTCGTCCGGATGTTGCTGAAGAAAAAACAGCTTCCGGAATCATCATCCCTGACACAGCTAAGGAAAAACCACAACGTGGAACCGTTGTAGCTGTAGGTCCGGGTAAAGTAGAAAACGGTGCTAAAATCGATATGACCGTTAAAGCTGGCGACAAAGTTCTTTATGGCAAGTATTCCGGCACCGAGTTGAATCTCGATGGAGAAGACTTCCTGATCATGCGTGAAAGCGACATCTTGGGTATTGTCTGATTCCGCTACTTTCGATGCAGATTCGTTTAAAAGTTCAGAATTCTGCATCGCTTTCAATCGATTGTTATAAATAATCACACAAAAATCATTCTATTATTATGGCTAAGAATATCAATTATAACGTTGAAGCTCGTGATGCCCTCAAAAGAGGTGTGGATAAGCTTGCGAACGCTGTTAAAGTGACCCTGGGTCCACGTGGACGTAATGTGGTCATCGAAAAATCATTCGGTGCGCCAATGGTAACCAAAGATGGTGTTACTGTTGCCAAAGAAATCGAGCTCGAGGACAAAGTCGAGAACATGGGTGCACAGATGGTGCGCGAAGTGGCTTCCAAAACCAGCGATAACGCCGGTGATGGTACCACCACTGCTACCGTTCTTGCTCAGGCAATCGTAGCTGCTGGACTCAAAAACGTGACCGCAGGTGCGAATCCAATGGAAATCAAACGTGGTATCGAAAAAGCGGTTGGTGCAATCGTTGCTGAACTTAAATCTATAAGCCGCGATATCGATGACCGTAACGAAATTGCTCAGGTTGGTACTATTTCAGCGAACAACGACGAAGCGATCGGTAACCTGATCGCCGATGCGATGGAAAAAGTAGGTAAAGATGGTGTGATCACTGTTGAAGAAGCCAAAGGTACCGAAACCTACCTCGACACTGTTGAGGGTATGCAGTTTGACCGCGGTTATCTGTCACCATACTTCGTGACCAACAGCGAAAACATGACGACTGAAATGGACAATCCGTTCATCCTGATCTACGACAAGAAAGTCAGCTCGATGAAGGACCTGCTTCCAGTATTGGAGAAAGTCATTCAGACTGGTCGCCCGCTTTTGATCATCGCTGAAGACGTTGAAGGCGAAGCGCTTGCAACGTTGGTGGTAAACAAACTCCGTGGTACCTTGAAAATCGCAGCTGTCAAGGCTCCAGGATTCGGTGATCGTCGCAAGGCGATGCTCGAAGATATTGCAATCCTGACTGGCGGTACCGTGGTTTCTGAAGAGCGTGGATACAAACTCGAAAATGCTACCCTGGATTACCTCGGACAAGCTGCCCGTATCACCATCGACAAAGACAACACGGTTTTGGTTGACGGTAAAGGTAAATCAGACGACATCAAAGCGCGTGTCAACCAGATTAAAGCTCAGATCGAAAACACTACCTCTGACTACGACCGTGAGAAGCTCCAGGAGCGTCTTGCCAAGTTGAGTGGTGGCGTTGCTGTACTGTACATCGGTGCTGCATCTGAAGTTGAAATGAAAGAGAAGAAAGACCGTGTGGATGATGCCCTTCATGCAACCCGTGCGGCTGTAGAAGAAGGTATTGTTCCAGGTGGTGGTGTAGCGTTGCTGCGTACCGCACACGTGCTTGATACCCTCAAAGCGGATACTGCTGACGAGAAAGTTGGATTCGACATCATTCGTCGTGCCATCGAAGCTCCACTTCGCATCATCGCTGCAAACGCGGGTGTTGAGGGATCCATCGTGGTTCAAAAAGTTAAAGAAGGCAAAGGTAACTTTGGATACAACGCTCGTACCGAAGTGTACGAAGACCTGGTGAAAGCCGGTGTTATCGATCCAACCAAAGTGACCCGTACAGCGCTTGAGAACGCTGCTTCAGTAGCTGGATTGCTCCTGACTACCGAGGCTGTGATCTCTGAGAAGCCAAAAGAAAAAGATGATATGCCAATGCCAAATCCAGGCATGGGCGGTATGGGTGGAATGGACTTCTAAGAAGTCGATTCAACTATACATTGATTTCATGGGCAAAAAAGCCGGTGTTCCGAATGGGGCGCCGGCTTTTTGCGTTTAGGCGGGGGATGTTGAATGGACGTGATGTATTAAAATAGATATCAATCATATAGATATACCAGGTTACCTCGCTATGGATAAAATCATACATTGGTAAAATAATCACTAAAAGTTATGTATATTTGGGGAATTAAATCTCTGAATATACATAATAATTGGAGAAAGTATGATAAAGCGTACGTTAGCTGACAGAATAAAAGGTAATTTTAACAAAGCAAAAGCAATCATTTTGCTTGGTCCGCGGCAAGTTGGAAAGACTACTTTAATCCATGAGTGTTTATCGGATACAGAGTTTTTATTTCTCGATGGTGATGATCCAAATGTTCACGAAATACTTCGCAACGCAGGAACGTCAAAGCTGAAATCAATCATTGGCAAATACAAATGGGTGTTCATCGATGAAGCTCAGCGGATCAAAGATGTAGGCCTAATCGCAAAAATGATCACTGATCGGTTCAAGGATGTACAACTGGTAATCAGCGGATCATCTGCTTTGGAGATTAATCAATCTACTCAGGAACCACTAACTGGACGTAAATACGAGTATCAGCTTTTTCCAATCAGCTGGCAGGAGTTTGAAGATCATGTTGGATACCTGGAAGCATCGGCTCAGTTGAAAGAACGGTTAATATTTGGGATGTATCCGGACATTATCAACAACCGCTTTGAATCTACAGAGCTACTCAAACAGTTGACATCCAGTTACTTGTACAAAGATGTATTGTCTCTTTCGGGCATCCAGAAACCGGAAGTCCTCGATAAGCTTTTAAGAGCGTTGGCACTACAACTTGGGAGTGAAGTCTCCTACAATGAGCTTTCCAATTTGCTGGAAATCGATAAAGCGACGGTATCAAAGTATATCGATTTACTGGAAAAGACCTATATCGTTTTCAGATTACCAAGTTTTAATCGAAATAAACGCAATGAAATCAAGAACAACCGGAAAATCTATTTTTACGATAATGGTATCCGAAATTCAATTATTCAAAATCTGAATTCCTTTGATTTGCGAGTAGACAAAGGTGCACTTTGGGAGAATTTTCTTATCAGTGAACGAATCAAGTTGCAACACTACAACAGAGTGTTCACCTTGAACTACTTTTGGCGAACCGTTCAAAAACAGGAAATCGATTTTGTTGAAGAACGTGGTGGTCAGCTTTCGGCATTTAAGTTCAAATGGTCGAATAAAAAGAAAACCAAGATTCCGGCTTCGTTCATTGACGAATACGGGGCTAAAGGTTCGATCATTGACAATGAGAATTTCAGAACATTTGTGAGATTTGAAGACTCGTCGCTAAAAGATTCTATAAGAAATGAAACTGATTTGATTTCTCCGATCGGTGAAGAATGGGACTCTGAATGAGTATTTTGGATTTGAATTCTAAAGCAGACTAATAACAAAGTATATTCAATTCCGATAGACAGTTGGTATCTATCAAGTACATCAGAGCTCCGTTTTTCTACCCAGGGATGTGTCCCGTTCGAGGGGAATCTCATACTCAGCAAGGGGAGAACTGGCCATGAACTCTACCAAAGTAGTAGAAGGCTTTTCCAATTTTCTAAAATCCTTGATCGATATCACGATAACCGCGTCCTCTCCGTGTTTAGTGATGGTTTGTGGACCTTCAGTTTGAGCCTTACGAATCACTTCGCTGAACTTATTTTTTGCTTCTTGAAGTTGCCAGGTATGCATGTGATCGATGATTATTTCAAAATCTTTCTAAACTGTCTAGATAACATAGCAATTTGAGACTAAATTTTGGACTCAAAATTAAAAACGTTGGTAAAATTGGCATATTTGGAGAATCGATTCTCCAAAGAGTATAAATAATAGGGGAAAGTAATTGGTCAATTCGATAATGAACTATTACTCAGTCACCGTCACAACTTATTCTCTACCAATATCTCATAGTACGGTAGACACTGATCCAGGAGTGGTTTGAGTCTGTCCGGAAATGGTGCCGTTTTGGGAGTATAGGGCTGAAATCCGGTGGATTGATGCACGCTTTTGTACCAGTAGGGCGCCCAGCAGCCGTCTTCGGGACGTGGCCCAGCCACCCACTTTAGCATGGACGACTGAAACGCTATTCCCATGGCATCACACAACTTTTTAAGCTGTTGCTCCGGATTCCTGAGTATATCAGCTGAGTCAACAACCACAACCGGAAGACCTCGCTGCTGTAACTCCTCCAATAGCTCAACCTGCATGCGATATCCGACATCCTCAAGCGTTGGAGTTTCAACGACGTCGGCGTAGGAGGGAAGCATTTCGACTGGATCACGGGTCAGAATCACGTTGGTTAGTTGGGACAGAAACTCAGTATCAAGTCCGGGTAAGTGATGGGTCATGTTTTTGTAAAACATGACGGGTTTGTCCGAGGCATGGAGCATCATTTCAACGACTTTTTTACCGTCGTTTTCCATGGTACTCAGCACTTCTTCGGCACCCGGATGATACGCTCTGGCTTGAATATTCCGGCTCAAAAAGTGTGCATACAGAGGTTCATCGACGACTTTGGTGTCACTGCGCTGCGCAAAGGAGTACATAAGCGCAGTAGAGATATTACGAGGTCCCGACCACAAGGAAATCCGCTTGATTGGTGACTCACTACTCATCACCGTCTAATCTCTTCATCGATGAGTTGGGTATAAAGTGCGGATAGGCGCTGCGTAAGTGGGCCGGGAACTGTCTTGTTCATGGATTTTCCGTCGATTTTGGATACAGGTGTGAGTCCGCCGAAGGTTCCGGTTACGAAGGCTTCATCGGCTCCATAGACGTCGAAGAGGGAGAAGTTTTTCTGTCGGCATACGATGTCATTAGCCTCGCAAAGCTCGATGACGTGTCCTCGCGTGATTCCGTTCATGCAGTATTGTCCGGTGGATGTCCATACTTCGTCGCCTTTGACCATGAAGAAGTTGGTTGCATTACAGGTGGCTACGAATCCATGTGGATCCAGCATCAAGGCTTCATCTGCGCCAGCTTCCAAGGCTTGTATGAGAGCCTGGACTTCGTGCAGTTTACTGTGACAGTTCAATCGCGGATCCAGATAGTCTGGCGATCCTCGACGAAATGTTGAGGTGAACAGGGTTACTCCCTTGTCTCGGGTCTCCGGGGACGCCTGTTTGTGCTCTGCTATGATCACCACGTTCGGTCCGGAAATAGTGAGTCGTGGATCCTGAGATGGCGTTTTTTTGATGCCACGTGTCACCATCACTCTTACATGGATGTGATCCCGCATGGAATTGGACTCCAAAACAGTGTGGATGTCAGCAATGAGGTCGTCTTGAGTGAAGGGGAGGTGTATTCCAACGACTTTGGCAGCTTGCCAGAGGCGGTCCAGGTGCTTGCGGACAAACAGAAGTGTCCCACCATGGGTTCGAATGCCTTCCCATACGCCGTCACCGACCAGGTATCCGCTATCGAATACTGAAATCCGTGCCTCGTGCCTCGGATAAAGTGTTCCGTTTATAAAAATCTTTACCTCGCTATTGCGAGGATCATCTACTGCGTTGTGTGTCCCTGGAATCATTGTTGAATTAATCTAATGGCGGTAAATATGGACACAAAGTACTGAAAAAAGTAGAAATTATTTGAGATACCCTTTCAGGCTCAACGCCGGACTCATGATCTTTTCAAGCTCAGCGAGTTCTAAAGGATCGAGTTCGGATTTTGCCTTGTAGTTTTTGTCGGTTACACCGGCAACGGCAGCTCTGAAATTTGAGTTATCGCTGTAAGAAAGCCCGATAAAACTCAATATCTCTTTAATGGTTTCCTCTGGTTTGGCTACCAGATTTTCGTAACGGATTTCAAGAAAATTCGAGTCTGAAAAGTACTTCTTCTTGTCTTCCTCGACTCTCAGGATGGTATCATTCCAGTATTTGGCGTGGATTTCGCGGACTCGCTCCAAATCATCTAGATCGATATACTTTCTGTATATTGGATGGGAGTACTTTTCGAGCTCCTTCTTTTGATAAGACAACGCCACTGACCATCCATTGCGAACCAGATATACAAATTTAGCCTTTGGATACATTTCCAGCATCTTTTTGAGCATGAAATTGTTCATGACGGTCTTTTGCAGGAAAATTTTTTTATGGCTGAATCGGAAGTATGCCCCAAACTGTCCTTTGATGTAGCTTTTCCATCCAAATGGCCAGGAATTGACTGAATAATCAGTATAGGACTCCGGATTTAGCCAAATTGGGTCAACTGGAGGCTGTTTTTCATGATAGGGATACGCATTAGCGTGCCAGAGTTCATTGGCTTCACCGGGAAAACCGATGATATCGGGATGCTTTTCAAGTAGGCTTTGAAGATACGTTGTGCCACTTCGTCCCGACCCGACAATAAAAACCGGATGATGTAGCAAAGGCGCCCCAAGCCAGGGCGCCTTTGTAAGTGTTAATCCAATGAGTTTTTTTATCGGGTTCAAAGTTGAACTTATACTTGGTCCATCAATACTTCCAACGTACGAATGCCTCAATGGCTTCATATTCGGCGAGCCCGAGTTTGTCGTACATCTGAGCCGTACTCTGGTTTCGGTCTTCGACACGTTCCCAGAATTCGCGTTTGTCGTTGCCCTGGAACATGACGTTGTCCTTTTGGGACTGATGTTTGAAGATGGCACGACGTTTACGGAGCAGTTCTTCCGGACTGATCGGTACGGCCATTTCGATTTCTTCAATGTCCCACTCATGCCAGGCTCCACGGTACAACCAAACCCAGCAATCCTGCATCCAGGATTCTTCTTTGAGGTTGTTGACGGCCTGCATGATGGCATCCAAACACACGCGATGGGTTCCGTGCGGATCGGCCAGGTCACCTGCAGCGTAAATCTGATGTGGTTTGACTTCACGAATGATGTCTTCGATGATCTTGATATCAGCTGGTCCGAGTGGAGCTTTCTTCACACGGCCGGTTTCATAGAACGGCATGTCCAGGAAGTGTACATTTTCATCCGGAATTCCGACATAACGGCAAGCGGCTTTGGCCTCGCCTCTACGGATGATCCCTTTGATGTTCCGAACTGCCGCGGTGTCGACGGAATCGATTTTTTTGTCGCGAATGGATTCACGGACTTCTTCGAAGAGTTTTTTTGAGGTAGGGTCGCTGAGAGTAAATTTGTCGGCCATATCGCTCATGAAATCAGCAAATCGAAGAGCTTCCTCGTCAAATACAGCAATGTTCCCGGAAGTTTGATAGGCAACGTGGACGTCATGTCCCTGGTCTACCAGACGAATGAACGTACCTCCCATTGAAATCACGTCATCGTCAGGGTGTGGTGAGAATAGCAGTACGCGTTTCGGGAATGGAGTTGCCCGCTCCGGACGATACGTGTCGTCGGCGTTTGGCTTTCCACCCGGCCATCCGGTGATGGTGTGCTGAAGTTCGTTGAACACACGGATGTTGATGTTATATGCTGGACCCTGTTCGGTCAGGAGTTCTCCAAGACCGTTTTCGTTGTAGTCCTCATCTGTGAGCTTTAGCAACGGCTTGTCGATTTTCTTACACAGCCAGACAACAGCGCGACGCACGTTAAAACGGTCCCAAGTAATGGAATCAACGAGCCAGGGAGTGCGGTTTTTGGTCAACTGAGAAGCGGCTGCGGCGTCGAGAACGAACAGTGTGTTGGTATGTTCTTGCAGGAAGGTAGCAGGTACTTGATCCAGAATAGGTCCTTCCACCGTTTTGCGGATAATGTCTGCTTTTCCATCTCCCCAGGCCATAAGAATGATCTTTTTGGCTTTCATGATGGTTCCAACTCCCATGGTTATGGCACGGCGTGGTACATTTTCGAGTCCGAAGAAATCTCCGGATGCGTCCCGTCTGGTCACGATATCGAGGGTGACCATACGGGTTCTGGAATCTTTCGTAGATCCGGGTTCGTTGAATCCGATATGACCGGTACGTCCGATACCCAGGATCTGGATATCCAGTCCGCCGGCTTCCTCGATTTTACGTTCGTATTCCTGGCAGTATTCAAAGACGCTTTCACGAGACAACGTCCCATCCGGAATGTGGATGTTTTCGCGAGGGATGTCGACGTGATTGAACAGTTGTTCGCCCATAAAACGCACGTAACTTTGCAGGGAGTCGGGTTGCATGGGGAAGTACTCATCCAGGTTGAACGTAATCACATTTCGGAAGCTGAGTCCTTCTTTTTTGTGGATTCGGACCAGTTCATCGTATACCCGTGTTGGGGTGGAACCGGTTGCCAGGCCGAGTACCACATGCTTGTTCTCAGCCTGACGCTGAACGATAAGTTCGGCGATTTCGCGGGCTACTGCTTTGGAGGCATCCAAAGCACTGTCGAAAGTGAGAGTAGGAACCCGCTCAAACATAGTCTTTTCTGATTGGATCGCTTTTAAGGCCATTGTAGTAATGGTTTCTGTAGATATTTCTGTAGATGATGGATGATCAAAACTAAGGGGAGAGGTGACAAACTCCTCTCCCAGATGTAACTGCGACCGGATTAAACGGCCATTTCAATATAATGCGCAAAATCAACACCTTCCACATCATCAATGACCTGCAGCTCGTCTTTTGTGAGCTTACGGTCGACGCGGAAAGCGGTGATGGCTTCGGAACCTTTGGTATTTCGTCCAAGGCTTAGCGCTGCGATGTTGATGTCGCGTGCGGCCATGGCTGAACTCACGGCTGCGAGCATACCAGGTTTGTCGATGTTTTTGTACAGCACAACAATGCCATCGAGGGCCAGTTCAATACCGAATCCATCGATTTCAACGATACGGTAGTCGCCTTCACCAAATTGAGTGGCTGCGAAGTCCTTGAAAATGGATTTACCCTGGATTCGGATGCGGATCAGGTCGGAGTAGGTTTTTGACTCCTTGCTGATGACCTCCTTGACTTTGAGACCGCGGAATTCGGCCAGAAAGCGGGCGTTGATGAGGTTTACGGCCTCGTCTGAGTAGTTTTTCAGGTATCCTTTGAGCATGGAGTCGGTGAGCACTTCTGCATGCGTGGCACACTTTCCATAATATTCAACCTCGAGGTGATCGGTATTGTCTGGAACAACCTGGGCCACAAAGTCACCCAGTTTTTCGGCCAGTTGCAGGTAAGGCTGGACATCCTTGTTCGTGCTAAGGGCAATCGCCTTGCCGTTGAGTGTTCCTTTGAAACTCTTGAGTTCGAGGGTATCGGCAATCTGGGCTGCGATCTGTTCGGCCACTTTTTCCTGTGCCTCCTCGGTTGAGGCACCTAAGTGTGGAGTACACACTACTTTTGGATGCTTGAGGAGAGCATCGAAGGAGGCATCCGGAGGTTCCACAGAGTAGACATCCAGCGCAACGGCACCAACAATGCCTGAATCCAGTAATTCAACCAGGTCGGCTTCTTCGAATATGCCACCACGGGCACAGTTGACGAGTCGAACTCCTTTTTTGAGCTTACCAGCATTTGCTTTGGATACCAGTCCGCGGGTTTTATCGGTAAGTGGGGTATGAACAGTCAGGAAGTCGGCTTTGGCCAAAACTTCGTCAATATCTGCCAGCTGGACACCCAGTTCCTGGGCTTTTTCGTGGGTAGTGAATGGATCGTAGGCAATCACGTTCATTCCGAATGCGGCCATACGGCTGGCAACGCCTGAACCGATTTTACCGAGACCAATTACGCCCAGTGTTTTATTATGGAGTTCGGATCCGGTGTACTTTTTACGGTCCCAGGCGCCGTTTTTCAGTGAATTAACCGCATTTGGAATGCTTCGGGCCAGAGAAAGAATGAGTCCGCAGGTATGTTCTGCGGTGGAAATGGTGTTTCCATCGGGAGTATTCATAACCAGAACACCCATTTTGGTTGCGGTCGGGATGTCGATGTTATCGACGCCAACACCTGCTCGTCCGACAACCTTCAGATTCGGGGCTGCTTTGAGCAGTGTTTCATTCACTTTGGTGGCACTTCGAACGACAACTCCGTCGTATTCTTTGATTGCCTGAAGCAATTCTTCGCCAGCTAATTTTGGCGCTTCCACGGCTTCGATGCCGCGCTCATTCAAGATTGTCTTGCAAATGGACTCTATGCCGTCCAGCAATAATACTTTGTAAGCCATATTACCCTAGTTTTAAAAGATGTCTGTTTATGAGATGTCGTAATTGTTGTGGATGAAATCCTGGATTAACGTCCTAACTTCGTTTATCCCATCTTTCGTTTCTGCGGATGTCAAAATAACAGGGACGTCAATGTTCATGTTATTCAGGTGTTGTTTCATACGAGAAAGTGACGAAACTTTCTGATTTTTCGTGAGCTTGTCCGATTTTGATAACAGGATTGCAAATGGGAGCTGGTTTTCAGCCAGCCAGAAAATCTGGTCGGTGTCTAGTTGTCCTGGATTATGCCTGGAATCGACAATAAGCAGGATAAGTTGGAGTGTAGCTCGCTGAGTATAGTATTTTTGAGCTTCTTTTTCCCACAGATCCCGTTCTTTTTTGGAAACTTTGGCGTACCCATATCCTGGAAGATCAACCAAAAGCCATTTGTCATCAACGTTGAAGTAATTGAATCCGCGTGTTTTTCCGGGCATATTACTGGTTTTGACCAGTTTTTTGCGGTTAACTACCGCATTGATCATCGACGATTTTCCAACGTTCGATCGACCAGCGAAACAGATTTCGGGAAGCCCCTCGGGTGGACATGTGGCATAATTTGGAGCGCTTAGTACGAAAGTTGCTGATTGTGGGATCATCAGATTAACTCGTTCTCCTCTTTTTCCACCCCCGACTCTACGGGAACAGGGTAGTTTCCGGTAAAGCAGGCGGTACAGTAGTTCATATCAGAGGAATTGGCCGATTTAACAGCATGTACGAGTCCCTGGGGGGACAAATAGTGAAGGGAATCGACACCCAGACTCTGTGCGATTTTCGACACATCACGGTCGTACTGATTGGCAATAAGCTCTTCGGGTGACGGGAAATCCATCCCGTAATAACACGGTTCGGTGATTGGAGGCGAACTTGCTAAAAAGTGTACCTCAGAGGGATTCGCTTTACGAATCATGTTGACCAAATGGCGCGATGTGGTACCCCGAACGATAGAATCGTCTACGATGATAACCGGTCGCCCTTCAAGCACTCCGCGTACCGTATTGAATTTGGTTTTGACTTTAATGTCGCGGGATTCTTGTCCCGGGGAGATAAACGTACGCCCGACGTAATGATTTCGTATCAGGCCGATTTCGAATCGACAATCTTCACCCATTTTCTGGCACTCACTGGCGTATCCCAGCGCAGCGGTATTGCTGGAGTCGGGTACGGATATGACGATAGGTTGCTTCTCTGATCCGCCTTTCACAAAGCTGCTGATGGGGTGTTCCATGGCAAGTTGGCGACCGATACGGCGACGAACTTTGTCCACGTTTTCGCCGAAAATCCGGCTGTCTGGCCGTGAGAAGTACACATATTCGAAGATACAACCGCTTACCGGGGTTTCAGGTTGACGTGGAATACAATAGGATTTGAGTTCACCAGAGTCGACGCCTTCCTGATCGATCACCAGAATTTCGCCGGGCTCCACATCCCTGATGTAATCGATATCCGTGATATCGAAAGCGCAGGTTTCACTGGCAACGAAATAGGCGCCGTCTTTTTTGCCCAGAGCCAGGGGGCGGAATCCGTTGGGGTCGCGTACGGCGATCAGTTTGTCGTCGGTCAGGATAACCAGGCAGTAGGCTCCGGTTACCTGCGAAACCGCTTCAACAATTTGGTCAATTTGATTGGTTTTGCGAGAGTGGGAGATGAGATGAAGGATCATCTCGGTGTCGGAAGTACTCTGAAAAAGTACGCCTTCCTCGGTGAATTGTTGTCGAAGTTGACGAGCGTTGGTCAGATTTCCGTTATGAGCAAGAGCCAGGTTGCCGTCTCGGTAATGCACCCGGAAGGGTTGGATATTCATGGGATTTTTGGAGGACCCGGATGTAGAATACCGGTTGTGTCCGATCGCTGAAGTACCCAGAAGTTTATTCGTAAACAGAGATTTGTCGTCGAACACATTCAGTACCAGTCCGAAATCCTTGTGCATCGGCATGATCTGAGCTTTGCGTTTGGTGTCGCAATAGGTGGTAACGATTCCGGCAGATTCCTGACCTCGGTGTTGGAGCGCGTGAAGGCCATAATAGGTGAGCACGGCGGCTTCGGGATGATTAAATGCTCCGAAAATACCGCAATAATCGTGTGGTTTGTCTGGCATGGAACGGATAAATGGGTTTCGCTGCAGTGAGCGCGAAAATTACAAAAACCCTGAACGAGATGAAACTTATATTAGTACTTCGTGGAGAGTACTTCGTGGAGAGTACTTCGTGGAGAGGTTGAAACTTTGTAGATTTGTATATGAAGATTTTTGTCATTGAAGATCAGATCCCGTTGCTTCGGCAGATATCCAGATTGATGGAGGCAGAAGGCTACGTCTGTGAGACATCCCACACCTATCAGGCTGCCCGCGATAAACTTGGGGTTCATACGTACGATTTGCTCATTGTGGATGTGAATCTGCCCGGTGGATCGGGTCTTGAACTGATTCGTTACATCAAGAAAGAGCAACCAAAAACTGCTGTGATCGTCATTTCTGCCCGAGACTCGCTGGCGAACAAAATAGAAGGTCTTGAACTTGGAGCCGACGATTACATCACCAAGCCTTTTGAAATGGCTGAGTTACTGGCCAGGGTAAAGTCGGTGTTGCGCAGGTATTTTTTCAAAGGGGAATCGAATATTCGGTTTGGTCAGATCGTTCTGGATCCGGATAAGCAGACCGTTACTGCAGCAGGTATCTTACTGGATTTAACGCGCACTGAATACAAAATCTTGCTTTTTTTCTTCTCAAATCCAGGAAGAGTGTTAACCCGTGAAGGAATGGCCGAACATGTTTGGGGCGACCACATGGATCTGGCCGATTCGTTTGATTTCATTTATTCGCACATCAAAAACCTAAGGAAGAAAATCCGCGATACGGGAGTTTCTGATCCGATCAAGGTGGTATATGGAGTGGGGTATAAACTGATGGATATGGGCTAACGATGAAACTCACCAGAAAAACGATTCAATGGACCGGATTGACGCTCTTCCCAGTGACATTACTCGGCGGATTCCTCATTTACCTGGTCTTATCGAGTATTACCTATTCGGAAGCGGATGAATATCTTACCTTCGAGATGCAGCGTATACAGAGATATTACGGTCTGTACCAGGAGTTGCCCGAAGTATTCAAGGTAAACAGAGTATATGCGGATACGGTCTTCTCAAAGCCATTTTTTTCAGATACCAAGGTCACTGATCCATTGAGTGGTGAAGTCATTGACTACAGAGAACTCCGGTTTTCGCTGTTCAATCGTACAAATGTGAACGATGTGATTACCATATCACTCAGACAGGTATTGATTGGCAGAGAAGATCTTGTGAGGAGTTCCATTTATATCGTCCTGGGAATTTTGGGGATGTTCTCGATTTCTGTCCTGCTGGTACTCAATATCGTAACGGGAAAAATATGGGCACCTTTCTTTGATACGCTGAACAAAATCAGGGGGTTTGATGTGCAGAAGAAGATTCCGGAGTTTCCCGACACCGACATCGATGAGTTTCGTCAGCTGAACAAGACGGTATCAAAAATGATCCTGAAGCTTGTTGGTGACTACCAGAGAACCAAGGAATTCAACGAAAATGCTGCACATGAGCTTCAAACGCAGCTCGCCTTGATCAGATCTGCCCATGAGGAATTGCTGAACTCCCTTCCATCAGATTCTGTATGGATTCAGGAAGCGGGAAAAGCCCATGCTGCAGCTTCAAAACTTGCACACATTCAGAAATCATTGCTGCTTCTATCTAAAATCAGTAACAAGGAATTCGTGCAAAAATCCAAGATCGATCTCAAAGAGGTGATTCTTTCGGCACTCACTGATTTTCAGGAAGCAGCATCGATGCGTGGGATCGAAATAGAACTTGACCTGGAGCCGGTGATTGTGCATATAGATGAGGGGCTTGCGCATGTACTGGTTACAAACCTTATCAAGAACGCAGTTAAACACAACATCAGAAATGGGTTTATACAAATCAAACTCACCCAGAAAAAAATGTCTATAAAAAATTCGGGGGAGTCTTTTGAAGGTGAACCCGCCGAGCTTATCAACAGATTCAAGGTGGGTTCTGACGGGGGGCTGGGTTTAGGGTTGGCCATTGCAGATCAGATATGTGAGGTTTACGGCTACAAACTTAGGTACATCATTCATGATATCAATCATGAAGTACAAATCGATTTGGATGCTACCACATAAGGCACAGCATGATTACGTCTATTACTTGCTAATCCAAAATCTCTACAGATTCTGTGCCTAAGTTAGCTGAACGGGGGTAGAGGCGAGCGGCTTCGTTCGGGTTACCGACTTAGCCGTTTCGCCGTTTTTTTTGTCAATAAGTGCCCTAATTACTAACCAGAGGCTATTGATTGTGTATGATCGAGCAGATTGGCAACACTGAGTTACTCAGAGACGACCATCTTTCGAATCTATATTCAAGTAACTTGTTCATTAAGGCTGAATATCAGAATCCAGGAAAGTCTTCGAAAGACCGACCAGCGCTGTACATGATTCGGGATGCAGAACAACGTGGATTCCTGAAATCCGGTTATACCGTGGTTGATGCAAGTAGCGGAAATACCGCAACTGGTTTGGCCCTTCTTTGCAATGAGCTGGGATATTCCTGTCATTTTTTCCTAAGTACCAGCGCATCGAAAGAAAAAGTGGAATGTCTGAAAGATTTAGGGGCGCAAATCACAGTTTGCTGTACATCGGGTGGACCCGATGATCCGGAATCGACCATATATCGGGCTGTTCAATGGTGTGAAGCCAATCCGGAATCCTATTTCTGTAATCAATATTTTAATCTGGCCAATCAACAAGCCCATTTTGAAACAACGGGACCTGAAATCTGGGATCAGACCCACGGTCAGATTACCCATTTTTTCTGCGGTATCGGTACAGGTGGCACAATCTCTGGAGTCGGAAAGTATCTGAAACAAATGGATCCAACGATAACAGTTATTGGAGTAGATTCAGTGGGATCCATACTTCATGACTATTTTTATAAAGGGACATTTGAGGTGGATCAGACGAATCGATGCGATATTGAAGGGATTGGTCGAAAGTTTGTGCCCGGGGCTCTGGATATTTCATGCATGGATGAAATCATTCAGGTATCGCGTGATGAAGCGGTGTATGCCGCGTATGAGTACATCGAAAATGGCATGATTTTACCAGGATTTTCGAGTGCAGCAGTTTTGGCAGCATTACAAAAAGTTGCTCCGGGACTCAGAGAAACTGATCAGGTCGTGTTACTTTTTTCAGACCACGGATCCAAATATCAGAGTAAATTGTACTGCGAAGCGTGGTTATCTGAACACAATTTCAGGATCAACCCGAATCAGGTTCAAACACTTTTAGTTCCATGAGTACTCCTCCAAACAAGTATCAAGATGCAGCCATAGTTCTAGCCTGGCCCGATACCACTGCAAGAGGAGATCACACCTGGTGTACTGTGTTGAAACGATTGGGTATCCTTAAAAACCAGAATTTTAAAGTCGGACACGCCGCCATTATGTTGGTAAATGGACGGGATGGGGGTGTTCACTATTTCGATTTTGGAAGATATGTGACGCCCAGGGGTTATGGTAGGGCCCGTTCACAGGACACCGATCCATGCCTTGCCCTTTCAACCCGAGCCCAATTAGATTATAGAAACAATCAGGTTCCGATATCCAATCTCGATGAGGTGCTGTTTGAACTTGAATCGATGAAGTCCTATACACACGGAAAAGGTGTCTTATATGCCTCGGTCTGTCTGGATTTAGATTTCAGCATGGCATTCGCCTGCGCGATGGATTTTGTTCATCGGGGATCTATGATCTACAGTGCATTTATGCCTGGAAACAGCAATTGTTCCAGATTTGTGGAGTCGGTACTTATCGCTGGATTGAATCCAAAGTCCAAACAACGAAAACGGCTGATCGTTCATGAAACCATTGTTTCAAGTCCGATATCGAATGTGGTAAATGGGTCATGTAATCGACATGTATATATGGCAGAAGACGGCAAAATCACCTCTAAACCCATGACAAGAACGGACTCTCGTTCATATTTTGTGTCCCAGACGCTCGCAAATTTTCGACAGGATGCCGCACGTGAACTACCCGACGATATCAGTCCCGGATTCACTCATGAACCTTATCGCCCAGAAACGCTTCCCGAAACAGCTCAATGGCTGGGTGGAATCGGAGAGGGAGCCTGGTTTCAGATTGTAGTGGATTCTGACATGACAAAACTCGTAAAATTCGACGTAGACGGAAACGTTGAATTTGAGCGAATGGTTGTCCCTTCCGAACTTGAATTGAAAGAACCATACCGCATAGACTACGACACCCACGCGGCAAAATTAACTGTATTACAGCATCATAAGCGCATTTCTATTCCGTTACAACATGGGACCCGACATCAATTAGTTATCGAAGATACCCCAAACAAAAAAAACACAGCAATCAAACATGAATTACAACATACTCAAGTCTAAAATCCATACCGTAAAAGTTACTGAAGCTAATCTGAAGTATAACGGATCTATTACCATTGATGCGGATATTCTGGATGCAGCTCACATCAAAAAATATGAGCAAGTATGGATCAACAATGCCTCAAATGGATCAAGAATTATGACCTATGTACTTCCAGGTCGTCGGGGTAGTGGAGAAGTATGTATGAATGGTGGAGCTGCCCTCCATGCAAAAGTAGGTGACACGGTTCATATCCTTACGTTTGTGTCTGTCCCAGATCATGAACTTGAGGCATTTGTGCCGCTGGTGGTATTCACTGACGAAAACAACGCGGTGAAATCTGTTGAGGAGTATAGGTAGGCGCGTAGAACGCGCCGATCACTTTGTGATCTGAAAACAGAAAACAGAGAACAGAAAACAGAGAATAGATAAGGGATGAGGGAATAGAGAGAAAAAGAGTGGTCTCTTGTCGCTTTTCTCTCGTCCCTTATCTGTACATGTAGTTGATGCTTTGCTGCAACTACATGTACAGATAAGGCTTCCAGGGTTCTTCGATCCGGCCATGGTAATCGCGTAAGAAAATGATGTGATTGGGTCGAAAGGGTTCTCGTTTCAATGGCATACCGGCTTCCAGAGGAGTTCGGTTCCCTTTTTTGTTATTGCACGAAGTACAGGCGGTTACCAGATTTTCCCAGGTATCCTTGCCATTTCGGCTCCTGGGCAGTACGTGGTCGATGGTTAAATCTCTTCCTGATCCGCAGTACTGACACTTGTTACCATCCCGTTTCATAATGTTTTTTCGGGTCAGTACGATGCTTTTGAACGGAATTCGGGCATACTTGCGCAATCTTATTACCGAAGGATATTCAAACTGGCTGGAAATGGTCTGGATTTTTCTATCAGGGCGATCGTGCAACATCTCAGCCTTTTCAAGAAAAAGCAATAATAAGGATCGCTTGACATTGCAGACGCTAAGTGGCTGATAATCCTGGTTCAAGATGAGTACGTTTCCATTCAGTTTGTCCATAGCCAGACGATTATGTTAATTCATTTGATTTTTTTATGTGAGTGATGGCAGCAGACTTCAGGTCTGCGGCACTCTGGATTCCTACAATGGTTTGTGACAATCGATCATTAAACAGATATCGGGTCGAATTTCGTTTCGATGCATCAATGCACTGGATCTGAACGTTACCGGATGCATGAAGTAAGTTACCCTCACCGAGATAGAATCCGGTGTGAGTGACAGACTTTCCGTTACTGCTGAAATACACGATATCGCTGTATTCGGCATCTGCCAGATTCTTTGATTTGATAGGAGCGAAATCATGTTGTTGTGAGGCGTCTCTGGGTAGTTGATAGGTATGCAATGCATATACCAACTGGACAAATCCTGAACAATCGATGCCACTGTCGGTACGCCCGCCCCAAAGATAAGGAACACCTAACAGATGCAAAGCTGTATCCATCAGGGCATGTTCTTTTAACGTTTTAGGTCTGCCAGTACAATTCCAAGGTCCATCCGGGAGTTCTACATAGAGTCCGGAATGGACTATGGGAGCTCCGGCAGGCACAATCAGATAGGTGTCGGATCCACGGTGGATACGGAAGGTGTAGTAGGGTGACCGTTTACGTTCAGGGTGATGGATCCACTTGAAGTACTTGTTCTCGGGAAAAATATGGACCTGAGCCACACTGACCCAACCTTCATAGTTATCGAAGTCGGTTCTTACCCGATACCACCGTTCAGTTGATTCTAAAACAATCATGGTTTCACCCAAAAGGATCTGATTTACCATTTCGGAGGTGTCTGATGGATCCTTTCTCATTGGAACGATTCCGGACGAGGCATAAGCGTATATGTTCATCTCTTTAGTCATGGGGATGAATATAACAGTAGCTGCCGAATATTGTATTAAGAAAACGCTAAATAAACGGGTTTGGTTGCGTCAATGAAGCATTCGTTTCATGATGTTGAGGCAGAAACATTACGTAAAAAAAGAGAAAATCTCGTCCTTGATAACTGGATTTATAGCTACGGCCAAAGCAATGGATATCCCGAGGCCTATTCCGGCATAAGTCACATCTTTAGCGATTAGCTTGAAGGTTTTTTTGAACGGTTTCCCGTGTCCATCGCGGTCAGTCAGACTCATTGCCAGTTCACGACCTGCAAGTAGACCTATGAATACCCAAGTGGTTGACATCGGAACTACGCTAACTACTTTGAAATAAAACAGGATGAAGGCATAGACAAAGTCGACAATAGTGGCCGAACGCACGTCGGTAATAAAAGATTTTTCGGTAACTACCTCCTGGATGCGATCACCTTTAAGGTAAAAAAGTAGTCCTAGTCCTAAGAATATGAATCCGGTGAAAAAGGTAAATTCGCCCACACTCAGCTGTCTGGGTAGATATACCGCGATATTTGCGGCATCCTGCATCAACCAGACAGACCATAGCGCTCCACTGGTTATCCACTGTAGTACCGTCCAACTGGGAGATGCCTCACCGGTGAATAAGCGCTTAATCAATCTTGAAACCAGAGTCCATACGAGAATGGCCACAAAAAATGCGACAAAATACCCTGATATAGATTTTACCAGCATATCCTGAATACCACCCAAATCGGTTGAAAAGCAGCTCAGAATGAGGAAGGTGGTTGAAACCGGCATTCTTAAGCGCGTGATGATCAACAGAAATATGGGTGCAGCTACCTGCAAAAAGGAGAATGAGGTCGGAGCCTGGTCGAATCCTTTGGAGGTAAGCCGTTGATAGGAAACATCCCCACTATACACATACCAGCTCACAGAGACTGTTGCTATAAAAATACCCCCAATAAACAACCACAAAATCCACCAGCGTCTTTGCGAGTTTGAGGCCAGAAACGTGCCAATCGTTTGAATGGAGTCGTTGGCTATGGCCGAGTACCCGGCAAACATGAACCCCAGCCACATCGCCAGGGATGGGTTGTTGAATACAACACCCGTGATGAAAAAACACAACCCAATGAATATCAGGAAAATGCGCTCCTGGCGGATGATGTCGACGAATCCGCTTCCAAATGAATCAAGAAGTGACTTTTGGTCGTTTCCCGCAGGTTTTATTGACATAACTGGTTGTATGTGAGTTGGTTAGATTAATGGTGCCAAGCCAAATTACGGAGGCGCTGTTAAGAAATTGTTAAGAGAAAAAAAATAGTGAAATATCAGGGTTCAGACTAAGATTTTGAAGACTTTTGAGGTGTAGGTTAAGTTTTTAAGCTAATTATCTGTAAGCGCTTTTTTGCTAAAAAATCGCTAAAAATTAGTGGATAAATGAGCAAAATAGTCCATAACTTTATTTCGGTTCTATTTCGATAACAGATTATCTGAAGTTGAAAAATACCCGGCCAAGGCATTAGGATGATTTCGAGGTGCCCAACCGTAGTCCAAAACCGCTTAGGTGCGGCTACAACCCATAGAATTTATACTCACATTTAAATATGTCTACAAAAAAGGATCAATTAAGCTCCCCATATTACAAAGAACCCGGTCCTATTCTCGACAAAGAGAGTCCCTTTGAATCCATGATGGAGCGTTTCAAACACGCTACCGATTTATTGAAAATCGACGAAGGAATGTTCAAATATTTGGCCTCACCGGTAAAAACCGTTACCGTTTCTATCCCTATTATCATGGATGACGGTCGCATTGAAGTGTTCGAAGGTTACCGTGTTATCCACGATAACGTACTTGGTCCTGGTAAAGGTGGAATCCGATATGCCCCGGATGTAACGCTTGACGAGGTCAAAGCCCTGGCTGCATGGATGACCTGGAAGTGCGCTATCGTGAATGTTCCATTTGGTGGTGCCAAAGGTGGAGTGGTGTGCGATCCCCGAAATTTATCACAAGGCGAGCTTGAGCGAATCACCCGCCGATATACATCCAATATGATTGGTGTCTTTGGTCCAGATGAAGATATTCCAGCCCCGGATATGAACACGAACGAGCAGACCATGGCCTGGATTATGGATACCTTCTCGATGCATGCTCGCAAGACGGTAACCGCGGTTGTAACAGGTAAACCACTGTTGCTGGGTGGATCCCGTGGCCGCAAAGAAGCTACAGGCCGTGGCGTTGTGACTACCGTGCTTTCGGCCATGAGCAAGCTCGGGATGATGGCCAATGCCAGCACTGTAGCCGTTCAGGGATTCGGAAACGTAGGGTCGATTTCAGCGCTTCTTATGCACGAACAGGGTGCAAAAGTAATCGGAATCAGCGATGTTTCGGGTGCCTATTTCAACGCAGATGGAATCAATATTCCCGAAGCCATTGAGTATACGAAAAACAATAAGGGTACGCTGGAAGGGTATACCGGTGGAAGTAAGATTTCCAATGCAGATTTGCTTGAACTCGAAGTGGATGTACTGATTCCCGCTGCAAAAGAAGATCAGATCAACAAATACAACGCACCGAATATCAAGGCTCGGATTATTGCAGAAGGCGCCAATGGACCTGTTACGGCATCAGCAGATTCAATCCTGGACGAAAAAGGCATCCTTGTTATTCCAGATATCCTGGCTAACGCCGGTGGGGTAACCGTTTCCTATTTTGAGTGGGTACAGGACCGTCAAGGATACTTCTGGACAGAAGAGCGTGTAAACCGTCGACTGACCCGAATGATGCGCGAGGCGTTCAATAACCTGTATGCGGTGAAGGAGCAATACAATATTACATTGCGTCAGGCTGCTTATGTGTATGCCATCGACAAGGTGGCGCGTACGCTCAAAATGCGCGGAATCTACGGATAATTGATTATCCACGAGGTTAACCTCTTATACCTCATCCAGGAAAAATCTAAATTCCGCTCCAATCAAACGGGGCGGAATTTTTTTTGGTACCTAGTCCAATAGTTCGCATATTCCTGCATGTTTTGCTTAAAATGATCCTGCAATGACCCAATTTTTTGATAAAGTTCTGAAAACCGACTTCGACGAGCTCGAGCATCTCGATGAAATTGTTGAGTCTTTGTCTGCCGAAGCAGGGATGGATCGGGAACAAGCTGCCGGACTTTTGCTTTGTGTATCTGAGGCGGTTACAAACGGGATGTTACATGGCAACAAAATGGATGATGCAAAGACCGTACATCTTACCGCTTATGCCAAAAAGGGAGAAGTCGTTGTAACAGTTGAGGATCAGGGTTCCGGATTTGATCCGGGTATTGTGCCTGATCCACTCAACGAAGCTAATCTGTTAAAACCAAGCGGACGTGGTGTGTTTCTCATGAAAACCTATTGCGACCAGGTATTATATGATCGCAATGGTACGCGTGTCACCCTGATTATGAAAGTCCCGCAAACGTTCTGATACATCAATTAATGAAGGATTTATCCCAAATACGTATCGATCATGGATCGATTGCGTCGATCAACGAGCGTATAACCTCTTGCGTTACTCCCTATGTGTTGCTTTGTGTTGGAGAAGTCAAACTACCAGACGATGCATTGTCGGAACTGTTAGACTTTCTGAAACGAGATGAACGCCTTGCACTGGTGCAACCTAAAGTACGGATTGCTGATACCGGTCTGATACATCCATTCGGTGGTCTTGGAGGACTTACAGACAGACTCGGAGTTGGTTTCACTCGTGGAGCTGTTTTTGGGGAATCTGAAATGGATGCTGGTCAATTTGAAATGATCATTGATCATACAGACTGGATCTACTCCCCGGTGATGGTTCTGCGACGCGATATTTTTGAACAGGTTTGTGGGCTGGACGATACCTATGCTGGACAGTTTGCATGGATGGACTTTGGAGCAAGACTTCGCCGAATGGGGTATGATCTGTGTTGTTACTCCAGTGTGTTCGTTGATTATCCAAAGGAACTACTCACTGACGATTCACCAGAATCTATCACAACCCTGTATCAGAAAATAAGTTATGTGATCAGGCACAATCAGGGGCCATGGGTGCTTATCGTAATGATATGGCTAATGATTGAACTCCTATACATTCCTGCAAATCTGGTACAGTTACGATTTGTTCTTGTGAAATCCAGGTTGAATGCATTGCTCAGAACATTGAAATCCTTGCCCGACTTGATTCGCGATCGTTACATCATCCAGGATGGCTTAGATACGATCGCGTATAAGGTTAACCCGATGGGAGAACGGGCAGTGTTCAGCATATTCTGGAACCACTATGCGCGTCTTGGAAAGACTGCTTCGAATGCGCTTACCATTTTTCTGGTGATTGCCAGTGTGTTTTCCCTGACTATGCGCGACAGACGCTAAAAAGTCCAAATGCAGTACCGTTGCATGGGTTGAGTTGTTACATTAGGAGAAGAATACGAGTTTTTCACCCGTTTTAGGTATCGCAACAACATGAAATCCCCTCACAAAACCAATCACGATCACGACCACAAAGATCAGCTCGATGTATCTCAATCAGGATGTGGATGTTGCACCGACGAGATGATAACTTTTGATCGAAAACCGCATGAACACACAGATACATGCTGTACTGTAGATTCAAAAGTTTCAGATCCTACATCCTGCTCTTGTAATTCGGATATCCAAGTAGAAAGGCAGTTAACAGGTACTGCTCGCCGCTCGCCGCTCGCCCGAATATTTGATGATATCAACTTGTATATTCACCCGATACTTACGCTTCTACTCCTTCTTATCGGCTTCTGGTTGAAGGAATTTTCTCAGGTAACCTGGTTTGAGGGATGGATTGAGTTGATTTATTATGCTATTGCTTTTTATCCGGTCGGGTATCCCGTGATGGTGCAGGCGTGGAAGCGGATTCGGGATAGAGACGTTTTTACTGAGTTTTTGCTTATGAGTATGGCTTCGGTAGGGGCTTTTTACATCGGAGAGTATGCAGAAGGTGTTGCCGTGATGCTGTTTTATACGGTTGGGGAGTTGTTTCAGGGAGCGGCGGTTCGTAGAGCCCGTGCGAACATACGATCGCTGTTGGATCTGCGTCCGGCTCAGGCAAGGGTGTTCAGAGATGGTGAGTATGTTCTGGTAAGTCCGAACCACGTACATATTGGTGAAACGATACGTGTTTTGGTGGGAGAACGAGTACCGTTGGATGGGGATGTCGTAAGTGAGAAAACGGTAGTAGACGCCTCGGCCTTGTCGGGAGAGAGTCGTCCGGCAGGAAAGTCGAGAGGTGAAGAAGTGTTGTCGGGTATGGTGATACAAGATCACGTAGCTGAAATCAAAGTCACTCGAGACGAGTCCCACAGTGCCTTATCCCGCATTCTGGAGCTGGTGCAGGAAGCGCAGACCAGGAAAGCGCAAACCGAGCTGTTCATTCGTCGTTTTGCCCGAATTTACACTCCGATGGTCAGCGTTTTAGCAGTCATGGTTATCGGTTTGCCCTGGTTTTGGGATCCGGCGTATAACTTTGAAGAGTGGCTGTACCGTGGACTGGTGTTTTTAGTGATTTCGTGTCCGTGTGCGTTGGTGATTTCCATTCCACTCGGGTATTTTGGCGGAATTGGAGCGGCATCGAGACACGGGGTGTTGGTCAAAGGCGGGAACTATCTGGACGCACTGCTTGAAGTCGACACCGTGGTATTCGACAAAACCGGAACACTTACGTACGGGGTCTTTGAAGTCGATCGGGTGTGGCAGTCGGAAAGTGCTGGAAAAGACTGGTTACAACGGGTTTTGGAGGTACAGCGCCACTCGACGCATCCCATAGCCAGGGCGATGGTTCGTCATCTGGAGGGACTGGGAATCGAGGGAGCGGGTGAGGGCGTAGAGGTTGCCGAGGTAGGTGGGAGTGGGGTCGAAGCCAGGTTTGGTGACGGAACGGTGATGCGGCTCGGGAGGGTGGAATGGGTGTCGGACGGAGCGGGGTATGGCGAAGGGGTTGACGATGGGGCGTGGAGCGTTGCCGGGGTGGGGATAAACGGCAGATTGGTGGGGGTGTTTTATCTGGGTGATCGGATGCGTGAAGGCGTTTCGAGGGATCTGGAGGCGTTACGCAGACGCGGGATTTCGAAGCTGGTGGTGTTGTCGGGGGACCGGAAGTCGGTGGTGGAGAGGGTGTCGCGGGAGGCAGGGGTTGATGAGTGGGCTGGAGCGTTGTTGCCGGGGGGGAAGGCCGATTATCTGGCGGATTTACGTCGCCAAAGCAAAGGGAAGGTGGCATTTGTGGGGGATGGAATCAACGATGCGCCTTCGATTGCGATGGCCGACGTAGGGATTGCCATGGGTGGACTGGGCAGCGACGCGGCGATCGAAACGGCGGATGTGGTGTTGCAAACGGACCGGTTGGGGGCGTTGAGTGATGCTTTGGGAGTTGCGCGTCAGACCCGGAACGTGGTGTGGCAAAACATCGGATTGGCGCTCGGCGTCAAGGCGTTGGTCATGGTGTTGGGCGCGTTCGGCATCGCTACGCTCTGGGAGGCGGTGTTTGCGGACGTGGGCGTGGCGTTAATGGCGATTTTGAACGCGGTAAGGATTCGGTGAACGACTATCCCACTACCCTGGATTTCAGGAAACGAATCGATACTTCGTTGAAGATGTGGGCTTTTTCGATGTTGACGACGTGTCCGCACTGCTCAACGACGTTGAGACTGTGGTTTTTGAATTGGGAGACGAGTTTGCGAACGGGTTGAAGGAAGAGGTGGTCCTGGTCGCCCATGACGTATAAAACCGGTTTGCCGGGGTCGACTTCCGTGAAAATGCGCATTTTCTCGCCGAAATGACGGGTCAGATTGAACCAGCGGATGAACTCTTTTTGGGCGAGTTTTTGAGCTTCACGGACAAATACGTTGCGGGATTCCTGGTGTCCGTCGAGTGGCATAATGACGAACGCGAAGAACTTGTACAGCCACATGTAGGGAATGATGGACCGGAATGTGCGTCCCATCCGGACCAAAAAGCGGGATTTGAGCGACAATTTGGTCACTGCACCTACCAGAATCATACTTTTGACGTGTTTGGGGCTCAGATCAGCCAACTGACGGATGATGATTGTTCCAAGCGAGACACCAACAAAATGTGCAGCTTCGATTTTCCGGAAAACCAGCACTTCAATGATATCCTGAGCGATAGACTCAAATGAGTAATCGGGACGTCCCATTTCGGGTCCCTGAGCCGATTTTCCGTGTCCACGCAGGTCTACCAGTAACAGATTGAAATGCTTTCGGTATGTTTTTATCTGCTTGAACCACACTGCAGAGCTGCCTCCGGCGCCATGAACGAACACGACCCAGTCGGCCTGATCAGAAAGATGATATGTGGTATGGTGTAGCATAAAATATCGAACAATATACCGGATTTTGAAGTTTCCGACTAACTCGGGATATGGTAATAATTTGTTAGATAGTAACTTGGAAACTGAAAAGATATTGTAAGAGTTGATTGAATGTTGGATATTCTTTTAAGTGGGCAAGCGGTTCACTCCGCGAAGCACTCTCCTCGAGCGAAGCGAGAGTTCTCTGTGGCGTAGCCAGACTCTCCATTTTTTAGATAAAATAATTCAAGGCCTTTCTTATGAAAAGAATATTACCGGGTATATGTCTATTTTTGCTGAGTTTTGGAAGTGTAGTAGCTCAGGAATCGGTGGATAAGCACGAGGTGTTGAAATCCATGATCGAGGAACTGGATGCTTCCAGAATGGAGGCGAATCTGCTGAAATTGGTGTCGTTTCATACGAGGCATACCGGATCTGATACAGTGAGCGATACCCGAGGAATTGGCGCTGCACGACGGTGGATCTACTCTGAAATGCAGAAATATGCAGCCGAAAGTGGAGGTAGGTTGCAGGTTGCTTATCATAGATTCATTCAGGAACCTGCCCGGCGGATTCCTGTTCCTACTGAAATCGTGAATGTTGTGGCTACGTTGCCGGGCACGCAGGCAGCGTCGACGGATCGGATTTATGTGGTAAGCGGACATTATGACTCCATTTGTGGGGATCAGTCTGATATTGAATGTTATGCTCCGGGGGCTACTGACGATGCTTCTGGTACGGTTGCTGTTATGGAGTTGGCGCGTGTAATGTCGAAATACGAGTTTGATGCTACGATTATTTTTATGACAGTGGCAGGTGAGGAGCAGGGGCTCTACGGAGCTGCTCGTTGGGCACAGGACGCTGTTGAGCAGGAATTGAATATTGCGGGAATGATCACGAATGATATTATTGGGTCTTCAACGGCTGATGATGGGAAGGTAGTTGATGATGAAGTCCGGTTATTTGCCGCGGGAATTCCGGCACTTCGTGAGAATTCGTCCGAGGTGCAGGCGTACTTGCGTACTGGAGGGGAGAACGATATGCCGATTCGTCAGTTGGCACGCCACATCAAAGAAGCAGGTGAGCGGTATGTTGAGGGTATGAAAGTGAACTTGATTTATCGTCAGGACCGCTATTTGCGAGGCGGGGACCATATGGCGTTTGTCCAGCGCGGATTCGCGGCGGTGCGGTTTAGTGAACCAAATGAGGATTATCGTCATCAGCATGCCTATGTCCGTGAAGAAGATGGAGTGCAGTATGGGGATCTTCCTGAGTTTGTGGATTACACCTACATCCGTCGGGTTGCTCAGGTCAACGCAGCGGCGTTGGCAAGTTTGGCATGGGCTCCGGCGCAGCCAGCGAATGTGCGGATGGTTTTGCGTGGACTGACCAACGATACGGTGTTGTCCTGGGATGCGAATACGGAGCCGGATCTGGCTGGTTACCGGGTTGTTTGGCGTGAGACGACCTCGCCGGTGTGGCAATGGAGTCGTGATGTGGGAAATGTGACGGAGGCTGGAATGGAGGGATTGTCTAAGGATAATTTTTTGTTTGGAGTTCAGGCTGTTGATAACGATGGATTTGCGTCGCCGGCGGTGTATCCTTTGCCTTGACCCGGTGTTTTTTGAATGTAATTGTATGATTTGTACCTTGACAGTGAGGTTGGATCGTTGTTATATTTGAGACCCACGCGAGAATAGCTCAGCTGGTAGAGCACAACCTTGCCAAGGTTGGGGTCGCGGGTTCGAATCCCGTTTCTCGCTCTTAAGCCTGTTAGTGAAAGCTAACGGGCTTTGTTGTTTTTAGGGGTTCTGGGTTTGGGATTCGAACCCGCGGGTTCTCTTCCCGTAGCGCTCGGCCGTTGGCCTCACGACCTGCGTCGGTAGACGGCGTGGCGTTGCCACTTGTGTACCTCCTTCGGTTCTCGCTCTTAAGCCTGTTAGTGAAAGCTAACGGGCTTTGTTGTTTTTAGGGGT
>CAYYPL010000005.1:183217-218201 GCA_964473555.1 uncultured Chitinophagales bacterium
CCACTTGTGTACCTCCTTCGGTTCTCGCTCTTAAGCCTGTTAGTGAAAGCTAACGACTCTTATTTGAGGGGATAAAATCAGACTGGTTGTTTTCCGATTTTCCGTTTGTATGAAAAGGTATTTAGTTTCTAAAGAACTCAGTGTCCAGAAATCCAAGCATATATCTTTTGTTGCGCATACATTATCATCACCCCCTAACACACATATGCCTTGATCACCAAAAAATTGGAACTTAAACATAGATTACACTTTTGCTAGTTTTTCTCTTTCCTTTTTTATTTGGCGGAAATAGGTCAGGTTGAGTCCGGTGATCTTTTTGAACTGTACAGACAAATTAGTTTTACTTTTGTAGTCCAATAATTCCGCAATAGCCGATAATGAAAGGTCCTCAAAAAGAAGAAGTTCTTTGACTCGTTCTATTTTTTGAAGATCTATAAACTTTTGTATTGAAACACCCATGACTTCGGTGAACACTTTTCCAATATGATCACTATTCGAGGTAAACTTTTTGATCACTGAATCTGCAAAATTAGTTTTTGGCAACAACTCGGAATAGTGAACGATTTCAATAATTGTTTTAATCAGTTTGTCAATTTGTGCGCTTTCAGACTCTTCAAGCAGGAACAAACTATTTTTTAAAAGACCTTTTTGTAGCAGCGTAAATACATTCTCGGTGATGTTACCTTGTATTTCGATTCCACCGTACACTGATATCCCAAATTGAATGCCTAACTTGTTTAACTCTGATCTCAAAATTAATTTGTCTCTGAGGCAAACCAGGTATTTGACGTAGAATATCTTCTTTGAAACTTCTATTTGCTGAATTGAGGTGGAGCCAATCGTATTCGCGTTCATTTTGGTGTATTTTTCGATCTACTTATCAATCATAATGAGGCTTTTAAAGGCGCAACTTGATTTTTTTGAAAATACCAATTTGCAGCGTCAGAACTGAAGTAACATTTCAAACTAGGCAAGTTTGGTTCCAACTGTGAAACATTAACCCGTGGTTCATATTTCGGGAAGCATTACCAACTAACCTCTTCGTATCCACTTTTGATCACTGTAGAAAGCATTTTGAATCGGTTGTTCGCTTTAATTGAAGTACTTGAATGTGCCGGAATGATGATCGCCTGTCCCGTATCGAGCACGTGAGATATGTTATCAATAATGATTTCAGCCTTTCCGTCAATAATTTGAATGAACGCATCGAATGGTGAGGTTTTCTCTTCCAATTTTTTACCCCCATCGAACGAAACAGCGCTGATGTTCCCGGTTGTTTTTTTGATGATAGTTTTGACAACAACCGAATCAGGTACATACTCGATAATTTCCACAACGATTAAAGCTTTGGATTTTTCAATTTCTTCATCAGACATATTTTTTTTCTTAAATGTGCATTTAGTATTTGATTATATTGAGCAAATGTCCATTTGATAACTAGACCTTTGGCTTGTAAACGAGAACCAGGTATTCCGGTCAATAATGGTAATGATTAGTGTCTAAACTATTATATCCTTCGGGATTATTGTTGTAGAATTCACAGATAATTTAATGTGCATCCTTCATGGGTAGCGTGCTATTCTATAGTAGCGTTAACTCTACATCCCCACCCCGAATGTGTTGTTTTTGAAGAATTTCGCCCAAATTTGGCGGATTTATACCAGGTCAGAACACCATATTTGTAGGTCGATATATCAAGTTCCTCCGATTCGAAGCAATCAATGTTGTCTGAGTTCGGTGCATCGATTGATGTACGACTCATCTCGCTAGCGTGCAGTAACAGGCTTGTAATGTGATACTTAACTTTTGACAGGTTGTATAAGGCCAGCGTTACAGGAGTTTTTACAGTAGATGTTAACATATCGAATGTATCCTCGGCTATAGCTTGTCCAAGATTGAGGCCAGCTATACCGGGTTCGACCTCTAGTAGATGCATTTTGCTGGATTGTATGTGAGACAGATGGAGGTCTTGAGGTGATGCGAGTACCACGTGTGAAATCATCATGAGATGACTCATCATCTCCGCAGTTCCGTTATTACAGGTAGACAAAGCAATCAGGTCGAATTTATTGTGAGCTTCCCGAGGTAAAAAGCGATTTAATCCACTAGATAAAGTGTTAATTGTAACTTCAATTTGTTTCAGACTTTGGTGATATCCCTTACCACCGTTGGTTGGAACTTCATGACCGTAATACAGAAAATAGTTCTTGTGGTCGGAATGATAATACGTTGATCTGAATTCGGTCGAAAGGAGTGCTTCGGTAAAGAGGAAGTCTTCTTTTGAATTCGTGTGGCGATAGTTCATGTCAATAAAGAGTTCTCCGTTCTGATAACCGAGAAACCTACTCCCATTTTGGGGAAATAAACCTAGGCGCTTTTTCTCCGATCGCTGTATAAAAATCAGCACTTCTCCATTTTTTGCACCCTTTGCGACACTTATTGCTGTTTCCAAGACGGCCGAATTATTTCTGACTGGATTTCCATCAGAAGTGTGATAAAGATAGTCTGAATCCGCATGGATATAGTAAATAATGGTGTAATTAATCGGATGTTTACTAGCGGGTTTGTCCTCAATGAAGGTGGTTTTGGTGCTCTGACAGTTTACCAGAAATAGATTTACTACTATAAAAAGTAGCACTGAAATCATGTAGTTATATCTCGGAGACTTGATCATGGAGCTTAATTGGATAGAAAGGAGGGAAAATGAAAAAAAGCTCTTATCGCCAGCAGTAAGAATATTCTTAACATAGGCAGTAAGAGGCTTGGGGCTTGCTTTGTTTGAAGCTTAAGGTTATAACAGTAGTAGGATGATTAGAACAAGCAGCGCAGTTGTCACACCAATTGTGATGGTTCTGTTCGCTTGCTCGATATAATCTTGTGAGTAATCAGAAAATTCGTCAAGCTCTTCATCTCCGACCTTATCAAAGCCATCGAGTCCGTTAAGCTCGCTAATTTTTTCATTCAAACCGGACTTAAAAGAATCCAGACTCTTTGAGTTGCTAGCGTCAAGTTTTGCCTGCGATTCAATACGATCGATAGTGTTTATCATTTTACCGAATGAATCGTTAAGCAAGTCCCGTTTCTCGTTTGGTGAAGTAACTTTTTTGACCTCCAGAACGGTTTCATTAAAATGCTTTTTGAATGTGTCAGACACATTCGATTGTGCATGTGATACTGATTGGAAGGTGAATACCAATAATATCGCAGTTAGTGCAGTGAGTAGTGTTTTCATAGTTTTTCATGTTAAAAGATTGTGTTCAGATCTTCATTTCCCGTTGAATTATGAGGCTAATCCCTTGGTCTTGTTTGCAGCTTCTTTTCCTAGACGGATTGCTTCGTTTTCGGCGCTTTCAAAAGTATGTGAAATGGATTCAGCGATGTCGGAGACGCCATCAACGAGATAGTCTTTATATTCGCGTCCCTTTTTAATGAGTGCACGACGGTTTCTTTCTCCTTTACTTGGTATGAGGAATGTTGCAGCTACGACGCCTGCGGCGCCTAAGGCTAGAGTTGTGATTAAAGCGGTTGATACTTTCATAGTATACTTTCTGGTTAGTGAATCTATTTTGTAATTCGAAAAAGTCTGAGTTACAGAACTACGTATTATGAATGTTCAAATGTAGTTCTGAGCTGAGATGTGAATCTTTATACCGGAATGCGGTGCTATTGTATTCTGTTTACAGTGCTCGCTTGCCTTGAATGATATTCAGTAGGACTGCAATTACTGCGATCACTAAAAGAATATGGATAATGCCACCGGTGCCGTAGCCGATGAATCCGACTACCCATGCGATTACCAAGATCACAGCGATCAGATATAGTAGATTTCCCATGGTGTGATTTGAATTATGTGATTTCAGAGGTTGTCAAACTGAGCCTGATATCCGTATATCAAACTTAAATTTTGACCACATTCAACTTCCGATTGTTAATGTCAGTTGTGGTACTGTTTACCTACTTAAGTTGAGACCTATTCATGAGAAGGTTGTTATATGCAGTTTATAAGTACTTATACATTTAACGTTTAGACTGCATGCAGAGCAAATCCCTCATTATAGTATTTATATAACTTTTGGTCGTGGAAACGTAACGGGGTTGGATGGGTTACTCTCTACATTGGTTGACAGTTAGTTAATCATTAATCAATGGAGATACCATGGAAAAAAATCCAAAAGACCTTAAAAAGGACAAAAAAGAATCTAAAAAAGACGACATAAAAAATCGGATTTTTAACGCGGAAAAAAATGCTGATGAAAAAGAGAAAAGTAACATACGTAATCATTGATTCGTCTTGCTGATCTCTACGGGCTTCTGGACCTTCAGAAGCCCGTTTTTTTTGTGTTGGACATAAAATCATACCCAGGTCCGGAAAAAGCGTTATTCATTTTATTTATGTGTATCATGCAGCATCGAAAGGAATTACTACTTACCTTCACAGAACATAAAAAACTAAAATGACTACAAAATATCCTGAACTAGAGAAATCGAAGACGCACATTGTTGTTGAAATCATTGAATACATGCCTAATTCCGTAGTCATAAAAACGATTATCAAAAAGTCGACAGGTAATATATCCGCAGTATCGTTTGATTCTGGTGAAGCTTTAGCAGAGAAAATATCCCCATTTGATACTTTCATTCAGATCATAGATGGACAGGCCGTTATCGTAATTGATAATAAGGCCAATGAATTGACTGTGGGACAAGCGATCATTATTCCCGCTCACACCAAAAACAGCATTGAAGCCAAAGTTCGCTTTAAAATGATATCCACAATTATTAAAAGTGGTTACGATGAAGTAAGTCCGATGGGTCTTTAGTAATCATCTGGATTTCTTGGTCTCGTTTTCTGCTTGAAACAAACCGGTTCTTGTTGTGTTCCCTTTATAACCGCGCTTTCAACATGGTGTTGATTCTGGTTCATACAGGGTGCAGGTATGCACTGTGTTAGTGGCATTAATTCGAGTAAGAGATGTAATTGATTATAGTATTGATGTAACATGAACGCTCACGATTCTGATAATTTATAACCTCTATACTTTTAGATGACGTAACTGCAACAGGTTGATGTTTATACTGTTTGTGGTGGAGGCGGATATCTAAATGGTTCAATTATTACGTTTACTTTTCTTATTCAAAATGGAGCGAAGATGGGATTAACACTAGATAGTAAGCCTGTATTCATTACTCAGAGTGCGACAATGATTGATCTGTATCACAAGATCAAATTGATCGCACCTACTAAAGCGAACGTTCTGATCACAGGTGAGAATGGGACAGGGAAAGAAGTATTTGCAGCACTACTGCATTATCATAATCAGAACGTAAACAGGACCATGGTTACCGTAAACTGTGGAGCAATACCTCACGATCTGGTAGAAAGTGAATTGCTGGGCCACGAAAAAGGTGCATTTACGGGAGCTGATACACAGAAGAAAGGATGTTTTGAGCTAGCAGATAAAGGGACCCTGTTTCTGGATGAAATCGGGGAAATGTCGCTCTCAGCACAGGTAAAACTACTCAGAGCGGTCGAACTCGGATCTTTCAGAAGGGTTGGCGGTAAAGAAGAAATCAAAGTTGACGTAACCTTGATAGCTGCGACCAATAAGATTTTGAATGACCAGGTTAGATCGGGGAGTTTTAGAGAGGATTTGTACTACCGTTTAAATGTAGTTGAGTTATATGTGCCTCCCCTGAGGCATCGAAAAGAGGATATTCCGCTTTTGGTCGAGTTTTATCGAGACTACTTTTGTGATCTTTATCGGAGAGCTGATGTACCTTTCGACGACGAAAGTATGGGCCTTATGAAAGCGTATGACTGGCCAGGGAATATTCGTGAACTGAAGAATTGTGTTGAACGATGTATCGTCCTTTTTGAGGGTCATACTGCTATTGGTGCTGACATGCTTCCTGGAAATATCAGAAGAATGAATCAATCAGCGTCAAACGGTTATCTGGGTGATCAAAACGGATACATACACATTCCAGTAGGGACCAGTTTGGAGGAAATAGAGAGAATGGCGATACAACAGACATTGAACTCGGTTGATAACAATAAGACCGAAGCTGCTAAAATATTGGGTTTTGCCAGAAAAACACTACACAACAAGTTAGACAGATATGAGAGTGACGTGTTGGCTTGATGTTAGTTAGAACCCGATATCCAGCGCACAAAAAAACCGGGATCCTGTTAAGAATCCCGGTTGAGCGGTAAGTCGTACTGAACCAAATCCTTTAATGATTTTGGGTTCAAAACACTACCTGAATTGTTTATCGTTGATTTTTCAGATTCAAAATATGATTTTTGAAGTCATTATACAGCTCGGTATCGGTTCTTCCTCCGGGGTAGCAAATATTACCACCGAATTCCCAGCATTTGGTTCCGTCGGCTGTGAGCTGCCATAATAGATTCCCATCAAGTTGAATCGTTTGGGCATGCTGATAAAGTGCGCTATACATGGTTTTAACGCGGTCGTCGCCCCATCCTGCATAGCCGAATTCACCGATCATGAAAGGTTTTCCCGAACTCTCAGCGATTTTTTTGTGATCACTAAGCCATGCACGTTGGCCTTTAAGTAGACTTTCGTTAATGGTATAGCCAAACCCATATTCGGCAGGATACCAGTGAGCGTTACCGAAGTCGATTTCAGGAATTGCCGTATTCATCACATAACTGGTGCCTTCATTGGCTCTCAGAGCGTATGTATTGCTGTATTCGGCTACTGAATATACGGATGGAGTCCCCTCGTCAAAACCCTCTTCGCCGGTAGAGACCAAGTGATTTGGATCTATTGATTTGATGTATTGTGCCATACTTCTGTACCAGTCACGAAGGACAGATGGGTTAGCACCTGGATTTCGGCCCTCGTTCATGATTTGCCATGCCATTATTGCTGGTTCGTCTTTATATGCTACTCCGGTCACGGTATTGACCCTGTTTAACAGCATTTTGATATAGTCTTTATACCACTTCTGAGTATTACTGTTGGTAAGGAAGAACTGCATGTTTACGGATGGGTTGCTGGCTCCAGCCCAGGTATTGTACTGACACACTCCGCCAAGTTGATCCCAGAAATTGATAAAGGGTATAATGAAACGAATGCCATGTTCTTTACCTTTGGCAATCACGTTGTCCAAATCCTGCAACGCGGATTCGCTATACACCCCTGGTGCGGTTTGAATCACGTTCTCATTGGAGTCATTTTTGCTGTAACCACAGTCGTATCCGTCGTAGAATCCCCACATTCTGATCACGTTGATCCCAGCATCCTGAAATGCATCCATTGCACGGTCGACAACCGCTGGGTTTAACTTTTCATAGTTTGGCAGATAATACGCATTGGTACCCGCGAATCTGAATACTGCACCATTGTCGACAAAGTTAGCGTTTTGTACGGTTACAAAGGAACCCTGATTGGTTGGTGGAGGAGAGGTAGGTGGTTCGGTAGGAGGCGGAGTTGTAGGCGGTTCGGTTGGTGGTGGTGCTGTTGGAGGTGTTGATTGAATACCTGTGGTAAAGCTCCATCCGTCGCTCCACGATTTCCCCGTGGTATCGCTGTAATTTCTAACACGCCAGAAGTATTTCTTTTGTGCCACTAGTCCAGAAGGTGTGTAGGAAGTACCAGACACTTTTTCCTGCTTAATCACTGAATTAAATGTGCTATTATCGGACAGTTGATACAGATATTCTGTTACCTGATCTAGTGGTTTCCAACTGAATGTCAGATTTAGTGAAACTTTGTCGGCAAGATTAACAGGTGCTATCAACTGTACTTTTGTGCTGACATTAGAATCACTGCTTGCCGGCCCTGTTGTGAAACTCCACACTTCAGACCAGTTCATTCCTGCTGTATCTGCTTCTGGACGCACTCTCCAGAAATATTTCTTTTGGTGTACCAGTATGTTCGGCTGGTAAGAAGTACCTGTTACTGCCGCTTCTTTAATTAGCGAGTTAAAGGTAATATTATCAGATAGTTGATAAACATACTTTGTGGATTCCATGTAAGGTTTCCAGGTAAATGTCAACGTAGTAGATACTTTATCAGCATTATTTACTGGTGAGACAAGCACAACGGATTTAACGGTTGTTGTTGCTGTTTGAAAGTCGCCGGTAATAAACGACCGTACTTTCGACCATGATCCCTTTGAACCAGCCTTGTTCGAAAATACTTTCCACCGGTACAGGGTTTTTGGTTTAAGTGTGGTTGTTTTCAAGGAGTTTTCTAAAACAGTAGTATCAATAACGGAGTTATTAAAGTTTTTTGTTTCAGATACCAGTACGCGATAAGAAACTGCACCTTTGACCTTATTCCATGTCAGGTTCGACGAAAGTGGTTGAACCGTAGCGTTATCTAGTGGTTCAATCAGGTCAATTTGAGCTATTTCTTGTGGATTTGGAGCATTTGAATTCATATCGTCACAGTGAACGAGTGCGAATAGTATCAATGCTGCATACAGAATTGGTGTATATAGACGTTTCATGGTGAGCATGTGTTTGAGATTGAGTTAAACAAACATGTTCCTTCCAAGTTGGAAAAGTAGACAGAGCAACTATTACCAAGACAGGAACTTGCTTTGAGCGTTTTTTGTAATGAATTTCATCACGAAAGGCATCAACCGGAATTGGATCAACAGATTTGTGATCCTAATTGGGGAGGAGCTTAAGTAAATAACTCTGTTGTTCCAGAAATGTTGTTTAAAAATCACAAAATGTTTCAAATTTCACAGGTGTATTTTATAACTAATTGTTAGACAATGGAATAAGAGCAAAAAAAATTACACTATATGTCTTTTTTTACACTATATCCACATAAATAACGTAAATAAATAAGTATTTAATTTGAGTATACCTCATTGGAGTTGCCGCTAAACTCTAAACACAACAAATATAGTATAGTATATTCATTTTGTGTCGGTTTTGCAGATATGCCATTCAGACTCGGTAGATGTGGTATCATTTCGAGTTGATTGCCACAGGTGGCCTGCGTCGAGGCAGACCACTACTGTTGTTTCCCACAGCGCTGCGCGCCAGTCGAACAACCCTTCAGGGTTGTTTCCAGGATTCGAGCCTTTGTTTATGAAATGCGACCCAATAACGATGGATTCAGCTCTGTAAGCGATCCCTAAATATGTAATTACTCGATTAGGAAGCATCTGAATATACGATGTAACCCATCTGGGTGATTTCATTCGTCAGAAAGATCACCATGTTTACAGATGGCTGACGTGCTTCGTCCCTGGTAGTCTGGTACCGAACAGATGCCGGGAACGTCGTGATATACCAGAATACAAGAAGCACGACAATATTTAGGTATGGTTTCATCCTGATCAGGCCGAATTATTTACTGGAACTGCATTTTTTACTGGATGCACGGGAACACTCTTTGGCTTTTTAGCGCCTGTTCTGGACGCACCATCGGTTTTGGTGATCACATCGAAGTGGTTGCATATTGAAACCGTAACAGGATGAAATGAGATGAATCTTTTAAAGAATAGCCATCTGTCTTTTCGAATCATGTAAGGGTAAAATCCGGCTCGTTTACATCCTCTCAATGATGGGATGTTGGTAATCGTTACAAATGTGTTTATTCTCTTCACATCTACTTGAGCCGCCTTTTCACATAAAATGGACATTGCCCTAGGCATAATCTGGAGTCCACGATATGCAGGATGAGTGTATGCTCCTTCCAGTAACGCTTCCGACTCGTTGATCTCGGGAAAAGAATCGTGAAGAAAGGCTCTCATCTTCTTGTCATCCTTTTGTTGAATAAGCCATTGCATGTAGACTGGTCTGCCATTTGTCGTTTCCGCTACGTAACAAGTGGGAATGTTGGCTTTTACCATGCCCAGCTGATTACTTACTATGCGTGGGTCAACGGTATGGTGTGCAGACAAATCAAGTAAATCTTCGAAATCCTCATTTTTGAAAGGTCGAACATTGATTTTGATTTTGGCTTCTGGTGTTTCAACATGAATGCTTAAATCACGTTGGAGCCCTAAAGAAATGGATTGTGACCAGAGTCGTTTTCTGAGTTCATCAAAAAGAATTTGAATTTTATCCTGACTAATCAGTTGGATAACAGACTTGAATTTAGACATCGTGGATTATGGTTTATAGTTCAATGGGTTACTTGCGTACGTGTGGTTTAATGACATCCAACAATGGGTTTGCAGGTGAACCATTTCGATGATGTCCGGCACTGAGATCCCAAATCATAAATCCGCCAAGGCGATTCGATTTGATGTAATCGATTTTAGACGTTATTGATTGTTCATTGTCGAAGCTGATGAACGATTTAGGGTCATCAATCTGTAGAAAAGATGCGTGTGCCTGACTATCCCATTCGTATTCATCCAGGTCATAAGACTTTGAGAGATCCGAATAGGGGATAACTCTGTAGAAAGCCTGGTTTTCGGTAGGCCAACCGTCCCATTTTTCCTGAATGTGAAGATTTTGCCAAATTGAACCGTAGAAACTTACTGAAAAACCAATTTTAGACCTATCGACACCAGATTTTACCCATTCTACTACGCTTAAATTAATCGAAGGGAAGAACTGAGAGGTATTTTCCAGGATGAGATTGTTTCGATTGTATAACGGGGTTTGATGCCATGTAACCCATCCTCGCCAAGGTCGGGACATTTCGTAAGTCAGGATGTTAATCTGATCGAAGTGCTTCTGAATAGAGGAGTACAGGGAGCTCATTCCGGTTGCATTTGTAACACCAGCGGTGAGAAGTGGTCTTTGGTTGTTGGTTGTACGAAGTGTATCAAAGGTATTGCTTAACTGACGAACAAAAGTTCTGTAGTTGGCGAAGTCTTGCAGTTCTATGGGTGTCATGTTCAGGCTTACTCCATCGAAACCATACGTGCTAATTATGGTTGAAATCGTTTCAATAAATTGATTCCTGCTGGAGTCAATTGCAGTGCTGAATCCTTCGTAATTGGTACTTCCACCAACGCTGAATAAAATCTTTGTATCGTTAGCGTGAGCTGCAGTTACGATATCATGTAGCCGATCGGAGTTGAAGTTATGCCTGAAAACGGGATCTAAACTAAGCTCGGGTGTTCCATCTGGGGCAATACTCAATGCAAAATAGGTCATGTGTGTCATAGCGTTCCAATCAATATCGCTGGTTAGTACTATTCCGCTATTGATTTGATCTGTTTGTGGATTATGTTGCCACGAAACAAGGTATGCATTGACCCAGATGTCTTCATTTGTTGGAATACCGGAGTTGTTATCGAACAGATCACAAGAGAGGATGGTGCTGCAAAGAATAACAATGAGAATTTGATAGGATCGGATGTAATTCATACTGGTTGGATTAATGATGATCGGTTAAAGAAAATCGACGATGTGTTTGGATTCGACATCCGCTAACTCTTCATTGACATCACTATTCTCGATTTCACGTAACGTGATGTTCAGTTTTTTGATGCTTATACCTTTTTGAAGAGCGGTTCTCCTCAGTCGTTTGAGGTTTTCACACCGGATGTCGTCATCGCACAGGTAGATGGAATCAATGGGCTGGGCACGGTGAACTTTTGGAAGCATCCAATGACCACCTAGTACAGGATAACCCTGTAGGACTTTGCCGTGCAGATTAGGATCGTCGTCGAGGAATCCAACTACGTGTACATCGCTTTCGGTCGAGCTGAGTATGTTTTGAAGAGCAAGAGTGCCTTTTTCTCCTGCACCATACACCAGTACTTTTGTACCGGTTCGTTTTTCTCTGTTGAACCAATGATTTAAAGACAGAAATGTCAAACGGTATCCAAACAGAAATGTGAGTAAAAAGTAAATATTGAAGATGAAGTATTGTGCTATTTCAATGAGTGTTAACGCTTCGGTAGCTAGCAGAACCAGGCCAGTGATACCAACAGCAGAAAAAATGCTAGCCGATGTATGTAATGTATTCGATAAGCCAAACTGATTCATTTTTTCACGATATAAACCGGTAGCCCAAAGAATCGATAACTGGACCGTTAAAACGACTCCAAAGGTTCTTGAAAATGGAAATTGACCAGCTAAACCGGGGTTAATCTGTGAAATCAGGTAGTACGTTAACGCATACGCCGCTATGATGAACCATGTATCAGTAAAGACAACCCAGCCTGTGTGTTTAGGAATCCATTTTTTTGAAAAGGAAACCATTAACCCATTGTTGAAAATGGCTATCTCGTTATACTTTAGTTTCTTTACAAAGTATGTCAGGGCAAGAACCAGCACAATCGTAACAGATAGCATGCGTTGCCATGTCTGGATTTGTGTAAAGATGAACGCACTGATTGCAAAGAAAGCGGACACGAAATACAAAACTAGTACGGCATTTCTATGGCTTAAGCCAAGGGTAAGTAAACGATGATGGATGTGCATTTTATCTGGAACAAACATCCCGTAAAGTCGATGTATGGGTGATTGATTTGGTTTTTGAGTACCCTTGTTCAGAAAACTTCCTAACCATCTTCTTGTCATAGATACCAGGGTATCTGTAATTGGAACTGCCAGCACCAGCAATGGAAGCAGAACGGAAAAACCGGATGTAAACTGAGTAGTAGTTTGGATTGACAATATTGCCAGCACAAAGCCGATTACCAGACTGCCAGAATCTCCAAGAAAGATCTTTGCCGGATTAAAATTATATCTGAGGAATCCGACCAGAGCTCCGGCTAGTATCAGTGCAAAAATCGATGCCTGAATTTGTCCATACAGAGTAGTTATTACAAAAATGGAAATGCTGGCGATAACAGCAATTCCTGAGGCAAGACCATCCAATCCATCAATCAGATTAAATGCATTGATAATCCCGACTATCCACAGGATCGTTATCGTGAAATCAAACACCCCCATTCCGATCGTCCCTACGCCCAGTTGATCCGTTACATTCGAAATTTTGAATCCAGCTGAGAAAATAATAGCTGCAATCAAAAACTGAACACCGAACTTAATTGCTGCGGAAAGTGGTCTCAGGTCATCGATGAAGCCAAGAAGGAATAAAGTAAGTATGCAGCAAGCCACAATAATTGGGGTAAAGTCGGCGCCACGGAAAGATGGGAGTATACCAGGATAGACTGCATACAGAAATCCTATGGCACCCATTGAACTGAGTATTATAGCTAGTCCACCGATGCGAGGCATGACACGGGTATGAACTTTTCTACTGTCTGGAGCGTCGGTTGCGCCGATTTGAACCGCAAATTTTATTACCCATGGTGTTATGAACAAAGCCAGAACCAGAGGAACCAGAAATGCAAGAATGTAGAATAGTATCATGGGATGTTAATCAATGCAAAGATGTTTAATAGGGGAATTGCCAGATCATCGAAAATGGTAAATGTCTGGATTCAATCGTGTTTCCACGCGATAGTAGCGCACCCTGGATAATGGCATTCTTTAGTTGACGAACATTGCCAGGCCAGTTGAAGCGTATGCATTCATGCAGGGCTTCTTTCGTCATTTTGAGGTGAATCCAAGTTGGATTGGCTTTTTTGGCTTCAGACAGAAAGATTTCAACCAATGAGTGGATGTCTTCTGGTCGTTCTCTGAGAGGTGGGAGTATGATTGAAACAGCATTCAATAGTACAATCAATTTTTCCCAGGTATCGGTCTTGACTAGTTCTTGGAAGGCATCCTGGCTGATGGATATGATCAATCTGGGTGAGGATGAAACAGTGTATCTGAACAATTGATGACAACCGTGCAGGTAAGACTCAATGATGTTCATCATGAACGACGGGGTTAGTTCGGAGAACTTATTCAGATATAGGGTTCCGTTTCGAGCTGCCTCCAACACTTCAAATTTCAACTGTACGTGACCATTTTCAACACTTATGGTTTCCCAGAATGCCTGTTTAACTTCATCTTCGTTCGTGCTCATGCAATAAAAGGATACAAAAGGTCCATCTGATCGGGTGCTATTTCGGTGAATGGCTTGTGCAAGATTTTTTTTCCCAACTCCACTTTCGCCGATCAAAATCAGGTGTTTATCCAGACGCGAGACACGTTTTACTTTTTCGTAGATGTCTTTCATAAGCGGACTGCTGGTCTGGAAACTCATGTCGGTTTCTGCCGCAGTATCTGTTTTTGGTGCGCCTTTGACCTTTTTCAGTTTCATTGGTTTACAATTGGATGGTTATACCTACCTGATGGAATTGTTCTGTTGTCAATTTTTCAGGAGCTATCATATAATCGAGTTGAAATAAACCTATCTGAATTCCCAAACCTGCTCGTGGCATAAACTTGGATTGATCGAAGTTGATGAGTAGTCCACCTCTGAGGTTCAGCCCAGCAATCGGAACCAGTTCCAGACCACCTTTGTACCAAAGTCCATCTTCACCGAACTTTTTCTCATTTGAAAAAGAAAGGGACATATAGGTTCTCTCTTCGATTGGGAATCTAAATGAAGCTCCTAATTCTAAAATTTGTTGCCCTTGTTGAGTTCCGAGAGTGGTCAGACCGGTTTCAATAATTTCATACGTAGTCTCATTCCCTAATCCTCTTAACACAGCCGCATACGATACGGGCCCGTCAGGTGCATACACCAGGCCAAGATCTATTGAATAGTTCCAGAAATGAGACACTCTATTTGATGTTGAGTAAGACAAACTTTGAAGAATGCCCAAGCTAAAGTACGTACTGAAGCTCACCGCATAAGCCAAATCTGCTCTATACATCATTAAATCAGGTTCTGGGCCGTTGATTGAACCCGCAAATGGAAGGTTATCCCATTCTCGATGTGCCAGAGCCAGTCTTGTATTGAAATGATGATGACCAAATGAAATTGAAGGCATCGACAAGCTATGAACTACCAACTCGTTCTCCCAATTGTGGTTGGAGTTAACCTGTAGGTAACCTGGTAGTATACTCAATCCAGCTATGGCGGGGTTAATCCCTATAGATGGTCTTCCGTACACATCTGATATGGTGGTTGAGGCCATCGAAAGGGATCTGGTATCGAATAGCTGATTACTTAGTGCGCCTTTTCGGTTGTTATCACTCAGCGATTGAGCTTCCAAGGATAACTGGAACATCACCAACACAATCGCAGTCGTGAAGACTAACTTGGAGATTTTATTTTTAGTATCGTTTTTCATGTTAGTTGAAGACTCTGAAGATTCCGAATAGTATAATTACGTCTCGAAGGAAGTCAGACATTTCGTGAACGGCGTTCTCTTTTTTGGGTACAAACACAATGTCACCCGGACGCACGGAAATTTCAGGAGCATTGAGCTGTCCAATATCCAGATACTCGATAAGATTTAGGGTCTCATATCCGTTTGGCATCGATTGGCGGTACAATTTGACCTTCTTCATATTCGCATCTTCAGTCAATCCACCTGCAGTCGATAACAATCTGAATATGGATGTTTGATCAACCACCGGATAGTTGTCGGGTCTGGCAACTTTTCCCAACACCGATACGATCATGGTATCGGTGTTCCTTACTGAAATGGTAAGATTAATATCGCCTTTGATGAACTCAGCCAATTTAACTTCAAGTGTTCGTTTTAGTTCACCTTGAGTTAGACCCACGACCATAAGTTCACCAACTAGTGGAACGGCTATCGTTCCCATCCTCGATACGGTGGTAAGTGTATTGAAACTTGGTTGCTCCCAAACCAAAATCTCCATTTCATCGCCAGGGCGAATGATATATAAACTTTGATTTTCTGAAGTTTTAGCAATACGCTGTGGTTCGGTCTGGATGTCGGTTTCTTTGGGCAACATCGCGGTAGTACTGCATCCAGTGAAGCCGAAAGCGATCAAAGTAATGAAGTAAGAAAGTCGCGTGTAAAGTGGTCTGGTTCTCATGTAGGTCAAAGCCTTTTGGTAGGTAATCGTTAGTTAGACTACACCGATCTACACAACAAGTATGCCAAGTTTGATTGAAGGGTCGTTTAAAAATAATTTTAAGTGTAATAAAATTTGATATTTATAATAATTATACATGGCACGGATATTCAGGGCCAGGTGAGTCGGTCGGACTACAAAGGGTAGTTTATACACATTGAAGGGTTTGACGTGAGTAAATACGTCGCTACTTATTCAATGGTGGAGTCTGATTTGGGTGACCTCAAAAAAAAATCACCTCAAAAACCCACTTCTGGGCAATTCTGAAGGGTGTTTACGAAAAGAGATGTTACGATTCGAGGAAAATTGGCATACATCTTGCAAACAGGCGATTGTAATCAATTTTACTCTTCACTTTATAACGGGATTCATGATATGTATGAAATTAAAGATGTTGCACAGGATATAAAGACTGCAGCGAAACGCAGGGTCTGGTTGTTGGTATTGACTCCGGTTTTGTTCGTATTCGCAGGGCTGCTGGCAATCTACTTTATAGAACCAAAATATCAATCAACCACAACGATTTTGGTTCAAAAAGATGAGACGTTAAATCCTTTAGTGCTTTATGAAATTGCAGTTCAGATCGTAAAAGATGACCGGATTCAGTCGTTGAACGAAATCGTTTATAGCAGATCAACGATGGAAATACTGATTGACAGCCTGGATTTAGACAGTCAAGTGAGAAATGAGGCAGAGAAACAACTCCTGATAGCCAAAACTCAAAAAAATATTGGAACCCGACTCCGATCGAATGACGCTTTTGAGATTAGCTATATCGATAGTGATCCAATAAGAGCACGTGATGGGGCTACTTTGCTGACAAACCACTTCATCAACACAAAACTGTTGATGGAAACTCGTAAACATGAAGAGATGGTCTATTTTTTCAGTAATAAACTAGAAGAACTCGAACAGATTGTTGCCGAACAGAGGAGTCAAACTGTAGCTATTACTTCAAACAGGATGCTTGAAATGCCAAGTAGTGCTGCTGCCCTGCAGGATCGACTTCAGGCTATTGATAATCAAATTGATCAAGTATCCTGGAGGCTTATTCAGGAGCAGGACAAACTTTTCTCACTTCGAGCGTTTAGCGAAGAACCTGATCTCAATCAAGGTGTCGATCATTTATACAAGCTGCCACTGGCTGAGATGCAGTTTGGTGAAGATTTGGTTTTGTTGCTTAACGAATATGAATCCATTCGTCAGCAATACACCGACAGTTATCCAAGGCTTCAGACATTAGCAATACAGATCAGGCAAATTTCAGAACGGATACATCCTGTAATCACGTCCAACATTGAGCGTCTACAATTGCAGAAGCAGGAATTTACAAGTCAAAAACAGCGTGTGGTCAATGACATGCAGCACTACTTTGTTGCATCGCAGCGCGCTACTTCTCAACTATCTGATTTCAGTATCTATGAGGGCTTACAGGCAGAGATGAGAGTGAAACTTGAGCAGGCCAAAATGACACGCGACATTGGTATTCAGGCGGCTGATCAGTTCATCCTTCTCGACACGGCAGTAATTGCTGAAGAACCAGTGTCTCCCAACAAGGTTGCGATTTTAAGTGTTGGATTGTTGTTAGGAGTCATTTTTGGGATTGTAGGTAGTGTGTTAGCTGAAATATTGGACACAACTCTTCGCGATGCGAGCGATTTACCCTTTGATAAACCGATTATCGCTTATATCACAAACGGATAATGAGAGAAACTACTATGAGTAACCCAACCATGTTCCCGCAAAAATTTGAGCGGTCACGTGAGATTAACAGCAGCGATGGTAACTGCGATTCATCTGAATTATTACCGGTTGTGCAGTCTCTACATGCAGTAACCGAGATTGATGAAAACATCATTGCTTTGAAATATTACAACAGTTTCAATTTCTCAAAGCTTGGAGCAATCTTAAAGAGTTCGGTTAAAATCATAGGTGTTACCAGTGCAAATAAGAGTGACGGAAAAACACTGGTGGCTACGAACATGGCCGTTTCATTAGCGACGGGTTACCGACAAAATACCCTGTTGGTCGATATGAATTTTAAGAACCCAAACCTGCATACCATTTTTGGGACAACTCAACATCCCGGACTGACTGAAGCGATACACAACCAAGAAATTCGGGTTGTCCCTACAGGCATCAAACAGTTATACCTGATGACTGCAGGGGATAGTGCGAACCCTCCTGGGATCGAGCACACGCTCTATTTAAGACAAATTCTCTTGTCTCTGAGAAAGGAATTTGATTTCATCATCATCGACATGGGTTCAATCCATCCTGTCAAAGAATTTCCGATTCATTTCATCAATGAGATCGATGGCTTGATTGGTGTGATTGATAGTCGGAAAACAAAAAAAGCGGCATTTATGCGAATGTTCAAACACCTTGACGAATCGCAATTTATTGCATATGTATTTAACAGGGTTGAACCATCATGACAATCTTAATTGGTATCATCGTCGCACATTTTATCGTCATTTTCAGAGCCAAACAGCTCATTAGAGAGAGTTTGCCACATATCACAATTTTTGTCTCAACACTGTTCATGGTCGTTTATGTCGTAATGATGATGTACACCATGAAAATACCGGGATGATGAGTAATGCCATGGACAGAGTTAAACAACTAAGTATGGAACCCACGTACCAGCGAGTCATATTATCTCCACTTAGACTCGATCGGGACAATTCGTCCGTATTATGGATGTTGCTTCTATTCGCAACGATTATGGTTACGGGATTGTGGTACTTCGATGGTAATATTCCATTGGTCACCGGAATCATGTACTTGACCCTGGTATTATTTATCAGTGTTTTCAAGATTGATTATAGTCTCTTTTTGTTGGTTTTCACGGTTATGCTGTTCGAACAATATCCAATACCCGATTTCCCGACCATAACGAATGAGGTGTCTTTTTTTATAAACCTGAAAGAAATCAGGTATGTCCCGTTTTTTGAAGCCGGAATGATCAGCCCTTTTGAGATACACCTTCTTTTCCTCACGTTTGGTTTGATGATACACCTGGCAATTCGCAAGAATTTCGTGCTCAAGCCAGTGACAGTGTGGATGCCATTTGTGCTATTCGTTGCCTTTTTTGTGTTCGCATTTTTGAATGGGATGCGCACCGGGGGCGACTTCAAAGTCGCCTTATGGGAGGTTAGGGCGTTGTTTTATTTGATTCTAATGTATGTGATAGTTCCTCAGATTCTGGAATCAAAAAAACAACTGGCTGGTATTGTCTGGGTGGTGATCATTGCTGTAACCATCAAAGCGTTTCAGGGGGTTTTAAGATTTGTTGAAATGGGATTCACTACTGGCGGGTATGCGGTTCTTACCAATCATGAGGACCCCGTTTTTATTGTAACTCTCCTGGTGCTTCTGGTTGGGTTCCTGCTATTTCGAACAGGAGGTAAACAGAAAGTCTGGATGCTTGTGACACTGGCCATTTTACTGGTTGGATTCTACGTGGCACAACGTCGGGCAACCTATGGTTCTCTCATCGTTTCCTTGTCTGCCATCGTTTTGATTCTCCCAACCCTAAAGCGAATTGAGTTCCTGAAATTTTTCGTGCCATTCCTTGGGGTTCTTCTGGTCTATGGATTTGTTTTTTGGAATGATGCGACTGGCACACTAGCCAGACCGGTTCAAATGGTAAAATCAGCATTTGTTGAACCGGATATGAAAACCAATTTTTCAGACTACTCATCCAATCTGTATCGGGATAAAGAGAATTATAACCTGGCTCAGACCGTTGTGAATCATACGTTGCTTGGAACAGGATTTGGTAAAAAATATGATCAACCCCTTCCACTCATCAACATACGGTTCACGCTCCGAGATTATATCCCACATAATCAGATCTACTGGATCCTTGTCAAAATGGGTGCAATTGGTTTCTTTACGTTCTGGTTTTTCTTTAATTCATTTGTCGCAAAAGCAACCCAGGTTTTCATCAGGGTCAAGGATCCATATCTAAAAGCTGTCACATTGATGATTGCGATAGCGGTAATCAATCAGATGGTGGTGTCTTTCTTCGATTTACAACTCACGTATTACAGAAGTATGACTTACCTGGGATGTCTGATGGGATTAATTCCGGTAATTCAGTGTATTGAAAATGAGCAAGTACTTGCCGACTCATTAGATAGTGAGTCCGTATGAACAGCGATATGTTGCGCATTGAAGTCCGGGAGTCGGTAGCACGCAATATGTCGGTCATGTTTGGTGCTCAGGTGGTTACTTGGGGATCCAGTTTCATGTTGTTGTACTTTTTGCCACGTTATCTGGGACCCGAAGACTTTGGTCGACTCTATCTGGCCCTGTCTGTAAAAATGATCCTGGGATTATTGGTGGATTTTGGGGGTAACTATCTCATTCCAAAGGAAGTAGCAAGATCTGAATCAAATGGTGCAAAAATGTTAAGCAGCTATATCCTTTTCAGGATTGCATTATGGGTACTTTCCTTAGGATTGGTTTTACTGTTTTCACAGGTTATGGGTTATTCAGAGCACGTACATGTACTTATATTGATTCTGATTGTGGGCAAACTTTGGGAGGGTGGAACAACCGCGCTGGGAGCCTATTTTGAGGGCATTGAGAAGATGGAGTATCCATCTATTGGAAAGATAGTTGAAAAAGTCTTTGTGGCATGTGTTGCCAGTGCAGCACTGATACTTGGTGCAGATTCGGTTGGAGTGGCAGTGATTATTACTATCGGGGCGCTGTTGAATCTGATAGTTATTTATGCGTTTTCAAAACGTTTAGTCAGGATAAGCTATGTGTTTGATCCCGAAATCTTTTCACTGTTTCGGTCCGGGTTGCCTTTTTTTCTGTTTTCCTTGTTCTCGGTGATCTACTATCGGATTGATGCGATTATGCTCTCTTCACTCACAAATGAAGAGGTTACAGGGTGGTATGGTGGTGCTTTTCGCTTTTTTGATATGGTGATGGTACTTCCTCTCCTGTTCAAAACGGCAATATTTCCAGTTTTCTCCAAATTATGGAATAATACCAAGGGTCTGCTCGAAAGTACCATTGCTCACAGTTTGCGACTCATGATCCTTATGGCTATCCCTGCAGCTATGTTGGTTTGCGTTTTTGCAAGACCGATTATTGGGTTTTTCATGGGTCTGGATGAATACGAGCCATCTATCGTGATTCTACAAATCTTTGCCCTGAGTGTCCCATTTATTTTTATGGACATCATATTGGGAAGTGCTTTGATGGGTGCAGCAAACAGGCAAAAATCATGGGCTTTAACAGGTTTAGCTGCGATTTTCATCAACATTTCAATCAACTTTGTGCTGATTCCGCATACTCAGGAAGTATACCAGAATGGTGGTATAGGCGCAGCTGTTGCGACGCTTTTCACCGAAGTCTTTGTAATGATTTCCGCCATTTGGTTGCTTCCAAAAGACTACCTGAAATCGTTCAAATTTCATTATTTCCTGAAACCTACGCTGGCAACGGTATTTATGTCTGTTCCATTAGCACTTTTATTGCTGTTCACCAATGTATACTGGATGATAGTCCTCCTGTTCGCGGTGATCTTGTATATAACTGGATTATTTGTTCTTAACGCATTCGACAGTAAAGAACGATTAATCCTGACCGAATTCATCGCGAATCACATCGCCAATGTATCATCCCGAACCAGAAAAAGGAAACTATGAGAATACTATTTGTGACACCGTATAGTCCGGCGAATCCTGTTTTTGGTGGTGCATTGCGCATTTATCATGTGTTGGCCCAATTGTGTGCCAATCATGATGTCACGATTGCAGGATTCAGCACTGCTGCTGAGGAACGTAGTTTGATAGGACAATTTCCAAGCCTAACGGGGAAAGCTCATTTTGTGGATTACCCCTATTCAAACAGTTCATTAAGATGGAGGATGATCAAATCCCTGTTCAGTTTTCATAGTAACTGGTATCACCTTACCCGATCTGAAACGCTTCAGAATAAACTCGATGAACTGTTGGCTGCGCAGACTTTTGACCTGATACTGTGTGAGTTTCCGGTTATGGCAATGTATTCTTACAAATCCAATGCAATCAAAATCACGGACTGTCACAATGTTGAGTACGACAATTTCAACAGGATGTCCAAGGTTGGGAATATTTTCAAAAAACTCTTCTATTTCCTGGAAGCGCGTAAGTTTTTCAAGGAAGAAATCAAAGTATTTGACCAACAAGATGCGTTGTTCGTTACGAGTAAACGGGATATTGAGCTCATCAATCAGACCAATGAAACGATCTCGAAATATCTCATACCCAACGGGGTAGATACGGACTTTTACAAGCCAGTCCAATCTTGTACCATACCGTTTTCCATGATTTTCATCGGAATGATGAAGTATGTACCCAATTATGATGGGATTGAGTTTTTCCTGGATGAAATCTTTCCAAAAATTTTGAAAAAAATTCCTCAGGCTACGATAACAATTGTAGGAAAGAATCCACCGGAATCTATTACAAGCAGGAGAAGTCAAAACATTATTATAACCGGATTTGTACAAGACACAAGGCCTTTCATTGAAGAAGCAACTGTTTATGTAGTCCCATTAAGAATGGGTGGTGGAACCCGATTGAAAATTCTGGAAGCATTGGCAGTTAAAAAACCACTGGTTACTACTTCGGTTGGATGTGAAGGAATTGATGTCGTGGATCGAAAAGAAGTGATGATAGCTGATCATCCTGCCGAGTTTGCGGCCAGGGTTATCGAACTTTTTGAGTATCCAGAACGTGGTATCATTTTGGCTGAGAATGGATACGCTCTTGTTATGAACCAGTACCGGTGGGATCAAATAGGTAAGCGTATTGTGCTAGCTATTCAGGAGTTGTACTCCGGTAAACGGGATCCAAAAGTAGAAACAGGTTCAGCCAAGTACGATGCAGCAGCTTTTAAAGACAGCAAGATGAACGTATTAAACCAACACCTCAAGGGATTAACATGTCTAAAACAATAACGAATCAGGCAGAGGTCAAGCACGATGAAACTCCTTCGGAATTTCATTTTACTGATTTGACCGTTAAAGTTCGAACCGATCAGAAGGATTTGGATTCACTGGAAACCGAATGGAAAAGCTTAACATACAAATCAGATCAACTTCTCTGTATGTCCTATTCCTGGGTAACATGTTGGTGGAAACATTTCGGACGACATCAAAACAGATCTTTGTATCTGGTAACCGTCTACGACGATTCAAAGCTTGTGGCTATTTTCCCGTTCTTTAAAGGGTCTACGGTCGTTGGAAAATATATACTACAGGACAGACTTCAACTTTTAGGTAGTGGAGGTAGTCCGAACGAGCAGTTAGGCTTCAACGATGATTACGGCATCAGTGATTTTCTGGATCTGATTGTAGATCCCGCATACAACGATGCCGTTGCGAAAGTTTTTGTATCGCAGTTGGATGGGGCCGTCTTTGGAGGCAATCAAATAACATTTCACCAGGTTAGGGATGATAGTTTCGTTATGAAGTATGTTTATCCTCTTTTAAAAAGAACGAACCGGAAAATACAGTGTGAGATAACCGATGTATGTTACTCTGTGAATCTGCATCAGGCAAAAAACTTTACAGATTTCGTGAATTCATCTAAATCAAGTGCCAGACGCAGGTTTCGACAGACTTTGAAGTCAAACGGAACTGAGGATGGCTATACCATTGAAGTACCTGAAAACAACGACCATGTGAGTTTAATGATCAGTAATCTGATTTCGTTGCATCAACACCGTTGGAATAAGCTGGGTTATCCGGGAGCTTTTCATGACACGAGATTCAAGTCCTTTTTTGAAGAACTCTGTAACACCGCCTACGACGAAGGTAGACTTTGGATTAAGCAGACTGTTGATGAATGTGGGGTCTCAGCAGTAAGAATGCTTATCAAGTTCAATGACAGATACTTTGACTACATGAGCGGTTTTGACGAAGGGAGCATATCATCGAGATACAGACCAGGTATCGGATTGCTTTTAGATGCGGTACAGGATGCGTACAATCAGAATACCAAACATATTGAGTTGATGAGGGGCGACGAGGGGTACAAGCGAGATTTTTCGAACTCAACATGGGTTAACCGGAAAATGGTAATCCAGGAAAATCTGCAATTTCAAACAGGTTGGGGAGTCTCTACAACACTCCTTCATTGGATATCTGACGCCATGAAAATTCTAAACCGCGAGAAGATTCTCATTTCAGTTCAGTATCAACAAAATGAATCCTTGAGCGCCTACTCAAAGTACTTCATTTTCAGGTTCAACACGGTAGTTCGCAAAATGAAAGCGGGTAAAGTTGAGGGTTGATCTGTGCAAATATTATACGTTGCAGGGTTTATTGGGCGCCTCGATTCGCATAAGCGCAATTAGAATCCCAGCGCCATGCACGTTAATCAGCGATAATCCAACAACTGGTTTTCTGTAATCAGTTATCCCTATTAATTGGCACACTTGTTGCAGGCACTTGATTCAACCAATATGATAGAATTCGACCAGATAAATCCAATATGAAAGAGTTAAAGAGAATTCGGAAAATCAAAATACTCATGTATCACAGAGTATTACCTGAAAAACCAGCTAAAAACACCAGATGGCACTATGTTACTGTGACCGAGTTTCGTCGGCAGTTAGATTTGATCGATAAGCTCGGATTTACACCAATAAATTTTTCTGACTATCAATTATCAATCGAAGGCAAGTTAACGCTTCCGGCTAAGCCCATTATGATAACGTTTGATGACGGATATGTCGATACCCTCGAGAATGCGGTTCCCGTTTTGTTAGAGTATCATATGCGAGCGGTTGTATTTGTAATGGGTAACAGGTCTTTAAAAAGTGCAATTTGGGACCAAACCGGCGACTCCGATTATTGTCCACTGATGACTGATGAGCAGATTCGAACGGTCCAACAACTTGGATTTGAGATCGGAGCCCATTCACTCAATCATTTTGAACTTACCCGGCTTACAGATTTCGATACATTGGTTGAGGTGTACAACTCCAAATTAGCCATTGAACGAATGCTGAATACACGAATTCAAACCTTCTCTTACCCGTATGGGAGCGTTGATGAACGAGTCAAAAAAGTGGTTGCTGATGCTGGATTCCGATTCGCCTGTGGAGTCTATTCAGGATCTTCATATTTCAGTCAGACAAGCATGGATTTCAGGCGAATTGCGGTAAATCAACACACCTCCAGATTGAAATTTTTAATGACCTTGCTGTTTCCATATCAACATCTGGAATGGTTGTACAATCAAGTTAAATCAGGTGTCAATCCAACCCTTCAGACATATCCCGTTTCAGAGTCAAAATCCTACGCGCAAAACGGGGTATCAAGTCAGAAACAGTACGACATCCAGAAATTGTTTAATCCAAACACCTTGTAACCAAAACCTATGAAAACGCTATATATCATTGCAAAAGGGATGGAAAAACAATCGGATGAAGTCATTCGAGAGTTGGAAAGACAGAATAAAATACCACTTGTGTCATTACTTGAAGATGCACTGTCGGCAGTGGTACTGGATGAGAGATATCTGTCCGAAAAAACCCCACTCATCAGGAAGGTGTTTTACCGATTTTTATCGGTGAGTACTGCACAGTTTATTGAAGCTCTGTTGATCATGCATCATTACGATATCATTCTCTCCCATACCGAGAAAGTCAGTTTTCCACTGGCATTAGCAATGAAATGGCTAAGATCAAAAACGCCACATATCGTCGTATTGTCCAGAATTACATCCGTTGATCCAAAACGGACGAAACAAAAAATGTGGATCTTCAAAAAGACCAGAAAAAAAGTATTTCGATATCTCATCTGGTCGTCTGTTCAGCGGAGAATCGCAATTGATCAGTTTGGTGTACCTCCACATAAAATTATTTTATTGAAGAGAGGTATCGATCAGTTGTTTTGGCGTCCCGAAGCGGTAGAATCTGATATGATTTGCTCGGTTGGTATGGAAGCACGTGATTATCCTACTTTGGTAGAGGCACTAAGGGGATTGGAATTAAAATGCCACATCGCTGCCGGAGCTTCCAGGGGCGATATGTTTAAAACCGTTGAACGTTTACTGAACATAGATGACCTTCCTGAAAACATCCAGATTGGGAAAAAAAACTCGGAAGAATTACGTGCTCTGTATGCACGGTCACGCTTTACGGTTGTCCCCTTGGTTCCAACTGATTCAGACAATGGGCTAACTACAATTTTGGAATCCATGTCTATGGGAAAACCGGTGATCTGTTCAAAAACTGAAGGTCAGGTTGATATTATTCAAGATGGCGTCACTGGAATTTATGTGCCTCAAGGTGATGTCAAGGCACTGCGTGACGCCATTTTAATGTTATGGAATGACCCCCAACGATGTGCCCGAATGGGAATTGCTGCCAGAAAGTTTATAGTCGAAACGCATAATCTGGAGCAGTTTGTCCAAGCAGTTAAGGTAGAAGTCAACAGATCAATCGGTTTGATCGATACGAGTCCTCAAATGGTGGTTTCACCCATAAAACACAACGCTCAGCCCATTCACATGGAAGTTGATCAACAGAGCTCAAGACCCAACACCTATGAGTGGGTGAACCCGAAAACATGATAGGTTCCCAATTCTTTGGTTGCAGTGCTTCAGATATCATCCTTCGAAGGAGTACCTTATGATTATTTTTGAAGTTGTATTCCTACTCTTATTGGTCCTTTTTTCACCGCTGGTCATCTATCAGCTCTTTCTGAGTATTGTGGCTCTGTTTGCCCGTAAGTCAGCGGAATTGAGTTTAACCGAGAAAAAGGTATTTGCCATTGTTGTACCTGCTCATAATGAAGAGAAAATAATCTCAAAAACGATATACAGTTTATCAGGACTTATTTATCCAAAGAGTAAGTACGATGTTTTCGTAATCGCAGACAACTGTACCGATAACACAGCAGCTTTGGCCAGGTCACTGGGAACGAATGTGTTAGAACGAACCAATGAACTTGAAACCGGTAAGGGATACGCACTTAGATGGGCGTTCGATTCAATTCTGAATCACACAAAAAATTATGATGCTCTTATCGTAATTGATGCAGACAGTTTGGTTTCAGGAAACTTTCTGGAAATAATGAATGACTACCTTTCGACAGGGAGCCAGGTGATTCAGAGCAGTGACCTCGTGTTGTCCACTCCCGGGAACTGGAGTATAGAGGCTACTCGAATCGGATTTCTACTTTATAACTACGTGAAGCCACTTGGTCGTAAAGTTCTCGGATTATCCATGGGATTACGTGGAAATGGGATGTGTTTTAGTGCCAAAACGCTAACCGACACGCCCTGGCAAGCATGGTCGTTAACGGAAGATGTTGAATACGGACTCATTTTACAGCTCAAGGGAATTCACATTGATTTCGCCCCAGAAGCTTTGGTTTACGCACAAATGCCGGTTGAAGCGACACATGCAAGTTCCCAAAGAGTACGCTGGGAAATGGGCAGATACCAGATAATCAGAGCATATACCTGGAAATTTCTGGTGAAAGCCATTCGTGAGCGATCCATCAAGTATATTGATGTTTTTTTGGACCTGATAACCCCACCCTTTGTCAACCTGATATTCGTAATGGCCATCATAACATGTTGTGGTTCTATTCTGTGGATGATCAATCTACTCCCTGAATACCTGCTTTTACTTTGGATCGGCTTGTTCTCGATGGGGTTCTTGTATCTGTTCATCGGTCTATTCGTTGGAGGGGCTGACAAAACGTTATACAAATCGTTGTACAAATTACCCCTGTATCTCTTTTGGAAACTTAAAGTCTATATACAAACCATCAGACATGGCAGACAGAAAGAATGGATTCGTACAGAACGTGATTTAGCAACTGAACTCGTTAAAGACCCCTCTGCACCGTCAAAATCGCAAACGATTTACCATGAGAAGCGATGATTTTATTAAGATATGGATTAAAGAATGGAGGGAATCTAAACGGCAGCGATTATTGTGATCTGGTAGAAGTTCTTGTGGGATCAGAGTGTATTCAAAGAACCCACAGATCCCCATCAAGCCTTGTCAGAAATGCTCTGCCTGACTGTATTGAGAGCTTTAATGCCAGGTCATCACATTTGATGAGTGTCCACATGCGTGCCGGTAAAGAAATTGATTTTGTTGTGAATGGGGTCTGAAATTGATTTCGCATGAGTCGACCAGATAACTCAACCCCGCCTTGTGATTGTGCATGCCAACGCAGTGCCTGATACAGATCAGATTCAAATCCGGGTAATGAAACAGCTTGAATTACTTCACAAACCCCGTCCTTCTTGGCGAAATAAATGAACCATCCAAACGCTGATGAAGAATCATCAAGTATGACCATCTTATGAAGAGTTCCGAATCGTGTTTCATTCTCGAGTAAATGAAACTGCCTGGCCAGGTATTGCTCGGTGTAAACAGGGAAAAGATCAAAATCGGATTGTATACGATGCATCAAGTCAATCATCATACTTTCTGTAAGTTTCTCGAGTGTATGCTTTGGAGGTTCAATATAGAACCATTGTCCACCGAGTCTTGACCCGATCACATCAAGATATTTGGCGAGGCTACGAATCATGTTGGCCAATCGAATATTCAAAGTAGACGTGAGCACCATCCGGGCTACAAATGAAATCGGTCGTAACGGAATGTTAAAGTAGATACTTTCACCGAGAACAACCTCACCTCCAAGTCGGTCCCATAGTAACCTGGTCGAAGTTGATGAACCATCAGTAAATGACAAATCTTGTGGACCGGCCAGGAAGTGCTGCAGAAGCCTGATTGGAACCAGTTGTTTTCTACCTAGTTCCGTTGCGAACAAGTGGTGACAGTGAGCTACTCTAAGAAATCGCTCTTTAAATTGGAATGTAGAATAGTTAACACCCAGAAAGCCAATAATTTGTCCAAATTCTGTTTTACATACCAGCGGTGCACAATCTTTGTTTAACTTCTTATTGTCAAAATACAGATCAAGGACTCTGTTTCTGTGTACTTGATGTGTGTAGGCTCTGCTTTTAGGGAAAAACTGCTGTGAAAGAGTTACGATTTCATCAATATCCTTGAAATCGAGCAGTGAAATATGAACCGAGTGCCTGGAATTTGAAACCAAAATGATGGGACTATAAACTGGTAGGTACGACGCAGAGTCTTGCAATTAGGTTAGAAATGGCTGTAACAGATCTGAAATCTTCAAAATCGAGTTCCTGTGGCTCGATTCTAACATGAAAGGTTTCTTCGAGTGCAACCATCAACATAATCAACGATAAGGAATCGAGTAAGCCCGAATCCATCAAATCGATGTGAGGCTCAATTTTATCCAGCGTCAGTGTCTTGCATACTACAGAGGAGATATGGGTACAAAGTGGATTTTGCTGTTCCATGGTTTTTCATATCAAGGGGTTTACCAATTATTACTGAAATTGAATCACATATTGTTTGCAGACAGGAGGTCGGTCAATCTTTTTCTATCGATTTTGCCATTACTATTCCTCGGCAATTGATCAAATTCTTGCCAAATCTGTGGCAACATGTAAGAAGGGATCTTGTGCAACAGTCTTTTCTTGATTCCAGGCGCAAATGAACCGTTTCCGACTTTTTTTCTAACGTAAGCACAACCTATAGATGTGCCCTCAAATCCATTTAAATGAACCGGAATCACTGCAAATTCCCTCAGCGATTCGTCTTCGCCCAATGCGTGTTCGATTTCACCCAGCTCAATTCGATATCCCCTGCTTTTTATCTGGTAGTCAGATCTCCCGTGAAAGTAGATTAATCCATCTTCTCGAAGCGAAGCCAGGTCTCCGGTTTTGTAGATACGACGCAGTTTGCCGTCCTCGTTCTTATGCCAGATAAATGATTCTTTGGTCTTAACCAAGTCTTGCCAGTAACCTGGACTCAAACCTCTGCCTTCTATGTATAAATTGCCGATTTCACCTACTTTAGTAGGGGTCAGATTATCGTCAAGTATATGTAATTTCTCATTCTTACAGGGTTTGCCAATCGGGACTTCCTTCATGCCCTCAGGTATGTTATCGAACGAATAATAGCTACTTGCAACAGTGGTTTCTGTTGGGCCATAAAGATTGGTGAACTGCACTCCGGGTAATTTAGACATCCAGTATTTAAGTCCTTGTATAGGGAAAACTTCCCCGCACCAAATCAACCGTTTGAGTTGTGGAAATCCGTCTTCGGGGATCACCTCGAATTTGGCGAGGTAACTGAGAGCCGAAGGAACGGAAAACCACTGACTCAATTCATTTGAACGAATAAATTCAGATAATTTCTTCGGATGAGTACTGATTTGTGATGGTACCAGGTGTACATGTGCCCCGGCTGAAAATGAACCATAAACATCAAAAGTCGACAGGTCAAAATGCAAGGGTGAGTGACAGGAGTTGTGATCACAGGATTGCATATCAAAATAGGGTACCGCCCAATCTATAAATGCGCTAATATTTTTGTGAGTAATAACGACTCCTTTTGGTTGCCCCGTAGATCCGGAGGTAAACAACACTTGGGCTGGTCTGTTCGGGTTTCTGCATACCTGGTGTGAAACATCAAAAAACGCATCAATATCATCGTAGGTGAAACGAGGATGATAATCATCGGCATGCATCAGTGGATCCTCAGACCACCACACCCAGGGAATCTGTCCGATAGATGGATCAACATGAATGACGTCCTGGAATGTGTGCGTGGTATGATGGTCTACAAAAATGATGGATGGAGCTGAAGCTTTGACGATCTTGACAACACGTTCGGCCGGACTATACGGATCCATAGGTACATATACCCCGCCAACCTTCGTGATTCCTATCATCGCAACAATTGTTTGGGGTGTTTTGTCCATAAACAAACCTATCCTGTCTCCTGGAGAGATGTTACTATCTAGAAGCATTCCCGCTAGTTTGTTGCTCTTTTGTTCAAGTACAGCGTAGGTGAGATGCTCATTGTACAGTGATACCGCTACACTATTCCCGTTCGACTCTGCGTGTTTTCGGGACCAATCGTAAATCATACCATCTCCATAAGTTTCGACGCCCGGTTAAATACGAGAACCGTGCTGGCCAAATCCATTTCTGAAACCGGAACATCAAGCACACAGGTTTTGCATCCAGCTTTAAGATATCCAGCCAGTTCAAGGGCGACTTCGTCGTAATCACCGACCAGATAAGGACAAAACGTCTGATACTGTTTGAAGGGACCCAGCCAGTAAACGGACTTCTCCATACGGTCAAAACCATTGATTCCAGACAGTACTTTATGCCAACTTGAATCAGATGTTTTTTCAGCAACCTGATGAGTCATATCACCGGTTCGGGTCTTTGGGAATCGTTGTCTGGCTTCTGCCCAGGCCTCATCCTGAGACATTCTCGCCAAAATTCCGATTCGTATACCATTTATAAGCTCACCACCTAAAAGTCCCGGGAAGTCAGTTTGGGGTTCGGGATACTCGATGCGTGTTGCACCCAGGCGAATCGCTGTTTTACGTGCTACTTCAGATGACCCAGATATATAATATTCGGGTTGTAAATGATCCTGAAGTTGTGGCGACAGAGTAAGGTTGTTGATTTGATAAAACTCACCAAAATATGAAACGGGTCTATTGGATCTTAATAGCAATTGAATGATTTCGGTGTATTCTGCCAGCCTATCATACCGCCGATCGTGTGTGGTGTAATCGTTCAGTGCGTTCAGATCGTGGATAAACCCGCCGGCAACAAGATTTAAAGCTATTTTTCTGTCATAAAGTAATCCAATGGTGGCAATCTTTTTAGCAACCGTGTACGGATGCATGTAGACAGGTTGCAGGGCTATCAACGGAATTAATTTTAATGTAGCAGATAAGATGGCACAGGCAATGATCCATGGATCAGCCAGTCTGTTGTCACCATATATCAGTGTTCCTTTGAATCCATATTGCTCGGAGTACTGTGCGGCTTTTTTTATCTCATACAGATAGGAATGATTTCGAAAATCTACCGATTGAGGTGTTGTAGAAAACAGGTCTATGTTCATTGGCTTTTCGGTTTTTTTGTTAAAAAGGAGGAGTACTAAACAGTACATTCACCTATCACACTAAATGCCTGTACTTTAGTCAGATATGCTGACCGCACAGTTACCGGTTGTTTACATCCATCTTACGTTCTAGTGTTGGTTGATACAGGTGGATATACAAACGATGTGCCAAACATGAGCCTTTAGTAGGCTATTCTATAGAAATACTCTTATTTCGTCGGGAAGCCGCTATTTAAAATGCATCATCCATTTTAGCCTATCTACAGATGAGTAAGTATTTCCACGATCAGGCAGAAGTGTGAAATTTATTCACAATCCTATTTTGTCGTCTGCTTGCATCTTAAATGCGAATGGTTATAGATGTTTGAGGTGCATCATCTGTTGGCACAAAATCGCCATACCTTGCAAGTATGAGTAGTTTAAAGCAACTGAATGTGCTATTGATCGCTGAGGAGAACATTGGACTTCGAGCATTTAAATTAGTGTTAGAGTCTGAACACAGAATCAGAGGGGTTATGACTACCTATTCAGCTGCGTGTAGCTATGATTCTGATCTGAGATTAGGCTCTGTAATCCGTAAAAAAAACAATGGACCCGTTGTAACTTTGGCGACCAAATTAGGCATACCCACATGGAATGCAGACGTTGTCACAAATCCAGATTTTGCAATCTGGATGAGGTCAAACGACATAGATGTACTTTTAAATGTGCACGCGTTGCACCGTATTCATCACGAAATTCTCAGTGCGACACAAATTGGGGCCTTTAATGTGCATCCTGGACCCTTGCCCGAGTACTCAGGGATGAACATGCCAAGTTGGGCGGTTTTCAATCAGGAAAAATCTTTTGGAGTCACGATTCATCGAATAACCGACTGTATTGATGCAGGCGACATCGCCTATGAAGCCCGGTTCCCAATTAAACCAACAGATACTGGTTTAACCGTTAGTTTGAATTGTGTATCTGAAGGTCTGAAGTTGATCGATAAATTGTTGTATCAACTTAGCGTCAATCCAATGGCGGTGCCATGTGTCGCTCAGAATCTGAGTAAACGAATCGTTTATAAACGAAATGATATCCCCAATAAGGGATTTATATCCTGGTCCGATAACGCAGATAAAATCGAAGCGTTCATTCGTGCATGTAATTACGCGCCTTTTGCATCACCTTGGGGAACACCGAAAACACGACTCTCAGATAAACTCATTGAACTCCATTCCATAGAAATCACAAACCAAAAGTGCGACCTGCCACCTGGAACGATCGGTTGCATGAACAACGACCTTGTACATATAACAACCGGTGATTATTGGATCAGGATTACTAAGTGTACACTTGATGGGGTACTACTCCCGGCTAACAGCGTTTTCCGTGAAGGGGATGTGCTACACTGAAATCATTTCAACGGTTCGAAAATCAGGCATTCAATTTGTACGTCTTTTCTGACCCGACTTAATCACAAACGACGGAGCAATAATGGACTATCAAAAAGTTTTGGCCAAAGTAAGATTCAGACTTCAGAAGTACTCGATCATAGAACATCTACTTGGTTTTCTTTTCTCCTTGAATTTTGACAAAAACGGATATCTCATCGTTTCCGGCGGCTGGCCTTTCCCAAGAGTAATTGGCAAGGGGGGGTGGTTAAGAGCTGGTAACTGCCAGTTTTATTCTGGTGTACGATTGGAAGTAGGTCAGAAAGGAGCCCTGATCATTGGAAACGGTACCTATTTGAACCGAAATACGCTCATTGTGTGTGAGGAACGAGTTGAAATCGGAGAAAACTGTAAAATTGCTTGGGATGTTATCATTATGGATAGTGATCTTCATCCCGTGAACCAAGCCCCATTGAAGAACAAGCCAGTGATCATTGGCGATCATGTATGGATTGGATGTAGATCCATTATTTTGAAGGGAGTTTCAATTGGTGAGGGAGCAATAATCGCTGCGGGATCTGTCGTCACAAAGAATGTTCCAGCCCGGACTATTTACGGAGGGTCACCAGCAAAACTCATCGCTACATTAGATCCTGTTGTACAGCCCTGATTCCTCAGGTTTCGGGTAAATAATACACGACTATGGTATTCGCACGGGTAGGAGTTGCACGAATTCCAGGGTCATATTGGCTCCAGTTACACCAAAATCAGCCCGAGAAATCGTGTAATCGCTTCTCAACCTGATTTGGCACATCAATTGCATAGACAGGACTAGCATGTTCGTCAACCGACGTACAGTAGACCCAATTATCTAATCCTAAAATTATGTATGCACAACTCGAGAGGGAAAGTTACCCCATACTTGGTGTAGACATTTCATCATGTTCAAAGGATGAGTTTTTTGTATCGGTCACCGAAAGACTGCAAATGAACGATAATGGCATACCGCCATATTTTATCGTAACGGTTAACCCTGAAATTGCCATCCACTCCATTATTGACAACACGTTCAGGAAAATTCTTCAATCATCAAGTATCAATACAGCAGATGGTATTGGGATAAGTTGGGCAGTGAAGTATTTATATAACAAGTCGGTTGACCGTATTACCGGATCTGATTCGCTTGAGCGTATTTGTGCACTTTGCGCAAAACTAAACCAATCAGTATTTCTGTATGGGGCAGAACCTGGTGTCGCCAGTAAAGCTGCTTCTATACTGGTATCAAGGAATCCGGGTCTGAAGATCGAGGGAATTTTCTCCCCTGAAACTCCTGATTTTGACTTCAAGAACTTGCCGATTCAAACTCAGAATGAACTGCAGCAAGCATCTGTTGTTTTTGTTGCACTAGGTGCACCATCACAGGAGAAGTGGATCGCTTTAAATCTACGTTATCTGGTTAAATGTCGATTAATCATTGGTATAGGTGGAAGTTTCGACTTCATTGCCGGTAAACAGAAACGGGCTCCGGTAGCATTCAGGAATTTGGGTCTGGAATGGATGTATCGTCTATACAAAGAACCCGTAAGATGGCGACGTATGCTCCGATTACCACTCTTTGCGATTAATGTGCTGATGTTAAAAGCTAGTAATACAACAGTTCGGGAAAATAATCCTGAAATCCGCTCAAATGGTCAAGTCCCAAAATCTGTGTAAAAACAAAAAAGGTCATGCTGCCCATATAAAG
>CAYYPL010000006.1:0-29832 GCA_964473555.1 uncultured Chitinophagales bacterium
GATGAGATGTTCAATCATGTCAGGAAGCTTTAGAAAGATGACGGTTGATTCCCGTTTGAGATTATCTACTTTAACACTCTAAGTTTGATTGTGATTTTAGCAGTAAAGCATTTCAAGCGAAGTCCTGGGTACTGGATGGAAAGAAAAACGTAATTGATCGGCTCGAAAACAAAAAACCTTGCCATTTGAAATTCAAAGTTTCAGATTGCAAGGTTTTTGATCGAGTTCCTAAAATTATTACGTGAAAACGGATAACCAAGGAGTTTCATTTGTTTCGCAAATTGAAACCCTCCAGCAGAAAACAACTTCTGCTCTCTGCTGGAAGTGTTGAATCATATCGGTTAATTCCCCAACGCCGGACCATTACCCACGCCGTCCGGAGCACCACGGTAGTATCTGAAGGTCTCGGTTGGACCCGTACTGTCGGTGAAGCGCTTGATGTAGGCCGCACGTTCGTCAGCTGGCATATCATCGAGGGTCATGAAGTAGTCTTCTGAGTTACCTGGATATTTGTTGGTTCCAGTCTGACTAAACTGACTCAGATAGGCCATTCTGGACTGCACTTTGCGCGGCATGTACTTGGTAATATCTACGGTGACATTGTCGCCTTCGGATCCCCAGAACAGGTATTCGTTGATACGCACCGGCTCAAGTCCTTCCTGGATGATCTGGTCCGGGAAAATCAGATGCCATTCAGCCGCACGAGCTGCATCCACGGCCGCTGTTGCCGCCATGCGGTGATCGGTTTTGTGCCAGCGGGTGTATCGGTATCCCGGCTCGAATGCGACAATCACATCGGGTTGAATCTTGCGGTACCACCATACCATGCGACGAATCACCTCTTCGTAATTGGCAAATTCTATCATTCCGTCGGTATAGCCCAGGTTGATGTAGTTTGCAGCGGGAATCCCGATGGCTGCCATGGCATTGAGCTGCTCGTGGCGACGGATTTTCTCAAGGCGTTGACGGGTCATGCTTCGGTCGCGGGTGCCCACGTTTCCGGCTGTGAGCAGCATAATGTATACTTCGTTGCCATTTTCCTGAAGCATGGATAATGTTCCGTGGCGACCGGCATCGTCATCGGGATGGGCACCAACCAGCAGGATTTTCTTGCCGGTCCATTGTTCGATTGGAATTTCGGGCTGAGCAACTGAAGCAGTCGCCACCAAAAACATCATCATTAACACTAAGATTGATTTCATAAGAGTATGTATTGGATCAAGGGTTGGGATTCCAGCGGGTTGATCCTGCCGGAATATGAATCCATCACCCCTGCCAAAGCAACATCCCCTAGTCGAGCGACATCTATTTTACATCACTTGACAATCAGGTGGCACTCTCAGAACGGAATGAAGCAAAGCCGTGTTGGATGAACACGTATGAGCACCCTGATTGCTGAACCCATGAATATCGTCTGGCTGAAACGCGACCTGCGAACGCGTGACCATGCCGCATTTGAGGCTGCCGAGACGAAAGGCATCCCCTACCTGGCCGTGTATCTGTTCGAGCCTTCGATTCTGGCACAACCAGACACCTCCGACCGACATCTGCAGTTTGTGTACCATTCGATCCTGGATATCAACACCTCGCTGAAGTCGAAGTCGAGCGGCTCAGTTATAATGCTCTATGCAGATGCATTGGATGTGTTCACAGAACTCTCGTCGCGGTTCGACATAAAACACGTATTCAGTTATCAGGAGTCCGGAACACAGATTACCTGGGATCGGGACCGGTCTGTGGCAGAGTTGTTGAAGTCACGGGGCATTGTATGGACTGAATTTCAACGCGATGGCGTCAAGCGTGGTATCAAGAATCGGGATAATTGGGACAGGCACTGGTTTGCCACCATGCACGCTCCGCAGGTGCAGAACACGTTTAAGCACCTCAAAGAAGTCGAGATCACAGCAGATTTGGTTCCGTTTTACCTTCCGGAGGGTTTTTTAGACCGAATTTCGGGATATTCGGAGCGGTTTCAGCCTGCGGGAGAGTCTAAAGCGCACGATTATCTCAATAGTTTTGCCCATGAGCGGGGGAAGGATTACGTGAATTACATATCCCGACCCGAAGAAAGTCGACGATCGTGTATGCGCATTTCGCCGTATCTGGCCTGGGGAAATCTGAGTGTGAAGCAAGTGTATCAGTTTATCAAGGCTCATCCAAACACACCCACCCGTAAACGCGCGCATCAGGCGGCATTAACACGGGTCAAATGGCGTGACCACTTTATACAAAAGTTTGAGGTAGAGTGTGAATATGAACACACCTGCATCAATCGTGGATATGAATCGCTCGAGCGTGGAAATCATCCGGAGTTTCTCGAAGCCTGGAAGCAGGGTCGCACCGGATTTCCGATGGTAGACGCCTGCATGCGGTGTTTGCAGGCAACGGGATGGATCAACTTTCGGATGAGGGCGATGCTGGTGTCGTTTTTGTGTCATCACCTGGATCATGACTGGCGAAATGGCGTGTATCACCTGGCGCAACTATTTCTGGACTACGAGCCGGGGATCCATTATCCGCAGTTTCAGATGCAGGCTGGCACAACCGGGATTAATACCATCCGGATGTATAATCCGGTGAAACAATCGACCGACAACGACCCCGATGGCGTGTTCATTCGAAAATGGGTACCCGAACTGGCGTCGCTCCCGACCGCCTACGTTCACGAGCCGTGGACCATCACACCTATCGAGCAGGAATCCCTGGGCTTCGCTCCCGGCCGCGATTATCCATTGCCCCTTATTGAGCTCGCCGAGGCCGGGCGCACAGCCCGCGCCAAGATCTGGGGACACCGTGCCAACGCCACGGTCCGTGCCGAAAGCCAGCGCATCCTTCGCGTGCATACGCGTCGCAAGAAATCCGATCCCCAGCCATGAAAAAGCAACATCTCCCTGAGAAGATCTGCACCGTATGCGGACGACCGTTTGCCTGGCGTAAAAAGTGGGCCAGCGTATGGCACGAGGTGAAGTACTGCTCCGAGCGCTGCCGCCGAAACCGGAATGCGAGTCCCGATCCTACGCATACCTGAACTCCGTATTATCCTCTTCATGTGATTGTCGCCACGAACCTAACTGGTTCCGTGGCATGGATTTGATATCAAAGTCACCCCAACCAGACGACCTGATCTGGGTATTTTTTATCATCATAGTGATTCCATGCTCGATTGGTCAAACAGTGTACACTCGATTTTATTTGAATTAAGGTTGGCACAGTTGAATTGGAAATAGTTATATTTATTAGTGATACATACATCATGATTCACTCATCAAGTGCTTAATTATGCAGCAAAATCATTCGCAAATCAATCATTTCTTTTGTTCAAACAGATCAGGTCTGATTTTACCAATAATCCTGTTTCTGTTGTTTACTTATACAGAAAGCGATGCACAATCCACATTTGGTCAGGGTATTGCAGTGGGCATCCAGGCGGGTACTACGGGTATTGGTGCTGAAGCAGCGACCAGTATCGTCCCAAATTTGGTTTTGAGAACTTCCATCGGAAAAGCGAGTGGATCGAGTATGCAAGAAATCGAGAATGATCCTTCTCTGGACCTGGATGTGCAAATCAATATCACCACGTTCACACTTGGTGTGGATTATTTCCCGTTCAAACGGTATTTCAAACTGAGCGCAGGACTGGTGTACAATGATTTCAACCTGGATGCAACCGCGATCCCTAACGAAAATTACATCCTCAACAAAGGTGAGGATAATGAAAAAGTCTTTAATCCGGATCGGTTAGGTAGTCTTTCGATCGGTGTGAACTATCCAAATAAGTGGAATCCGTATGTAGGATTAGGTTTTGGAAATATGGTTGGTGATGGTTTTCCGCTAAAACTGACAGTCAACCTGGGATTACTGTACAGTGGTCCACCCGAGTTACGTATGACGGGTACCGGAATGATCGCACCTACCGTCGATCAGGCTTCAAACATTCAAGAAGGTCTGGATGTGTTTGATTGGTTCCCGGTTTTCAATATCGGATTGAGTTACCGAATCCGATAATGAGAACGATAAATCTCAGAAAAAATCATTTCAACTTCATCTGCTTATGAAACGCTCAAAACTCTTATTGATCACCCTCCTTTTTGTGGGTACGGTTTCCTGCGATATATCCATTTTGCAAGATGCCCTTGATGATTTTGTGCCCGTTATCGCGCTGGAACCTATCACAACTACTGGGGTCATTCAGCTCATTGATGCAGCCACCGGAGAACTGGTTACCGCTCAAACTACGGTGAGCTTTTCGCAACCCAACGGGGGACAGGTCATCGACATGTACAGTGATCCGATGAGTTCGGTCACATCCTCGAATGGATTCGTCAACTTTGGGATCAGTAACAATCTGGTTCCTTCTGCAACGAATGGTGTATCTGTTTTAATGACCTTTTCGGCAGCCGGATATCAGACCAAAACCCAGGAAATCAAGATTAATTCTACCGGGAGTAATGCTTTTGTGGTTGTTTTGATTCAACAAAACAATCCCCCGAGAGGTATTGTATTTCAAACAGAAGGCAAGGGTGCGGTCTCTGCCACCAGTGGTACTCCAGGTACAGTGGTACTTCAACCTTCAGGGACGCCCGGAACTTCGACCACTGAATTTACGATTGGAACGGATCTGATCATTTCCTCCGGAATCATCTTGAAGGATGCGAACGGAACTCCGTTATCCGGTCAACTCACTGCGAAAACGGAATACTATGATACGTCAGTCCCGATGGCATTTGAGGGATTGCCTAATGCGGTTACTGATCTGGCGGAAAAGGAAGATCTGCTCATTTTGGGCGTTGCGACCATGTCCATCACCGATGCTTCCGGGCGAAGAGCGGTCAGTTTTGAACAAGCAGCGTCGTCCAAACATAAAACTGGTTCTAGTACTCAGTTTGAGAATCCAATTACATCACTTATCTGGTTTACATTACCACAGAATAATCCTTATACACAGATACTTCCGCTTACCTTTTTGCAGACCTGGGACCCTGTTTGGATGAATCCCATCACCTATACATCCTGGTGGACACCTGAATCGGTAACCTGGATGCCAGGGTATGGTTACGTGGAATTACCTTTAACTGGCGATTATGTTCCATATTCCTGGGCGCTATATTATCAGGTGGAAACCGTAGATGGAACCCTGCAAGTGGTCAGAAATGGGAATACGGGTCCCATTAATTATGAAATTTTTGCTCACGGAAGCAGATTCGCGGGTGTCATTCCCTCAGACAAAAGCAGTGTGGACCTATCCGGACTTAAAACGGTTGATTACCAGGTTACGGTAAATAATTCGATATCTGAGTTCGTGATAGAGAAACACAATTTTGGTACTTCCCGAACTGCCACAATTACCATGACAACACCACCGCCTACGGTGATCAATGTCGATCTGAATGTTCAGCTTCGTTGTACGGATCCAAGCACCTACTTACGGGTAACAAACATCCCCGGAGCATCTGTTCAATACCGGAAAGTTGGGGCACCGTCTGGTACACTATGGCGTCAGGGTCAGAATCTGAGTTTCAATTACGATGCAGCTACACAGATTCTTGCTGGAGGTCGTGTCACTTTAAACCAGGTTGAGCTGAATGAGCGATACGATATCAAGATTATTTATGATGATGAAGATGCTTCGAGCGCTGTAACCATGACGGGTACCACGGTTTCTCATACCGAAACACTGGACAGTGACATTTGCAGGTAGTGGTTTATTTAAAAGGTACGTTTTTCGGTTAAGCCAGATGGCTATGCTGATACACAAATAGGTTAACCCTGCGTGTGGGCAGCGTATGGATCGAGGTGAAGTATTGCTTCGAACGCTGCCGCCGAAACAGAACTCAAAGTCCCGATTCAACGCATGCCTGAACTCCGTATCATCCTGCCCCACCAGCTCTTTGCCCTGGACGTGCTTGCGGACCTGCCACAGCACGTCCTGCTGCTCGAAGAGCCCCTGCTCTTCACCCAGTTCCGGTTTCACACCCAGAAGATTGCCCTGCATCGGGCCAGTATGAAAGCCTATGAACGTACCCTCTACACGTCCGGCCGACAGGTTCACTACATCGACGCCCGCGATCCCCGCTCCGATTCCGCGGCGCTGGCGTCCTGGTGCCGAAATGCTGGCTTTGAGTCCCTCACGCTGATCGACCCCGACGACGACTGGATCCTCCGGCGCCTGCGCCGCGCCGCCTCCGAGGCCGGACTGTCGCTGACCATCCTGTCCTCGCCCCTGTTTCTGAACAGTCCGGCCGAGCTAGAAGCCTATTTCAGCACCCGCAGGACGTTCTTCCAGACGGATTTCTACATCCACCAGCGCAAACAGCGCGGCATCCTGCTCACGTCCGACGGCAAGCCGGTGGGCGGAAAATGGAGCTTCGATGCCGAGAACCGCGAGCGCTATCCACGAGGAAAGACTCCCCCTGCGGTGCAGTTTCCGAGTCCGGATGAGCACGTTTCCGAAGCGCTCGCGTACACACGGGCGCACTTTCCCGACCACTACGGTGGACCGCCTCGCCACTTGTTGTATCCACACACCCACGCGCTCGCGCTCGACTGGTTGCGCGACTTTCTGAGCAACCGCTTCGCAGGATTTGGTCCTTATGAAGACGCCATCGTGCAATCGGAGTCTATTTTGCATCATAGCGTCCTCACTCCGATGCTCAATATCGGTCTGCTCACGCCACAGCAAATCCTCGACGAGACCCTCAGCTTCGCCGAAACCCATGAGATACCTATCAATTCGCTCGAAGGATTCATCCGCCAGATTATCGGATGGCGCGAATTCATCCGGGCGGTGTACCGACTTCGTGGCGTGGAATCCCGAACGCGTAACTACTGGGGATTCACGCGTCCGGTGCCCGAATCGTTCTGGACAGCCAGCACCGGCATCGCGCCCATCGATATCACCATCCGAAAGGTGCTTAAAACTGGCTACGCGCACCACATCGAACGGCTCATGGTTCTTGGAAACTTTATGCTCCTGTGTGAATTCGATCCGGATTCGGTCTATCAGTGGTTCATGGAGCTCTTCATCGATTCGTACGACTGGGTCATGGTTCCGAATGTGTATGGGATGAGTCAGTTTGCCGACGGCGGGATATTCTCGACGAAACCGTACATCAGTGGCAGTAATTATCTCATGAAAATGAGTGATTATCCGAAAGGCGACTGGCAGGCCACCTGGGATGGTCTTTTCTGGCGGTTTATGGATGTTCACCGTGACTTTTTCGGTCAGAATCCACGTTTGGGTATGCTGCTCAAGACCCTCGACAAGATGGACAACGGCAAACGGGAAGCACACTTCAACGCCGCGGCCTCCTTCCTTGAGTCGCTATGAGTCTCGCAGGATTACACCCGTTAAGCTGCTTAATTTTTCGTGAATTTTGCTGTATCTTTGTGCATTCAACTTAAGTTCATTTAGTTAACCATCGATCATGACACATTTAATTTTACTTGCCGGCGACCCATCACAAGGCGGCGGATTCGAGAGTTTGTTTTTCCTGGTAGCCCTGTTTTTGGTGTTCTACCTGTTCATTATCCGTCCGCAGTCCAAGCGCCAGAAAGAAATTCAAAAGAAGGTTACCGATATGAAAAAAGGTGACAAAGTGATTACTTCAGGCGGCGTCATAGCTACTGTAAACTCCATCGACGAGACCACCATTTTGTGTGAAGTGGACAAAGACGTCAAAGTTCGCTTCCTCAAAACTGCTATTGTGGACGTAAATCCAGAGAAAGTCCAGTAATTCATTCAAGTCCGGCTTCGAAACCACATCGGAGCCGGCAACCTCGTCACATTTTCGGGCCATGCGCCCAATCCGCTCATAAGAGACCCATTGCACATGCCATCCCGCCCATTTGACAGCATTGAATCTGCCCTCGACGACATCCGCGAGGGAAAAATCATCATCGTAGTAGACGACGAAGACCGTGAAAACGAAGGCGACTTTCTGATGGCCGCCGAGAAGATCACTCCCGAAGCTGTGAATCTGATGGCTACTCACGGTCGGGGATTAGTCTGTGTGCCGGTAACGCGCCAGCGGGCGTTTGAGCTCAAACTCGACCGGATGGTGCTCGAGAATACCGAATCGCAGGAAACCGCGTTCACGGTATCCATCGATGCCCGGACGGGAACCTCGACCGGAATCAGTGCCGGCGATCGTTCCGTGACCATCAAGGCCATGCTCGATGAGAACTCAAAACCCAATGATTTTCGTCGTCCGGGACATATTTTCCCTCTGATTGGCGTAGAAGGAGGCGTTTTACGTCGGGCGGGACACACCGAAGCGGCCATTGACCTGGCTCGTCTGGCCGGACTCAAACCTGCCGGTGTCATTTGTGAGATCATGAACGATGATGGATCCATGGCCAGGCTCCCTGATCTGATAAAAGTCAAAGAACGCTTCGGGATGAAGCTGATCACCATCAAAGATCTCATTGCCTGGAGAATGTCGCATGAATCCCTGGTTCATGAAGCGGTCAGGGTGCATCTCCCGACAGTATATGGCGACTTTGACATCTACGCTTTTGAGGAAGTCCTGACCGGAGGCACGCACCTGGCATTGGTTAAAGGAACCTGGGAAGAGGACGAGCCGGTGCTGACGCGTGTACACAGTCTGTGTGTGACCGGAGACATCTTTGGATCCAAGCGGTGCGACTGCGGAGACCAGCTTCACGCGGCACTTCGGCTGGTTGAGCAAGAAGGCAAAGGTGTGGTTTTGTACATGAACCAGGAAGGTCGAGGCATTGGGCTCATCAACAAATTGAAAGCCTACAAACTTCAGGAAGAAGGCATGGACACCGTCGAAGCCAATGAGGCGCTCGGCTTCAAGCCGGACCATCGCGATTATGGAATCGGGGCACAAATTCTGAGACTCCTGGGTGTGACCAAGATGAGATTAATGACGAATAATCCAGCCAAGCGCGTCGGATTGCAAGGCTATGGACTCGAAATCGTGGATCGTGTTCCCATCGAGTCCGATGCGTATCCCGAGAACACCAGATACCTGCAAACCAAGCGCGACCGAATGGGACATGAATTGTCGCGGGTCGATGTTCATGGGGGACATGATGGGTTTATATCTGCTATTAAGAAGTGAGACCTTTGATGAGGGATGAGGTTTTAGTACACAGAGCACAGAGCACAGTACACAGTACACAGTACACAGTACACAGAGCACAGTACACAGTACACAGAGCACAGAACACAGTACACAGAGCACAGAGCACAGAGCACAACAAACTAAGATTTATCTAAGTGGTGTATAAATCCAAATAACATTTTTCTGATTTCACATAAATCACTTATTGCTGTAGTAAGATCCAACTCTTTGAGTAGACCCACTTTTTTTGCCAATCGTAATTGAGATTCAACCTCAAAACTAGAAGCAACTGCAATTCTCAAAAACCTTGCAAAATCTTTGTTCGAATACCGTCCATACCCCTCGGCAATATTTGATGAAACGGAAAAAATGGAACGCGACAGTTGATCTCGAACCCCAAAATTGGAAATGCTGAATACAAACGGCAGATGTTTTTCCGAAAATTCGATTGATTTGACCCAAATCTTCAGATCATCTAATGGTGTTTTTATTTGATTGTTATCCATACCTACTAGTGTTACAAATAGTAAATTCCTTACACGAATAGTCGAAATTTCACCTAAAAAAACTGCGGTCTGTGCTCTGTGTACTGTGAACTGTGCTCTGTACTCTGTGACCTGTGACCTGTGTACTGTGCTCTGTGTACTGTGCTCTGTGAACTAGCTAAGTTCTTCCCAAGCCAATTTCACGCACTTGAATCGAGTGGGATATTTCCGAATTTCGAGCAACGCCTCGAATTGTTGAGCCATTTCGGAGGATAAAAAATCAGGAACCTCTGGGGTTTGATCAAGGTAGTCGATGCTACAAACTGCGTCTACGTAACGCTTAAGTGCCAATATCTCATCTTGGGTACGTCCCTCTACTACCAAACACAATATTGATGCGGAGGCGCGGCAGAGCATGCAGCCTTCGGCATGGTGTACGATAGATTTGATACGTTGCCCGGCTGTATCGTATTCGATGCCGAGGGTGACGGCGTCGCCACAGGAGCGGTTTCGGGTAGATTTTTGGATGGGAAGTTGCATCGGGTCCCCGGCATGTACCGGGGACTTGTGATGCTGGATCAGTATTTCGGAATACGGAGATTCCATGTTTACTCGTTTTCGGCGTAGGCCTCGATCGGAATACAGGCACACACCAGGTTTCGGTCACCATACGCCGAGTCGATTCGGCTCACGGATGGCCAGAATTTTTGTTCACGCACCCAACCCAGTGGATACGCGGCTTTTTCGCGGGAATATGGACGTGTCCATTCGTCAGAGGTGATGGTCGCAGCGGTGTGTGGAGATTGGGTCAACACATTGATCTCTTTGTCGGCTTTACCTTCTTCGATTTCACGGATTTCCTCGCGGATGGCGATCATCGCATCGCAGAAGCGATCTAATTCATCTTTGGTCTCGCTTTCGGTCGGCTCGATCATCACGGTTCCTGCTACCGGGAAAGACACGGTTGGAGCATGGAATCCATAGTCCATGAGGCGCTTGGCAATATCGGTCACTTCCACATTCGCACTTTGCTTAAATGGACGCATATCCACAATCATCTCGTGTGCACTAAATCCATTTGAATTGGTGTATAAGACCTGATAATGGGATTCCAGTCGGGCTTTGATGTAGTTGGCGTTCAATATCGCAAGTTTGGTGGCGTTGGTGAGTCCTTCGCCGCCCATCATTCGGATATATGCATAAGAAATCGGCAGAATTCCAGCGCTGCCAAAAGGTGCCGCTGAAATCGACATGGTTTTATTGCCACTGTAATTGTCAACCACTGCGTGTCCGGGCAGGAATGGGATCAGGTGTTTGGCTACACCGATGGGACCCATTCCAGGGCCGCCTCCACCGTGGGGAATACAGAAGGTCTTGTGCAGGTTCAGGTGACATACATCCGCGCCAATCGCCGCCGGACTGGTCAATCCAACCTGAGCGTTCATGTTAGCACCATCCATGTAGACTTGTCCGCCGTGATGGTGAATCAATTCACAGATTTCCTGAATGGATTCTTCAAACACACCGTGGGTGGATGGATAGGTCACCATCAGACAAGCCAGACGATCGCTGTACTGCTCCGCTTTCTCGCGGAGGTCATCGAGGTCGATGTTTCCACGGTCGTCGCACTTGGTCACAACCACATCCATACCCGCCATAACTGCAGATGCTGGATTGGTTCCGTGCGCAGATGATGGTATCAGGGCCACGTTTCGGTGGTGGTCGCCACGGGATGCATGGTAGGCGCGGATGGTCATCAGACCGGCATACTCTCCCTGTGCTCCTGAGTTAGGTTGCAACGACATCGCCTCAAATCCGGTAATCTCGCACAACCACTCCGAAAGTTCATCCATCATCTGTTTGTAGCCCTGCATCTGATTGGCTGGAGCAAATGGATGGAGTCCGCCGAATTCAGGCCAGGTTACCGGAATCATCTCGGTTGTGGCGTTGAGTTTCATGGTGCAGGATCCCAGTGAGATCATGGAGTGCACCAAGGACAAGTCTTTGTTCTCGAGTCGCTTCAGATAGCGAAGCATTTCGTGCTCACTGTGATAGCGATTGAAAACAGGATGTTGCAGATAGTCAACCTCACGTGAGAGCGTTTCAGGAAGCGCAAGTTCGACACCTTTCACCAGGATGGACTCCTTCGTCGGAACATCTTTTCCGGCAGCTTTAGCAAAAATGACAACCAGATCCACCAGATCATCGGTGTATTTGGCCTCATCAAAAGATAATCCGACCTCTGAATCACTGATGTATCGCAGGTTGATTTCGGAAGCCTCTGCATGGGTACGGAGTTCAGTCGCATTGACTCCTGACGGTAGTTTGACATGCAACGTATCGAACCATACGGTATTCTGCACTTCGTAGCCGAGTAATCCTAGTTGATATGCCATCACAGTGGTCAGGCCATACACACGCTCTCCTGTCGTACGGATGCCTTTGGGACCGTGATAGATGGCGTAGGCTGCGGATATAACGGCCAGCAGCACCTGAGCGGTACAGATATTGGAAGTCGCTTTTTCACGTCGGATATGCTGCTCGCGGGTCTGGAGCGCCATTCTGTATGCAGGATTACCATCCGCATCGACCGAAACACCGATGATTCGTCCGGGAATGTTGCGTTTATAGGCATCACGGGTAGCAAAAAACGCTGCGTGTGGACCTCCGAATCCCAATGGAACCCCAAATCGCTGGGAAGTTCCTATTACTACGTCCGCGCCCATCGCTCCGGGTGATTTCATGACGGTAAGTGCCAGTAGATCTGATGCTACAGCAACCAGGATATCGTTTTCGTGAGCTGCAGCGATAACTGCGGTCAGGTCACGGACATTACCATAAGTATCTGGATTCTGGAGCAGTGCACCAAACACATCCGCATCGGTTACATCGAAGTCGGCAGTGGGTTTGATGACCAGTTCGACTCCAATAGGCGTAGCACGGGTCAGGATCACATCGATGGTCTGAGGATGTGCATTGGCATCGACAAAAAACTTGTGCGCATTCTTTTTGGCACCTTTACGAAGTCCGAGCATCATACTCATTGCCTCGGCAGCAGCGGTACCTTCATCCAGCAGCGAAGCATTTGCGATCTCCATGCCCGTCAGATCCATCACCATAGTCTGGAAATTGATCAGCATTTCTAGTCGACCCTGCGCGATTTCAGCCTGATAGGGAGTATAAGCCGTGTACCAGGCCGGATTCTCCAGAATATTTCGCTGCACTACCGTGGGGAGCACGGTATCGTAGTATCCCATACCCATAAATGACCGGTATACTTTGTTTTTGCCGGCCATTTTTCGGAATTCCCTTAAAAATCGATGTTCGTTGACGGCCTCCGGAAGGTTCATTGGTTTGCGAAGGCGAATATTTTCGGGGACTGTCTTATCGATCAGTTCATCCAGAGATTGGACCCCGATTTTTTGCAACATAGTTGCTTGCTGTTCTGCATTTGGGCCGTTGTGACGGAATTCAAAAACGTCACGCGAGTTAAGATCAATACTCATGTAAACGATGAAATTATTTATGTGGTGAGGAATATTCGGGGTAAAAATAATACGTGCTAAAGGTACGTAAATTCTGTGAATGCAACATCTACAAGGGCGAATCAATTCCATACCCTGACATAAAGTTGACAAAGATTTTTCGATCAGCACTTGTAAAACTAGATATCATCCTTTAGTTTCGGTTGCCTAAATCATAAAAGCTTTGTTTTCGATATAGTTGCTTCTTAATGAATGATATCTCGGTTCGTTGTGTTTCTAAACACATGTTTAGTTGACTTCAACCAGGTACTTTAAGTGACATACAGATACTGTTTCCTATCATGTTAATCCCAGAAATTTCAAAAATTATTGCCGAATGTGCCAAAGACGATGCGTCAAAGGCCAAATTGACTGAATTGCTTGAATCAGTCGTAACGAAGAGTGACAGAATCGAAACCAGTCTTCGTCTGCTTGAGGCTGCGATTCGTTCGGATTATGATTCCATTCTCATCACCGAAATGGGTCTCAACGATCCGGGTCCCTTGATTGTTTATGTAAACGATGGGTTCACAAAAATGACCGGCTATACGCGTGAAGAAGCCATCGGACAAACCCCGAGAATGCTTCAGGGTCCAAAAACGGATCGCGCTGTGCTCGACAAGCTCAAATACTCGCTCATTAACGGAAAATCCTTCTTTGGTCAGACTATCAATTACCGTAAAGATGGTTCTGAGTTTGTAAATCAGTGGGACATTCACCCACTTGTAGATGCATCCGGCAAAATTACCCACTGGGTATCCTATCAGCACGATATCACCGAGCGAAAACGCTCGGAACAATCTGTAATCAATTCGAACGCAGAGCAAGAAGACCTCTATGAAGACTCACACAAAACGTATGTAGATATTGCAGAGTCAGGTGACATTGTTGGAGCAAACAAATCATTCCGTGAACTGGTCGGATTAAATAAAGAAGAGTTAAAGACCTTGAAAATCTGGGATGTGATGCCAGATAAATTCGGGGATTTGCTGAAAAACAATTTCAAACAGGTGTATCACAGCGAGTTTGGTGAAGGACGCGTGTACAATTTGGTGCTGAAAGGGACAGACGGAGCACCGGTCCAGGTAGAAATCTCCACCAGGCGAATGGATGTGTCCTCAGGCGAATTTATGCGAGGTGATATCAAGAATCTGAGCCTGCAGAAGAAAGTCATCAACACTCTGAAGAAAAGAAACACCTTTTTTTCCCAGTTATTTGAGCGAAAAGTAGATTTCAACTATGGATTGATCAAGGATGCTGAAAATCGGTTCCGATTTAAGTGGATATCTGACGGATTCAAGAAAGTAACGGGGTATGGGGTTGACGAATGCCTGCATGGCAATGGATGGGATATGATCATCCATCCCGACGACAAGTCACGCGTGATCGAGCACATCAACACTGCATTTCAGGGGCGTTCTACCACCATGAACTACCGGATTGTGTGCAAAGATGGGTCCATCAAACAGGTACTGGATTATGCCAAGCCCGACAAAAAAGGCGAACACGGCGACGTGCTGGATATTCTGGCTTCCACTATCGATGTTACGAATAGAAAAGAGTCAACTGTTTAGAATCGGCAAGCCGTTTCTAAACAGTTGACTGAAAACAGATGAGAGATTAGGGATGAGAGTTGCGGAATTTCAGACTCTTCATCCTCATCTCTCGTCTCTAATCAAAGGTCTGAATGAAACACATTGATCACATAGGAATTGCAGTTGCTGATCTTGAGAGTGCAGTAGAGAAGTATGAGGCATTGCTCGGTGTTCCTTGTTTTAAGCGCGAAGTAGTCGAGTCGGAGATGGTCGAAACGGCTTTTTTTCAGACTGGTGAGTCAAAGGTCGAGCTTTTAGCTGGAACTTCACCGGATTCTGTCATTACCAAGTATGTCGCAAAGCGTGGTGAAGGCATGCATCATGTGGCGTTTGAAGTGCCCAATATTTATTCCGAAATCGAGTGTTATCAGGCGATGGGATATCAGTTGTTGGCAGAGAAACCTAAACGCGGTGCGGACAACAAACTCATCATTTTCCTGCATCCAAAAGAAGCACACGGCGTTCTGATTGAATTGTGCCAAAGTATCTGATGTGGGATGAGGGACAAGAGACGAGGGAATCACTCATCCCTCCTCACTCGTCTGTATTCCATAATCTCAAACTGCCCTATCTACGCTTAGTGCACCTTGTGCTCCAAAGTAGGGACGAGAGACAAGGGTAAAGTGATTCTCTCATCCCTCCTCGCTCGTCTCTAATCTGTTGTTTCATCCTCTGATTTATTCTCAGAATCTGAATCTGATTTTGGGCTTTGATCTTCCAACTGCGTTCTCAATTCCAGCAATAACTGACGGTGTTCGGCCATGTCGTCGTCCTTCAGAATCTCGTCGATTTCGCGTGGTTTGGGCAATTCTTCGACCGAACTGATGCCAAAGTGCATCAAGAACGTGTCGGAGGTCTTGTACAACAACGGTTTTCCAGGGGAATCTCGCCGTCCGGCGACTGAAATCAGCTTTTTCTCCATCAATGTCCGGACGATATACCCGGAATCTACGCCTCTGACCTGCTCAATTTCGGGTTTGGTGATGGGCTGACGATAAGCGATGATAGCCAGGGTTTCGATAGCAGACTGGGAAATCTTTCGATTGATATTCTCGTGCTGAATGTATTTGAGCCAGGGATGAAATCGCTTGTCAGTGATAAAGGTGTATCCGCGTCCACGATGAATGATCGAAAAACTGCGTCCGGTCTCCTCATAACTCTGGTTCAGTGTAACGATAATGCCCGCAATATCAGCCGATGAGATCACCAGCGACTCGTCTTCTCTGAGTAAGGCCGTACAGATTTCATCGGCTGTGACTGGTTCCGGACTGGCAAAGATCATAGCCTCAACCACGGATGGGATACTTGCCGACTCGATGGATGGATTGCTCAAGGTACTGGGAATTGATGGTGGATTACTGGTGTCGGGAAAATACTCATTTTCATACTTGGCAGCTAATCTGATCCTGATTTCAAGCTTTTTTCGCGGCGTTCAGCGCGGCTTCATCCATACGTTGCTGAATCTGCTGGATGAGTTTCTCACGTTGTATACGTCCGGACTTGATCCCCAGCCACGATCCGGCTACTGCGCCTATCGTTATGACCACATCAAACACGATAGCATCCTGAATCAGGGCGAACTCTCCTTGTAGCTGGGCTGCTATCATCGTTGGTACCACAATAAATGGCACAAATCCATAAGGGAGCCAGAAATGCGTGTTCGTTTTGCGAATAAATCGTCGACCCAAAGCCAGGCTGAGGCTACCATATATCAGTGCAAATCCAACGAGTGAGACCGATCCGACCCAGTCAGGGCGCTGAACAAAGGGATAAAGCAGGTTCGTGAAGATGAAAACAGCCATTCCAAGTGTAAAAGCAGCGGTAACGTAGGCGAAGATGCGGGGGGTATTTGCGGTCATAGGAAGTAGGGAGTAGGGAGTAGGAAGTAGGGAGTAGGAAGTAGGGAGTGGGTGAAGAACTTAGTTGCTGGCTTGAATTTGTTGGCGGGGAAGGATCCATTGTGCGGGATCCAGATTGGTGAGACCGTCTTTTAGGATCAGGACCACCGTGGTTCCTTTAGAGGAGTTCTCTGCCCCGGACCGGCCAATCAGTTCTCCGGCGCGGATGTACATGTTCTGGGTCACGCTGATTTCACTTAAATTGGCATAAATGGTCTTATAGCGTCCGTGTGATACCATCACGAAGTTCTCGAAATCGGCCGCACGGGCAATCAGGGTTACATATCCATCATGTATTGCCTGCACCGGACTCTGTGGATCCGTGGTAATCTCGATTCCGGGGTTCGGGACTCTCGTTCGATAAACGGGGTGTACTTTTTCTCCAAACGGCGCCGTGATGACCCCCTTGGCAACCGGCCAGTTCAATTTGCCTTTCTGGGTAACGAACGAGGTCTCAAGACTGGCCATCACTTCAGCAGATGGTAATGCTGAGGCAGGAACAATGGGTTTAGAGAACCGCTCAATGGCAGCTTCCCGTTCGGTGGCATCGGTGATGTTGCGTGCCTCGGCAAGACGTCGAAGGCGCTCTTCCTCGAGCTGACGTAGTCGCTCGGTTTCCAGGCGCTGGACTTCATCCAGCTGGGCGATGGTCTGATTCAAAATCCGGTTAAAGTTCTCGACATCCGTTCGCGTTTTTGACAGTTTGTCCTGCATTTGACGCCGGTTTTGTTGCAACTGAGTGATATTCCGGTTCTGGCGCGAACGTGTCTCAGCTAATTTTGCCCTGGCCTCACGCGTTTCTTCCACGTTTTTACGGATCTCTTCGCGCTTGGCGATCATTTCCTCTTCTTTACGCTTCAGGTCAGCCTGTACCTGCTCAATTTGCTGCTTTTGCCGGGTGCGATGCTCCTCAAATCGACGCAGGTAGTATGCGCGAACCATCATCTGATTGAACGATCCTGAGGTGAACAGAAACGCCATTTCGGGAATACGTCCGTGTTTGTATAAGTAGGTCAGACTTTCTTTGTATGAGGCTACTAACCTCTCAAGTCGGTCCACATTCTCGTTGTACTCGGTCTGAAGGATCTGGATCTCCTGGCCGATTTGACGTCCCTGATCCTGCAGATTTGAAATCATGGCATCGCGGACAGCAATTTCGCGCTCCAGTGCCTGAAATTCACGGTATAATGTCTCGTAACGGGAGTCTGACTCGCGAATCTGGCGCTCGTAACCCAAAATGAGTTCCATCAGCGACTGGATTTCACGATTGGTTTGTTGCTGACGTTGTCTGAGTTCATTCCTGATCCGGTCGAAATCCTGTGCCTGAACCAGAGCAGGCGTCAGGCTCAACACAGAAATGAGCAGTATCCACACCATTGATTTTCGAAACGTAGTGGGTCGGAACATTCAGGACTTTGATTAGGGTCGGTCGATGCGTACGTGTGACGGCAGATCCAGGTTAAAATCCAATCTCGCCGGATTCACTTCATAAGAACCGATACTCAAAAAAATAGTTGATCTTCGGTCTTTCGTAGTGACCTGGATATTCCGGGGCAACCGGTATCCGTTTACCTCTGCAAAACTGCCAAAAATATACGTAGAGAATGCGAAATTATTCAGTGTAAACTGCTCCATCTGCACTACATCCCCCGAATTCTTGTCAAAGACGTACGTATTACGGTCTTCGAAGTCCATTCGCCAGGAAGTTTCATTCTCATAAACGCGTCGTGGACGCACTGATTTAAAGTCCGGATTCAACAGTTTCAGCAGGTTTACGGCGTACAACCCCTGACTGGTCAACACATCGGTATTTTTCACAGAAACACGCTGAGCTACCTGGTCAATGCGGTTGTACCAGGTCACCGAATCGGCATCGATGTACAGTTTTCCACCTTCTATACCCAGGTTGTTTCTGAATGTCATGAGCGTTTTGATCCGATCGGACTCAAAAATCACAGTTGAACGCTCAGAGCTTCCGGGACCGCTATACTGGGCACGGGCCCGACCCGATAGTCCCTGAATAAGTACTTGTGGGCGATTCAGTTCAGCCAGAACTTCAGATCCATTTCGGCTGGAAGCCAGAAAATCGCCGTTGTGGCTAAGCTCCTTGGGTGACGAACACGAAACCAGGACTCCGGCAACCAGGAGCATCGCTACCCAACTTTTCACTGGGTAGATTCTGTTTCGCGTGTTGATTCCCATTACGTTTATCGCTTTTCTTAATGGATGTTCAGTTTTTCGAGCAGATGAATACGCCCTGGATCCGCATCGAAGGACTTACCCCACCATTCCTGGGCGAGTTCATCGTTGCCCAGTTTGTCGTAGACATCGCCCAAATGCTCATACACCGTTGCGCTTACACCGCCCACTTCTACCGCTTTTCGGATATAAGTCAGCGCTTCGTTGTATTGTCCTTTCTGGTAGTAAATCCAACCCAGCGTATCCAGAAAAGACGCATTTTCAGGTTCATACTCGAGGGATTTCAGCGACATTTCAGTGGCTTTTTCGAGTTGAACGCCCTTAGTACTCAGATAATAGGCATAATTGTTAAGCGCTGTGGCATTTTCGGGATCCAGTTTCAGGGATTCTTCGTAGGCCTGCCAGGCTTCCTCCAGCCGATCGGTAGCGTAGAAAGCATCGCCGAGTGTTCCCCACACGGCAGACTTGAACTCGCCTCGTGCAGGTGCCTGGGTGGACAGCTTCAGCCAGGTTACCGCATTTTGATTATCGCCGGACAATGAATAGGCACTTCCTATAAAAAACCGAATGAATGCGTCCTCGGGTACAGCGGCTTCGGCTTCGTCACGCATACTGATGATCGTATCGAACTCGCCCTGGGTGTATAGCAACTGCACCAGTTGCCGCCAGGCGGGTTCATTTTCGGGCATTAACCGGATGGTTTCCCGCAAGCGGGACATGGCCGAGTCAAAGTCCTCGATGGTCAGATAAAAATCGGCAGCAAGCGCCTGTGCAGCAGCATCCTGTGGATTCTGTTCGGCGAAATAGCCAATAATTCGATCGGTTTGGTTTCGGATTGTTTCATTTTCGGGATCACGAACAAAATTAGCCATCAGGAACTGGGCCAGTTCTGCTTTAGAGCGGCGCTGGACCGTTGGGTCCATCATCACCTCCATCATCAGATCGCCCGCCTTGACCCATTCATTCTGTTTGATATACAAATCAGCCAAAGCCATTTTGGTTTCGGGCTGGTTCGGATTTCGCTCAAGCGACCGTTCAAGGATTTCGAGTGCCTTATCTGGTTTGCCCTGTTCAAGGTATTGGGCACCAAGTGTTTGTAAAATTGTGGGATTCTCTGGATCCAGTTCTGAAATTCGTTCCAAGGATGTCAATGCCCCTGCCTGATCTTCCATAGCCAGAAAGTTCCTATAGCGCTGGTACTCGATCTGGACGTCGGGTCCCTGTCTTTGGATCATCCGGTCGTAAATCGCATTCGATTCTTGATAGTTACCCTCATCAGAATAGGATGAAGCCAGAAAAAAGAGGATTTCGGTATCGTTTGGCAACATCTTTTCGGCAGCTTTGAGTGTTTCGATCAGCTGCTGTGCTTGTCCGGCCCTGAAATGAATCTCAGCCAGCTTCAAATGATAGTATTTATTGTCTGATTCCAGGTCAACCGCGCGTTTCCCGTAATAGGCTGCATTGGTAAAATCACCGGACATCATGTAGGCGTCTGCCATGGCAAAATTGACACCGGCGTGTTCAGGCAGCTTGATGTAAGCCATGGTGAGTAAATCCAGCGCCTGATTGTAGTCTTCCATTTCGAAGGCGGCTACGCCCCGGATGTAGGTGTCGCGGGCGAACTGTAACTCTTCCGGGGTATACTCAATGACCGATTGTGCTGTATTTACCCTGGGTTGAGGTTGATTTTGACTCACTTTTGTTGTTGATGAACAACCCAGGGCCAAGACACCAAATACCAGTGTCAGGAAAATATGGTTACTACGCTTACTTGACGATTTCGTCATTGTAATTGAATTTATAATCCTTGAAGTCGGAGTTAGTGTCTGATATCGTGTTTCAGGAAGTCCAGTAGTTCCTCACAGCTACGATTCACAATGTCATATACCTCATTAAATCCGTCCATTTCACCGTGGTAGGGATCCGGAACTTGTCCGTCGTCGGGATCCGGATCAAAGTCGCGCAATAAAATCACTTTTTCATGCAGATCGCTTCGGTTGCTCATCGAAAGGATGTCTTCTCGGTTGTTGAAGTCCATGGCCACGATCATGTCGAAGTATTCGAGGTCGGAATGGACCAGTTTTCGGGCCACTGAATGGAGTTCAACACCACGTTCCTGGGCAACAGACTGGCTTTTGGAATTCGCTGGCTGACCCACATGCCAGGCTCCGGTACCGGCAGAGTCTATTTCAAAGTACAGTTCGAGTCCGGATTGATTCACCAGATGCTGAAATACGCCTTCGGCGGTAGGGCTGCGACAAATATTACCCAGGCAAATGAAAATAATTTTATAGGGATCTTCTTTGGTTATCGGTCTCCGAGGAAAGTCTATCATGTGTGGAATGGTTCGTTTAGTAAAAAAACGTCTTAAAACGCCAGTTAGTGTTAAAGTAAGTGCGTAATATATTCAAAAACCACTGTGAATACGAACCCAGTTAGCATTGCCCTGCCTGGGATGGTAGTCGAAGCGGTAAAATGCGTATATTTCTCACAGAATATTCACAAATTTCAATGGAGTATGAACCACCAGGAATGGGTCAGACAAGCTGAAAAAGCGCTTCGAGGCAAGCCGGTCGATACGCTGAACCGTACAACGAACGAGGGTATCGAAATCAAGCCGCTGTACACCAATCAGGACACCCCGTCCGATGTGCAGAACGAGCAATGGCCCGGATTGTACCCGTTCACCCGTGGTCCGTATCCAACGATGTACACCCAGCGTCCGTGGACCATCCGCCAGTATGCCGGATTCTCGACCGCTGAGGAATCGAACGCATTTTACCGCAAGGCGTTGGCTGCCGGGCAAAAAGGTCTAAGCGTGGCGTTTGATTTGGCGACCCATCGCGGATACGACTCCGATCATCCACGCGTAACCGGCGACGTCGGGAAAGCCGGTGTTGCGATTGACTCTGTCGAAGACATGAAAATCCTGTTCGATGGCATACCTCTCGACGAAATGTCGGTGTCGATGACCATGAACGGAGCGGTTTTACCTGTTTTGGCGTGCTTTATCGTCGCCGCCGAGGAACAAGGCGTTAAACAGGAGCTGCTCAGTGGCACCATCCAAAACGATATCCTCAAGGAATTCATGGTGCGCAACACGTATATCTATCCACCGGCTCCGTCCATGCGCATCGTGGCCGACATTATGGGATACACCTCCCGCAATATGCCCAAATTCAATTCGATCTCCATCAGTGGGTATCACATGCAGGAGGCGGGCGCGGGTCCGGCGCTGGAGCTGGCTTACACCATTGCAGACGGGATCGAATATGTTCGCGCGGCAAAATCCCGGGGCCTCGATGTGGACGATTTTGCTCCTCGACTGTCGTTTTTCTTTGGCATCGGGATGAACTTCTTGATGGAAGTTTCCAAGCTGCGTGCCGCCCGAAAACTGTGGGCTCAGCTCATGAAAAAGCAGTTTGATCCGAAGGACGAGAAGTCCCTGATGCTCAGAACCCATTGTCAGACAAGTGGATGGAGTCTCACAGCACAGGATCCGATGAACAACGTGGTCCGGACCACCATCGAGGCCATGGCCGCGGTATTTGGTGGCACCCAAAGCCTGCATACCAATTCGTATGATGAGGCCGTTTCGTTGCCGACCGACATTGCAGCACGCATAGCCCGAAATACACAGTTGATACTTCAGGAAGAAACCGACATCACGTACACGGCGGATCCGTTGGGCGGATCGTATGTGATCGAGCATCTGACCCAGAAACTGGTCGATGAAGCCATGTCCATCATCGATGAAATCGAGTCGATGGGAGGCATGGCCAAGGCATTGGAATCCGGCGTTCCGAAATTGCGCATCGAGGAAGCGGCTGCCATGCGTCAGGCCAAGATTGACAGCGGTGAAGAGGTCATTGTGGGCGTCAACAAATACACATTGGCCAAAGAAGATCCGATCGACATTCTGGACATCGACAATACATCGGTTCGAGAGTCGCAAATCGCGCGGATTAATCGGGTAAAGTCGACCCGGGACGAATCTGCCTGCAAAGCGGCCCTTGACGCCCTGGCCAAAGCGGCCAAAGTGGTGGATATGGATCCTGCGAATCCGGATGGGAGCAATTTATTGGCTGCTGCGGTGGAAGCCGCGCGTGCACGAGCCACTGTAGGAGAGATATCTGATGCGCTGGAGTCTGTTTGGGGACGACACCGGGCATCGACACAAACCGTATCTGGAGTTTACGAGAAGATGTATAGCAAAAAAGACGAATACGCCGAAGTTAAGACCGCAGTGGAGGCATTTGAGCAGAAAAACGGACGCCGGCCACGGATTTTGGTCGTGAAAATGGGTCAGGACGGCCACGACCGGGGCGCGAAAGTCGTTGCAACGGCATTTGCCGACATGGGATTCGATGTGGACATGGGTCCGCTGTTCTCGACCCCATCTGAAGCGGCCAAGCAAGCCATCGAAAACGACGTGCATCTCATCGGAGTCTCCAGTCTTGCGGCCGGACACAAAACACTGATTCCCCAATTGATTGCCGAACTCCGCAAGCAGCAAGCTGATGATATTATGGTCATCGCCGGAGGAGTCATTCCGGTGCAGGACTACGATTTTCTGCGGGAATCGGGCGTTGCCGCCATCTTTGGTCCCGGCACCAATATTACAAAGGCGGCGTTGGAAATAGTTAGGAAGTTGGAAGTAGGAAGTAGGTAGTAGGTAGTGGAAGTGAGCGGCGAGCAGGGAGAAATATCTATTTCCAGTGAACAGTGCGCAGTACACAGTACGCAGTACACAGTACGCAGTACACAGTACACAGTGCGCGGTACACAGTTCACAGAGCACAGTACACAGTGCGCAGTACACAGTACACAGTGCGCAGTACACAGTTCACAGAGCACAGTACACAGTGCGCGGTACACAGTTCACAGAGCACAGTACACAGCACATAGTGTGCAGTACAGGAGGCGCTCATCCCTCGTCTCTCATCTCTATTCAATGAACTGTTGGCTGTGCACTGTGAACGGTATAATCTTTTTAGTTCATTACAGGTAATAGATAAGATCGTAGTCTTTTAGTCCACAATGCATATCCGGCTGGAGCAAGGTGGAGTTGGTCGCTGACAAAAAGATCGGGTTTGGGTTTACCATCATCGCCCAGGAAAAGATCCTCGGTTGGGACAAAAATCACATTCTCGTTGGCGTCTGCCAGACCTTGTAGCAACAGGTTTGCCGCTCTCGTGTTGTTCCACACATGCCAGCGACTATTCGTTGGAGTTATGGCTATGATGAAAATCGGAGCTTCGGCATTGTAAGAACGGATCTTCTGAACAAACTGCTCAAACAGGTCGCGGACCTCGGATGGAGATTTATCTGCGTTATTCGGATCGCCCGTGATATCGTTCGCCACAAACACAACCACCGCCGAAAACTGATGCTTTTTGATGTATCGATCGGCATGTTTAAGCACATCCGGCATTTTTGAACCCCCGAATCCACGTTGAATCACGGGAAACGGAGCCATATCCTCGGCTAGAGTTCTCCAAAGAACGATACTTGAGCTACCCGTAAACAAAATCGAATTCGGTGGATACACATTCTCCCGATCCAGACGCTCGAACTCCAGCATCGCCGGCTCCCACATATCGGTGTCCTGAGCCAGGGCTGGAACCACGGATGCACAAAAAATGATTAACAGCAGAAAAACAAACTTGGAATGTCGCATGTGGATAGGAGACTATATTTAGTTGGTTAAACGTGTGAGCCTCAATTTGACTCAAAATTGTTTAAAACTCAATAGAAGATTCGGGCATACGGTGGAGCGGTGGAGACGTCCTCCCTTTTTAAACATCTCAAGAACTTCAACATTGTTTACCAGAGTAAACAGTTTTAGCTGTTTTTTGATTACTCGGATAAACAAATACGGCCACTGTAAGTTTACGTCCCCAATAAACCTTCAATTATTGACAATAATTGGATATCTAGCTCAAGAAAATGCGTGCCCTAATGCTTTTTTGGAGATACCCAGTTTCAAAAGCGATTTTACTAACAAGTCAATGGATGTGGATGGATCTCCACTTTCCATCTTTGCTAGCCTGGATTGACTTGTTCCCAATTCAATGGCTAGTTCAGTTTGAGTGAGGTTGTGTTTTTTCCTGTACTCTCTAACCAATGAACCAAGCTGGATCCTGATGTCCAAGTAAGCAACTTCAGCTTCCGATAGCTCGAGAAACTCATCGGCACTACCAACACGATATCCGCTTTGCTCCAGTTTTTTTCTTTTCTCTTTTTCCATTCTAGTCACCTGTAATTTCTAAGTAAGATTGCAGTCTTTTTTTACAAACCCCGATTACTTCGCTCGGAGTTGTTTGAGTTTTCTTTTTGAATACCTCGAGTATTACAATAGCATCGTGTGATACATGACAAATGATTCTCCAAAAGACACTCCCGTCATGGATACGTAATTCATGACAATTCTTACCAATCATGGGCATTGGCCTTGAATCAGGAAACTCAATATAATTTCCTGATTACAATTTCCTCAGTAAATACCCAGCCTTTAATCTGGCATTCTTTCCGAAAGGAGGTGATTTGACTTCTCCTTTTAACAGACTAAAGATTTTGAATCGTTATTCATCAATAAATATGTCAAATCTGGTATATAATATCAAGCTCTTTTATTTATTAATTGCTTAATTACCAACAAAAGTACCCCGTCCGAGATACAAATCGCCCATAGCCTTCGAAGAGAGCCCAAACGCAAGTCTTACCGCTGCAATAGCAGTACCTCCGTTTGCGAATGCAAACCCCCACAGTGGCAAAGCCACCCAACCGCGAAGCCAAACGCAGCAACGCTGCCTATTCTCCTTTCATCCTGAAAAATCGACCGTTTGTCCAGAATGGGTGTGAATCGGATTGACTTCGTGAGATTTTTACCCCAGTCACACGTAAATTCACGAACACTCACTCCTATGAAGCTCTATTTTTCATCCAAATTTCGCGTCGGATCGCCCATTAAAGCGATCTCGTTGGTCCTCGTTTTTGTACTGTCCGCGTCCTGGTCTTATGCGCAGTCTTCACGGGGATCCCTAAAGGTTACGATTACTGACGCGCGTTCTGCCGAACCTCTGGCCGGAGCAACCATCCAATTGTTAAACACGTCTTATGGCGCTGCTGCATCCCTTGAGGGATTAGCAGAAATACAGAATATTCCAGTCGGAATCTATGTGGTTCAGGTGCAGTCGCTTGGATATGAAGTTTATTCGGTGACTGATGTGGTGATCCGATCCCAGCGGCAAACGGAACTCACCGTGTCGTTGACCCCATCGGTGGTAGTTGGACAAGAAGTGGTGGTCACAGGCGGATATTTCCAGCAGGATTTGTCTCAGCCTGTGAGCGCCACCACGTTCAATCCAGAGGAGATGCGCCGTAATCCGGGATCAGGACAGGAACTGGCCAGGGTGTTATCGGTTATTCCAGGGGTTGTTGCCCGAGGCGAGGTGAGTCAGGATCTTATGGTTCGAGGCGGATCGCCCGGCGAAAATGGATTCTATATCGATAATATTCCCATGCCGGGTGTTGCTCATTTTCAGCAGCCTGGCGGATCCTCGAATGGTCCGATCGGAATCGTGAACACCGATCTGATCAGTGATGTCACTTTTTTCACTGGCGGGTTCTCTGCCGCTTATGGCGACCGGAGCTCTGCTATCGGCGAGGTTTCATACCGGAATGGAACCCGTGAGCGGTTCGCTGGTGACGCGAGCCTGAGTCTGGGTGGCATGGGTGTCACTCTGGAGGGACCCCTGGCCGGATCCTCTGCCAGTTATCTGGTTTCGGCACGTCGCAGTTACCTCGACCTTATTGCTAACGCCATCAATACCGGCGGCGCTCCCTCCTATAGTGATGCACAGATCAAGCTGGTTTTCGACGTGAATGCACGCAATCAGCTAACATTTTTGAACATCTACGGAACGAGTCGGTTCACGGCCGATGCCAGCGAAGCGGAGGAAGCTGGCAACTCGACCACGACGGACGCGAACTATGAACAGAACACCATCGGACTGAATCACCGGTATCTGTGGAAGTCGCGAGGATTCACGAACACATCGATCTCCTGGTCCTGGAAGACCGACGATACGGAGTCGTATTATTGGGAAACCGATGCCTACGACGCACTGTTCTCAATCCGCAACTCCTTCGCCGCACTTCGCTCCTTCTCACGATACAACGCCAGCGACCGCCTCCAGCTCGAATTCGGAGCCGATGCTCGCATCGAGTCCGGAGTGTACGATTACCGTGTCGCAGCGGGAACCACTAACGGCGGCGGACAACGTCCCGAGATCATCCGGGATCTGAAAATTGATGGCATCACTGCCTCCGGATTCGCTTCAGCGATATTCACTCCGGTTCCAAAACTCACCTTCACCACCGGACTACGTGCCGATTTCAACGACTACAACTCGGATCTGAGACTGGATCCGCGCATTTCAGCATCGTACCGCCTGGCACCGCGGTGGACCCTCAACGCTGCCTGGGGATACTATTCTCAATCGAACGACCGCTTCCTCATGTCGCAATACGATCCCAATCGCGACCTGAAATCCGTTCGCTCCCGTCATTTGATGGCCGGAATCGACTACCTGCTGACCTCCGACACCAAGCTGACCCTCGAGGTGTACGACAAAGCATATACCAACGTACCCGAGCTACCAGCGGGAACCCAGGGATACGCCCCGTTTTATGTCCCCGATAACGCCTTTTTGCTCTACGAAACTCCGCTACAGAGCTCCGGTGAGGCCTGGGCACGCGGAATCGAACTGTTTTTGCAGAAAAAACTCGCTCAGGACTTCTACGGCATGGTTTCGGTGGCGTATTATCGGTCTAGATACACCGGATTCGACGGACGGGAGTACAACCGCAACTTCGATACCAAGTTCCAGACCAGCGTCATCGGCGGATGGCGTCCAAATGATAAAGTTGAGGTAAGTGCTCGCTGGAGTTATATTGGTGGTCGTCCGTTCACTCCGATCGACGAAATCCAGTCGTCTCAAACCGCAAGCACCGTGTACAACCTGAATCGCATCAACGAATCATCCATGCCTGCATACCACGCCCTGTACCTGCGTGCCGATAGACGATTTTTCTTCAACCGGACCAGCATCGTGACCTTCATCGAGACCTGGAACACATACGGACGCCAAAACATCGATGGTTATTTCTGGAACGCGGTCGATGCTGAAGTCAGCTCCATCGAACAGTTCAGTTTCATTCCCGTGGGAGGGGTGAAATTTGAGTTCTGATGCAATCAAAAAGTTCGCAATCGCCATTCTGGTGTTCACCATCCTGACTTCAGGCGTGGCCGCAGTTACGGTGCTTCTGCTGGATGGGGGACCCGAGCACACCACCTTTATGTACTCCTTGTTTTTGGTCTCCGGAACCTTCACCGTTTTTGTGCTGGGAATCAATTTTCCGATGAGTACCTGGCTGCTTCGGTACGTTGAACCAGACACCTTAAAGGGTATCGTGATGCACGCGGTTGTTGTGGTTGCCAGTGCAGCAACCGGATTCTTTATCGCTGTCAACTTCATCGACTGGTACATGGACGTGTTGTTTGACTACGACTGGGACACCAGGGATGTGTCAATCAGCCTTTTAGTGACCATAATCGGCACGTTGGGAGCAAACTTTGCGTTTTTTGGATACCATTTCTACAAACGATCCATGTTGGCGCGGCAAGAAGCCTTGAAAGCCCAGATGAATTTACTCAAAGCCCAAATCAATCCACATTTTCTGTTCAATAGCCTGAATACCATCGCTGCCTTGGTGCGGACATCACCAAAAGACGCCGAATCGGTGACCGAAGACCTTGCTGAGGTGTTTCGATACAGCCTCCAAACCGGAGAGCTTGAAACGGTCACGCTTCGCGAAGAAATCGACATCACGAGAAATTACCTGAACATCGAAAAGGCTCGGTTCGGCGAAAGACTGATCTTCAGCGAGGAACTGGACTCCGAGTCCCTTGAATGTCGTGTACCTGCGTTGATCCTCCAGCCATTGATCGAGAATGCTGTGAAGCATGGCCTCAGCAACATGGATACTCCGTGCGAAATTACCGTTTACAGCGAAGTCACGGAAGATTCGCTGGTGCTGATGGTCACGGACACCGGACCAGGTTTCACCTCCACCGACACCGAAATTGTATTCAAAAAGGGCATTGGACTTCAAAATGTGTATGGGCGGATCAAGAATCAATTTGGAGCCAATGGTCGGTTCACGATTCTCAAGAACGGCATCGAATTCGAAATTCCGCGGCTATGAACATTCTGATTACAGACGACGAAGCTCCGGCACGTAGCCGGCTCCGGTTTTTGCTCGAAGAACTTGGACACAAGTCCGTTTTTGAAGCAAAATCGGTTAAAGAAGCCCTTGAAGTGCTCGAAAATGTGCGAATCGACGTCGTTTTACTCGATATTCAGATGCCCTTGCTCGACGGATTCGATCTGGTGACCCGATTGAAGGATCCCAAGCCAGAAATCATCTTTGTCACCGCCTACGACAATCATGCGATTCAGGCGTTTGAAGTCCGGGCTAAAGATTACCTCCAGAAGCCGGTCCGGCGGGAACGCCTGGCCGAAGCGCTGAGCAGAGTATCCGGGAAAATCGTGAATCCCCTCGGCGGGTCCGCGTATCTCTCGCGCATATCGGCAGAGCGAGCCAATCAGGTCGAGATCATTCCCATCGACCAGTGTGCGGTATTCTACAGCGATGAGAAACTCGTGTATGTGCAGCGAAACGGACAGAAGCTTCGTGTTTCGATGTCCCTCGACGAGCTCGAACAACGGCTGGATCCGGGTGATTTTATGCGTGTTCACCGTGGGCATATCGTCAATATGTCGCACATCAAAGCCTTCACTGCCTGGTTTGCCGGAAGCTGGAAACTCACCCTTCACGACGGATCCGGATGGGACGTCGCCCGCCGCCGGGTTGCTGAATTGAAGCAGAAATTGGGGTTATAATAGCGGGCAAGCGGGCAAGCGGTGGAGCGGTGGAGCGGTGGAGCGGTGGAGCGGTGGAGCGGTGGAGCGGAA
>CAYYPL010000006.1:29932-45311 GCA_964473555.1 uncultured Chitinophagales bacterium
AGCGGTGGAGCGGTGGAGCGGTGGAGCGGTGGAGCGGTGGAGCGGTGGAGCGGAAAATCCTGCTCTCCGTTTGCAATTGCAAACACTCTCCGCAGAGCACTCTCCATCCGCGAATAGCGGATACTCTCCGGTGCGAAGCACCACTCTCCACAGCGAAGCTGTACTCTCCACGTTTGAAGTGAACTGTTACTTGCTCCTCCCTTCAATTTTACAGATATTGAGCAGTTATCACGTAATTCTGCTAGTCACAGAAAGATGTAGTTGTGTCGCTTCGGATCTGTGGCAGGCATTCACCCTAATTTCGTTCAAAGATGTCACTGTATTCCCGATTCAAAGGCCATTTTGGCTCAATTCTGACCGTATTGGTCCTGTTTTCGGTCGCCTGTCAGCCTCAAACCCAACAATCACTGTACGATCAGCTTGCCCTGGAGGAGATTACGATCGATGAACTTCAGGCCCGGTATGAGTCCGGAGAACTCACCGCACGACAAGTGGTCGATGCCTACATCGAGCGTATCGAAACCCTCGATGCTGCCGGACCCAAACTGAATTCGGTGCGAACCGTGAATCCAAATGCACGAGCTATCGCGGACTCTTTGGATCGTGAACGCGCTGAGGGGCGTGTCCGTGGGCCCCTGCACGGAGTGCCAATCCTGCTGAAGGACAACATCGACACCTACGACATGCCTACCACGGCGGGATCACGTCTCATGGATGGATCCATCCCGCCGGACGACGCGTTTATCACCAAGAAACTACGCGACGCAGGCGCCATCATCCTCGGAAAAACCAATCTGAGCGAATGGGCGAATTTTCACAGTAATGGATCCTCAAGCGGATGGAGCGGCCTTGGCGGACAGGTAAACAATCCATACGACCTGACCCGAAATCCGTGTGGGTCCAGCTCCGGATCGGGAGCCGCCGCCTCTGCAAATATGGCCACACTAACGATCGGATCTGAAACCAACGGATCTATCGTGTGCCCATCAACGGTGAACGGATTAGTCGGACTCAAACCAACGATCGGACTCTGGAGCCGCGACGGAATCATTCCTATTTCGTACACCACCGATAGCGCCGGACCTATGGTTCGAACCGTTCGTGATGCCGCGATCTTGCTGGGAGCCCTCACCGGAGTCGATGCCAACGATCCAAAAACAGCCGACAGCGAAGCTCACATCCACGAAGATTACACTCAGTTTTTGAATGCTGAAGGGCTTGAAGGCAAGCGACTGGGCTTTTTTACTGGTCCAATGGGCAGTGATTTCAAGCTCGATACCCTGATGTACCAGACCATCCGCCTGCTCGAGTCAAAAGGTGCTGAAATCGTTCAAATCGAACGCCTTCCTGAAACCAATATCGGTGCAGAATCCTATCAGGTACTTTTGTTTGAATTCAAAGATGGACTGGACAAATACTTCGCATCGCTCGGTGAAAACGCGCCTGTCAAATCCATGCAGGATTTGGCCGACCAAACCAAAGCTAACCCTATCGAAACCGCTGTTTTTGATCGTGACCTGATCTTTCAGGCAGCGGCAAAAGGGGGACTAGACTCCGAAGAGTATCAATATGCGCTTGAACGCATGCTTCGTTTTTCTCGCGAAGAGGGTATCGACAAGGTAATGAATGAGCTGAATCTGGATGCCATCGTGGCGCCAACCGGTTCACCAGCCTGGAAAACCGATATCATTAATGGTGACAATTTTGGTACCTCATCCAGTTCGCCATCTGCCAGAGCGGGATATCCGATCATCACGGTTCCAATGGGCGACATCCAGGGATTGCCTGTCGGAATTTCTTTCTTTGGTCGTGCCTGGAGCGAGCCGGTATTGCTTGAAGTTGCCTATGCCTTCGAGCAGGCCACTCAAAAACGATTTCCACCCCAACTCGGAAAGTAGTTCACCCCGGGTTTAACCTCAGTATTCATCCAAAACACAGCCTTATGTCACTCGTTGGAATCATCATCGTTACCATTATCATTCTATCTCTGGCCTACCGGATTTACGGAGGCTGGGTTGCCAGAAAATTCAATCTCAACGACGATAATCCAACACCGGCACACACTCTACGTGATGATGTGGACTACCTACCAGGCAAGGTTCCCGTGGTACTTGGACACCATTTTGCGTCCATTGCCGGAGCCGGACCTATCGTGGGTCCGATCATTGCTGTTGCATTTGGATGGATACCCGCGCTGCTGTGGATCCTGATCGGAGGCATTTTCTTTGGAGCCGTACACGACATGACCTCCATGATGGCCTCCATCCGCCACCAGGGAAAGTCGATTGGCGAAGTCATTGAACGCTATATCGGGATTTCCGGAAAAAAACTGTTTATGACCTTCGCATTCGCGACCCTGATTCTCATTATCGCTGTTTTCATCGACATCGTGGCCAAAACCTTTGTCAGCGTGCCATCTGCGGCAAGTGCTTCGCTGATGTTTATGGCCCTGGCGGTCGTTTTCGGGATGGTGATGTCGCGCACGAAGACTCCATTTTGGTTGCTCAGCGTGGTTGGAGTAGCGGTTATGTATGTGATGGTGTACCTCGGGACACTGTGGCCGCTTGAACTTAGTTACACCTGGTGGATCGTGATTCTGATGGGATACTGCATCATCGCCGCAATCGCTCCGGTCTGGATTCTGCTACAACCACGCGACTACCTGAACTCCTTTTTGCTCTACGGAATGATGCTTTTTGGCATTATTGGGATTTTTGTTGCGAATCCAGAGATCCAAATGACCACATCGGTGGAGCTTGAGGTATCCAATCTGGGGTACTTGTTTCCCGTGTTGTTTGTCACCATTGCGTGTGGAGCAATATCCGGATTTCATTCGCTGGTCGCATCCGGAACCACCAGTAAACAGCTCGACAAAGAAACCGATGCCAAGCGGGTTGGATTCGGTGGCATGCTGATCGAATCATTGCTTGCGGTTGTGTCTGTTGGGACGGTGATCATACTGACCCGTGAGGAGTATGCTGCATCTTTGGCTGCTTTAGGTCCGGTCACGTTGTACTCCAACGGACTCGGTGGATTCATATCCAGTCTGGGGATTCCCGCAGCGCTTGCGATATCCTTTGTCGCTCTGACCGTTTCCGCTTTTGCGGTAACCACGCTGGACACCTGTACCCGACTCGGTCGTTTTGTAGTCCAGGAATCGTTTCAGGGCGGTGCTAGTCCGGTGGCCGAGTTATTGTCGGGCAACCGTTACGTGGCGACTACACTCGTAGCTGTTTTGAGCGTCGCGTTATTACTCACCGGACAATTTCAGGAGCTTTGGCCCATATTCGGGTCAGCGAATCAGTTGTTGGCTGCACTGGCCTTGCTGGCGGGGACCGTTTGGCTCTATAAAAAGGGACTGAATCCGTTGTTCACACTCATTCCCATGATATTCATGTTCCTCGTCACCCTATCTAGCCTCTTTATCTTTGCCTGGAAGAACTTCGCACAAAACAGTATCGTGCTGGGCATCGTTGCCAGTTTGCTGTTCGTGCTGTCGGTAGTGCTCATCCTGTTGGCACGAAAAAGCTTGAAGGCGGTTGTCGGGGAGTAGGTGTGGCTTAGTGCTTGTGGCCTTTGTCCAGATCGGTAATGTGTTCGACGGCCTGGATTGGAGTCAGGGTACCTTCGCGGACTTTGGAGATCATGTCCTGGTAGCGGACTTGCACGTCGCCGCGGTTCCAGAAATGGTGAAGCACTTGCTGCTCAATCATACGCTTGACCCAGTTCATCATTTGCTTGCGTCGATTGGACTCGACTCGACGCGACTCCCGTAGTTTGTCCAACACCCCCATCACGTGTGCTTCGACTTCATCGACGCCTTCTCCGGTGACTGCACTACAGAGTAACACTTCAACCGGAATGTCTTCGTATCGGGGCTGCAAATAATGTAGTCCCTGCTGAAGTTCTTTGCGGGCCAACTCAGCGCGTTGACGATTGTCTCCATCCGATTTGTTGACCACCAACACATCAGCCAACTCCAGGATGCCACGCTTGATCCCCTGGAGCGCGTCCCCTGCGCCTGGCAACATCAGCAGCAGAAACAGGTCGGTCATGGAGGCTACTTCGTACTCGCTTTGTCCTACTCCGACGGTCTCGACCAGAATCACATCGTATCCCGCGGCTTCGCACAGCAACATCGATTCACGAGTCTTTCGGGCCACTCCACCCAGGCTTCCAGCCGTTGCTGAGGGACGGATAAACGCATTCTCCTCAGCCAAAAGCTGCTCCATACGGGTTTTGTCGCCCAGAATACTGCCTCCCGAATACGGTGAGCTCGGGTCCACAGCCAATACCGCGACCTTGTGTCCCTTGCGGATCAGCGACATTCCCAACGCCTCGATGAACGTGCTTTTTCCCACGCCCGGCACACCACTGATTCCGATCCGGACGGACTTCCCGGTCAACGGCATCATCGACGCCAGGAGCTCCTGAGCTCCGATCTGATCCAGATCACGCGTACTCTCGATCAGTGTGATCGCCTTGCTCAGTGCCCGGCGGTTACCGGATTTCAGATCTTCGATAAGGGTTTCGTGGAACATCATACAATAGATTCAATCTCTTAGTCATTCAGTGCTAAGATAACCAAAAAGTTAGTGTATCAAGAACCAAAGAAACAGGTCATAACATTCATATTCATCAGAATTAAGCGATTTTTAGACCATCTCAACAATTTATCAGATTTTTTTTCACCTATCGGGAACTTGATATCCTATTTATTTGTTTGTACATTTAATGTTTAAACAATTAATTACTGCTGTGACTCGCTCCGCGACAATCGGCGAACCGAAATTCAATCGAATAAAAACAAATACAATCAACTAAGGAGTACATCACATGTCAACTTGGATCTTAGACAAAGACCACACAAGCATTCAATTCAAGGCTAAACACCTCATGATTACCACCGTTACCGGTAACTTCGGCGAGTACGATGCTAAGGTAGACAACGCTGGTGAAACTTTTGAGTCAGCAAACATTTCATTTGCTGCAAAAACAGCTTCTATATCTACTGGAAACAAGCAGCGCGACGACCACTTGCGCAGCGACGACTTCTTCAATTCAGAAGCATATCCAGAATTGACTTTCGTAGCTAACGGTATGACCAAGAAGTCAGACGATGAGTTTGTTATGGACGGTGAAATGACCATCCGTAACGTAACCAAACCAGTTTCATTGAACGTTGAGTTCGCAGGTATCGCAAAAGATCCTTGGGGTAACACCAAAGCTGGATTTACCTTCAAAGGAAAACTCAACCGTAAAGATTTCGGTCTGAAATTCCACGTCGTAAACGAAGCGGGTAACCTGCTCGTGAGCGACGAAATCAGGTTTGAAGGCGAAGTTCAGCTTCTGAAAGTGGTGAACGAAGAAGCAACTGCCTGATCTAACCTAATAGTAGGACGCAACACATTGCGTCTCTATGTTATCCAATCCCGTTTTAAGAGCATAACACGTTCTTCGTGTTTTGTTTGGGTAAGAGGCCCGTCCGGAGCCATCCGGGCGGGTTGTTTTATATATAGGGAGTGGGTAGTAGGTAGTGGGTAGTGGGAATCGTAGAGCAAACACAAGCGCTTTTGCGCGAAGTCTTTGCTCGTAGATCGTGAACGTAGTGAGCGAAATGGGAATCGTAGAGCAAACACAAGCGCTTTTGCGCGAAGTCTTTGCTCGTAGATCGTGAACGTAGTGAGCGAAATGGGATTAATGAGGGTTTAGCGTTCGTTCATTTCGTCACGCGAATACTTCCCTCCCGAATTTACATAGTCCATCCGTTTCAAAAGTGCCTCGTACTTTTGCTTGTTCTCGGATTTATTCAATCCACCATTTGATTTCTTATCTGACTTATCTTGTTTCACAACTAATCAAACTAAAATATACCGCTCGCTGCTCGCCGCACCCCGCTCTTAAATCCTTCCGTTTTCCGTTTTCCGTTTTCTGTTTTCGGATTCCTATCCAAGAATGATCTTCGCGATGGTCTGCAATTGCATGAAGGAGGTTCCTTCGTAGATTTTGCCGATTTTGGAGTCGCGGAGGTATTTTTCAACCGGATATTCTTTAGTGTAGCCATATCCACCGAAGATGTCGACGGCACGCGAGCTCACGCTTTCGGCCACTTCAGATGCATAGTATTTTGCCATGGCGGCTTCCTTCAGGAAGGGCATACCTGCTTGTTTCATACGAGCGGCGTTGTATACCAGCAGACGCGCCATTTCGATGTCGGTTGCCATTTTGGCGATCTCGAATTGCATGGCCTGGAAGCTTCCGATCGCTTTTCCAAACTGCTTGCGTTCCTGCGCATAGGCAACAGCAGCGTCGAAGGCCCCCTGTGCGATACCGATCATCTGTGCTCCGATGCCAATTCGTCCCTCGTTGAGGGTCTCGATCGCCACTTTGTATCCTTTTCCGAGGTCGCCGACGATGTTTTCGGCGGGAACCACACAGTCTTCAAAGATGAGCTCGGTGGTGGAGCTGGCACGGATGCCCAGTTTGTCTTCTTTCTTGCCGATCGAGAATCCTGGAGTACCTTTTTCGACCACAAAAGCGGTGATGCCCTTGTAGCCGTCCTCTGGATTTACATTCGCGAACACCAGGAAGATCTCGGCCTCGCCACCATTGGTGATCCACAGTTTGTGTCCGTTGAGCACGTAACGATCCCCTTTTTTATCTGCCCGGAGTTTTAATGCAAAGGCATCGCTACCGGAGCTGGCTTCAGACAGACAGTAGGCCCCGACTTTTGAGTTGGCCAACTGCGGAAGGTAACGTTGCCTGATGTCCTCATTTCCCCAGCGGATGAATGCGTTGTTGACAAGGGTATTCTGAACATCCATGAACACGCCCACGGAAGCATCCACTTTTGAAATCTCTTCAATGGCCAAAATGGACATAAAAAAGGTACCGCCACCACCATCATATTGCTCTGGAATCTCGATTCCCATGAGTCCCTGCTCGAAAAAGGCACTGACCAGCTCGGGCTTGAGTTTGGCCTGCTGATCCATTTCGTGCACCAACGGAGCGACCATCGACTTTGCGAAGTCTCGGGCCGCCTCTTTGAGCATCATTTCGTCTTCAGTGAACTGGTTGAGTGGAGCAATCGTGTTATCGGAACGAGTAGACATAACGTGAGTAGGTTAAAAATCGGTGAATACTTCCTTGAAAAACAATGAATGCGTGATTAAACACGAATTCAGGCAGGAAATATACCCAGAAAAGCGCTTTTTTTTCGAAGAAAAAATGACACGATTTTACTCACGAACCGTCTACTGTGCACTGTGTTCTACGAACGGTACACGGTAAATAGGTACCGCTACTCCGCTCAACTGCTTAACTGCGCACCTATCTTCAACGCTACCTTCGTACTATTAGTCCCGATTCCCTCTTTGCTGACGCCTGAAGCGCTCTTGCATCTTATCCCATTTTTCTTGCTGTTCGGGAGTAAGAATGCCTGACAAACGCCTATTCAGGGTGTCAACTTCTGCGCGGACACGACGTCCGGATTGCTCTCTGGAGGATTCCATAATCTGACGCATCGTGCGTCGGCTTTGACGAGTAACAGCGAAAAACGTATCGACCTGCTCGGGCTTGAGTTCGAGCTCGTCGATCATAATCTGACGAAACCGATCTTCATATCGTTGTCTATTTCCCTCGGGGTTTTCGTCCCGGTCACGCACTTCGGCGAGTCGGTCGTAATTAAAAAAGCGATTCAATGGACCACTCATAAAGTATCCAGTCATTCCTCCCAAAAAGAAGGTGATGAAAAACAGAAGTATAATTTTAAAGGTGGGTTTCATTCGGTCTCCAGTGTTTCAGTCAGAAACAGATACTCGGGTACATCTGGGGTAATGTGGTTTGTTTGCTCTTCACCAAATAACCAGGTCGATAACAATTCTTGCGGTTCCTCGATGCCCGATGAGCGGACTTCAAGTGCGATGGTCAATGCCAGTAAAATAACGGAAGCCACCAGCACGTAGCGACGGAACACAAATCCCACGATTTCATCGAAGCTGGGTTTGGATTCTTTTTGCAAACGTGCTTTGAGTCGGGTAACCGCCCAGGGATCCGGCTGGATCCCCGCGTACATCGATCTCAGGTCGAGTTTTGGGGTGTTGTTGTCAGAATTCATAGTTCATTCCTTTCGCTACAAGAATGTCTTTCAGCTTCTTTTTTGCGTGAAACAACCTGCTTTTGAGTGTCCCTTCGGACTCTCCGGTAATTTCACAGATTTGTGCATAAGGCAGTTCTTCGATTTCACGCCAGATCAGCACCGAACGAAACGGTTCGGGCAACTGAGCGATCGATTTTCGAACCAACTCCTGCACTTCGAGGGTTTCGACTTCATCATACTGTGTCGACGGATTCGGAGGATCCATTGGAATCTCGGTGGATTCGAACCTCACACTGGTAAAGAAATTACGGAATTTCCGCTTCCGCTGGGCATCGATAACGGTATTGCGCGCAATGCGAAACAACCAGGTTGATAATGTACTTTGCCCGTTGAAGGTGTCCGCTTTGCGATATGCTTTCAGGAACACATCCTGAGTCAGGTCCTCGGCGTCCATTCCCGATCCCCAGACCATGGCCGAAACCATTCTGAACACTGTGGGATACAGGGTTTCCAGCTCTCGCTCAATTTCACGTTGTCCATCAAATGGATGCATGTCTGTTGCAGCTACCGATTGGGCCAAAAAAGAGGACGCCGAATCGCGATTCAACTCACTCATCAGCGTCCATCCGACTAAAGGTAGATGATATGCTACCGAAATGCTCATGAAACTTACAGATTACAGTCAGTTACGGCGATTTCCGCCAGGGCGTTGACCATTTCGGGGCATATTTGCGCCGCGTTGCCCACGAGCTGGACGAGTATCACGGTATGCACGATTTTTCTCCTGGAGTTCGGTACGATATTCAGTCATTTTCTTGTACTGTTCTGCATTCAGTATTTTTTTGAGCTCAGCATCGTGTTTTGCCTGAATAGCTTCGCGTTTTTCACGCATTGTGTTTGGGGCAACATTTCCGCTGCGAAACTCTTCCCGCATAGCCTGTGCTTCTTTTGCATGGGCCGTACGCAGATCGAATAACTGAGCCTTTTGAGCATCAGTCAGATTCAAAGAAGCCAGGAATTCGGCCGGAAGTTCTATGTCCGGTCCAGCTCCTCGATGCATGGGTCTGGGCTGTGCCATTACTGAAGTTGTAGACAACACCAAAACAACGAGTATCAACAAAGATTTTAAGGTTTTCATAGTGGTATAAGGTTGAGGTTTTAAGTTTGTTCGCGCGAAGTTCAATCCATTAGACGCACCACTATGACTTCCGTTTAAACCAGTCTGAAATTTCTTTTGTACCCAATGTATTCAGGACCCGCTCTTTGTTGAATTTGGCCTTTCGGGCAATTTTGACCCCGTATTGGATGTCGTCGATACCTTCGGTTTCGTGGGCATCCGGACATACAGCGGTCATGAGCCCGACCTCTTTGGCTTTGTTTCCGTAGCGCCAGTCGATGTCGAGCCGCCACGGATTCGCATTGATCTCGATGGCGGTTCCCGCCGCGGCGGCACGTTCGATGACCGTGTTGAGGTCGACTTTGTTTCCATCGCGTTTGAGGAGAAGACGTCCGGTCGGGTGACCTAGAATCGTGGTTCGTGGATGTTCAACCGCACGGACCAGGCGATCCAGCATCTTCTCGGGAGGCATATCCAGCGAAAAATGCACACTGGCAATGATGAAATCGAATCCAGCCAGGATGTATTCGTCGTAATCGAGCGATCCGTCGGCCAGAATGTCGGACTCGATACCCTTGAACACCCGGAAGTGGTGTCCCTCGCGGGACAGTTTGTCGTTCACCGCATCGATTTCTTTCCATTGCTGCTGCACGCGCCGGACGTCGAGCCCACCGGCATAGGCGGCTGTTTTCGAGTGATCCGTGAGCCCGAGATACTCAAATCCACGATCCAGACAGGCACGCGCCATCTCCTCGATGCTATACTTCCCATCGCTCCATGTCGAGTGTGCGTGAAGTACGCCTCGGATGTCCGATTCCTGAACGAGATCCATCGACACGTTTTCGGCAAAATATGCCACCTCGCCCCTGTCCTCGCGAAGCTCGGGTGGCACCCAGGAGAGTCCGAGCTGGCGGTAAATGTCCTGTTCGGATCCATATTCGACCGGCTGGCTGAAATCCGTGTTTCCGTCGGCGTCCAATTTGAAGAGTCCGTACTCGTTCAGCGCCATACCCCGGTCGCGGGCACGCTGGCGCAGGGCCACGTTATGCTCCTTGCTTCCCGTGAAATACATCAAAGCGGCTGGAAACTGCTCCGGTTTCACAATCCGGAGGTCGACCTGCCGACCTTCCCGCGTGCGCACCGAACTCTTCGTGTCGCCGCGTCCCAGCACCTCCATCACCTGTTCATCGCCCGTGAACACATCGAACAGCGACGACGCCACGTCTTCACTCGCGCCGATAAGCACGTCAATATCTCCGATCGTCTCCATGCTTCGACGATACGATCCTGCTACCGAAATCTCCTGAACTCCGGGCTGATCCTTGAGCAGTCCCATCACACGGTCGGCGATCAAATGAGCCTCATCCAGCCGACAACGATCCGAAAACTGCTCCATCCAGGCGATCGACTTCAGGATCTTCTCAGCCGACTTCGCACCGAGTCCGGGAAGTGAGGCCACGGATCCATCCTGGCACGCTTTTTTCAATTCAGAGAGCTCGGTGATTCCCAATGCGTGATGGATTTTGTACACACTTTTGGGTCCAAGTCCGGAAATATCCAGCCATTTTATAAGTCCGGCAGGAACTGTCTGCTTCAGTTCAGTCAAGACCGGGATCTCGCCCGTCTCAAACAGCGCGTATATATCGTCTGCGATCGACTTTCCGATGCCGCTGATCGAAGTCACCTCTCCGTTCGCCACGTAAGTCCCGATCGGACGATCCATCGACTCGATTGTCCGGGCGGCCCGATCAAACGCGATTGCCTTGAAATCATTCTCGCCCGCCAGCCGAAGCAAAATACCGATCTCTTCGAGGAATCCGGAAACATCTTTGTTTGTGTACGATTTCATTATTGGGTAGTGGGTAATAGGTAGTGGGTAGTGGGTAATAGGTAGTGGGTAGTGGGTAGTTGGTTATTTGCTCTGAAAATAAACAAAACAAAATACAGTATACAGTGCTCAGTACACAGTAAGAAAAGCGCACGAAGTGCCCAAAGGTCAGAAGGGGCAGTTTTATATGGAAGACAACTGATGAGGGACGAGGGATGAGAGTTTTTTGGGTATTCCGACATTGCCAGTAAGGTCAAGGATCCGGCTGATAAGAGTACCAGGTACGGAGAAATGTCAGTACCTGCGCAGAAAAAGATTTGGCAAATCGGGATCTGTTCTCCGGAGTGTCCCTGACACCGGTCATATTGCTCTCCATTTGTATGGCATCCATCCCACCCCCTCGTAGTGATCCGTACGTGGCGGTAATGTATCCACCCGAGAAATAGGGATCACCGGTCAATGGATGGGGATCTGTTTCAGATGGTACGGATGGGAAACCGGCATCGTGAAACAGGGAGCCTAGTGCCATTTTACCGCGCAAAAGGGACGAAAAACTGGAATCGGGGTAGTGATCGGTGTACAGCGCTGAAATGGAACTCAGTTCATGGTAATCATTCCGGTCCATCAATGAATCGGAGACGGATAGTTCATCGCTGTACAATAAATAGCCTAATTCAAGGCGTTGTATCTCATGACCATGCCCGTGAAGATCAATAAGCAGTCCACGACCAAACGTCTGCGTGATCTGTAATGATGCTCGCTGTATTGCCCCATGAAAGGCATCCCAGGCTTCACCTGATCTTGCATCGTTACAGGTACCTTCAGCCCGATTCCGATTCGTGTCCATCAGACTGCGATGTAAGGAGCTGGTTACCAAAAACGGTCTTAATCCCTGGACAGCAAACTCCTCCATAATTTGAGCGGCCAGTTCAAGGGTATGACTGTCGGTAACAGTTACCGTTCCGGGACAATTCCGGACTTTGAATCCTGGTGGGCGTTCGGATCCACCGTGTCCCACCAATATCAACAGGGGCATATTACCCGGCAGGTATGTAATGAACGAAGAAGGATCAGGCAGAGCTGTAATGGGATCGGCAGGCTTGACGATGGTATCCGCGTCGCATGACGAAGTACCCAACAGACACATGATCATGAATAGTATCTTATACGTTTGACTCATAGGTACATCTGTTATATGGGTAGATGAAGTAGCATCATAAGAGCATCACAGCAGTGTCAAATCTGGATTGGGTAGTAGGTAGTGGGTTTATCAAACCAAAATACTCAAAACATATTAAAAGTTCGCGGGATACAATTATCGTATGAATAGAGATGAGCGACGAGGGATGAGTTTTTAGTGCACCGTTCACAGTGAGAATAAAGCACTGACCTCTGCCCATGCTACACTCTCACTCGGCTGCGACTCATGATGTATGTCAGTAGACTGCGCACCTAAAGGTGCTTGTGTACTTCCTACCATTCTGAACTTCCTGACCCTTGTGCGCAAAATCGGCTCTCAACCGCTCCCTGCTCGCGGCTCACCGCTCCCTCTCTTATCAGTTTTCAGTTTTCAGTTATCTGTTTTCTATTTTTTTGAATATCTTAATCTCCGATGTAAGCGCTTACGCTGAATTATTACATGCAGATTGGCGCTCCGATAACCTATTAGTCTCAAAAGATTTGTATGAAAAAACCCCAACTATCTTTCGCTCAGATCTGGAACATGAGTTTCGGATTTCTTGGGATCCAGTTCGGATTCGCCCTCCAGAATGCAAACGTAAGCCGGATTTTTGAAACGTTGGGAGCCGATGTAGAGCAGATTCCAATCCTTTGGATTGCGGCTCCGGTTACCGGACTTGTCATGCAACCCATTGTTGGTTACCTCAGCGATAACACGTGGAACAGTCTGGGGCGTAGACGTCCGTTTTTTCTGATCGGCGCTATTCTGGCATCTATCTCACTCATTTTCATGCCAAATTCTCCGCATTTATGGATCGCAGCAGGGATGCTCTGGATCATGGATGCGTCCATTAACGTGACCATGGAACCATTTCGAGCCTTCGTAGGCGATATGCTTCCATCCGAACAACGCACCAAGGGATTCGCGATGCAGAGTTTTTTCATCGGGATTGGAGCCGTGGTTGCATCCGCCTTGCCTTACATGATGACCAACTGGTTCAATCTGGCCAACACGGCTCCCGAAGGTGTGATTCCACCGTCTGTCCGCTGGTCGTTTTACATCGGCGCCGTGGTGTTTTTATTGGCTGTTTTGTGGACGGTACTACGTACGAAAGAGTATTCTCCCGAGCAGCTTGCTGAGTTCGAGAAAGCCGAAGCAACCGAGGCCAAGCTGGAACAAATCGATATTGAGCGTCCGTCGGGGATGGTCATGGCCAAGCAGAAATTTCGTCAGGCACCGATCGTTCTCATCCTTGGAATCGCGCTTTCGGTGTTGATTATGCAGATGGGTTGGGCTAAAGAGTTATACATCTTGTCGGGTGGATTCATCGTGTACAGTTTACTCATCGCTCTTGCCGCTTTGATGCAAAAAGACGGGGGATCAAATGGATTCACCATCGTGTTTGATGACCTGTATCTGATGCCGAAAACGATGAAACAACTTGCTGTGGTGCAGTTTTTCTCCTGGTTTGCGCTGTTTGCGATGTGGATTTACACCACGGCCGGACTCACGAGCCACGTATACGATATGAAACTTTCGGCCAATGAAGTGGCCCAACTCAGTGCCATCAATATGGAGTGGAGTGTTGGCGGAAACGTGGAATGGGCGGATCGTTCGGTCGAAATCCAGAATGAACTGAATCAGTATCAGCAGAAGGTCGCTGACGGAGCCACGGAAGTGGTGTCGACGATGCGGGTGGTGAATTTCTTTCTGGATGAGCAGCGTGAAGTATCGCTCACTACCGATTTAAAAAACCGGCTCGATTACGTCCGGCAACAGTACAACACCGGAGCCGACTGGGTCGGAATCGCCTTTGCCGTGTACAATGGGTTCGCTGCCATCGTTGCGTTTTTACTACCGGTTATTGCCGGGAAAACAAGTCGGAAAACCACGCATGCCATTGCACTGATGGCCGGAGCAGCGGGTCTTATTTCCATGTATTTCATTACAGATCCGATGTATGTGTTGGTCAGCATGATTGGAGTCGGACTCGCCTGGGCCTCGATCCTGGCCATGCCCTATGCCATTTTGGCCGGAGCCCTTCCTTCGAACAAAATGGGCGTGTATATGGGAATCTTCAACTTCTTCATCGTGCTTCCACAGATCCTGGCGGCCAGTATCCTCGGATTCCTGGTCGTAACGCTCTTCGACGGACAAGCCATTTATGCACTGATTCTAGGCGGTGCAACCTGGATTCTGGCTGCAGGCCTGACATTTCTGGTTGATGATGTGGATGGGTGATTTGGGAGAGTACAGCTTCGCTGTGGAGAGTACAGCTTCGCTGTGGAGAGTACAGCTTCGCTGTGGAGAGCACAGCTTCGCTGTGGAGAGTACGCTACGCGTGGAGAGTATGGCTTCGCCATGGAGAGAGTTTTGATGTGAAAAAAAATATATTTTTGTAAGGTATTTTATAAATATGACTCATTAGTGAAACATCAAACTAAATGAGTTAATTATGGAAAATCTTCATGAATATGATGGGCCTTTATCCAAGTTGCATGTTTGGAACTTAGCTATTAAATACTGCTCAAAGTATCTTCCACTTATAGATAGTATAAAATCAAAAGTTCTCAAAGACCAACTTTCAAGATCTTTAATTTCTATTTCATCAAATATTGCAGAGGGTTATGGCCGCTACACTTCTGGAGACTATGCACGATTTTTGCGAATAGCTATAGGTTCAACATTCGAAGCTGAAACTCAACTTATTATTGCTTTAAATATTGGGTACTTGAAAAGTGATGCCAAGAATGCATTATCAGAGCTGAAGGAAATTAGAATTAAACTTTTTGCACTACATCGAGCGATTCAAAAACGTAAGTCTTTGAAAGGTGATTATTAATAGTATATTCTAAAAGAACTAACCATTTACGACTTCTCAGAAGGATATCAAATGAAAAACATAGGTTCATTTATTGCTGTTGCAGGACTTATCGGAATGATTTACTACGGTTATCAGTACATGCAAGACTCCGAAACGTTCTCCGTTCTTGGAGTGGATGTTGCAGCAAGCACAGGTGACTATATACCAATTCTCATATCTGGAATAGTATTTCTTGGTGGTCTAGTCCTTAGAAAATATCTAAAGTAAGGCACATCTCACTCTCCATGCGTAGCATACTCTCCATGCGTAGCATACTCTCCATGCGTAGCATA
>CAYYPL010000006.1:45411-114471 GCA_964473555.1 uncultured Chitinophagales bacterium
ACTCTCCATGCGTAGCATACTCTCCATGCGTAGCATACTCTCCATGCGTAGCATACTCTCCATGCGTAGCATACTCTCCATGCATAGCATACTCTCCATGCGTAGCATACTCTCCGCAGCAAAGCTGCACTCTCCACAGCAAAGCTGTACTCTCCATCCCATAAAATAAAAAAACCCCGATGTGTGGCCACACCGGGGTCATATTTAAATTCGAAATCTTAGCACCTATTGGCGCATATCCACTATTTCGGATTCAAGATGTTATCGATTCGGGCAGCAGCATCAGCAAGGTGTGCTTTAGTGGCACGATCGGAAATTCTGCCGTTTGCACGGTTTACTTCACGAAGCAGGGTCTGCAGTTGCTCACGTACCAGTGGACGAATATCCGACTGACTGACGTTCACCGAAGCAGGACCAAAGAATCCGCCTGATGGCATTTCCTGGGTCATCAGGTTTTCCATACGCTCGATGTATGCACGCTGTAGTACACGTCGGTGTACATTAATTGCTGCTGTTCCACGCAGTTCTTTCCAGATGCTGTTTCGAACGTCATCCATGAACTCGAGAGAACTGTACGTTCCGTTTACCCGACGCTCGTAATCGATCAGACGTCCGATTCGAGCTGGTTCGGTCAAGCGATTCAACACGGCAGTCTGACGACCTCGGAATGCCTCAACCACCGTTGCCTGATTCACACGGCTCAGGATTTCGTTGTTGAACTGCCAGGTCGGAGCACTGAATGCATGGGTGTCGAGGAAGGCCATCGCACGTTTCTGGATTTCTCTGGGCACCGGAGTATACACCGCACCTTCTTGCTCGAAGGTCTTGTGGTCTTCATAAACGCCACCCACGTTTGATGTCACGTGACCCATGTAGCGGCTCCACTGACCCAGAATCTGGGTGTAGAGTTCATTGAGTTGCTCGTAGTTCTGACCTTCTTCACCAACCCATTCCATCAGATTGTTGGTGATGACCTCAAGGTTTTTGAGTCCCAGCTCAGATGCATACATCGCGTCATCACCCAAATCTTCGCTCTGTGAGCGTGGATCGATTGGGTTACCCGTCTGGCGTCCGTAGAAGAAGCGGTGGTCATCAGCGCGCTCGACCACCCACTGATTCAGCACTTTCTTCTGTTCTTCGATGGACATATCACCGAACCAGGTGTATCCCCATTTCACATTCCAGCCATCGTACTCGCCAACGCGTGGATAGAAATTAGTCACGCCATCGCCCGGCTGAGCAATGTAGTTGAAACGAGCGTAGTCCATGATGGATGGGGCTGTTCCGTGATTTGAGGTGAAGGTCGGTGATCGCAGTGAATCCACCGGATAGGCATAGCTGTTTCCGAAATTATGTGGCAATCCGAGGGTGTGTCCCACTTCGTGTGCAGACACGAAACGAATCAGTTCACCCATTACCTCATCATCAAACTCAACGCCACGAGCCGCCGGATTAGATGCAGCGGTTTGCACGAAGAACCAATTTCGCAGCAACTGCATCACGTTGTGGTACCATCCGATGGAAGTTGTCAGGATTTGTCCGGTACGTGGATCACGCACGTGTGGTCCATACGCGTTCTGAATATCAGATGCGAAATAACGGATCATCGTGTACCGCGCATCTTCTGGACTAAATTCAGGGTCTTCTTCCGGTGTTGGAGGCATTTTTGCGTAGATCGCATTCTTGAATCCAGCTTCTTCGAAGGCTACTTGCCAGTCGTCTACCCCCTGAGCAAGATATTTTCTCCATTTTTCCGGAGTTGCAGGATCGATGTAGAATACGATTGGTTCAACTGGCTCAACCAATTCTCCACGAAGATAAGCTTCAGGATCTTTAGGTTCGAGTTTCCAGCGAACAATGTAGCTCTTACGATCGATAAACTGCTGGTCAGATCCGTAGTCGGTCTGACCCATAGCGAAGTATCCAACACGCTCGTCAAACTCACGGGATTGCATCTGCTCATCTGGAAGCAGATACATACTGTGATTGATTTCCAGGGAAATCGCTCCCGTTGAGGAGTTGGATGGTGGACTTCCCGCCTCATAGGTCACGATCTTGCGCGCCTCGATGTTTCGTGGGAAACTGCGGATAGACTGGATAAAGGAGCGGTTTCCATCCAATCGACGAACCTGGTACTGACGACGTCTGCCGTCCTGTAATCCAAGTGTCGGCACATCGGTGGTGAACAGACTGGTGACATCGATCACGACACCGGTAGTATCATCATTGTAAGCTGCGATGTCGAATGACATCACGATGGGTTCGAAATTTGAGTTACGAACGGCTTGAGCGATCGGGAGGGAGTCTGCGGCCACATTGTTGAATGAAACCACGCGAAGCAGGATTTTTTTATCGTGACGCTCCCAGCGCAGTGTTTGATTGTTCAGCACCTCGCCACCGTACCCGATACCATCTGCGGTCTTCGCAATACGAGACAACATCAGCATTTCACGCCCGAGCAACGTGTTTGGGATTTCATAGAAAAACTTATCCTCCTGTTTGTAGACGTTGAACATCCCCTCGTCCTTTTGAGCCGATGATTTGATGACGTCGCCAAACTTTTTGATTTCGGTGGAGGTAGCACTGCGGGCGGCAGGTCCATTGGGACGCTGCGTGCTTTGCTGAGCTTGTGGAGCAGGTGCAGCTTTACTACCGGATTTGCCGAAAACGGCGCATCCAGACACCAAAGTCGCTGAAACCAGCACCATAAGCAGGGTATTGACTCTGAATTTCATACTAGATTAGGTTGATTCATGATTAAAGTGAGTAACAGCGCAAAATTCCGCAATTACTTCGAGAAATCAAGCATGAATTATGCTTGGGTTGTAAAATATGGTAATCGGGTTGCGAGGTGCTCTTGATAGTAGCAAAGGGACAAGAGACGAGGGATGAGGGAAAAGACCTCATCTCATCCCTCATCCCTCATCTCTCATATCTTAAGTTAATTCACTTAAAACTAAACGGATCAGTCTGATGAGCGAGCTGGTAGAACTCTTCTGCATCGGTAAAGGATCCCCTGATTTTGTGGATGTCGGAGCTGATTTTGAACAGTTCTGGATGGGTGGGCATTTCGTGGATGAGTTGGGCCAGCAGCTCCGTTGCCTTTTCGTAATCCCGTGTCCCCATGTACACCTTAAGCTCTAACAGTTTGAACGCAAAAGGCTTACGTAAACTTGAGTTCATCTGGATATACTTCAGACTTCTGGAGTAGATATGCTTCTGATAGTAGAATTCGATGAGTTGCTGCAACAGAGAGTCGTCCAGTTCCTTTGGATCCAGGTGATCTTCCAGGACACGGGAAACATCGCGCATATCCAGTGCAAGCATCAGGGTAATGAGCTTGACCTGATAATTGGAGGAATACTTCCGTTCCAGTATCTCGTTGCGCAGTTCACTGGTCATCATATCCTCGGCCATGCGTAACAGATGTGTCTCGGGATAAAACGGATTGAGTAACTCGGATATCATACATAGTCGTTCTATGTCCGAATCTCCGTCATCAAAAGCAGCAGGACTGGGTAATGCATCCCATTTTTTCTCGAATATGGAGGCGTTTTTCCAATAGGCCTGGCTGTACGACTCTCGCCCCATCGCGCGGGTGGTCGCTCCTCCTTGATGTTCCACCTTGATACCTGGTGCAATAGCAACCACACCACCTTGGTTGGTATCCTCCGTACAATAATCCAGGTCCTCAAAATACGCCAGTCCAAAACGTTCGTCGAATCTGCGTACCGTTGACTTCCGAAGCATCATACAGAAACTATCAATATAGCGGGTCTTTTTGATCACCATTGGATCCGAATCCATAGACTTTCGGCGCTGTTCTTCGTTCAGAGTTACTTCCGTGAGCGGACCCAGCGTGGTGATTTCCTTATGGTGGTCCATAATGTCGGCGAGTTGTCCCGGAGCGTCATTTTGCAGCACTACATCGTTATGCATAACGAGAATATAGTCCCCCCGAGCGGCTTGAATACCCTGATTGATCGCATAGGCAAAGCCGAAGTTCACTGGATTGGTGATAATCCGGACTTGCATGAAATTGTCATTTTTGAGCTGCTTCAGATACTCATACGTATCATCGAGGCTTGCATTATCGATCACGATGAGCTCACGGTCCGGCTTATCGGCTTTGGTGGACAAACTGAACAGGGTACGTTCGAGTAATGCCTTTCCGTTAATCGTAGTTGGGATGACGATAGAAATCCGTGGCTTCGCAGTGTAGCTTTTCGGTAGATTCACGGGCATTTCCGCTCCCTGCTCATCCACCACTTCCTGCTCCCCGCTCCCTGCTCCCACTTCTTCTACTTCCTGCACCTCTGCACTTCCTGTACCCTCTGCGCCTACTTTACTTTCTTCTCCCATTCTCTTGTTCTCCTCTTCTCTTACTTCTGCTCCCTGCTCCCTGCTCCCCGCTCCCGAATCTTCAATAACCACCTCCCCCGGATCTTCGGTCGGATCCACAATCAACATGGCTTCTCTTCTCACCTTCGGATGCGCAACACCCGGACCGCCCATCCGGAGTTGATGCTTGATTTCAGCGGCCTCCACATAACGTCGCATCAATTCGAGCGCCTTGACTTTTAGTTTCAATACATCCATATCGCTTGGATGGTGTATCAGTACTTTTTCGATCGCCTTAAGCGCTAGCAGATTTTCTCCCTCCTGGACCAGTCTCTGTATCTCCGGAAACGCCTTTTTTGCCGCTGCAGATGCTTGTTCGGACAACTCAAAACTATTTTTACGAAGAGTTGACCGGAATTTGAGCATATCCTTTGGACTTATTTGAGGCGGTCTGGAAACGAGTTCGGCTTTCACCGGATCGATACCCAATTTTTCCAACTTCTGGCGCTTCGTACTTCCCATTGGACGTACTTCACCCACAACCCCGTCGAAATCAGCCACATCATCCTCGTTGAAATCGATTCCTTCAAGTCCATCCAATGATATCTCTGGCTCTTCCTCTGCTCCCCGCTCGCCGCCCGCCACTTCCGGTTTTTCTTCTACCGCTTTCTGCTCGCCGCTCCCCGCTCGCCATTCTTCCAAAACAACAGACTCAATCCATTTGGCGGGAATTCCATCCGGATTCAAAGACGTTTCTGGCATCTCTGTCACGGTTTCCTTGCTCATGATCTCATCCAGTGAAAAAGGGCCCTCCGGATTATGATCGAAAATACCCGTGACCCATCTGAGATCTGACAACGTTTCATCGACTTCTTCCGGCATCCAGACCAAGGGAGAATCGACAAGCTGAAGCAGCTCCCTGATGGATTTTTCCCGTCCCAGTTCCGTCGGATTCTCATAGAAGTACGTTTGCTCGTGAGCGAAATGTTCGACAACCGAACGGATAGCGGCAGGAGTGTCATCGTCGGATGCATCATCTACGAGATATACTTGATATCCGGGTTTGAGCGCAGAGTAGATGGATGTAAGCGTTCTCTCGGCGAGATCTTTGTTATTTCGGAAAACCAGTAATATTGCCAGTGGATGCGGAGTCACGGGTGCTTAACAAGTTGTGCTTCAGAGTTTAAAAAACAGGTTTACATGCGGAATATACATATAAATGAACATTTTTCATTCAGCATTGGCACCAGCAGTTGTCGCCCCACCATGGATCCGCTAACGTGTTCATGCCATAAACGAAATCCACGACCGAATCCGTTATCGTATAGACAGGATACGTGGGTCGCACGCAGACACCATCTACCTTCCTGTATCCTGATTCAATCAGATTAAAAAACAATCGCATACATGGATCATTCAACGGTATATGGAACCCAAATTTGGTACATTGCTCAATCACTCCCACCTTATCATGAACAAGGAGATTGTATGAGATCACTTACATTAATCGCACTACTGATGGTGATTGGGTGTAGTTCAAGTCGAACACATTTCGATGCATCCGCACCACATCCGATCAAAATGACTCTGTTCCCGGATATTGCTGAAGCTCCGGATGAAGAAGTTACCTTATCCGTCCTGTTTTATCTGGACAAGGACGGGAACGTGCTGGATGTTTCACTGGCCAGCGAAGGCATCTCACCGGAATGGAATGCCGCCGCGGTAGATTCCATGAGAAAATGGACGTTTTCAAAACCACCTCAACCCTTCACCGACGAAGGAATCTGGGTTCGCCGCGCTGTCAAGGTATTTTTTGAGGATCCGATCATCATGAATATCGCCCGCATTGCAATTCCAAACGCTGCCCGGGCCGATTCGGTGTACGCAACTCTGACTTATCGAAGCAAGCTGGTGGATCTGTTCAGGGATTCATCCAAACATCATTTCTCATACACACTGGAGATTGAATATGATCAGAATCTGGGTGTGTATCCGGACCACATCAGAAATGAATTAAAAAAACTGAGAATATATACCTATACTAGACCGCTGAAACTGGATACGGATTATGTTATTTTCCAGCGTCTGGATTCGCTGCATTCGAGCATTCCGTATTAGTTTGAGCAGATCAAAACAGGAACATATTCAGTTTAAATGACACAGTACAACGAAGAGCCGCTACTTCGGCAGCTCACAGTAACCGGTATATGGCTGCTGGCTGTGAATGGATTTATCGGAGCAGGTATTTTTGGGTCCCCCGCTGAAGTGGCTCGTCTTATGGGTAACTGGGGTCCATTGCTTTTTGCCGGGTGCGGACTACTCATGCTCACCGTGATTCTGTGCTTCGCCGAAGTATCGAGCTATTTTCACAACACAGGCGGACCCATTCTGTATGCCAGGACCGTCTTCGGTCCGTTCGCCGGATTTCAGGCTGGATGGGCATTTTACGTAGCCCGGCTTACCGCGTTTGCGGCGAATATCAATCTGCTGGTATCCACACTGGGATATTTCAATGAAGATCTCACTTCTGGCGCGCCGCGCATCCTGATTCTGTTCGTGATCATTGGAGGCCTGGCGTGGGTCAACATTGCCGGGACCAAACGTGCGATGAATTCCATCGGATTCCTGACTGTGTTAAAGTTCGTCCCCCTTCTTGCCCTTATTGCTGTCGGTGTATTCTACCTCGACGCAACAGTACTTCCTGCAGGGATAAGCACGCTTCCCGATTACACCAGTGCCGGAACTGCCGCCTTGCTGGTCATTTACGCCTTTGTGGGATGGGAAGCTGCCGTAATTCCAGCCGGAGAGACGAAAAATCCTTCTAAAACAATTCCCAGAGCACTTTTACTGGCACTTCTGACAGTAACCGTGCTGTACGTAGCCATTCAGTATGTAGCCCTGGCTGCGGTACCCGACCTTGCCAATAGTGCCCGCCCGCTGGTGGATGCCGCGAACGCCGTTATGGGTCCGGTTGGAGCGGTACTCCTGACCGCCGGTATCGCTGTGAGTGTGGGAGGCAACATCGCAAGTACGGTGGTCACCACACCCAGAATCACCTACGCGATGGGACGGGAAAACACCCTTCCCGCCTGGTTTTCCAACGTCCATGAAACCTATCGCACCCCACACACATCCATCCTGTTCTTTACGGTCATCGTTTTTTTGCTGTCCATTTATGGATCATTCGTCTGGCTGGCTGCCGTTAGTGCGCTGGTCCGAATACTGATCTATGTACTTTGTGTGCTGTGCATCCCCTGGTTGCGTAAAAACCGAAACGTCGAGAGCGCCTTTCAGTTACCCGGCGGACTCTTCATTCCGATTCTGGCCGTTACCGTCTGTTTGTGGCTGCTGAGTGCTGTTAGTTTAGCCTCCTGGATCCCTACCCTTTTGTTCCTGAGCGTCGGAACCGTGCTGTTTCTGGGCATGAAAAAAATAAAATAGTTTCGACTCTTATTTTTTTGGCAAACCCTGTAAAAAGCAGTATGTTAGGAGCAGTTTAACCCTTTTTAGAGGAGATGTTATGGTTTTGGTAGGTGTTCCAAAAGAAACAGTTCAGGGCGAACACAGAGTCGCTCTTAATCCCGATGTGGCAGCGCAACTGATTAAAATGGGATTAAAAGTTCAGGTACAGAAAGACGCTGGTCTCGCCTCCTATTTTACGGATGATGCCTACAAGGCAGCGGGAGTTCACGTGGTGGACGATGCCTTCAAGGATGCGGATATCCTCATTAAAATTCAGCGACCGGATGCTTCCGAGATCAACAAAATGAAGGAAAATGCCCTGTTGGTCAGCTTTTTGTGGGCAGCACAGAACAGGGATACCGTGGATCAGCTGAATGCCCGGAACATCACGGCGCTAGGGATGGAAGCCATTCCGCGAATTACCCGTGCCCAAAAAATGGATGCGTTGTCGTCGATGAGTTCCATTGCGGGATACAAAGCGGTACTCCTGGGAGCCGATGCGCTGGGTAAATATCTCCCCATGATGATGACGGCAGCAGGAACCATTGCTCCGGCCAAAGTACTCATACTGGGAGCAGGAGTCGCCGGACTACAGGCCATAGCCACTGCCCGACGCCTGGGTGCAGTTGTCGAGGCGTTTGATGTGCGGCCGGCTGTTAAGGAGCAGGTCGAGAGTCTTGGAGCCAAGTTTGTGGATGTTCCCCTGGCCGAAGAAGACCAAAATGCCGAGACCAAAGGCGGCTACGCCAAGGAACTGTCGGAAGCCAGTAAACAGTTGCAGCGCGAGGCGATTCACAGGCACGTTAAAGCAGCCGATATTGTAATTTCAACTGCGTTAATACCCGGTAGACCAGCCCCAAAACTAATCTCCAAAGATATGGTGGCCGATATGAACGCGGGATCTGTAATCGTGGATCTGGCTGCTGAGCAAGGTGGAAACTGTGAGCTCACCAGACCGGGCGAAACGGCCGTTGTAAACAACGTTCGCATTCTGGGTCCGACGAATTTACCGGCTCAGGTGCCACTTCATGCCAGTCAGTTGTATGCCAAGAATGTGTTGGCGTTACTGCAACTCGTGATAACCAAAGAGGGACAGATCAACCTGGACTTCACCGACGAAATCATCGAACAAACGACGGTCACCCATCAGGGAGTAGTCCACAGCCCTACTGTTAAAGCTTTACTTGGATTATCCTGACTCCATTATTCCCATTAGATATCATTTTGCCTATGGAAACGCTCATATTTAATCTGTTCATCTTTGTTCTGGCCTGTTTCGTCGGATTCGAGGTCATTTCAAAGGTGCCGACCACCTTGCACACTCCATTGATGTCGGGTGCCAACGCCATCTCCGGGATCACACTCATCGGTGCACTTGTCGTTGCCGGACATGCCGGCGAGTTTCTCGGTACTATACTCGGATTCATCGCCATCATTTTTGCCACCATTAATGTGGTTGGTGGATTTATGGTAACCGACCGGATGCTGGAGATGTTCAAGAAGAAGGAGGACAAATCATGAGTGCGTTCCTACCCGAATCCATCCTGCAGTATCTGCCAACTGCCGTACAACTGGTTTATCTGTTTACGTCGATACTGTTCATTATCGGACTTAAGCGACTTGGGTCACCCGCTACAGCGCGTTCCGGGAATCAACTGGCCTCAATTGCCATGTTCATCGGTGTGCTGGTAACCCTGTTCAATCAGGAAATCGTTACCTTTGAATACATCATTGCGGGGGTTGTTGTAGGGAGCTTGATCGGAGCGATTGCTGCGAAGAAGGTTCAGATGACATCCATGCCAGAAATGGTTGCGTTATTTAACGGACTGGGAGGCGGTGCTTCGGCTTTGGTTGCTGCCGGAGAATACTTCCGCATTGAAGGCGTGAGTCTGCCCGGGCAGGACCTGTTTACCATGAGCATGAGTATTTTCATCGGTGCAGTGACCATGACCGGATCCGTTGTTGCCTTTTTGAAACTGAACGGCTCGATGTCGGGGAATCCGATCACGTTTCCGGGTCAGAAACCACTGAATGCGTTGATTGTGGTAATCATTTTAATTGCAACGATACTTTTTGTTCTGGATCCTGAGTATCTGATTCCGTTTTTTGTGATCATCGGATTGTCGGTGTTGCTTGGGGTACTTTTTGTGATTCCGATCGGGGGAGCAGATATGCCGGTCGTGATCTCGTTGCTCAACTCGTTGTCTGGAGTTGCGGCCTCTGCAGCTGGATTTGTGCTTAACAACAACTTGCTCATCATTAGTGGTGCCTTGGTGGGTGCATCGGGACTCATTCTGACCAACATTATGTGTAAGGCGATGAACCGGCCATTATCGAATGTACTGTTTGGGGCGTTCGGGGCTGAATCGACCGGACTCGCTGCCGTTACCGGCGATGGCAGTAAAACCATCCGCGAGGTATCACCCGACGACACTGCCGTAATGACCGCCTATGCGCAACGCGTGGTCATTGTGCCAGGATATGGACTGGCAGTCGCGCAGGCCCAGCACACCATTCGTGAAGTCGCTTCTTTGCTGGAAGCCAAAGGCGTGGATGTGAAATACGGGATTCACCCGGTAGCGGGACGAATGCCGGGACACATGAACGTACTTTTGGCTGAGGCCAATGTACCGTATCCGCAGTTGTACGACATGGAAGAGATCAATCCGGAGTTTGAAAAAACTGATGTGGTATTGGTTATTGGAGCCAACGACGTGGTGAATCCACAAGCGAGAAACAATCCGGCGAGTCCGATTTACGGGATGCCGATTCTAAATGTGGATAGCGCTAAGGCCGTGGTCATATTCAAGCGAAGTATGAATCCGGGATTTGCGGGAATCGACAACGATCTGTTCTACCTGCCGAATTCGTATATGTTCTTTGGTGATGCCAAGAAGTCGCTGCAGTCTCTGGTTTCAGCGATTAAAGAGCTTTAAAATACCGGCTTTGCCGGTTTTTTTAAAGGCGTACAAAGCGCACGAGAACACGCGTGCAGTTGGTCTATGTTTGCCGTTGTTTTTTCTAAGGCTACCGATCTCTTATCCCTTTTCTGTACTCTCTTTTCGTCATACTGGAACACGCAGAGCGTGTAACAGTATGACAAATATCATTGTTTAGGTAATCTGAGGTCCCGATATTGCGATCAAATCAATCCCGACCTCAATTTTCCAGGCAACATGGCACCGCAATTACGAATCAAATCCAACCAATTTTCCACTCGCTACTTCCTACTCCCCACTCCCCACTACCTCCTCCAAAAAGTCTTCTCTTCACTCTTATCTCTTATTCTTTTTCTGATTACCGTTTTGTGTTTTCTGTTTTCTGCACAACCGGCAATAAGTCAAACTCCCATTAACGTAGCCGGACAGGACATCAACTTCCGCATCGGAGCCACGTTCCAGCCCCGATTCAGCATCGGATCTGACATCGAGTCAAAAGATTCCCGCCTCGGATTCGGTATCCGTCGTCTTCGATTTCGCACGTATGTCGGAATCGGCTCCAACCTTTCACTTTTTACTCAACTCGAGGGTTCCGGATCCAGCGTTCAATTCATAGATTTGCGAGTCGACTACAACATCAATCCCCACCTCACGCTCCGGTTCGGACGCTTCGCTGGAGCTCAACCTCGTTCCATGGCAATGACCCTGCATGGCGATATCGACACCATCGACCGGATCGCGATAGCCGAATACTGGACCAAATATCAGACCGGTACCGATGCCCGGGACTACGGAATGGAGGCCGTTTACAAACCGAATCGGTTTGAGTATCGACTGTTCATCCACAACGGTTTCAACCAGCTCAATTACAAAAGTTCGATCAATGACGAGTCCGCTACGCAATTCACCAACAGAGACGCACTGGCAATGAGTAGTTCAATCCGATTCTTCCCGAACAACTCTCCCAACTCTGAACTGGGTTTCTATGCCGGATACAATCCAACTCCGGGCGCCTGGGGCAGACCCAAAAACTCCTACTCCATTGGAGCACATGCCTATCACGGCACATTCCCGGGACACTTTCCCATACGGTTCAAACTCGATGTCATCCATACCCAGTTCAACAACGTGCGCAGCTCGATACCAGCCCAGCCGATCGTGGACCAGCAGTTTACAGGCGCCAGTGGCTTCACGGGATATCTGCTTCGACCGGACACCGAAGTCTTTGTCCGTGGTGAAATCTATCGCCATACGGAGTTAAGTCCGGCAGGTGAAGACGTGACGATCCTCCAGGTCGGTACAACCCGAAGTTTCACTATTGGTAAGAGTAAACCTTTTCAAAACAAACTCACCCTTGCTTACGGGTACCGGGACGACACGGTACTTCGTACCTCGACACGGCTTATCCAGGCCCAGTTTCAACTCTATTTTTAATCGAACGGTAGCATCCGATCACAATGGACACATTTCTGGCGGGAAAATACCATCTGATTGGGTCGGATCATCCGGGGATTTCAAACGACGAAGTACATAATATACATAATAGCCTGTTACTCATTGTGCCACAATGAGTAAAAAAACAGGTAAAGTTCCAATATCAGTTCATAATCACCCGATAACTTTGTATATTGCGCTTTAATCGACGACATAAATAGTGACTCCGTGTCCGTCGGTTGGATGAATACAGGCCCGGTAGCTGAACCCTACCGGGCCTTCGTTTTTAGGTGATTACCGAGCATCGAGGTTGATTGAGTCTGACTGCGAGACCTTTGATTTGAAGTTGCTACATTATTGTAGACAGTGGGTTAAGTCATACCTTGGAGTGTAATCCAATCTGGAATTGCGACAAAAAAGTGGACAGTAGGTTAAGCCACTCATGCAACGTGTTTCCTGGCTAGCAGATTTCCGGATTCAGCGGGAGCCCTGAAATTGAGTTTTCTCTCTCTTTTCTTGTGAGTATCCCCAACTAACACTCTGAGGGCAACCCCCATCCCACCCTGACGATATGGTTCCCTGGATGTTGAACGCCTGTCATCTTACCGACCATCTGCATGGCTACGTTCTGGATCCATCTTGAACAGCGCATGGATTTGTTCAGTGAAAACCGTTTCCTGACTTCTTATGGTGGACCGGTAAGCATCAAAACTAGAATTACATTGGATATAATTGGAAAAGCATTGCTCAATTTTTCCAATGATTTTGGGAATCGAACGCTTTGATTCATCGAATTTGAATTCCTCCGGAATGGGTACATCTTCAACGTATCGCGCGGATCCTCTGCGATTGGTGATCACGCAACAATCCAGCATCGCCGCTTCACGCGGAATCCTGTCTTTGCCCGGGTGATGACCAAAGTCGATATACACTTTTGCCGATGTTAAAACGGAAACGACTTCCTGCCTCGACATACCAGAAATTGGGATGAATTCAATCCCTTTTGCCGTATCAATGATTTTCTGGGTGAACATTTTGCCCTTTATTGGATTGTATGCAACGATGTTTTTTTTCCCCGCTAAATCAATCGCCTGACTCATAAATCGTTCATTCAGGTAATCGGATAAATGGGAATAATTGGCAATATTGTGTTTCCGTAGTACCGTTTCTGCATAATAGGACTGAACGATATGATAATCGACTTGCCTTAATGAGGGTTCAAAAAAGAAATAGTTCTGCGAACCTAGACGATCAAATAAAAATCGATTGATCCTCCCTTTAACTCCCCGTATCCGAATAAAATAATTATCGACACTGAGCCACCAGACTATTTTTTTAATTTTTTGGTATCTATCCAGTAAATAAGTGCTGGTTTCGGGGATGATCATCACATTTTCAGGTACATCTTCTACAGATCTGGTGAAGGTAGTTTCGTACTCTACATAATTTTGGTGCACGGGATCAGGATGATTATCCGGTACATAATACATCGTAACATTTAATCCAATTAACTTTAATTGATAGGATAACTGATGAAGAAGTTCCGGACCACCCGTAGCGCTCTTTGCCGGGGCAACAATGTAGATTTTGGTATTGTTTTTTAAGAATGGCAACATCATAAATCACTACCTATCTATTGAATTTAAGTAATCAGTAAAAATATAGCTTACTTGACTGATTAAAAATAAGTTGAAGTACCTACTCAAAAATGATTATCGGTGTACCGTGTTGGATTTAACTGGATGAAATAGATGATGTATCGATCAAGGTTCAACAAAAAAGACCGGGATCGTAGTTTGATGTTCGATTGCAAGCAGTGTTTGTTCACTTGCAAACAATCCCTCAGCGATGGTATCATCCATATCCAAATAGCGATATGTTCCCAGACGCCCCAAAAAACTTACGCCTTTTTCCGCTTTCGCTTTATCGATGTACGTTTTCAGCAAGGCCTTTTCGTTTACTAAACGAATGGGATAATAAGGAATGTCGTCCTCCGTACACGCACGACTATACTCTTTAAAGATCACGGTCGGGATATGATGCTCCCACGGGGCAAAATGCTTGTGTTCAATAATCCTGGTATAGGGAACCGCCAGGTCTCCATAGTTCATCACTGCACATCCCTGATAATCACCTTCATGTTCCTCGCGAATAAAATCAAGTGTACGATAGCCCAATCGTCCTTCCTCGTAGTTAAACCAGGCATCGATGGGTCCCGTGTAAAATACGTGGTCATAGTCTTTAACCTGCACGGACCGAAACGGCGTTTCCAGGTATACCTGAATGTTGTCTGCCGACAATAACGCGGCTACAATCGGAGTATATCCCTCAACTGGCATTCCCTGGAATTTGTGATTGAAGTAGTTGTCATCGTAATTAAAACGGACAGGTAACCGTTTTAGAATGCTGGCTGGTAATTCCTTTGGATCCACACCCCACTGCTTTGTTGTGTATGCTTTAAAAAAAGCTTCATACAAGTCTTTCCCGATCAACTTCAACGCTTGTTCTTCAAAAGATTCCGGTTCGTCGATCGTCGAATCCGCTATACGTTGGATGAATTCTTTTGCCTCAACCGGACTCAGTGTTTTGTTAAAGTACTGATTGATCGTATGTAAATTAATGGGTAGCGAAAATACTCGCCCTTGAGCGGTAGTTTTAACACGATTGATATAAGGTTTGAACTCCGTAAACCGATTCACGTAATTCCAAACGTCTTCACGATCTGTATGAAAAATATGAGGGCCATACTTGTGGATGATCACACCTGATTTTTCATCACGTTCGGTATAGCAGTTACCAGCTATGTGATTGCGTGATTCAAAAACCTCAATGTTGTGTCCCGCTTTAGCCAATTCGTGCGCTAAAACCGCTCCCGTAAAGCCAGCACCTACTATTGCAACATTCATTAGGCGATCTTGTTTCTTTAAACTTCCATAAACAGGAATTTAAGCGATTTAAACATTTAAATGATTCGATTACGTTTCTAAACAGACCTATCATCGGAGTCACTTTCTTCCTCAAATGATTCGACAGTTGATGACAGTATATGACATTAAATGACGTTAGGTGACGTTAGATTATGTTAGATGACAAAATATTATAACAACTGACCTTTAATGACCATAAATGACCATCATTGTATGCATCCCCAAGAAATACCATGTGCTGATGGGGAGCTTTTATTACGTTTTTCCCAAAGTCCAGCATGTACATCTGTCGCAATGGTGAGGGATTCATCCAATTTGGATGAGTTAGAAGCCCGTGTCAGTCGGTTGGATGAATACAGGTCCGGCCTGGGTTCAGCTACCGAGGCTTCGTTTTTTTGGCGTATCTTGAGGAGCGTACCAACCTGACTCAGTTATGCCTAAACAGCCTTTCGGAATTTACATCCACGTTCCTTTTTGCAAGCAAGCCTGTAGCTATTGCGATTTCTATTTTGTGACGCGCGAGGAGCTTAAGGCCGCGTATGTAGACGCGCTATGCCTGCAGATCATGACCGAACTTCCGATGTTTGCAACGGATCGAACGCTGACTTCGATTTATTTCGGTGGCGGAACCCCGTCCCGACTGCGTTCAGTCGATATTGAACGGATTCTTGAGACGATTGGGCGCTATTGTCCGATGTCGGAGGTGCGTGAAATCACGCTCGAAGCGAATCCGGATGATGTGAACAAGGTGATGCTCAAGGATCTGAAGTCTATTGGAGTCAACCGTCTAAGCATGGGAGTCCAGAGTTTTGATCCCGAGCTGCTAGCCTTTATGAACCGTGCCCACTCGGCCGAGGAAGCTATTCATTGCCTGGAGTTAATCCGTCAAGTAGACTTCCCGAGTTTTACGGTAGATCTGATTTATGGGAATCCGGGACAGTCGGATGAGTCACTGATTACTGACATCCAGAAATTACTGCGTTTCAAACCACCCCATGTGTCCGCCTATGCGCTGACCATCGAGCCAGGAACACGCATCGGTAAAGCAGCCGAATTGGGGCGTCTGACTCCTAGCGACGACGAAATCGTGAGTCGACACATGTCCATAGTGGACCAGATGCTTGACGAAAACGGCATTCACAGATATGAAGTGAGTAATTTCGCCCGTCCGGGACATGAAGCTGTGCACAATGGAAATTACTGGAAGCATGTCCCCTACATCGGATTCGGACCTGGCGCGCATTCATTGGACTTGAGAGTGGGTGGTGACGGGAAAATCGAGTCAGGGAAACGGTGGGAGATTGTTAAGGACATCAAACAGTATGCAGAAAAGAGAGAAGGGATAAGAGAGAAGAGAGAATTGCAGGGAGCGGGGAGCAGAGAGCGGGGAGCAGTAGAAAAGCGGGTAGCGGCGAGCGGGGAGCAGTTGAACTACGAAGAACTCAGTTTGTTGCAGCTAGCTGAAGAGCGACTGTTGATGGGTCTGAGAACGGCGGAAGGGGTGTCGTTGGAAGAGCTGACGTCGAAGTATGAGTATGAACTGAGCGTGGATCAGGTAAAATGGATTGAGGGTCAGAGTGGGATGTTGATTGAGGAGGAAAATGAGAGGAAATCCGGGAATGGATCACATTCCAAGGTGTTAAAAATTGGGAGAAGCTCACTAGCCCTTGCCGATTACCTCATTCTGGAGCTCATTTCTAGGAAATGAGTACAGTCTTAGTACACTTTCGCGATTTCGTCGAAGGACTTTCGGGTCAGATCGGGTACCACACAGTCTTTGGAAGGAAATCCGACAGGCATCAGTAGAATCGGGACTTCGTTCTTGGGTCGATCCAGAATTTCGTTCAGGAATTTCATTGGATTCGGTGTATGCGTGAGCGTTGCTAGTCCAGCATTGTGAATAGCCGCGATGAGCATTCCTGCTGCGATTCCGACAGACTCATTCACATAGTAATTGTTCTTTTTCTCCCCATCTACTACCCGATATGATTCCTTAAACACGACAATGATCGCCGGAGCGATATCCAGATACGGCTTGATATCGTCTGTTCCAAACGGAGCAAGGTCCTCTTTCCATTCCTCTGTAAATCGCTCATCATAATTGAGCTTTTCCTCGGCCTCGGCAGCTTCGCGGATCGCATGCTTGATCGCTAGATCCGTAACTACGGCGAAAAACCAGGGTTGTTTGTGAGCACCGGATGGAGCCGTTCCAGCTGTCAGAACGATATGTTCAAGCACCTCCGCGGGAATGGGGTCCGGAGCAAAGAAACGAACACTTCGACGGGTGTCCATGAGCCTGTAAAAGGATTCCGCCCGATCGCGGATCTCGGATTCAGTTGGGCGATGTGGGGAATATGGGATAAAGGGCATATGAGTTGGGGAGTGGGGAGTGGGTAGTGGGTAGTGGGTTGAAATTAGTAGGTTCTACAATTCTGTTTTCGCTCAGCTTCGCCTCACGATGTGCGGCACTAGACTTCGCACCTTACGGTGCTTGTGTACTGCCTCCCATTCTGTTTTTTGTTTAAAAATTGTACTATGATGGAGAATATCTGAAAAATTGATCAATATAGTAGAATCGATTGGTACTGAAATGAGTTTTGATATTAACCAGTTAAAAGTAGACCCGATTTCTGAGCATGCTGTGTGTGTTTCAGGACCTGAAGTCATTTCAATCGAGCTGCATCAGTTTTTGTTGGGTGTATGTGAGCAGTTACGAAAAGCTGATTTAACTGAAGTGGATCAGGTGATCCCCGCCTACCATACCATCACGATTATTCTGAAAAGGTCAGTTTCATCGATTGAATTTGTGGAGAGCCTGCGGAGATGGATAAACACCGTTGACCTGATCTCTAACAGTGATATACCTGCTCACCGCTCGCCGCTCACTGCTCCCTCTACTTCCCACTCCCCACTCCCTACTTCCTATTTCCCACTCCCTACTACCCATGTTATCCCCGTTCACTATGGCGGTGAATTCGGCCCTGATCTGAATGCGTTTGCCAAGGCGAAGAGTATATCTCCCCGCGAAGTCATTGACCTGCACACATCAGTCGAGTACTACGTGTATATGATCGGATTTACGGCTGGATTCCCGTATCTCGGTGGACTCCCGATCGAACTTCATCATCCACGTCGGGACCACCCTCGGGTGCGTGTCCCGGCTGGTAGCGTGGGAATCGGTGGTGCCCAAACAGGGGTGTATCCACATGAAGCACCAGGCGGATGGCATCTGATTGGTCGGACTGACATGACATTATTCGATATCGATCGGAGTCCGCCAGCTGTGTTGAAACCTGGCGACCGGGTGAGGTTTACGGAGGTCACTTTATGAATCCAAACAGGATGATCAACTTTCGACTACTGGTTGGAAGTCACTTAAGGAGGTTTCACCGTGATTGAAATCCTCCAGCCCGGCATTCAGAGTAGCCTTCAGGACACCCGTCCGCGGCGCGGACTCGAACACGGCGTTCCGCAAGGAGGTGCCGCCGACACCCACGCCGCCCGACTCGCCAACATCATCCTGGGACAGGATCCCCATCTTCCCATTCTCGAGATTCCCAGTAGTCCATTCACGGTCCGTTTCCATCACCCTGCCCGGATCTCCCTGACCGGAGGTGGGATGCTTTGGCATATCACCACCGCCCCCGACGTGTCCCCTTCCGACCACCTCACCGACTCCGGCGCCCCCGACGTACCCCCTTCCGACCACCTCACCGACTCCGGCGCCAGTGCTTCCCCTTCCGTTCATCTCGCCGACTTCGTCGCCGATCGCACCCAACACTTAGGCACCTGGCGCAGCCACCACATTCCCGCCGGATCCACACTCACAGGCCGGCCGTCCCGGCCGGGCTTCCGATCGTACCTGGGCATCGCCTCGGGATTCTCCGGCGAGTCCTGGCTCGGAAGCTACAGCACCGAGCTTCGACTAGGTGCAGGCGGATCCAAACGCGCAATGAAAAAAGGTGATCAATTGCACCCAAACACGCCTTCGCATCTAGAGAAACACCCCAAAACACCTAAAAAGCTGCCAAAATGGCATATTAGTCGCGATTTCACGTCCTATTTGCATCAGGATCTGATTCGCATTCACCCCGGACCCGAGTCCAACTGGTTCTCCGAAGATACCCTCTATTCGCTCACAGCCCACTCCTGGATCATCTCGCGCGATTCAAATCGGATGGGCATCCGATTGCTGCCGGAGTCCGAGGCTACCCTGCAATCCCCCGACAGAAATCTCATTTCAACGGTGGTTCTTCCCGGAACCATACAGGTCACTCCTTCCGGACCCATCATACTCGGACCCGATGCACAGACATCCGGCGGATACCCACGCATTGCTCAGGTGTGTCAGCTCGATCAGCGCATCCTGGCACAAAAAAGCCCCGGCGAAAGCATCCGTTTTCAGTGGATTACCCTCGCAGAGGCTATAAATATTGAACAGCGAAATACTGAAGAGCTAAAAAGACTTCAACAGGCTATTTCATATCAGTAAAGGGAATTGAAGACCAAACACAAGTGCTGAAAGCACGAAGTCTTTGGTCGCAAATCATGAGGCGTAGCCGAGTGAAAACAGCCCTATGGTAGGGAGTGGGTAGTTGGAAATAGGTAGTTGGTAGATAAAGAACCTACTCCCTACTCCCTACTTCCAACTACCTTTTTTTACTGGTCTCCGTTTTCTCCGGCTTTAAAGCCGGCTATTACTTCCACGCATTCGCCTTCACAAACGCCTCGCCGTGTTCTGGGTTCAGGTGATTCATGAAGTAATGCATGCGGATTTTATTGTAATGTTGTCCGTGCGCACCTCGGATCCCGTGGCGATTATCTGGATAGAACATCACATCAAACATTTTGTCCGCCTTGACCAAGGCATCAATTAACATGATACTGTTCTGTGGATGCACGTTGTTATCGATGGTTCCGTGAACGATGAGCAACTTCCCTTTCAGGTTGTCGGCATACTTCATGGCAGACCCCTCATCGTATCCGCTCAGATTGTTTTGCGGTGTATCCATATAACGCTCGGTGTAAATCGTGTCATAGCTTCTCCAGTCGGTCACAGGAGCGCCTGAAACTCCGGCCTGGAACAAGTCCGGATAACGCAACATCAACAGCGCAGTTGCATATCCACCATAAGAGTGGCCATAAACGCCAACTCTGGATCCATCCGCATAGTCACGTTTGGTCACTTCTTTGATAGCCTGGGCGTAGTCATCGATTTCATAGGTGCCCAATTTTTTGTAATGCATGGTAGCGAACGCTTTACCCCGATTTCCACCACCGCGATAGTTCGTGCGGACCACGATGAATCCGAGTTGGGCCATACGCTGGTAGGGATCCGCATTTTTATACGTATTGTTGGCATCCATACCCTCAGGACCACCATACAGTGGTAGCAAAACGGGATACTTTTTGTTCGGATCGAAATCCACGGGCTTGTACACCAGCGCGGTCAGGTCAGTAACTCCATCTGCCGCTTTGAAACTCATCACCTCGGGTTTTTGGAGGCCGTGTGCAACGACATTGGCAGTATCGGAGGTCATCAATTCACGAACCATACGTCCGTTAGCACGGTACAACGTGGCACTTGGAGCCGCATCGAAAGAGGAATACATGTCGACATAAAACGAAGCTGCTTCATTCATACTGATGTTATGACTACCAGGCTGCTCGGTCATTTTCTTCAGATTACGACCGTTCATATCCACCGAATAGAAGTACGTCTCCATACCCTGATTTTCATTGGCAGTGAAATACACCTTCTTTCCTTTTTCATCGACATTCACGATGCTGGCAACTGGCCACTCGCCGCTAGTAAGTTGAGCGATCAAGCGTCCGTCGAAACTGTAATGATAGATGTGATTGTATCCGCTGACTTCGGAGGTCCAGATGAATGTCTGATTGTCGTTCAGTTGGATGAAATTATCGTGCAGATTGATATAGGCATCCTCGCGCTCCTCAAGAATGGTACGGACGGAGTTGTCGGCGAGGCTGTAAGCCAGTAGTTCGATATGATTCTGCTGACGATTCATGCGACGGAACGTCAATTCGCTGCCATCACGGCGCCAGATCGGACGAACGATGTAGGTGTCGGAATTACTGTTGGTTGGAACTTCAACACGGTCGCCTGAATTCAGATCCACGATAAAAAGCTTCAGCGTCGGATTCGTTTCACCTGCTTTTGGATATCGCATCAGTTCGAGACCAGTTTCGAAAGTAAGCTCGTGGATCACCGGATACTGATGCACATCCATTTCGTTGTATTGGAGGTAGGCAATCTTGGAATTATCGGGAGAATACCAATATGCCTCGCGCTGGTAGAACTCCTCTGGATACACCCAGCTTGGGCGTCCGTTCATGCGCTGTTCGCTTCCATCGAACGTGATTTGCTTCTCATCACGGGTCTGCGTGTTCACGGTAAACAGATCATATCCCTTCACATAGGTGAATGTTTTAAAATCGTGAGAATACGTACCGGTCCACAGCTGGGAAGCCTCCATATTACGCATCAGTTCATCGGTATAGGCAGCGCGTTCGACCTCTGGTTTGAACAGCTGACGCAGCTCACGAGAGTCGAGATGGAAGACATAGTCGGTTTTATTAACCGTAAAAAAGATGGCTTTATTGTCCATCACAAAACGGAACTGAGAGAACGGAAGTCCGGTAGTTGATCCGCCTGTAGCCTGATTGAATCCGGCGATGATCGCCTGCTTTTGGACGTCGGAAAACAGCGGACTACGGCGTTCGTTGGCCGGATTAACGCGGAAGAAGTCCGTTGTGCCGTTAGCATGTTGCTCGGACTCCAGGTATCCCATATCGGCCGGAAGCCAGTTCAGACGTGCGGAACCCTCCGAGCCCACGAATCCACGTTCGCCCATTGCATTATAGAGTTCCAGTCCGGTCAGTTGGGCGGAAGAAGAAGTCACGGACGTGGCGACCAGGACCAGAGCCACTAAAAAAAGTCTCATTTTTTTCATACATCTATTGTTTGGGTACATAATTCACACCATCGACGCAATATAGGGTATTGTAAGGCAAGACCTAAAATCAAAAATCGTAAATCATTATTTCAGAAAACGGAGAACAGAAAACAGAATGGGAGGCAGTACACAAGCACCGTAAGGTGCGAAGTCTAGTGCCGCACATCGTGATGCGAAGCTGAGCGAAAACCGAATTGAAGACCAAACACAAGTGGTGAAACCACGAAGTCTTTGGTCGCAAATCATGTGGCGAGGCCGAGTGAAAAAGGCCATTCAGTGGGGAGTGGGGAGTAGGCAATGGGTAGTGGGGAGTAGGAAGTAGACAGGTACTGCTCGCTGCTCCCGGGCATACTGTTCTCCGTTTTCTGTTCTCCGTTTACTGTTATCAGATATATTTATTTTGCAGTCAGGTCGTATTCATCGTATATTTGCTGCTCTTAATTATTTGGCAATGCCAAATGGTTCGGGACTGTAGCTCAGTCGGTAGAGCAATGGACTGAAAATCCATGTGTCGGCGGTTCGATTCCGCCCGGTCCCACGAGAAAGACCCGCATATTGTTGATCAACAATGGTATGCGGGTTTTTTATTTTATACAGGTACCAGTACAGGTACCAACCAACTTACCGTTTGCTATCCCATACTTCTTTTAGGATTCACATCTCGTAGTCGTTTGTAACCCATAAAATAATCGTTGTATTCGTCATTGCGCTCGAAGTGAAGTTGCTACATTTTTGTTGACAGTGGGTTAAGTCATAACTTGGATTGTAATCCAAAGCTGATTAGGCACGACCCAGAACCAACTTGAGGATTCGTTTTGAAGCCGAGAGCAATCTTTTCCAACTCGGGGGTTGTATGCTTTTCGTATCAAACTTCTCGCCAAAGGTCTCGAGATAGAGCGCATACCAATGTTCAGCCAGCCAGTCTTTAGAGTAAGAATTCCATGGTTTTGAGCTCCCGGTATAATGCAAGAAACGACCATTTTCTCTGCTTGCAACCTCTGTAATTTCCTTAAGTGCATGACCGGAGAGGTTGTACCAAACCGGTAACCGCTGCCAGTTGTTTTCAAATGCGATATTAAGAACATCCTGATCCCACCAAATAATTCGGTCACGCTCCTCAGCCAAAATCTATTTAAATTTTTCTTCTAGTTTGTTCGCGCGCCATTGATCTAAATCTGCTATTAGGACTCCCGCCTGAAAATAATCCCCACCTAAATCGCCCCAAAGTCGAAAAGCCGCACGGGGTATCATATGATCTGCGGCAGCAAGAGGATGAGTCAATTTTAAGTCAAAAAGCTCACGAATAGACCGAATAACAACCGCATCAATATCTAGGTACACCATACTGGTTATTTCCTCGGGAAGAGTCGAAGCAACAAACAATCGATAGTAGGAAGCTTTGCTGATATGGTGAGAGAGTGGAACATCATATGGGACAAAAGATCGCGTATCTTTGAATGCCGCGGCTCGACCGTATTTCGTTAAGAATTCAGCGACATTACGAATGGAATGAGGAGATAGTGTCTCCGAGTACATAATAAAGACAGGTACTTCATCAGGTATACTTTCTGTCTTCATCATTGAATGCCACAGCACTTTGAACGGCATGACATAGGCATCATCAATCGAGAATACAAGTGCTCTCATTTGTTCACCTTCGCGCTGTAAACACTAAACCACTGCCAATTGGTGGTATTTGATATGAATTTTACTTCAATTCCACAATCGCTGAGAAGAAGTCTCGGGATGTCCATCGACTCATCCCTCGAGTAATCATCAAGAAAAATGATTTCAGATACAGGGTAGATTTGGTTGAGTACCGAACAAATCCTCTCTGGCAGAAATTGAGCGGGATTGTGGCAGGGTAAGACGACTGAGATTCTGTGATTAACCACGGATATTTTGTTTTCTAAAGGTATTCAGCACGTCTCTTGTCTTTTTTAAATAGGCATCCCCCCATTTCAAATCCGGTTCGAGATGATTTCCTTCTGCCCACTCGTTCCAGGCATTAATAAAGACCATCGCTTCGGGTAACTTTGACATTACCCTACTATCTTCAACAACTGCTTTTAACCATTTACCATAGGATTCTGGAGTTGAGTCATAAAAAATCGAAGCTCCCCCTTGACGACGGCGCGCGGTGTTATCCCACGACGGAGTAACAGACGGTATTCTGGGATAGTCGGTCGGCGGCCGTCCGAGCATTGATGTGACTAAGTCGTCATACTTCCAAACACTATTCCGGAAGAACGGATGATTCGCGGGGAGTCCTAATTTCTTTAGGATTCGCAGGAATATATTTGGTTGTCGTCGTTTGGGTAGACTTGACCCATCTGGTTGAAAATCTAATGCAACATCAAACCCGTCCAATGCAGGATCTCGTTTTCGTTCAGCGGGGTGACTTTCGACCATAACTAAATAAAGGTCATGAATGCCGTTCTCCCTCGCCAGACGCCTCCAAAGTCTTGTGGTTTCCTTGGGATTTGGCAACATTGATGATCGATAAACCAAAAACATCGGTTTTCCATCTATTTTTATGTATCGGGGGTCGAGGAAATATGGAAGTAGGGTATGGAAATGCGCTTCGTCATCCGTAATAGAATAATCCTGAGAGATCAGCACTTCCCTATCCAGCCCGTCCCAACGACGGGTCCAATTCTCGTTGGCCCAACATAAGCAAAATGGAAAATCTGGTTTACCCGAACTTAGCATATTTTGAATTGGCTTTTCCAATAGCTGTTTACCAGTGAACCAGTAGTGATAGTAGCAAAAGCCACTGATTCCAAACTCTCGGGCCATTGCTGCCTGTTGTGAGTGAACTTCTTCCAATCGCAGATCATAATACCCCAAATCTGCAGGTTGGTGTGGCTGATAGTGACCATTAAAAAGTGGTTGGGCTGAGACCACATTTCTCCACTCGGTAAATCCTTTCCCCCACCACTCATCGTTCTCTGGAATAGGGTGGAATTGTGGAAGATAGAAGGCGATTGCTAGTGGACTAACAGTCATATAATGGTTGGATGGAATTGCACTAGGAAAGTGGCCAGTTCATTAAGCCACTCATGCAGCGTGTTGTTTGGTTAATAATTCTTCCATTTCAGCGGGAGTTTTGTAATCGAGTCCCGAATGGAGTCATTTTCGATTGTGCCAGATTTCGATGAACTCAAAGACCACCACTCTAGTGTGGTCTAGGTTCTTAGGATAGGGTTTTTGTTTTCTTAGTTTGATTCATATCTATTAAGCTGCAGTTCGATACACCCTTGTTGGAGGAACATCTCCTATGGAAGAATGTCCATGTTGACCATTGTAGAAGCTAATATAGATTTTACACAGTTCAAAGAGTTCTTTTCCATCTTTGGGTTCAAGCAGATAAAGTTTCTCATATTTGATGCTCCGAAAGAAGCGCTCGATGTACGCATTGTCGGTTGCACGGCATTTTCCGTCCATCGATATGTTGACCGTTTTCAGTGACTTTATGTAATCAATGTATTCATGTCCGGTAAACTGGGAGCCTTGATCAGAGTTGATGGTTTCCGGTGCTCCATGGTGTTGGTCGCAAGTGTTCGAATCGTTTTTACGTATTGGCAGTATTACGAGTGTGTCCTTGTAACATCGTTTCAAATGCAGTTTCGGCCGATGTGTATGTCAGTTCGGGAAAAAAGCGAAATAGTTTTTGTGTGTTTACGATCGGAGCCTTGGGTGGTGGACCATCAATTTCTATCAGATTTACTTTAGTTTTATATTTTTTCTCAACTATGCGCGATGCTAATCGAATAAAATCGTGTAAGGAGCCTGATTTTCCAGCACAATTAAATATTTGATTCCAATGATCACCTTCAGGAATCAAAGTCTGTATCCACGTTGAAATGTCTTCTACAAACAAATAATCGTGATCCCGATCGGGAGTAAATAATTGGATGGGTTTTTGTTCCACCATCTGCCTGATCATCGAATCGATAAATGTCGGACCTAAACGTTTCCCATTGTATCCATATGTTGCGGTTAAACGCAGAATGAGGTATGGATTCCCGCTTTCCTGTATGAGTCGCTCACCGGCAAGTTTTGTTTTACCATAATCGTCATCCGGACCAACCACTGAGGTTTCAGTCAATTCTGATATACTGTTTCTGTACACGCCTCTACTTGATAAATAGATGATTTTAGTCTTTTTAGATAACCCATTAAGGAGAAACTGAGTGCCTAATTCATTACTAGAATAAAATTCAGTCGGGCGATGTCTCAATGCTCCAGCGCAATGTATGATTACGTCGGCCTCGATGGACCCCGGTTTAATTTCGTTTAATCGCCCGGGTAGGGCAACAACATCATGTTGTGTTTGCAACTTCGTGTAAATGGAATACCCTATAAATCCAGTTGCGCCTGTAACGATTATTTTTGCCATTGTTTATGATGCTTCAGTGAGTCAATTTTAGCATGATCCAGTTTACATTCATTCAGATAACGGACAATGGATGAGTGATAATCAATTGCTTTTCCATGGTGAGGGATGTTCCATTCCGGGAAAAATGTCTGGAAAAAGTTGCCCAACTCGTCAAATCCGAGTAGATATCTACTTGCAGTTCCACCACTGAACCGTAGATTTATTTCATGGACTTTCCATGTACCCTGTTTGTCGGGACGAGCTTGAATATTCACTACCCCAATCCATCCTTGATCGTATAATACACGGCAAAATTGTGCGACAAGTTGCTCAAATGCGGCCTCTTTAATGGGCGAGAATCGTTCTACTCTACCCATGACCATTTCGCTGACGGAATACAGTTGTTCTGTGATACTCCCATCTGGTTTGATGATACATTGTGCTGCGTATTGAAATTTATCAGGGACTTGAAGAAATAACGGAATCCCAATTTCAATCAGATCGGAATAAGGTTTGAGATCAGGTGTTTCCCCCAGAAACTCTTGTAATAAAAATGAACTGCCAGGTGGTAATTTGCTGAGTTCATGTTCATTTCTGATAAATAAAACTCCGTTTGAACCAAAACCTTCTTTGGGTTTGGCAATGATTGGGAAACCAGCCAATTCAATAAATTTCTGTAATTCAACGGACGAATAGTCCTCATTATAGTTAAAACTTTCAGCTACAGGTAGTTGATGCGCTTTACACCAATCATACATCCTGAATTTGTCTCTCATGACTTCGGCAATGGTGGGATTGCCCAGTTTTATCATTTTTGAAAACTCAGTTTTGGAGTTGGCAAGTTTACTCAGAAAAACTACATCATCGTCACGTCCTGGAAAAATGACGTCAGGTTGTTCACTTTTAATGATGGATTCAATCCATGGTTCATAATGAGTATCACTCAGTTTGGGCGATAATAGTACCTGATCACATTCAAAATTAAACACAGAATCTGCGACAGAATTGGTACCGATCACATAGAACTGTTCTCTTCTGGACTCAATACAATCCAGAATACATTTACCGATCAGACTTCCAACACTGGTAATTAAAATTCGCTTTTTCAATCGACACCTACGATCATAAGTTCAATCAAATTTTGTGAATTTCTATCCATTTTACCTAATACTTCATCTAAATCTGATTCAGTATACACTCTATATCCATTCATCCCCATACTCTTCCCAACATCTGACCAATGAATATCCGGTAAACGAAGTAATTGTTTCTCATCATGGATATGTCGGTCTTGTACGCTTTTCAAGCAGCCATTATTCAAAACAAAAACCGTAATCGGCGTGTTGTATTTAACTGATGTTGCCAATTCCAGGCCATGCATGCCCATCGACCCATCCCCGGTAAAGACAATACTGCCCTCTTTACCATTTTCAAGCGAAGCACCTATTCCAGCCCCGATAGCCCATCCCATAGACCCAATTTCAGGTGATATAAAAAAGGTATGTGGCTTTGTAACCGTCCAGTTTTTACCCATAAATTCTTTTAGTGAACCTGCATCTACAAAAACGGGAGTATCTTCGTTGACCCAAGCGCGGATTTTTTTAACCAGGGATTGAAGTAATGTGGGTTTCAATGTTTCGGGAACCGGATCATGGTTAGAATGAACTGCTCTGGGTAATAGATTCTCTTTAATTAGTTGAAGCGCAATTTTTTGAAGCACCAGCCCGGGATTTGCCTGCACAAAATCAATGTCAGTCCAGTTCTGATTTAACACATCTGGAAAATGATGATTGATGTATATCATTCTTTTCTTGCCTTTGAATAGTGATTTTTCCCAGGCAAAGGTATTTCGGTCATTCAGCAGTACTCCAAATACGAACACTGTTTCTACTGTATCTAAAATTTCTTGAGCCTCACGATCAATGTTACCGCCAAAACCAAGAACACCTTGATTCAAGGGATGTAATTCTGAGATAACGCCTTTGAAGTCAAGTGTGGTGAAAATCGGAATGTGCCCGATCTCAATGAGTTATTTGAGTAGTTCCTTTTGTTCAGGTGTAAAGTGAGCCGAACCGACATAAATAGCCACCGAAGCCGATTCTTTCATTGCTACGTGCAATTCATTGATGATATCCTCGGAAACAAAATCATGACTCTTCTGACATGCCTGGATTGGATTATTGTCAATCTCCATATCAAAAAAGTCGTAGGGAATTTGTAGAAGTACTGGACCCCTGGGATACATTAAGGCGGTTTCTAGTGCGAATTTCAGTTTTACTTCTAATTCGGAAAGTAGCTGAACTCGCTCGGCATCTTTACACAATATCCCAGCCCACTCCACATCTTTAGTCCCATCTGCGGAAGAGTTTTGAAAGACCGGCCACTTTTCAAAATTGGATGGTTGTACCCCTGAAATGATAATTAATGGGGTTTGTTCGATCTTGGAGGTCATTATCGCAGGTAACAAGTTTGCTAATCCAGGGCCACCAATGGTAGCAACAAACCCAATATGTTCAGAAAAACGGGCACTTCCATCTGCCAGAAAACCAGCTCCTGTTTCACTCACACATAAAACAGGCTTAATTTTTGTTGTTTTTTGCAGGGAGGATACAAACGGGTCAATATGTTGCCCTGGGACCAAAAATACATGCTTAGTTCCTTGATTTGAAACACTTTCCAGGATGAAATCTGATACTTTCAAGATTGATTTTTCCGTACTTACTTTTTGTTGACTTTTGCGGAAGTTTTGTGCCAGTTATTTAGCTAGATATAGCGTGCCACAATCGAGAGTCGATGTTACGGTTTACGGGTTAATGTTTCAAGATTTGTTTTTTCTCTAGGATTCACTACTACGTTAAATTCGGTGTGAGAAGTACCCCAATCTCTTCATAATGAAATCGGCTATCGTGCCCTGTCTAATCATGGCATGCTACTGATTCTGTTGCCTCTGTGAGCAGATCACGAAAAAGTGAATAGGATGTCGCTCTGCTATGAAATCAAAAATATAATTTCCGATTTGTTGTTTTAGTGAGCATATTTAATATCATAAATCCCCATTAAATATAAACTTGTACTATGGAAATCTTAGTTATCACATTTAAAGTTATCGTTGGGCTAAGTATTCTCAACGTGTGGCTGGTCCGATCCAATAAATCAACGGAGTGGAGAGGTGGAGAAGCCAAAAATATCGCAGAGGAGTTCAACATATATGGACTACCTCACTGGATGGTATGGACAGTGGGATCCGTCAAAGTGTCTCTTGCTGTATTGCTACTAGCCTCAATCTACTATACTCAATTTTCAGATGTAGCGGCTTATGGAATCGCGATATTGATGACTGGTGCTGTACTGATGCACCTCAAGATCGGAGATCCAATCAAGAAATCATTTCCCGCTTTTTCATTTTTGGTTCTATCACTTGCTATCGTTTTCCTATAAGTGTCTAACTTATACTTGAGTAGATTGCGTAGGTAATCCATGCGTTAAGCAGTAAAAACACGAAGGATGGCGTTGTCTTTACAAGACTGTCCTTCATTTTAAAGCGAATCAAAAAGGCGACTAGCATCATGATCGTCAAGCCTAAAGCTGAAAATAATCCAACCCACAGTGTGATAAAACCAGTCAGTAAACCTAATGACCCAAGGAGTTGAAACATACCTGTTAGTTTCCTCTGCGCCTCCGACAATCCGAACCGCTTGAATTCTGCATTCATAAATCTGGAGTTTAAGGACTGGAATCCGTAAAGCATAAAGAATAAGGCATTAAGGATTACTATTGTTTGAAGCGTTGTGTTCAATGAAGTAGGTGTTAAAATTTTGCCCGGTTTACTTACGGTGTATCAGCGATGTGCTGTTTGCACGATTAAAATTGAAAATAGATAAATGGCAGGTTATCTGTTGACCGGAAATACCATATCAATCCGATCACTATGTTGGATATGAGCCATTTAACCCAGAAAGGTTTCGAATCATACACACTCAGGGGCGACCAGTACATCCTGCCAAACCATTCTATACTGAAAAAAAACATAATCAGGAGTATGATTGACTGGGATGGGTAGATCTCAGGTAGCGAGAATAGCGACATCGATACGATCCCTCCTATCACTTGCATCGCCTGATCAATGGATTCAGCTCTAAAAAAAACAGCGGGTAATGTGACGGCGAGATAGGTCAAGATCATTTGCCTGAGTTCTGTTGGACTTGGCAGTAGTTTGCCTTGGGCTACTATTGCTGTCCTGGGTTCCTTTCGTCGGTACAGAAATTGTTTCGCATACATCAATGCAAATAAAAGTCCCCAAATCAAAAAATTCCAGGAAGGCCCATGCCATAAGCCGCACAGTACAAATACAAAGCAAACTACAAGGAATTTTCTGAACGTACCATATTTTTTACCCTTTGTTAGGGGAATGTAGATGTAGTCTCGAAACCAGGTAGTGAGTGATATATGCCATCGACTCCAGGCCTCTGCAACATCTCTGGAAAAATGCGGATATGCGAAGTTCCTCATCAATTTTATCCCAAAGAATCGACTCACTCCTATAGCGATATCTGAGTATCCCGAGAAGTCGAGGGGTAATTGAATCATGAATAGCACGGCTCCTAAGAACAAAGTACTTCCATTAAGTTCATGAGAATTTGCATAGATCTGATCTACAATAACGGCCACATTGTCGGCTATAACCAGTTTTTTAAAAAGACCCCAAAGAATGAGGTCAAACCCTTCCATGAGTTCGTGTTGGGTTATTTTCCGTTCGGACGTGAACTGTGGAAGTAAATTTCGGGCTCTTTCAATGGGTCCGGCAACCAGTTGAGGAAAGAACGATACAAATGAAGCAAAAGCGATGAAATCTGTTGTAGGGTGAACCCTGCCTTTATAAACATCAATGGTATAACTGAGGGTCTGAAATGTGTAGAAGCTGATGCCAACCGGTAAAATGATGTACGTTGACGAGTAGTCCAATTCAGCGCCGAACAAGCGGAACACATCAATAAAACTATCCACAAAGAAATTGAAATACTTGAAATAAAACAAGATGCCGAGATTTCCAGCAAGACTGATCCATAATAGCAATCGACGCCTGAATCTGGAGGTGTAATGCAAAAATCCTACCCCAACTGAGTAATCGATCAACGTACTGATTACAATCAACGATAAAAACCGCCAATCCCACTGTGCATAAAAAAAATAACTGGCCAGTACGATGAATATATTTTGCGCCCGAAAGTTTGCATTACCTATTAGTGCATAGATCAGTAATACAATGGGAAAGAACAGACCAAACTCAACAGAATTGAACAGCATGTAATGTCAAGATCGGTTTTTTTTGGTTCTTACAGTTGATTGGTCCAGGTGCAGATTTTAATCCCGGATTAAGATAACCAATTTTGGCAGGATTGATTTACGGACCTTTAGCGATATTCATTCAATCCTCCTACAGCCAGTTGATCATGGCTCAGTGATTGTATTTAAGTCAATGTCGATTCCAGCCTTTCACATACCCGTTTCTGCATCCCGTTTATATCACCCATTGGATGATGGCGGCCTTGTGTAGCACACTGTAAACAGAGAATTCTTTCCGAGTCTGAAAACGCCCTGATCTGGCCGGGATAACATGCTGTAGCCCTATGAAAAAAAATGCCTTATTCTGTATCTTCTCACCCACGCCCAAACCCCTGTTCTACGTGTGGTTTCTGATTGGACAAACTCAGTCATTCTCATAATGCGTCGGTATGACCACAAACCTTGCCTCAACCGTCCGCTCTTGGTCTACCACGATCAACTTTGGATTTTCATTTCCACTCAAATCTCCACTCCATCCCGCAAACTTCCAGCCTTCTGACGGAACAGACTCCAGAATCACAGCGGTTTCAAATGGATACTGGGTGGATCGCTGGGGAAGTACGGTTTCCTTAACGGTTCCTTCCCCCACGATGTTAATGGTGAGCGGATACGTTTTTCGCTCAAATTTAGCCGTTACGGTTTTCTCCCCATTGATGGTAATCCGTTTGGGTGACTCACTGCCCGTCAAATCTCCGCTCCACTCCAGAAATCTCCATCCATTGTAGGGAACAGGGGTCAGTTCTACGATAGTTTGATACGGATACTCCGTGGTTTTTTGCTGGATGACCCGCTCTTCCACTTCACCATATCCATCTATGTTTATCGTCAGGGGATAATTTATTTTCTCGAAAATCCCAACGATTGAATAATCTTTGGTCATTGTGATTGTAATGGAAAAAAGATTTGATTGTCCACTCCAGCCTTCCCAGCGCACGAATCTCCAGCCAAGTGAAGGTGTTGCTGTCAGGGTTACTACCTCATCCTTCGGATACACTCCTCCTGAGGGGGACAAAGTAATCGAACCACCCTCCGATGGGGATGCCGTTATGGTTACCTGGTAGGTCGGATGATTGCCCGTTGTACAGGACAACATGAAGAATCCGAGGAGAATTGACAGAAATAACAGTTTTTTCATAATCATCACAAGCTTTAAAAACACGTTGGCGGACAGAAACTAAATACTTATTTCAAAACTACAAAATTAAATAACCAACCACGTACAGAGTCTGTCTCAGATACCCTTCCGGAACGATCCATATTTTCACTGCCCTGGAAGGAATAGATTCAATATATTTGACCAACCCATTCAACCACTCTTTTATGATGACTGCCAAACACCTGTATTACTCGTTTTGTGACATCAACGTCCATATCGTTTCCGATTCCACCACGACATTACTTGAACCTGGCCGGTTTGAACCGTATGCCACGCCTGATTCCCTTCAGCCTGACGTGAGCATAGAATACCGATCCGGACTCGATCCCACAATGCTCGAACAATCTGCAAGACAATGTACCGCAACGCACAATGATTTCCCCCTGTGGGAGATTTACTCCAGAGATTCTTCCTTGATTGTTGCAACCTACGACCAACTGGATACTCACGGGTTGAACCAGATTGCAGTAACCGAGTTTCCATACACGAATTGGATCATCTACAGTCGATCAGATGCTGAGTCTTCCGACGGAGTACCGGTCGTTGAACCCTTGAAATTCCCCATGTGTTCGCTATTTTTGTATCATCAAACACTCCGTGAAGAAGCTCTGCTCATTCACGCATCGGGAGTGCTGGACGTACAGACTGGGCGCCTTTTCACGGGACGATCCGGAGTGGGGAAATCTACTATGGCCAGGTTATGGGCCGAACACGGTAACGCCCGGATCATCAACGACGATCGCCTGTATCTGCGCAAGGTCAACGACCAGTGGGTGATGTACAATACACCGATGATGTATCCTCAAATCCCTTTGAAAGCGCCTCTGAATCACATCTATGTGCTGAATCAGGCGCTCGAGTTTGACTGCGTCTCCTATATCACACCCGTTGCGGTTGGTAAAGTTTTCGGGAATTGTATCGTACAAACGTACAACCGCAAACACGTGGATCATCATTTCAAAGTGATCGAGTCTGTCATCCAGTCCGTTTCGGTTAATCTGTTATCTTCAAGAGCTAATCCGGAAGTTCTGGAAGGAGTCAGAACCTTTGAATCTACCCTACCCCGACATGGAACATGATGGATCAGTGATCGAAACGGAAGATTCAGCCACAAAAACCCTGATGATGAGTCCGGATACTACGAAAGTGATCACATCCCTTCTGGACGAGGGGATATCTGTCTGGGTCATAGCACGGGGGACAAGTAATTACCCCATCATCAAACCAGGTATCACGCTGTTAATTGAGCCTTTACCCTACGCCGAATGTGTCCCGGGCGACATGGTGGTAACAAGAAGGGGCGACTGGTTGGTCACGCATCGATTGTTAAAATGGAAGAATCCCAGAAATGGCGATCCGTATGGATTAATGATTACCCGGGGCGATAGCTGCCTGAAACGGGACAAACTTTCCGGTGAAGAAGAGTATGTCGGAGTGGTAAAATGGACAAAACAACACGGACAGATAACCTCTCTGCACCAGGGGTCCCATCGCTTCTTCCGGACTTTATTTACCCGGTTTGAACCTGTACCACAATGGACCTGTCATATCATGCTAAGGTTTAGAAACCAGTTTCTCAACCTGATTCCGAATAAATCCAAAAAGCCCACCTAAAACTCGGTAGATATAATAAAAAGGGAGTGTCCATCTATACTTGATGGCATACCGGTTCATCATAAACGAAGATGAGGGGAATAATTTCAGTGAAAAGAACTGTACTGCTTTACTGAAATCCCCGTTGCGCAAAAAATAGATAAAACTGGCATAGATCACCGCACGACCGCTGGTTCTCAGTGGCGCGATAACCTCAACAGGCTCCCCGGACAAATAGCCATACGTAACCGCATGGGCAAAATCATACTGCCTGGTAGGTGTCAATGCATCGGAAAAAAGATCTGATTCAGGCAGTGTTTCTTTAAAAAAAGTCTTTATGGTATCGAGAATAGCATCCACCTCTTTGACGCACCCATACGAATGGGCATCCTTTCTAAATTGAATGGAGTCAATATTTCCGCCAAACTGCCTGATCAATTCAAGGATATCCACAAACCAGGAAAATTTGACCTTGTGACTTTCCATATGTCTGTATAAGTGGGTCAACAGGTGCAGCAGTTGATCGGATGGATGCAGTCGGTATCCCAATCCTGGTAGAGTTGGGCCTGCCTGTGCGCGATTCCAAAACGCGTGGATGTCGATTTGATGTCGGCTGAGTTGATGATGGATATGCCGGTGCAGTTCGATGCTGATCCCATCTGAAATGATCGAATAAGGATGGTGAACGAATTCACTATCCAGTTCATTGACCAGTCGTACCACGTTGAATCCGGATGCTTTGAGAACTTCGACTGCCTTGGGCATTTCCTCTTCTTTGATCAACAGATCAATGTCACCGGTTGCTCTGAGAGCGATATCTTTGAACACATACTCGAGCATAGCGACTCCCTTGAGAGGGATATATACAACATTAGCCTTAGCCAGAGCGACTACGATCTGATCCAGTTTCCCCAGTAACTTGATATTATGAGCGGTGTAACGAAGCGCGTATTTGTTCAGGTCATCGATAAAAGGGTTCGAAAAGTGGGTCAGGGCACCTGCTTCCTGCAGACCTTTCAAAAGAAGCGGACCTAAAGCCGTGGCTTTTACACGTTCCAACAGCCATTTTTCGTCAGAAACCTGTTTTGCTACCTGCTGTATGTGCCGGGGATAAACAGTCCCGTTGTTGACTCCCGAGCAGGATAAAAGAAGCTGTAATTCAGGTCTGAGTGGTTTCATAGGGATGTAGCGATTACCAGACTATGACTAAAACTGGTGACTTCACTGGATATCGGAGAGATTTTGTTCAGTGGTATCAGTCGGTAAACGCGATCCATCTACGATTATACCTGTTTGATGTAGTCGCTAAGCTTGATAAGGAATAGGCTCAGATCCTGTTGCGCGCGTTGGACTTCAATCTGATAGTGGGAGGCTACTTGCTGAGTGATGCTCTCCATCGTTGCGGAATCGTCGATCAGTTCCCAGATAAAGGCGCCCGTTTCATTCAGGGAAAACATTTCTTTCATATCCGCGACCGATGATTTTACCGGTACCAAAAGGAGCGATCCTGCTACCATTCGGGTGGTAAACGACGATTTGTTAGATGCAATAGCCCGAATATGATCTGTCATAGTAGGAAAAGGCGTTTTTTAAGTGCTATAAAGAGTTTTAATCGAAGTAAGAAAGCGAATTCAAAGACCTCGCAAAGTGATGGGACAACAGACTAACTCATCGTCAGAACCGACGTCTCAGCATCCAGCTCGATGCGTTCTACAGTGGGTGCGGTATAATTAGGCATAAGATTAGTCAGGTGGGCTGCCCATAAGTACCGACATTTCAGCATCCAGCTCGATACGGTCTACAGTGGGCGGGGTATAATTAGGCATAAGTTGAAATTAGCTTGCCATCAGCACGGATGTTTCAGCATCCAGCTCGATAAGGTCAACGGTAGGTGCGGTGTAATTAGGCATGGGATTAACGGCTCATCGTCAGCACCGATGTCACAGCATCCAGCTCGATACGGTCTACGGTAGGTGCGGTATATGTTTTCATAAAATTTTCAAGGTATACTCATTGTCAAAACCGAAGTCTCAGCATCCAGTTCGATACGGTCTACGGTAGGTGCAGTGTAATTAGGCATGGTCGTAGTGGGTTAGTTTTAGGTTGATAATCCGATGCCAATATCGGTAACACATTCAAATAATCCAACAAACTATTTAAAAATGTTTATAGTTAGGAAGATTAAATATCCAAAATCTCTTGACATTCGATCATTAATCACAACTATTTATCAATAAAGAGTTAATACGTTGAATCAAATCCGATTCAGCTTCAGCAATCATTGATTGTAAAGCTGAATTGCTTACATAATGTTCTGTGAGGCATGAAGCTTTGTTTATCCATTCATCATTATCTGTAAAGTTTTGGACAACGCATCGTTCATCTAGGATTGTATGCCAGCCCACATTTTGAGAGATTAAAACATTGCAGCCTGAGCGAATTGATTCTGCCATGACACCAGGAGAAGAATCAAAATATGATGGAATAAGTAAGAGTTTACTATCTCTCAAGTACATCATGATTTCACCCTGACTTGTTAAATCTTTAACCTGTGTGTTGGGTATTGATTCAAAATGTTGACTTCCTCTCCCAATGGCCAGTTTTGGAACATCCGGAAATTGTTGGAAGACTTTATATGCCAAATTAGCATTTTTGATTTTCCTACTAAAATTTGAAGCGATAAACACTAGGGTATACCTACGTTCATTAAAAGGTTTCAAAACAGCCGTAGATTCAGATACGAAGTTGATATACTGAACTATATTCTTTGATTTTATACCCTTTTTAGTGAAAATTTGTTGTGTTAATCCGCTATTAAAGACCACAGTTGTATTGGCCTCGCTCAATGTATTCAAATCATTTCTATAATAACTCGAAACGTTGTCCATTTTTAAAAATGCCTGAGCATCTATTTCATTTTGTTCCGCTAAAAAGGTCAGTTCAGGGCTGCCACCTACGATAAACAAGCACTTCTTATGTTGAAATGTTTGTTGTAGAACTTGAAAATAAGGTTGACTATTTGAGATAATTAAATCGGGTACAAAATCATTCGATTTTTGAAATTCTATCAGTCGATAACGTATGACGAAGGATAAATACAGTTTCGATAGCTTTTTTCGGAGTGAGAGAATAAGGTTTGAATCGATTTTCAGCCAGTGACGTACTGAATTAAATGGATTAGATAATAACTCGATTCTATGCGATAATCCGGTTTTATCTGGGTCTATATCCTCATTGGATTCTGAATTGGCATAAACTAATCTGACTTTAAATCCATTCCTGTTTAGTAGTTTCAACATCTTGTACGCATTGGTGGCGTAACCACCATAACTCGGGAATCCAGAGGTTATGATGAGAATATTCTTTTTCATACTGAGGTGCCTGAAGTAAGAGTTTTAGCCCTGAAGAACTATTGATACTGCTTTTTGGATACATCTTAAAGTGTTTACACTTCCAATGCAACCACCTTAGCTTGAACGATTCACCGACCCCTACTTCGGCACTTTATGAGTAGATAACACCCAACTGGCATGTGTTCTGATGAATTGTTTTAGAGAGTCCGGTATCCACCGACTCGCTGATTTAACGGGTTTAGTGACCCAATGAAGACCATAAGCGTAGCTTCTGAGTGCTGCGCCATACATTCCTTTCGGACCGTATCTGTGCAGTAGCGCAATGGCTGCCTGTAGCTCATCTCCGCGGCGCTGACTTTTCCAGGCCTGTGTTTTATGGGTGTTGTCTGGATGTAGCCGTTTCCAGGTTGTGGTGGATTTATCAAAGAACAGTTTTCCATGGAGTGCTACGCTGAATACCCATTCAACGTCAATTGGCACCACCGAGGTTGCCGGATCCATCTTGATTCCAGCGGCCAGGACTTTTTCACGTCGGAATAGTCCACGAAAGGCAATATGGGATCTTCTGGATAGTAACAAGCGGATGGAGGTTATCAGGGATAAGGTACCCGACGTAAATGCAAATGGTCTGTTGAAAATGATCGTTCTTTCATCCATCTGCATGTATTTAAGCTGACCAAATGCCAGCCACACTTCAGGATACCGGTCCAGGGCTTTTGCCAGCATGGGTATCCAGCTGGCCTCAAAGATATCATCATGGGGCATACACATAAAATAGGTACCACTGGCTCGTTCCAGTAAAAACTGATAGTGTTCATGAAACTGCATACCCCGTGGATCAGCATAGATCTTGACCCTGGGATCATCTCGTAGTAGCGAGCGAATCTGTTCTGCAGCAGCATCCAGACAGGTCTGGTCTGAGATGAGTACCTCTGTCACGAAGGCCGGCAATCGGCGCACGTTGCTAACCACATTGGCCACCCATTTTGCGGATGCGTGCAGAGGAATGGCAACAGTGATGGTATTTCCCATTAGAGCCGACGTTGCAGGTGGTTGTCTAATGCTTCTACCACCCGGGAAGCAAAAAGCGGAGCGGTAGTGAATTTTCCGGTATCCACGCTCACATATCCCTCATAATGACTGACTCCAATTTCATTACGCTGATGTAATTTGCTATTGGGTTTATCGATGTCCGATTCTCCCCAGGCCACTATCACTCCCGCTGTGATGGCATCAACCTGAATATTCCTTAAAAATTCCAGTCGTTCACCCAGGGCGTTAAGCGTCCTGGTTACGATTTCCTGGCGCTGGGCAGTAATATCAGAGGAAGTGAGTTCCGATTCCCAGGAATCGGGTGTTCGGGTTCCGGTAATGATTCCACCCAGACAATCGGGATACCAAGACAGATACACACGCCCGTTGTTCCGACAAACAACATCACCAAAGGGACCCAGCGCAAAGGTTGTGGTGAGGGGTAGTTCCGGACGACTTTGAATGGTACCGTGAAGTGCATACTTCATACGATACATACACGGTCTGGATGATGGTATATCCATTGAAGCATCGATGTGAAGGCGGTCGTTCCACAGGCAATTCACCACCGCATCAGCCTGAATCGATGTGGAACTTCTGTCAGGCTTCTCCAGCTCAACGGAGAATCCGCCGGCAGAGACGCGACTCACGTGTTTTACGGTATGATTCGGACGAAACGGAATTTTAAACGCCTCCAGCGATGCGATCAAATGATCGCGCAAGAGCAAAGGGTCAACGGATACTTCACTGGTCAGAAATGCTGCAGTCACATCACCCGTAAATCCTGCAGCTTGAGTGGATTCCAGTTTTCTGGTGCGTGAGAATGTAGAAAGTCCGGCATAGGTTACACCTTGATTGAAGCTTGCTTCGATGAGGTCATCCACCTGATGATAATGCTCGCCCAGCTTATCGCTGGAAACAAGTGTATCGGACAGAATGGCATACGTGAAGGGCTCCGAGCGCAACGCACCCCAGTCGACTGGACGATGCACCCATCCATCGAGTAGACTACTAAACTGTAGTGCTCCCTCTACCATCAACGATGCCGTTTCCAGGGTGGGATCATTCCCATATACATAGCCCAGGTGAAGTTTCCCTTCTCCCGTTAAACTCGTTCGCATCATCGGAGCCTGGGTGCGGTCGATCAACTCCACGCTCCAACCAGCCTGATAAAGTGCAAGAGCGGTGGATATTCCCTGGATTCCGGAACCCAGCACCGCAACAGTGGAGGGATACTTCACGTTCAAAACAGCAGCATTAAAATGAAATGGTGTGACACGATAAATCGATATGATACCTAGTTTCTGTCACTAATTAAACAACAAAAGTACCTTCAATCTCTCTCAATCCCGAATATTTCATTTAAATTTTTGCACCGACCCAGACAATTAGTTACATTTTCTTAGGTCACTAAATATCAGTGTCTTTTGGCTAAGTTCGTGTCGAAACATCTTCGTCAATAATTGTCTAACTAAACATAAACCATGGAGTCATCTATGAAAAGAAACCTTGTTGCCTTCCTGCTGGTCGGTGTATTTGCAATCTCTGGGTGTTATCACGCCAAAATATCAACCGGACTGCCGGCATCTGCCGATAAAATCGACATCCCTTTTGCTCATAGTTTTGTATACGGACTGGTTCCACCCAGTGAAGTACGTGCTGCGACGCAATGTGCAAATGGTGTTTCGATGGTCGAAACAAAGATCAGTTTTGTCAATGGTCTGGTAGCTGCCCTCACATTCAGTCTGTACACACCGATGCACATTACGGTAACCTGTGCCGCTGCTGGATCTGCTGCGTTGCCTCAGGCCAGTCCATCGATCAGTGTGAGTGCTAACGCCACCGACCAAGAGCTGGCGGAGGCATTCAATAAAGCTGCTGAAATGTCGGCGGACAGTAACTCCCCGGTCTATTTTGTATACGAATAACTGAGGCTTTTACTTCCTTCGAACAGGCTTTCTGACGTATGTGCGCCAGCAGCCGGATAAACTTACCCGATTGGGATCAAATCCAGTCGGGTATTTTTTTTGTTCAAAGACGATGGTCGACTTATTACTTGACCGAAACTACTTTCTGCACTCATTGGGAGGTAGTTTCTGACCGATAAGACTCCATTTAACAACTCGAATCATATCCTCATTTATGTGGCTACTCCCTGGGTAGATTTTCGATGTTAGAAAAATAAATCATAATAGCATCCCACTTCACCTACTTCACCAGACTCATCGTGCCTGTCTGTGAGAAATCGGGCGTGGTGATTCGATACAAATAGATACCACTCGATAACAAGGTGGCATCGAACCGGACAATATGGCGACCAGCATCCATCACTCCATCAACCAACGTGGATACGAACTGTCCGTGCATCGTATATACTTCCAGCATTACATGAGTACTGACCGGCAGCGCGAAGGGGATCGCTGTGGTCGGATTAAACGGATTCGGATAGTTTTGCCCCAATGTAAACTCAACGGGAATCTCCTCACGCTCTACCGAGGTAGGTTCCGGACACGTTCCCCATTTGGGTTTGTTCGCTGCTTTGAGTTTTCCTCCCACCGAGAATAAGATAGGTTCTGATGTTATCTTGTTAACGCACCAACTGGTAATCGGCTGGTCAAATTCGGCAAAGTAAAACATCATTTCCATTTTGGTCACTTTACTCACGTCCCAACGATCGATGGGATGGTTGAAATAACTGCCAGTAAACATCCCGGTCATGTCCGTCACAGAACTTGTGTCCCAGTTTTCCAGGGGCTGATTATACTTGGATAAATTGAACATGTTTTTCATGGTGGTGACTTTAGACACCTTCCAGTTTCCAATGGGTCGATTGTATTCACTTCTGTCAAACATCGTCTCCATGCTGGTCACATTACTCACATCCCACTTGTCAAGTGACTGATTGAATTGTGTATTTTGAAAAAACATACCATTCATCAGCTTGACATTCCGCACATCCCAGTTATTGATAGGTTGATTGAAAAAACTCAGGGCAAACATGAAAGACATGTCTGTAACATTTCCAACATTCCATTTTTCAATGGGTTGATTAAAGTTTGACCCGGAAAACATCCCACTCATATTGGTCACCTTACTCACATCCCAATCCTCGATCGATTGATTAAATGGAGTACTTGTAAACATCCTGTCCATATTGGTGACCTGGCTCACATCCCAGTTTCGGATATCCTGATTGAATGCCGATCTGGAAAACAAACCGGACATATCCGTTACCGAACTTACATCCCAATTGGCGATGGGTTGATTGAAGGATGACATAAAAAACATTCCTACCATCCATTTTACGTTGCTCACATCCCAGTTACCCAATGGATGATTGAAATAGGTCTCACCAAACATACCTGTCATATCCGTAACCTTGGACACATTCCAGTTTCCAACAGGTTGCTTGAAATCACTACTCAGAAACATGTTTTTCATGGTAGTCACATTGGAAACATCCCAGTTTGCAATCGACTGATTAAATGTTGAACCACGGAACAACTCGGTCATGTTTGTTACTGAACTCACATCCCAGTTACCAATAGGCTGATTGAATGTCTTGTTTCGGAACATATCTTTGAGATCTGTGACATTACTCACACATACTTTCGTCAGATCTTTGTTTTCATTACGTCGTTGAATCAATAAGGCTCTGTCTACCACTTCGTAGTCAACCCCTCCAACAGACTCTATCTTTCCAATGGCCACATTTTTGCATCGCACGATGCCATCGTTTCCAATGGATATCGATTGCGCCTGCGCAGGAATCACAGGTGCAACTAAAAGCAGGACAAATATCATCCATTTCATATACAGACTCAGTTAAGCGTTCGGCATCCATAACACCTGGACCGATCGATACTTCAATGTAAAGATCTGGTCCGGCATCTTTGAGGATCGATGTTTAGAATGGGTTCAGTTTCTTTTTAATTCAACCGTACATCCAGTAAGCGAACTCACAGCAATGATTCTGTCCTTCTCGGCAAAATATCCAAACAAGGCTTCAGAAAAAGCATCCGCATACGCATCCAGAAAGATGTAGGTGAACGAGGGAGTTAATTTCCAGGCCAGATAGCTTTCCTGCCCAGACATCAATATGGATCCTTCACCATGATGTGACAACGTAAAGACCGTTCCAACCAGATTAGCTTCACACGTACTGGTCGAAACGACTTCCCATTTCCCAATAGCTTGCTCCTCGGTCAGTTGCGCCGTTTTACTCATAGTACGCTTGAATGTGATCATGACAGGAGGAGGAATAACCGGGGGATTACTCGGATCATAAAATTGATACTCCGGACGCATCAATTCCCCATACAGCGTGTTCCCTTCGATCCGATCGATACGGACCAGTTGCTGATCATCCATAGTCGGGATGTTCATATTGATGTACACATTCGACTCATCGGTCACATAGGAGTGTCCCGCTGCACCAAATCGATCCAGATAAGCGCCCTCAGCCATACCGGCACTTCCGAACCAGAACAATCGAAAGGAGAATTCCATATTGTAGGCCAAGGGAATAACCGTTCCATTCTGAGTCGCATGCATGTCAAGTAATCCATTGCTGAAGAATAGCTCCGCGGATTCCAGTGTGGGGTATTGGGATTTTGCCTCAACGGCAACAAGGATGTTCAGTGCAGCCAGTAAGATGGCCATTCGACCTACAGTATTCATAGGATATATGCGTGTGATTGGTGTTCGTTGACCTTGGGTTAGTTCGGCAAATACAACAGGTACCTTATGGGTAGTCGACTAAGAATCTTCCCAAAAATACTTAGGCGTAAATAACTATAAATCAGCTTTAAATCAATGGCAGATCAGGAATTTTTGCGCCGCAGGACCATCCGATGACTTATTCAGTACCATACAAAACAAGTTGACTGATATCATTGAGCTATGATCGTTAACCATCGCTTGTTTTCATTCAATTTATCCCTTTTATGATTGCAGGAAAAGAGTATATTGGTCTGCATGAAATCCATAGAACAACACATACTCGGATACTACGACGTATTCCTCTCCGATGCGACCCGGAAAAAAGCGGAGCAGGCCGTAGTTGTTACCGCCATCATCAGTTTTACGGTCCATCTGATACTCATCGTACTGAACAATCATGGATTACTCACCGGACTTCCGGACTCCAATCTGCTCACCAATCCGATCAGTGCCATCTATACCCCTTTTTCTTTCATCCTGTTGTATGAAGTCTATCTGCTGGTGTACTACTTACCAAAATCCATCAGCCGTTACATTGGCAAGCAGTATGAAATCATCACACTGATTCTCATTCGAAGAATCTATTACGACCTGGCCAATCTTGAATTCACCGAATCCTGGTTTCAGGTTCAGAGCGACCTCCAGTTCACCTACGATATTATCGGAACAATACTTCTCTTCTTGCTGATCCTGGTATTTTACCGCATCAATCAGGGACGGGTCCGCGATGTGCCTCTGACTCCCGGTGTACTCTCCTTCATTCGCATCAAAAAGATGATCGCGTTACTACTGGTTCCAGTACTGATTCTTTTGGCAGCCTGGAATCTGTCAGACTGGATCTACGGACTTATTTTCCAGACCGATTCCATTGACTTGTCGGTCAAACAGCTGAATACGATCTTTTACGATGAGTTTTTTACCATCCTGATCATGACCGATGTGTTCCTGCTATTGCTTTCTTTTTTACACACCGACGAGTTCAACACCGTGATCCGTAACTCCGGCTTTGTCATATCCACGATCCTGATCAAGTTATCCTTCAGCACCGATGGCATTTTAAACACCATACTGCTTGTAGTTGCCGTACTCTTTGGAGTTATCATTCTATGGACCCACAATCAGTATTTAAAGCTTGACGTGGTGGATCCATAGATAGAGGGCTGTGTAATGGGGATAAAAATCCCTAGACTCTTGATCGGCTAGATGTCACTTTTACGAGTGGTTACTCAACGAAGTCCAGTATCGTTCATCCAGATAAAATACCTGCATACGCTACGGTGATCCTGGCTGATGTATTAAAATGATTGATCGTGTTCAGGAATGAGTTTTACTCATTGGACATCCAGTCGCAGGTTGCAGATGAGGCGTATGCACCTTGTTCCGGAATGCGGGTGTCTTTTCGTGGTTCGTGTATTCACGATGAAAAAGTTGCGAACTGGCGCCAGACATTGGCGGTACCAGCCAGGACCAGTCACCATATACCTCTCTTTGATGGCTGGCTTCAGTCCGCTCAAAGTGCACATGTTGTTCAGAAGCCGTATGGTGATCCACCATTTTGACACCGGCACGCTCGTAGGATTGAAGCACGGCCTGATTCAAGATCACCAGTGCCTGATCTTTCCACAAATTCCGGTTGGATGAGGTGTCCAGACCAAGACACGACGCAATTTCAGGCAGTAGATTGTATCTGTGCGGATCAGCCAGGTTTCTGGCACCGATCTCTGTCCCCATATACCAGCCATTGAAGGGTGCGGTTGGAAACTGAAGTCCACCGATTTCCAGCACCATGTCTGACAAAACAGGAACCGCGTACCACCTCAGATTGAGTGCATCAAGCTGTGGATACGTATCGTGGGTAATAGGTACTTCTAAAAACACCTCTCGGGGCCATGTAAACCAGTGCAGAGATCCATTTGTATCTTTCACCACTAATGGCAACATATCGAAGCGGCCATCTCGTCCTTCGTAGTGCGAAGGCTCCCAGCCCAGTCTCATACATTGCTGCGTTAACTCCACGTTCATCGGATCACCAAGGATACTTCCATCCGCTTGGACATATCCCGCATACCGAAACAACTGGTGGTTCAGAATAGTGAGCGGTGCTTCAGACCTGGTTGCGCTCGGATCCAAATGAGAAGTAGGACTGGATGGTGGAAAAATGGTGATTGCAGAACGAATAGCACCTCCATTGGTTGCAAACTTAAGGTGTTCACACAGCCTTTCAAACAGTTCGGGTGGAGTTGTGACCGTTCGGCAATCAAACACATGAAGGCTCTTCCAAAATAAACGTCCGATACATCTGTTGGCGTTTCGCCAGGCTAAACGGGCACCGAATGCCAATTCTTTCTCACTTAAATTGAATATCCCACCACCTGCAATTTCCCGGTGAATCTCAGTGATGCGTTCACGAACCCACTCATCCGATTGTCCCGATTCCAGAGCATACTGCCTGATAAAGCGCTCAGACTCTTGAAAAACATAGGTTAATTGAGTATTCATGGGGTTTGGATCACTGATTCAGAGCTCAATTTCGAAAAAATGGCCACCGAACAACTGTAATGTGTCGTTACGGTGGCCACTGATTACCGTGTAAGAAATAAGATATCCTCTTCTCTTATCTCTTATCTCTTATCTCTTATCTTTTATCTTTTATCTTTTCTGATTTTTACAGTGCCATGACCTTAGCAAACGCCTTAACGAAGTCCTTCACGAACTTCTCACCGGAATCGGCGCATCCGTAGACTTCGGCAATGGCACGAAGCTCTGAGTTGGATCCGAAGATCAAATCAGCGCGGGTCGCAGTCCATTTGAAATCACCGGTCTTGCGGTCGTGTCCCTCGAAGACATCCTGCACATCATTCATGGCTTTCCAGGTAGTACCCAGATCCAATAAGTTCACGAAGAAGTCATTGGTCAGCACCCCAGGACGATCCGTAAACACACCGTGACGGGACTTGTCAAAGTTAGTATTCAACACGCGCATCCCTCCGACCAGTACAGTCATTTCAGGAGCGGTGAGAGTCAGCAACTGAGCTTTGTCCACGAGCATTTCCTCGGCTGTGGTCACGTGCTTCGGATTGAAATAGTTTCTGAATCCGTCAGCAGCTGGCTCAAGCCATGCAAATGATTCTACATCGGTTTGTTCTTGGGAAGCATCAGCACGACCCGGAGTGAAAGGCACTTCGACATCGAATCCTGCGTCTTTTGCCGCTTTCTCGACGGCTGCACAGCCACCTAAAACGATAAGATCAGCAACAGACACTCGTTTGTTGCCAGTCTGCGAGCTGTTGAAGGAAGTCTGAATGTCTTCGATGGTTACTAATACTTTTCCGATGCGGGCTGGACTGTTGACTTTCCAGTCTTTCATCGGAGCAAGACGCAGTCGTCCACCATTGGATCCACCTCGTTTGTCTGAACCACGGTAGGTAGAAGCCGACGCCCAGGCAGTAAACACCAGATCCGAAACACTGACTCCAGCATTCAAAAGCTGATTTTTGAGAGATTTGATATCGTTTGCATCAATAAATTCGTGGTCTACCGCTGGAATCGGATCTTGCCACAGGAGCTCTTCCTGAGGAACTTCAGGACCGAGATAATACTCTTTTGGACCCATATCACGGTGGGTCAGTTTGAACCACGCCCGTGCAAATACATCCGCGAATTCGTCCGGATTCTCATAAAAACGACGTGAGATTTTCTCATAAGCTGGATCCATTCGGAGCGACAAATCGGTCGTCAACATAAATGGCGCATGTTTTCTGCTAGGATCGTGTGCATCTGGTACCAATCCTTCACCAGCGCCATCTTTTGGCTTCCACTGCCATGCTCCGGCTGGAGATTTGGTCAGTTCCCACTCATATCCGAACAGATTTTCGAAGTAATTGTTGCTCCATTGGGTTGGAGTGGTTGTCCAGGCACCCTCTAATCCACTGGTGATGGTGTCTTCAGCGTTACCTTTTCCATACGTGTTGTGCCAGCCCATGCTTTGCTCTTCGATTCCGGCACCGGCAGGTTCCATGCCAACATACTTCGACGGATCCGCCGCGCCGTGTGTCTTACCGAAGGTATGTCCACCCGCAATCAACGCAACGGTTTCTTCATCGTTCATAGCCATTCGACGGAACGTTTCGCGGATATCGATGGCAGCTGCAACCGGATCCGGTTTGCCGTTTGGTCCTTCCGGATTTACGTAAATAAGTCCCATTTGAACCGCTGCCAATGGATTTTCGAGCTCGCGGTCGGAGGTATAACGCTTGTCTCCGAGCCACTCCCCTTCAGATCCCCAGTAGATATCCTCTTCTGGCTCCCAAACATCAGCGCGACCACCTGCAAATCCAAAGGTTTTGAATCCCATCGACTCGAGTGCCACATTTCCGGCCAGGATCATCAAGTCAGCCCAGGAAATCTTCTTGCCATACTTTTGCTTGATTGGCCATAGAAGGAGGCGGGCTTTGTCGAGGTTTGCGTTATCTGGCCAGCTGTTCAATGGAGCAAAACGTTGTGTTCCGGCCCCTGCACCACCGCGACCGTCGCCTACACGATAGGTACCGGCACTGTGCCAGGCCATACGGATCATAAACGGACCGTAGTGTCCGTAGTCGGCCGGCCACCAGTCCTGAGACTGGGTCATCAATAATTCAAGATCTTTTTTAAGCGCAAAATAATCGAGTTTGGAAAATTCTTCGGTGTAGTCAAAATCCTCTTCCATCGGATTTGACTTATTGGAATGCTGGCGTAAGATATTCAGGTTCAGCTGGTTAGGCCACCAGTCACGGTTTTTGGGTCCACCACCGGCAGTTTGACGAAGGGCTCCACCGTGAAACGGACATTTGCTTTCTGAGCTCATAAAATAATAGTTTAAAATGCACCTGAAAGGCGCTTTGGTTAATAGTTGTTTACCCTGCAAAGATACCATTTTAACCCTTAATGTCAGAACTTAAATCTGCTTAAAAGCTGTAAAATTCCGGCGCTGAAAGCGCCGGAATTTTGGCGCACAAGCGCACGAGTGCAGTAGAGGTAGTGGGTAGTGGGTAGTGGGTAGTGGAAAGCTGAGGGGTTTAAATTTTGGACGCCTATTATTTTCGAAGAAAATACTCAGCGGACAAAACAAATCCCGAAGTAATTATAGGGAGGAGTGGTAACCTATTCGACGAGCAGCAAGCCGTTTTTCTCATTTTCTCTTGCGATGCAACTTTCACGCGGTGAAACCGCCATTTTCTTGGCGAAGCCAACTCCCACATAACACATCAATCATTCCATTGGCTAAGTATTTCTGGATGTATTACATTATTGAATGCAACAAGAGCCTAATCCAAACTTCATGATCGAACTCGTCTACGCACGGATGCCATTCGGCAAGTACGAGGGACGATATTTGACCGAGCTACCCGTTTATTACCTGGAATGGTTCTCCCGCGAAGGATTTCCAAACGGAAGTCTGGGACAATACCTGTCCACCATGTTCGAAATCCGGACCAACGGACTCGAAGACCTCATCAAACCCCTCATCCGCATGCGAGACGCAAATAAGTGTAAAAGGTGAAACAGCAAATGGGCTAACAGGCCAATGGGATAGCAGGTTCAATTTACCTTTGTATTTCCAACTCCTAAGCTTGCTTCAACTTTCTAAGCATTTTCAACCAGACTCGTGCCCTTTCTGACCTTAGTGCACTTCGTGCGCTATGTTCTGACTGCTAGACTGCTGGTCTGCTAGCCCATTTGCCCACTCGCCCATTGATGTATAACGCCAAAAGGATCACTCCCATACCGATCGATAATCTGAACAGATCCACATCCCGATTCCATATCAACAAATTGACCACAATCCCTGCTGGAATCAGCATGTTGTTCATGATGGCCAACGTCCCTGCATCCACCAGGGTACCACCTTTGTTCCACAAATATAACCCAAGACCCGATGCCCCGGCTCCGAGCCAGGCCAATATCACCCACTGCACCGGAGTGGATGGCATCATCTCCGGATTCCCGAATATCAAAAAAGATGGACCCGCAACCACTAATCCTCCCAAAAAAAAGTACCCAAAGAAATTTCGCTGAGGTACGTCCACCGGATAACGCCTCACAAGATTTGCATATCCCACCTGACCCGCCGCAAACGCCAGATTCGCAACCTGAATCAGGATAAATCCTGTCAGGTATGAGTCTGTAATGTTGTCGTACCGGATGTATCCAGCACCCAAAACAGAGATGAATGCCGCAAAAAGTGCAACGGGAGAGAATTTGCGATTTAAGGCATCATCAATTAGCGACACATACAACGGCGTTGTTACGGTAAACAACAGCACTTCCGGTACCGTGAGATACAAAAAAGATCGATATAGACACAAATAGGTAATCCCGATCATAAGTCCACCCATCAATACGGTTCCGGCCTTGAGCTGCATCGGAATCCCATTCCAACGGGTCATCGGCAAAAAGATAAGCCCGGCAATGACCACTCGCGTAAGTACTGCGAAGTCACCATCTACTTTTCCAGCCAGATACACATCAATAAAACTGAATGAAAATGCCCACAAAAACGTGACAAAAACGAGATATCGCATGGATTTGGATGTAAATTCAGATACATAGAAATTGTTGTTCAAAAATACACTTTTTATTCGCATACTGTGTCTAGTTCATCCACAAAATCATCTTCATTCAAGTTATGGCGCGTTTTTACCTACTCTTATTTCTGGGGCTCCTGTCTTTTTTACCCATCGATGCAACAACTGCGCAGTCCGGCACGGGTTCAGCAGACACCCTACTATTTGTGATTCGTGTAGATGATATCCTTTCCCGAAATACAACGTATCGGCCAAGCAGTATTCGTGCGTTTCAGGAAATGGCCGATGAAAAAGGAGTTCCAGTGACATGGGGTGTAATGCCCAAACGCTTCCTCGAACCGAATGTGAATCAGGGCGAAATGACTCGCGACCTTAGGTATGCGATTGAACACGGACACGAAGTCGCGCTTCACGGATACACACATATTTGCCAGCGATGCGGACATTCGAGCCATGAGATGTATTGTACGACCTACAAAAGACCTTTTGACTATCAACAACAACTCAAACTGATCACCGATGGACTTAAAATCCTGAGCGACAGCCTGGATATGCGTCCCACCACGTTCATACCGCCTGGACACACCTACGACCAAACCACCCTTCAGGTGCTGAATGACCAGCATTTTGATGCAATAACGGTATATGGTTCTATCGAAAAACCTTCAGACCATTTCGTGAATGTGGGTACTAGCGGAGATTATGGATGGGAAATCAGCATGGTGAATTACGCGATTCACCGAACCAATGTGCTGCGCGAAATTCGTCAGCGAGGCCCATCAGATGGGATCTATACCTTACTCCTTCATGATCCATTCATCCGCGCCGGATACCTGGATGGAATCGTGATACGCTGGGCCGCAGAAGTCATTGACTCTGTTCGAGCCGAATATGGCACTAAAGTTCGTTTCGTAACACTAAAGGATGCGGCTAAGGTTATCAGAAGCTCACCTACCAGCTCGGAACTCGCTCAATCCGAACTCCCTAACAGCATTCAACTCGGACAAAACTACCCCAATCCGTTCAATCCAACCACCCAAATCCCATTTTCACTCCAAAACTCGGGTACCATCACACTACAAATTCTTGATCTGACCGGGAGAATCCTTGCAGAACCCATTTCTAACCGGGTCTATCCAGCGGGAAAACACACCATCTCATTCAACGCCACAAATCTCGCCTCCGGACTATACCTATACTCTATAACCACGGATACCGGTTTTCAATTAACCAAGATTATGGTGTTAATTAAGTAGTGAACAGTGTTTGACGAGGGAGGAGAGAGGAGGGAGGAGGGAGGAGAGATGAGTGGATTTGTTGAGGGACGAAGATTTTTGGCGTCTATTTTTGCGAAGCAAAACTCAGCAACAAAAAACTCATCCCGAAATTTGCTCCGAAACTCTCCGGCGCGAAGCGCCATTCTCCATGGCGAAGCCATACTCTCCGATTGCCCCAGCAATCACTCATCAGGTGCAACGCACCGTCCGCGGAGCGGTAATAACTCAGCGACAAAAAACTCATCCCGAAACACGTACAAAAAAATAGCTTGCAGTGCCAAAATTGACTCACCAGGTGCGAAGTACTGTCTGCAAAGCGGTTATAATTCACCACGTCTGCGCACCAACTCAGCCTTGATCTCATTCGCCCTGTTCTCGTCAAGATCATATCCCCACATCACCCACACTGCAAGAAGAGCCGTTCCAGCGGGAATCAAAATATCAGCCAAACGTAGATGAGTCAGCGTATCTGCCGCCTGAATCGTTGCATTCTGATCAAAACCAACCAGCTGCAGAACCAAACCACCCAACACAAGAGCAATACCCTGTCCCAATTTAACCATCCACCAATAAATCGCCCCAAAAGTGGCTTCCTTTCGTGGCATACCGTTATTCAATTCATCCAGGTCACATACATCCGCGGTCATACTTAACATCAGTGTAAATAGTCCGCCAATCCCAAAAAACATCAAGGGAATCGGTATAAACATCAGCCATGGATTCTCCGGATTAAATCCCCACCATTTCAGAGCATATCCCACAATCGAAATGAGAGTCGATACAACGAATGCATTGCGTTTACCCCAGTGAGTCGACATCCAGGTAATCACCGGAATAATGAGAAAAGCAGTTGCTAGAGCACTTAATGAAGAAAACCAGGCCGGCCAGTTACCTGCAGCCCCAAAGTCGCCGGCAAACATATAATACACGATGATAAAATAACTGAACGATGCTACCATCTGAAATCCATTAAACACCAGGAACGTTGCCCCACACAAGCGCAAAAAAGGCTCATTCTTCGAAATAAGCACCATGTTCCGAAACAGATCCTTCAGATTTTTAAAGATAGACCTGAAATTCAGATCGGCACGGTTGGTCAAAGCAGACTGATCGATCTCTTTGCAGAATATGGCTGGTAACACCCCCAAGAAAATACATAGTCCACCCACAACAACGGCCAGCTGATGAACCCCTTCTGCCTGAGTATCAAACAGATCCGGATTCGCAATGATCACCCAGAACCAGGGTACCACCATCCAGGCAATCTGTCCAATGGTCTGCGAAAAGCCCATCAAACGGGTTCGTTCGTTGTAATCGAAGGTCATTTCATAACCCAACCCGATCAACGGAGCCGAAAACATGGTATTTGCCGCAATATATATCATGGAAAAAATCAGGAAATACCAAAAATTGTACATTTGCGTCGCTTCTGGATCCAGCTGCCACAGAACAATGAACATCATCCCGGTGAGTATGGCACCCACAAAAATATAAGGACGGCGACGGCCATACCTGGAAACAGTATTATCAGATATATATCCCATAATGGGATCCGTCAACGCATCAAACAAGCGGGGAAGTCCACCCAGTAAACCCGCAAGAAACGGATCCATTCCAAATGCTGTCAGCAAAAAGAAGGAGAACACCCCAAGTGCTCCGGGTAACAAGTTGTTTACTAAATGTCCGGCTCCAAACGCTGCTTTTTCTACAAAAGGAACACGGTCACTGGTCGCTACATCCATTTTTGACATGATTCTGGCTTTCTATTTGACTTCTCAGATTACAATGATTCAATCGTTCACATACAGGTACCATTCCATCACCTACTGAAACGTGAGAATGTACTTGATTTAAGGTTCATTTCCTGCTCTTCTGGCATCAATTTCTGCTTGACTGGGTGGTACCAACACGTCCAGCATCAAAGAATCAAGATTTCCTCCATAGGATGTGATGATCGGATTCCCGCCTCGGGTCAATCCCTCAAACACCCCGGCATCAACCTGGTCCCAGATCGCATACTTGGCACGACCTTGTAAGTCTATGAGTCCGAAATGGTTCTCGGAACCGAGCGGATTAGCCGCATCTTTCCAGGGTTCATCAAAGGCCTGAAAATAAAACAGAGAAATTCCGTTTGCATCGGTCCATTCACGCATCAACTGGTGATACATTCCCGCCTTGTATTCATCGATAGCCTGGGCTCCCCCGGCACCATAAAATTCATTCGATACCGTTGCCCAACCCGATTCCCCGATATGGACCGGTTTATCTACCCCATGTGATTTTATGTAGGCAACGACCGACTCATATTGCTGGATCGCATAATCGCGGGCCCGATACATGGCTGCATCGATTTTCTCCTGGTCGGTGAGTCCCAGTTCGTGATTCCGGACTCCCCAAAAATCTGGATTGTAATGCGTATCGTGCATGGGATACGTATGCATGGAAATATAATCCACTTCGTGAATGAGTTCCGTTAATGCGGGTTTGTGATACTCGGCTCCACCTCCACCCCATGCGGCAAAATTGTCTGAGCTGGTTATCCATAACGATTTCGGTAGCTGTCCCTGCCGCTTTAGATCCTGCAAATGGCGCACCCAATTCAAAATAATCTGTGGTTCCACATGATACTCCCAGGCCCAGTGGACCATGGCTTCATTTCCAACTGCCAGGACCAAAACGAGTTCCGGGTATTGTTGAACCAGTTCAACCGCCCTGGCGATTTCAGAGGCATTGCGTTCACTATCTTCGTCACGAATTCGATCCGGTTGATCCGAGAATGCATATTTTGCATCAATCCAGGCACCAAGCATCACATACAATTCGAAATCTGCATACTCCTGATGAAGTTCACGAATCGCTTTCAACAGGTTCGAAGCTTCGTCATAATGCACATTGTAGGTCCTGACCATTCGAATCCCCATTGCATGAAGGATCAGCATGTCCTCTTTGAGCTCATCAACCGTGGGTTGAATGGATCTGGATGTGTCGCGATACCCTCCATACGATATCGCACGGTACGCTGGATTACCCAGAACGTCTTCTGCCGTTTTTGAAATAGCGGAAAAATCCGAATTTGATGTGGGTGTACATGCAGCCATACTTACCAGAATGAGTATACAAATTAACGTGTAACGGTGTTGAAACATGATTCTCTTGAATTAAACTATAAAGTGAGCAGGGGTCATATCAATTTGGATCTGAACTAGTTCTCCTGTCCGTTTGAAGATCTTTTCACTGGTGTCGGTGTCGAGCCACAGCCCCTGGATTACTTTTTCGGATCCATCATTCATCTTCAAGTGAATCCGGTCGACCTTACCCTTTGTGTAGATTACCGGTACCTGACAACAGGTGAAAGCCAGGGATTCAGGTGGTATCTCAATCCTAATCAGACTACCGGCGATATCCCTGAATACAACAGTTCGATTGGCATCAGTCAACAAATCCTCACGGAGTAACTCGGGTACAAATCCCAGTCTACCCGACTGCTTCCTGACACCAATTTCACCCCAGTTCACCAGAATATCTTCCTTGACCTGACCCGTCATTCCAGGTTGCTGAGCTCCCCTATGATAGGGTGTGTGCGAGTAGGGATCGGTTGGGAAAGCTCCGTAGTGTTTGGGAGTTTTATGTACACCAATTCCGGCTCCAATTTCAATAAAGTGATTGAAGAGTGCCGATTGAATGGATGCATCCGCATGTTCGCGACGGGCACGCTGGCACACCTCCATCACGGCAAGGTGTAGTTTAGAGACCATGTGCCAGTATATTGATCCAAGCCCTTCATAGGCATAGAAGGTTCCAGACCTGCCCGTGAACGCTTTATGGTTGAACACCTGTTCAAAAATTGAGCCAATCAGCGGACGTTCAGCTTCAATAATGTCTGTTAAGCTATGATGTTTGAATGTGTCCAGTACCTGATAGACATCCGCTACATTCCGGAAATTTCCGTTGAAGTGATAGTGGCCTTTGATATCCTTTTGAATCAGGCTGAAATCACCGTTCTCCACCAACTGAGTCAGGAGCTTCGATGTGTGGATCAACGACTCGGGAATGGTGTTTTTTTGCAAAAATCCAGGTAACTGTCGATTTGGATACAAGATGTAGCTGTTCTGGTCTGGCCTGTATAATGCACTGGATCTGAGCGCATTGAGCAGTGCCAAGGATTCCTGCACCGATAAGGCTCCCGAACTCAATACCGCTACCTGACCTTCCAGCATTTCATCCAGATTCTCAATCTGTACCCCTTTAACATCCATGCTCATGATGTTGTAGGCGTGGTACAGTCCGTCCGGTCGGCGATTAACCTGGATAGTATGATCCAGCTGTGCCAGAGTTTCAGTGATAAAATCGCGCAACGTCTGTAAACTGATTTGTACCAATGAACCCTCAAATCCCTTGTGATAGATGTTGGTACGATACGCACTTCCAGCCTCACCCAGCTGATCGGTGATACGCTTTCTGTCTGCGTCATTGAGTCTTTCTCCGTTTGGGATGGGCGCCAGTTTAAAGGTTGTCACAACCCGATCCAAAAACTCATACACCTCTTTTGAAAGGTAGAATGCTTGATCCTCGGTTTGGGAAACCACCTCTTCAAGAAATGTGACGAAACGTCTCAGATAATACAAGGTGACCATCGAAACGCCATTTCCAACCAGTGCATTGTTGGCGTCATTCCACTCCGGACGCTGTGTGTTCATCCATATTCCAGCTTCCGGAATAAAATTCGATATCTTTGCCAAAACCAGTACCAGAATCTTTTCCACAAAAGTCGCATGGACCGGAGCTCCGGATTCATCCAGGAGTAATGCACCATCAGATCCCATCGCTGAGATACGCTGTCGAACTAAATGATCCAGTTTTTCATCAAATTCTATCGTGTTTTTGGGATCCCGACAAATATCGGCGTAAGGCCTGATCTTGTAGGGCACATTCGCGTACACAAACGATGAAGTTGATAGTAATTTCAAGAAGGATTCAGGATTGTAAGTCCAGTAGAACTCAAGGAATTTGAGTAGATAAATCACCTGATGATCTCCCCAATAACCGATATACGACCACGGATTATCGGGTTCAATGGTTTCCCAGTCAAATCCATCTTTCGTGATCCGATAGGGATTATACCCATCAAAGGTGCTTGCATTCAAAAACCGGAAAATCATCCCTTCAATAAACTCAGGATAGGAATGCACCAGCGCTTCCCAGTTTTGGAAAATGTCCCGCCAGTTCCCCTGATAGTCCAGCACTTTGGATCCGTCAACTTCATGTTGGGTGTTGATCGAAAACTGATTCCACGGACGACTGGGATCGCCATGTCTTCGACTGAATTTCAGCGGTAGATATTCAGCCAGAAGTCGGTATAAATCGGGATCATCACATTGCTTGAGCCTGACCTGCAGGTCGAACCGACTGAAAACGTCCGGCAGATCATTCAAAAGTCGCTGATTTCGCAGAAAAACCGACTTGTTCGCGTGATTCAGGTATTTTTCTACATCCGGCTTTTCAAGTTGGTAATTGAAATCAAAAACCCCACCTCGCATCATGTTGAACATGACGTTCGCAAAATGTCTGGCATCCTGAAGTTCATCTGAAGAGTATCGAAGTCCATCCGCACTGGCAACCAGTCCGATGAGTTTGTCGGACCCCAGCTGGATATCGTTTTCGACCACCGCTGATTTGTCAGACTCGGTGGCAATGAACGTATTGAGCGCAACTACCTGAGCGTGATTTTGATTTACATTTGCAATCAATCTCCAGGATATCGTTGAAAACGGCTCACATCGCACTTGTGCGTTCAGAAAATAAGCGCCTTTCTCTCCTTTGATGTCATTCTCAGGCTGAAGGGAATGTCCCGAACGGAACCTATCGAGCTGTAAGGAAGAAAGAAGATAAACAGGATCTGGCAATCCATCCGACCAGACCACATTCGCTTTTAATGCCTCGCTGGGTTCTGCTTTATCCACGATGAGCGCAGAAAGCGAGTAAATTCCAAGACCTGTTTCGGGTATCAGCTCAGACCGTTTATACGCATCCGCCAGATTACTGGTGGCCGTCTGTAAATCGGGATCAATGCCATACGGTAAGATATTCTGTATCCCGTCAACCAGTGAAACAGAACGAGTCATCGTACCTTGATTATCTAATTCAGCTTTCCTGACAAATCCGTAAATGTTACTGGAATTCCATTGGTATCTGAAGACCAGGTCTAAATCGTGATTGATCTCTTCAAAAAGGATCTTGTTGCCATACACACTTTTATACAGGTTTCTGGTAATTGCAAACTGATCAGCAGATCGTATCGAAAACGGTTCCCAGACCCTTACTCCAATTTCAGTATCGACCCGAAATATGGTTTTTGACCCCGTAGTCTCGGCCATTTCCGTGATTTTGTCATCCGTGTAATAAGGAAACAATGCAAATCGACTGTTACGCCTACCGGCAGTCAGACCACCATTACTGGAAATGAACATCCAGTGATTCGAATCACTGACGATACTCATAAAAAAAGGACGCATGGTATCGTAGTCGGAAATCTCGAACCAATTTTCGTCCTGTATGCTCACCATCTTTAATGCCACTTTAATTCCGTTTATAGAGGTTAATCCGATTAATTTGACTCTGTCGCCATGCTGATTGCAGCTTCGATTGAAATTGATTGAACATGCTGGTTTAAATCCTCCTGAGCCGTATCAGGATGGTATGGATCAAATCGTTGAATTTCTTTGAGTATGAAATAGGCCGCTCTTGGTCTCAGTGTATGTACTCCATCAGCACCTAACGGACCCTTGGCCATAACGCCAAACCATTCTTCGTTCATGTTATTCTGTCCCGAAACATAATCACACCGGTATCCCCCGTTTGCCCAGGATGCGTTAGTGTTCTGAACGTCCAGGTCGTTCTCCTGATTATACTTCCACCACCCATCAGAAAACTGAAAAGTGAAACCTCCAATCGAATTTCCTGAACCTTCCATGCCGGCTGCGTGTCTGAAGATGTCGTGCCAGTTATCCATTAAGATTTCAGCCTGACATGGTTGATCTTCACGTTGTGACCGTACGTTGTAAGCATCAGCTCCGAATTCAGTAAGCAATACCGGTTTATCCAATTCGACCGAAACCCGATCATACAAATCCGTAAATGTAGGACCGCGGTACACGTTCGCTCCGAACAGGTCGATGTCGGTCAACTCCTCCACAATGATATCTAAAAACTGCAGATCCCCATTCGCGATACCCACCGGACGCGTGGTGTCCATTGATTGAATAACCTGCACACCGCGGTTAAACAACCGATACATATATCTTGCCTGAATGGTAGACTGACGATCTTCTATCGGAATATTCTCGGTTTCAGCGCCTCTCCAGAAGAGTCCGTAGTTGTTCTCGTTGCCAAGCAGATACAGCAATAATCCACGAGTCCCTTTAAAATCGCGAACCATCCCTTCAACTTCAGACAATAACAAGTCTGCCACTCTGAGATCACTATAATCCGTATGTGCCATCCACTGCCCGTCGATAGTCAGACCATAACGACCAAATGTGTGATTTAACATCGTGTAGATACCATAATGGTCGAATATATACTCGATCCATTCTCGCTGGATGCCGGTATACACCCTGATCGCGTTCACTCCGGCATCTCTTAACAGCGGCATATCGTGATCGAGCACCTTTTTAATTACATCAGGGGACTGCTCGAAAAGTCGATAACGGTAGGTAGATCCTATCGGGATGTAGTCCCAGTTCATACCATACACAAAAAAAGGCTTCGAATCGACCAGAAGCTTCCATCCTGTTGCATCCCTGACCACCTCAACAAGACCATCCTCCTGAGCCCGAATGGCATTCGGATACAAAACCCAGAAAGTTAGAAAAACCACTAAAAAGAGGCTAAGCCCACGTGTTTGCTTTTGTCGCATGGAACCATTCAAAGGTACAGGTACAAGTACTTCTTTGCACTTCAAGAAGGAGCCTGAAGTTAGTATACGCAGATGTATTATGCAAAATATTTTATATTAATTGCATAAATTTGCATTGCACTTTTTGCAACTTTTGCATGCTTCAGATGCCCTACCTACTTCGATCCTCAGGTAGACCCCTGCACTCTGCCCCCCCTGCACTACCTGCCATTTGTGAACTTTGTTCGCCAATCCGTTTTCCGTTTTCAGTTTTCTGTTTTCTGTGCTCTGTGCACTGTGTACTGTGTTCTGTGTACTGTGCACTGTGCTCTGTGCACTGTGTTCTGTGTACTGTGCACTGTGTACTGTGCACGTAATTCTATATCTTATGTTAAAAGGGAAATCTTATGAAGCGTATCACAACTGTTTTACTACTACTCTCTTGCCTCTATCTTCCCGCCTTCAGTCAAGATGCTACCGAAATTATGCGTCGCTCCGATGCCCATCTTCGCGGCGAATCCACTACCGCCGAAGTCACCATGTTTATCGTGCGTCCCAACTGGACACGCTCCGTTTCCATGAAATCGTGGTCACGTGGGACAGACTTCTCCATGATTCTGATCACAGCTCCGGCCCGTGACAAGGGCACAGCATTCCTGAAACGCCAGAACGAAATCTGGAACTGGGTTCCCTCTATCGGCCGATCCGTCAAAATGCCGCCATCCATGATGATGCAGTCGTGGATGGGATCGGACTTTACCAACGATGATCTGGTGCGGGAATCATCCGCTGTGAACGACTACACCCATACATTGGTGCGCTCAGAACAATTGAACGGAGCCGAGGTCTATGTGATCGATATGACTCCAAAACCCGACGCCGCCGTGGTCTGGGGACGCGTCCGAACGTTCATCACCAAGAATCATTACAACCAGATGCGCACCGAGTTTTATGACGAATTCGACGAATTGGTGTCCGTGATGACCGCTTCCGACCTCAAAACCTTCGATGGTCGCGTACTTCCCTCCCGAATGGAGATCGCTCCGATCGACAAACCCGGACAAAGCACCATTTTGGTCTACGAATCGTTGAAGTACAACGTAAATAACCCCGAATCCTTTTTCTCCGTGCAAAACATGAGACGCCTGGAATGAAACTGCTGCTGAAACTGGCCTGGCGCAACATCGGTCGAAACCGGCGCCGAACCCTGATCACGACTTCGTCGATCGTGATGGCCGTGATGTTGTCGATTGTGATGGGATCGATGCAGTATGGATCCTACGACCAGATGATCGACAACTCCGTGGGTAGTTTCGTGGGACACCTGCAAGTTCAGCATCCCGAATACCTCGATGAACCCACTCTCGACAACAGCTTCGCGGCCGACACTACCTGGCTATCACAGATCAACGCCACAGATGGAATCACGGCGGCAATCCCTCGTATCGACGCGTACGCCCTCGCTGCCGGACAAAACCGATCCCGGGCCACGATGGTCATCGGAATCGATCCCGAACTTGAGTATGTACTCAGCGATCCCGAGTCAAAACTGGTCGACGGCACCTACTTCACCTCCGATACGTCTCATGCTGTAATCATCACCGAGGGACTGGCGACGTTTCTGAATGTATCCGTAGGTGATTCGCTGGTGCTTCTCGGACAAGGCTACCAGGGCATGAGCGCTAACGGACTCTTCCCCATCCAGGGCATCATCCGATTCGGACTCCCCGAACTCAACAAGGGACTCGTGTATCTGCCCATCGCCCAGGCCCGTGAACTATATGCCATGCCCGAACTCGCCACCTCAGTGTCAATCATACTCGATCGCCCGGCCCAACTTGAGTCCATGCAGTCACGCATCCGAAACATGGTACCTTCAGAACTCGCTGTACATGGTTGGCCCGTGCTCATGCCCGACCTCGTTCAAGCCATCGAAGTCGACTATGCCAGCTCATTCCTGATACTTGCCATCCTGTATCTCGTGGTCGGATTCGGAATTCTGGGCACGGTACTGATGATGACCACCGAACGTCGGTTCGAATTTGGTGTTTTGCTTTCCATCGGCACACCGCGCGGAACGCTTTCCAGCGTTTTTGTCATCGAAATGTTTATGATCACCCTACTTGGTGCCGGACTCGGGATGCTACTCAGCCTTCCGGTCGTCTTCTGGTTTCATTTTAATCCAATCTACTTTTCCGGCGAAATGGCCGAAACCATTTTGCAATTTGGGATGGAGCCTTACCTCAGATTCTCGACGGACCCATCCCTGTTTCTGCTGCATGCGACCATCGTTTTCGTCCTGACCATGATCATCTCTCTGTATCCCATCTGGCACCTCAACCGGATGCAACCCATAACCGCAATGAGGCGCTGATATGTCACTGTTAGCCCTGATCCGTCTCAGCTGGAAAAACGTGTGGCGCAATAAAGTCCGCAGCAGCGTGGTCATCATTTCGGTGATCCTGGCGACCTGGTCGAGCATATTCCTGATGGCATTCTACAACGGCATGACGTTGCAATTCGTCCGCGACCAACTGGTCAACTATACCAGCCACATACAGATAAATGATCCACGTTACGTGGATGAGTCTATGCCGGGATATTTTATAAACAACGAAATGTCGGTGCTCACTTCCGTCCGACAACTGCCATTCGTTCAGGTCGCAACGCCCCGGACCGTGGTACATGGCTTGGCTTCTTCGGCCACGGGCAACTACGGAGTCTCGATCCAGGGCGTACATCCTGACCAGGAAAAATCCACCACCCGGATTCATGATTACCTCGTGGAGGGAGACTATTTCGAAACCCAGGTGCGGAATCCAGTCATCATCGGACAAGAGCTGGCGCACCGGCTCCAGGTAGAATTGCGATCCCGCATCGTACTGACCTTCCAGGACACCTCCGGAACCATCACAGCCGGCGCGTTTAGGGTCATCGGAATCCTGAAAACTCCGAATTCAGCCTACAACGAACAAAGCATTCTGGTTCAGGCTCCGGACCTTCAGCGGCTCATCGGAGTTCCCAACGCTGCCCACGAAATCGTGGTGCTGGTCGATGACTTCACAAAAGCGGGAGTCTATGCCCAGCAAATAGACTCGGTACTGGGTGGAAAACTGTCTGTCCGCACCTGGGGAGAAGTCTCGCCCGTGCTTCAGTACGTCGACAGCAACATGGATGTCTCGATGTACACCATCGTGGTGATCATCATCATCGCGTTGTGCTTCAGCATCATCAATACCATGCTCATGGCCGTGCTCGAACGCACTCACGAACTCGGCATGCTTCAGGCCATCGGACTCGACAAACCCCGAACCTTTGCCATGATCATGCTCGAAACCCTGTTCCTGACCATGGTCGGCGCGCCGTTCGGATTTCTGCTCAGCTGGGGATTCATCAACTACTACGGCGAACATGGAATCGATCTGAGTATGTTCTCAAAAGGGCTCGAAATGTACGGATTCGACTCCATCATTTACACCGAGCTTCACCTGAGTTACTTCATCAATCTGACACTGATTATGCTCGTGGCCACACTGATTTCAGCGGTGTATCCGGCCGTCAAAGTGCTCAAACTGCAGGCTGTAGAAGCCATGCGCAAATTATAGGAGAATGCATGTCGCTTATCGAAATCCATCATCTCGACAAAGTGTATCATCCGGAGGGTGTCCCGGTACGGGCGCTCAACGGAGTGAATCTGACCATCGACTCGGGCGAGTTCACAGCCATCGTGGGGCCATCGGGATCCGGAAAAACCACGCTGCTCAACGTCATCGGAGGCCTCGACTCCCCTACGGGCGGGACAGTCCGCATCAGCGACACCGACCTGTTCAGCCTCACCGATCGTCAGCGCACCCACTTCCGGCTGCACCACATCGGATTCGTATTTCAGTCCTACAATCTTATTCCCGTGCTCACCGCCCGCGAAAACATCGAGTTCATCATGCAAATCCAGGGCGTTTCGCAGAATGACTTCCGCAAACGAAGCCTTGAGCTGCTCGAAGCCGTCGGTCTCAGCGACAAAATCGACAAACGTCCCGCTGAACTCTCCGGCGGACAACAACAACGCGTTGCGGTTGCCCGGGCCCTCGCCTCGAAACCCGACGTGGTACTTGCCGATGAACCCACCGCCAACCTCGACTCCGCTTCGACCACCAACCTGCTCGACATCATGTCCCGGATGAATCAGGAGCTCGGCATCACCTTTGTATTCTCCACCCACGACCAGCGCGTCGTCGAACGAGCCCTCCGCGTAGTTACCCTGGTAGACGGCGCCGTCTCCAAAGACCTCCGCACCTAAACAGCCAGCTTTACCCACTCCCCACTCCCCACTCCCCACTTCCCACTACCCACTACCCACTACCCACTACCCACTCCCCACTTCCCACTACCCACTCCCCACTTCCCACTACCCACTACCCACTACCCACTACCCACTACCCACTCCCCACTCCCCACTCCCCACTCCCCACTCCCTACTTCCCACTTCCTACAGCAATACTGATGCACTCTCCACCAAAAACACCTCAAAAAGCCCTTAAGCGAGTCGTTTCGAAGTCAAAACTACCCAAATCCGGCATTTCCCTGGCTTTTTTGTCCCTTTGGATGGGATTTCAGGTACAAATTTCATTTGCACAACCCGATTTCTGGACCTACCGCGGATACGTAAAAGAACTCGGAGCCCTCAGTTTCACAGACAATATTGACCAATTTCGATTCGACAACATCATCCATTCTCGGCTCGAAAACAGTTTCAGACTGTCCGAATCCGTTCGGATTCAAGGCGACATCCGACTGCGATTATTCAATGGATACACCGTACAGAACTTTCCGGGATACGGTGATGTATTGGCCTCCGACCCAGGATTCCAAGACCTCAGCACCAATCTCTTCGCCTCTAAAAGAGCCATACTCAACCTGCAATCCGACCGGCTCCACATCGGATTTGAGCGCGGAAACTGGAGTGCTACTGCCGGACGACAACGCCTGAACTGGGGCAAAACCATGGTCTGGAATCCGAATGACCTGTTCAACACCTACGCCTACCTAGACTTCGACTACGAAGAACGTCCAGGCACCGATGCGATACATATTGCCTACTCCTGGAGCTACGCTTCCAGCCTCGAAATCGCCTATAAAGCCGTCCGATCCCATGCCGAAACGGTATTTGCCGCCATGTATCGAGGCAGCCTGGGGACGTATGACGTGCAGTTCCTCTCGGGAAGGTATCAGCGCCACTGGATGGGCGGCGCGGGATGGTCCGGATACCTGGGTACAGCGGGATTCAAAGGCGAGATCAGCGTCTTCGTTCCCGACTCAGACCGAGACGCATTTGCTACAGCAAGCATTGGAACCGACTACATGTTCTCCAGCGGCATCTTTACCACCGTAGAGCTACTTTACAACGGTGGTCATCAGGGCGGAGGATCCAGCCTCGCCGGACTCTCAGCTCCGCCATCCGCTACCGACCTCTTCGTCACCGAGTCCGCCGGATTCATAAACATCGCCAAAACCGTGAATCCGTTATTAGGCCTTCAGCTCGGCTACCTCGGTGGAATCAGCGATCCGCTACACATCTTCATCCCCCAACTCACCTACTCCCTCGCCCAAAACCTCGACCTGCTCATCCTCGCCCAATTCTCCGGAGGAAGCACCATCAAAACCTACACCCGCCACACCAATGCGGTGTACGTAAGAGTTAAATGGGTGTTTTAGTAGGAAGTGGGGAGTAGGAAGTGGGGAGTGGATTGATATCAGCCAATGCCCTAAACATAAATATTGACTTATATTGATTTGATTTAAAGATATACTACCTTTTCATTCGAACAATTAAAGCACGCAAAAATGAAAAAACAGAATAAACGAAACCAAGATAAAATCAGTTTAATCCTCAACCGCTCTCAGTATTTGAAGACTAAGTGCAGAAGTTCAATTTCTAATCAAGAAATCATGGACGATATCACTATTGGAAGGCCATAGTCCAGCTTTCCTAAGCTACTGGATGTCACTATCTACGTACCCAACTAGCTACATGAACTTCCTCTGCAACCACGCCAAAGTCCTCTGCATATCTTCGTTGTAACTCACTTTGGGCTCCCAGCCGATTTTTTCCTTAGCTTTGGTAGTTGGGAAAGAAATCCGCTGGGCAACTAACCCATCTGCCTTTTGAACCAATTACCTCCCATATTTGGATACATGGTTAAAATTTCTACATTATTTTGTATGACTTATCATTCATAAAGTATTATTATAAACAATTAAGACTGATATTTCATACATAAAAACTATTTATGCATATTTATTGACATTGATTACAATACTTATTTTATTGTATCGTTATTCATTCATATATTTATAATTACATACATAATGAACGATTATTCATTCATAGACTGGCATTCAATGAGCGATGAAGCTTTAACAGCTTACATTGGTAAATTCGTGCGCCACCATCGCCTGGAGCAGAACAAAACACAGGAAGTTTTATCATACGAAGCTGGTATTAGTCGATCTACGTTGAGCCTTTTGGAAAGAGGGGAAACGGTTACCCTGGCTACTCTTATTCAGGTGCTACGTGTTCTGGATCAGCTTCATGTTATGAATGCCTTTGAGGTTCGAAAAACAATCAGTCCGATTGAACTGGCAAAAGAAGAGCAAGCCAGAAGAAAAAGAGCAAGGAAGTCCAGCTCAAGTTCATCCGAAACATATGATTGGTAAGGCATGAATACAGCGTTCGTTAAAATATGGGGACAGTTGGTCGGAGCAGTCGCCTGGGATCCAGCTTCCGGATATGCGACATTTGAATATGATTCTACATTCAAAAACAAGGGATGGGATTTGTCACCCCTACAGATACCCTTAAAAGCAGCTACAAACCGTTTTAGTTTTCCTGCATTACGTAAGAAACCACAGGCCGAACAGGACACGTTCAAGGGCTTGCCGGGCTTGTTGGCCGATGCATTACCCGACCGCTATGGAAGCGACCTGATCAATATGTGGCTGGCGAAACAAGGTCGCCCTCAAAACAGCATGAATCCAGTGGAAACTCTGTGTTTCATCGGAACTCGTGGAATGGGTGCACTTGAGTTTGAACCTAGTATTATGACAGAAACCAAGCGTAGTTTTTCGGTTGAAATTGATAGTTTAGTTGAGGTAGCCAGCAAAATGCTCAACAAAAAGGAAGTTTTCGGCACCAATTTAAAAGAGGATGAAGAAAAAGCAATTAAGGAAATTGTCCGCATCGGAACGTCTGCTGGTGGAGCACGACCCAAAGCCGTCATCGCGTTCAACGAAAAGACGGGTGATGTGAAATCCGGACAAACCAATGCACCCAAAGGATATGAACATTGGCTGATTAAACTGGATGGAGTGAGTGACATTCAACTGGGTTCAAGCCAGGGATACGGACGCGTTGAGATAGCCTACTACAACATGGCGACCGCATGTGGGATTACCATGATGCCATCCAGATTACTCGAAGAAAACGGTAGGGCCCACTTCATGACAAAACGATTTGATCGTGATGGTGGTAGCACCAAACATCATATCCAAACGTTCTGCGCCATTAAGCACTTTGACTACAACCTTGTCACTAGTTTCAGTTATGAACAACTCTTTCAGACTATGCGTGAACTCAGGCTCCCTTATCCCGAGGCGGAGCAAATGTTCAGAAGAATGGTTTTCAATGTCTTGGCTCGCAACTGCGACGACCACACCAAAAACTTTGCCTTCCGATTAAAGAAAGATGGAAAATGGGAATTGTCGCCGGCCTATGACGTATGCCATGCGTATCAACCAAAACACAAATGGGTCAGCCAACATGCGTTAAGCATCAATGGGAAAAGATCAAACATCACCAAAGATGACCTGCTGATCATAGGGAAATCCATAAAACACAAAAAGGCCGATGACACCATTGATGAAATCAATAGCATGATAAAAAAATGGAAATCCTTTGCCGACGAGGTCCAGGTATCACCCAAACTCCGAGACGCCATCGCTTCAACGCTGATACATCTTTAAACCGCTCCCCGCTCATCCCAGTCCACAGATTTCTCATTAAACTGATGCACAGCTTCATGAAGTTTATCTTTATAGAAGACTTCAAACCACAACGCTGCGGAGAAACTCCCCACAGATTTATATGTGTTCAGAGCGTGTATGGTCAATTTTGATACAAACTCCATATTTGGTTCTCTATGCCCATTGATAAACTGGCTCAGAACTACTCCAGATATCCCCACTTCCATTGCAAAGTCTAGTCGCTTCTTATACAGAACATCGACATAGATCTCCAAAAACTCAGAAAACCTGGCTTCTGATTCATAAGACTGATCTTTTAGATAGCTATTCATCTTGTATTTCAATTGAAGTAGTCGAGCTTTTCGGATGTCTGCATCCGTGAGTTTCTTCATTTGATTGACACGATATTGCATTAGCTCAACTGCCTCAGAAACCAGATTCAGATGCTCAAAATTTTGTGATGAAACCCCAAATTCAGGGTCTAAAAGTCCAGTCTTTTTACGCTTAGTCATGATCATACTCCTCGATTAATTTGAACATCTCTGAAATTGTCAGACAGAGTAATCTGCCGACCTGAAGGAAATGGTATTTTTCAACATAATGAGACAATAGCACTGTCTTTGGAACCACTATTACACATGCTTTTTCACCAAAATCTTCAATCGCTAGACTACTTACATGTGTGATCAAGTTTCCAATTATCCGATCATACTTCTTATGCCTACCAAGATTATGTTTCGAAACTGAAAGAAGCCTGATTTTGTATATCCATTCCGTTTGAAACACCTCCACCGACGCTAAACCCAGGATTTCCCCAGAATCAGTACGGCACAGTTTTAGAACCGTATAGTTTTGCTCCTGACTCCAGTCAAAAAAGAATTCCCCACCAGAAAGAGTTTCCAACTCAACCTGTTGTACCTCAGCAACATAAACATCGTGTTGAATTCTGTTTCTGATTTCTTCGATATACATCCAAGAATATATACATGTTTACCAATTTTGTAAACTACATATTCACTATTTATTAAATCGTTAAATAATCTAAAGCTCCCTATTAATAATGGGAAAATTAGAATCTGCTTGTTCGATTGCCTATTTGCCCGCTGGCCAATTGGCCAATTTTATCAACCTCTTCCCAAATCCAATCAATTTCGACCTCCAGCATACCCTAAGAAGCAGATTTTCAATACATTGGAATCTGGATACAAACTGTTCTTTCTTTAATACTACGGAGGTAACCATGTTAGTTTCCAGGTATAATTCCATGAACGAAATGCTGGTCGAAACCCGGCATTACTGGATTGAAGCACTACGGATTTTCCTCGGAGCGCTGATTCTGTTTCGGGGCGTTTGGTTCGCCATGAATGTAGGCGAGGTGTACAATCGGGTGGATGAAGTCTTTTTCGTATCCGGATTCGTCACTTCACACTATGTCATAACGGTCCATATCGTAGGAGGAATCCTTATCATGATCGGACTCCTGACGCGACTGGCAATCCTGTTTCAGCTACCGATTTTCATCGGAGCGATATTCTTTCTATCAGGAAAGGATGTTCTGTTCGGCCTCGATACCAATCTCGAATTTGCCATCCTGACCCTCGCTCTGCTCGTAGTCTTTTTCTTCTACGGCGCCGGAAAATGGTC